>NZ_BSTM01000034.1:60263-74203 GCF_030269515.1 Actinomadura sp. NBRC 104412 | reverse complement strand
CGTTGTTCTACCGGGGCTCCACGTCCCGTTTCACCGCCCGGCGATCTGCCCGCGTGTCTCCCCGGACCGCATCCTTCAGGCCACAGAAAGCCTCGTTGTCCGGTTCGAAATCTCTGAGATCACCTCAATGTGACATGTGTTCTGGTTTCCGGCTTCTAGGATGTGTTCACTCCCTGTCAGGGTGGGCGGAAAGGGGCGTGAGGAGTGGCTCGGTTGGCGTTGGCTCGGTCGTTCATGCCGGAGTACGCCAGGCTGGAACCACGGTTGCGGCGGAGCGTCGAAGCGGCGGTCGCGAAGTTCGCCGAGCACACGCACGCCGGGCTGCATCTGGAGAAGATCAACGGGGCCAAGGACGACCGGATCCGGACGATACGGATCGATCAGAGCTGGCGCGGCGTCGTGCTGGCACCGGAAGAGGGAGACGTTTACTGCCTGCTCTCGGTGCGGGAACACGACAAGGCGATCGCGTACGCCAAGAGCAAGAAGTTCACCGTCAACCAGGTGATCGGTGTTCTGGAGGTCAGGGATCAGGAGGCGCTGGACCGCCTGTCGCCCGCGCTGGAGAAGGTGGCCGAGCACAGCGAGTACCGGCTGTTCGAGCATGTCTTCGACAAGGACCTCCTCAGGCTGGGCATCGATGCGGATCTGGTGCCTCTCGTCCGGCTGATCACACAGGACGCGCATCTTCAGGCTCTGGAAAAGCTGTTGCCGGAGCCGCAGTACATCGCGTTGCTGGCACTGGCGCAGGGGATGACGGTGCAGCAGGCGTGGGGGGAGGTCGCGCAGTGCATGACCACCGAGCAGCCTCCCCGGACCGTCGACACCACCGACCTGGTGACGGCGATGCAGCGAACGCCGGAAGAGGTCGTGTTCGTCAGCGGACCGGAGGAATTGCGGGACATTCTCGCGCACCCGTTCGACACCTGGCGGGTGTTCCTTCACCCCGTTCAGCGGAAGGTGGCTCTGAGAAAGTCCTACAGCGGGCCGGCGCAGGTGAGCGGCGGGGCCGGAACGGGGAAGACCGTGACGGCGCTGCACCGGGCGCGGTATCTGGCGATGGCCGATGAGAACGCGCGGATCCTGCTGACCACGTTCACCAAGAATCTGGCGGAGGCGCTGGACCGGCAACTGGGCCTGCTGATCGAGGACGAGGCGGTGCGCGGCCGGATCGAGGTCAAGCACATCGACAGCGTCTCGTACGGGATCGTCGCGCGGCATCACCGGCCGGGCATCGCCGGGACGGACGTGGTCGACCCCCTCTGGGAGGAGGCGGCGGACGGCCTGCCGTATTCGCCGACCTTCCTCCGCCGGGAATGGGAGCACGTCATCCTGGCCCAGGACCTGAAGAGCGAGGAGGAGTACCTGGCATGCGCCCGCACCGGGCGCGGCGTCCCGCTGTCCAGGTCACAGCGGTCGGCGGTGTGGAAGGCGGTCACCGTGGTCGTCGAGGAACTGGCCAGGGCGGGCAAGTCGGCGTTCCCGCAGCTAGCGAACGAGGCGGCCGATCTGACGGACGCGCCCGAGTACGACCATGTGATCATCGACGAGGCGCAGGACATGCATCCGACGCACTGGCGGCTGCTGCGGCGCCTGGTCGCGGACGGGCCCGACGACCTGTTCATCGTCGGCGACCCGCACCAGCGGATCTACGACAGCCATGTGTCGCTGGCGAGCCTCGGCATCAACGTGCGGGGGCGCAGCACGAAACTGAAGCTGAACTATCGCACCACGCAGGAGATACTCAGCTGGGCCGTGCCGCTGCTGGGCCTCACTCCCGCGCAGGGTCTGGACGACTCCGCCGACACGCTCGACGGGTACCGGTCGCCGATCCATGGGCGTCGGCCCACCGTCACCGCGTACAACGATCTGGACGCCGAACTCGACGGGCTCGTGCGGCAGGTGCGGCAGTGGCTTGACGAGGGGGTGGAGCCGACCGCGATCGGGGTCACCGCACGCGCCCGTTATCAGCTGGCCAGGGCGAGCACACGCTTGAAGGACGCCGGGATCAAGGCTTACCAGGTCGGCGGCAGGTCCGAGGGCGTCCGCGTCGGCACGATGCACAAGATGAAGGGACTGGAGTTCCGGTGCGTCGCAGTGATCGGCGTGAACGCCGGGACGCTGCCCTCGCCATCGGCCATCACCCCCGAGGACGAAGATCCGAAGGCGCACGCACAGGACGTACAGAAGGAACGCTGCCTGCTGTTCGTGGCGTGCACCCGGGCACGCGACCATCTGTACGTGTCGTACGCGGACGAGCCGAGCGAATTCCTTCCGCTACAGGAGACCTAGGCTGGAATCTCTGCCAGAAGCGCTTCGAGCACCGGTATCTGAGGGTGATCGTCGCCGACGGTGACGCGGATGTCGGTGAGCAGGTCCGACAACTCCTCGCGTCCGTGGGAAGTGTGGCCGGCGGAAAGATGAAGCCGTCCGATGCGTTCGCGGACGCGCAGCGCCATGTCGTCATAGGGATCGATTCGGGAGATGTCCGCCAGCAGCATTTCCAGCAGGTGGACAGCCTCGCCGGTATCGCCTAGCTGGGATGCGCATACCGCCTCTCGTTCGCGGCAGTGCAGGACCTTTTCGTCATCCGGCCCGTACCATTCGGCCAGACCGACCGCTGCGGTCCTGTAGGCGGGAAGCGCACGGCGGTGGTCACCCCCTTGGTCGAGCATCGAGGCCAGATCGAGTTGCAGGTGCAGGACCTCCCAGTCCTCCCCCAGAGCGATCTTCGCGGGCTCGACCATGTCGGAGAGCAGTTCGGCGGCCTGGGTGTACCTGCCTTCGGCGGCCAGATCGGCGGCCTCCACCCTGGTCTTCGCGACCAGCTCCCGCGTAGGCAGTTCCACGGGTTCCGAGGCCCGCTCCACGGACGAGGGAGCAGATGCGGACGCCGGGGCCGGACGAATGCGCGCCTGCACGCTCGCGTACAGGCGCATGAGGTGGGAGGTCTGGGCGGCGAGGTCGACGCTTCCGGGCAGCGGTTCCAGGTCCGTCACGAAGTCGACGACGCGCTCGTACACCTCGTGCGCGCTCGCGGGACGCTCCGCAGGGTGCTTGGCCAGCATCTGAAGGACAAGGGCGTCGAGCGCAACGGGAAGGTCGGGCCGTAGCCGGCGGGGAGGTTCCGGGACATCGTCCTCATGGCGCCGCAGCACTTCGTACGGGGTATCGGCCGGGAAGACCTGCCGTCCGGTAAGGAGCTCGTAGAGGACGCAACCCAGAGAGTAAAGATCGCTCTGCGGGCAGGGGTTCCCGTACATCTGTTCGGGCGAGGCGTAACCCGGCGTATAGGGAGCGCCCTCACCCGTTGAAGTACGGCGAACGTCGCCAGGGGCGAGGCCCACGGCGACTCCGAAATCGAGGATTTTGACCGAGCCGTCGTTGCACAGCATCAAGTTGCTCGGCTTGAGGTCGCGATGCACCAAGGGACGCTGGTGGGCTACGGAGAGGACCGCGCAGACTTGCGCGGCGATGAAAGCCACCCACGGAACGGGAAGGGTTCCATGGGCATCGATGAGGTGGTCGAGGGTCACTCCGTCGAGGTACTGCATCACGAGATAGAAGGAATGTCCGCGCCTCTCGTCGTAGTGCTCGCCGAGGTCATGGACTATCGGCACGCCTGGATGGTCGAGCCATGCGGTACTTCGGGCCTCCTGCTCGAAGCGGTCCTTGAGTTCGTCGCTCACATCGGCCAAGGAGACGAAGATGAACTTGACCGCCAGCCTGCGGTCGAGGAGCTTGTCGTAGGCACGCCACACCTCTCCCATACCCCCGCGCGCGATCGGCTGGTCGATTTCGTAGCGGTCCGCCAGAACGAGCCCCCGCCGCATTGTCCCTCCCCGCGTCCTACAAGCCTCGTTCGCCTGCCTAGTGTGCTCGTGACCGGCCGTTCCGCCAAGACTGAAGGTGGGCGGTTCCGGCTCGGCCATTTCGGCCGACCGGGCCGGCGAGACTGGGCGGCTATTCGTACTCGGTGCCGCCCTTGCGGGTCAGGTAGGCGGGGGAGATGAACTTGGCGATGGCCCGGCCGCCGGTGATGGGGCTGTAGCGTTCCTTCGCCGGGCGGACGACCAGGCCCTCGCGCAGGTGGGCGGACGTTCCCGACACCGTTTCGCGTCCGCTGGCCAGCTCGATCAGGATGCGCTCGGTGTACGGGCCCTCGTACAGGCGAGGGACGGCGGGCAGGTCGACCTTGGCCAGGACGTCGGCCAGTTCGTCCGGGTTCAGCCAGCGGACGGCGCCGTCCGGGCCGGCCACGGCGATGTCGAACACCGCGTAGCCGACGCGGTCGCCGGTGGCGTTGGCGCCGTACGCGAGGTCCTGGACGCCGCGTCCGAAGACCTCGCCGAAGACGCCCACGCGGTCGGCGCCGAGGAGATCGGCGACGCGGCGGGCGGCGTCGGGCACGCCGTAGGACTCGACGGCGCGCCAGTACAGGTTCTTCGGGTCGTGCGCCAGTGCCAGCCGCTTGGCGCCGAAGCCCTTGGACGACACGAACGTCTCGTCCCCGATCAGGGAGAACAGGCAGGCCGAGCCGTGGATCTTCTCGGTGGCGACGACCGGCTCGCCGGGCTCGAACATGGCGGGGTAGCGCTTGATGTCCTCGATCTCGATCCAGGGGAGCAGGTCGGGTGCGGGCACCACCTCGCCGGCCATGTGCACCGGGACGGGCGGCACCCACTTGGTGACGCCGAGCTCGGCCGCGAAGTCCCGTCCCTGGGCGTTGGCCTCGGCCAGGTCGATGCCGTCGACGGCCTTGGGCAGGCACACGATGCCCTGGGACAGCTCGCCGCGCAGCCGCACCGCCTTGACGCGGTTCTTCTCCGAGCCCGCCAGCTTGCCGACCAGGCCGAGCTCGGCGATCAGGTCGTCGGGCAGGACGGAGCCCTCCGGGATGTACAGCGCCCAGTCACCGGTCCTGAACTGCCCCTTGGCGACGACCGCGCGGTAGAGCCCGACCTGGGCGAGCTCGAGAGCGTCCGCGTTGTCGTGCGGATGGATCGTGAGCCGTTCGGCGGTCACTCGCAGCGTCGACATCCCCGTCCCTTTCCACAACGTCCCAGGGGAACCTGCGGCAAGGGTGCCAACGTCCGGGCGCCACGGGCAAAGCATTTACCAAAATGTCGGGCACGCACCGGTCTGGTGCGTGCCCGCTCCCGGAAGTCAGCCGGCGAGGATCTCGTCGGCCGAGCTGACGACGTGGTCGACGAAGCCGTAGTCGCGGGCCTCCTCGGCGGTGTAGTAGTGGTCGCGGTCGGAGTCGGCCTCGATCCGCTCCACCGGCTGCCCGGTGTGGAAGGCGATGCGCTCCTGCACGAGCCGCTTGACGTAGCGCATCTGCTCGGCCTGGATGCGGATGTCGGACGCCGTCCCGGCGATGCCCCCGGACGGCTGGTGCATCAGGATGCTGGCGTGCGGCAGCGCGTACCGCTTCCCGGGCGCGCCCGCGCACAGCAGGAACTGGCCCATGGACGCGGTGAACCCCATCGACAGCGTGGCCACGTCGTTCGGGACGAACTGCATCACGTCGTAGATCGCCAGCCCGGCCGTCACCGAGCCGCCGGGCGAGTTGATGTAGAGGTGGATGTCGCGGTGCCGGTCCTCGGCTGACAGCAGCAGTATCTGGGCGCAGATCCGGTTGGCGATGTCGTCGTCCACCTGCTGCCCCAGCACGATGATGCGGGCGTGCAGCAGCCGCTGGAACACATCGTCTCCGGCCAGGGACGGCGCGGGGGCTTCGGCGGTACGCAGCGCGGGTGCGGTCAGCATGGTCAAGCCGGCATGGTCAGTGTCGTAGACGGTCATGGCGCCAGGTAACCGGCGGGCGCGGCGGAGCGTCCAACAACCGGCCGGGCCTCTTTGACAACCAGGGGTTGTCAATCTCACTCTTGACGACATGGAACCCGATCTCCAGGGGATGCGCGCCTTCGTCGCCGCGGCCGAGGAGCTGCATTTCGGACGGGCGGCGGAACGGCTGTCGCTCACCCAGCAGGCGCTGTCCAAACGGATACGCCGACTGGAGAACGCCCTGGTCACACCCCTTTTCACGCGGACGACGCGCCGGGTCGAGCTGACCGCGGCGGGGCGCCGGTTCCTGCCGCTGGCGCGGGACGCCCTGGCCGCGTACGACCTCGCCGTCACCGCCATGCGGGAGAGCCCGGCCGAGCCGCTGCGCGTGGATGTGTTCGCTGAGCGCTTCACGCCGCTGCGGATCCTGCGAGAGACCGCCGAGCGCGTCCCAGGGCTGCACGTGGAGCCCAGCATGCGGCAGGGGCTCGCCAACGCCCTCCCCGCCGTGTGGAGCGGCGCGCTCGATGCCGCGTTCGGCCGCGTCCACACCAGTGCGCTCGGGCCACTACGGGACGAGCGGCGCCCGTCTTCGGACGGCTGGCCCGACGAGCTGGCCTATCGGCCCGTCCACCTCGTCCCGTTGGACGCGTTCGCGTTCACCGGGCATGCCCTGGCCGACCGGAAGACGCTGCCCATCGCGGAGATCAGGCGATGGGGCATCGCCATGCCGCATCCCGGGGGCGCCCACGAGTGGCACGACTACCTGGTGCGGCTGAGCGAGGAGCTGCGCGTCCCGGTCCGGTACGGGGAGGTCGCGATCGGCGTCCGGGACAGCACGGCCCAGTTGCGGCGGGAGACCCATGCGGTGGCGCTGGGCGAGCGCGGCATGGATCTGCCGCGCGACCCGGGGCTGCGGCAGATCCCGCTGATCGACCCGGTGCCGCTGCACCTGTGGTCGGTCGTCTGGCGGCGCGGCAACCGCGATCCCCGGCTGGTCCGGCTGCTCCAGGCGCTGCCGCGTCCGGAGGCCGGGCCGGGGGTGGGCACCTGGCTTCCGGCCTCCGACCGCGCCGTCCTGGACGCCTGGCTGCGAGCCCGCGACGCGCCGCCCGGTGAGAGCAGCCGCGCCGGGGCGACCTCCTGACGGTGCACGATCACGCCGAACCACTGCCCCAGCCTGCCGCCGGTCACTCCGCATCCACCCGGCCTGAGCCGGTCAGGGACGCAGGGCGCCGGTGGACAGGCCGTCGAAGGCGAGCGTGAGGAACTGGCGGCCCGACTCATTCATGGTGGTCAGGAGTTTCTCGAACGCTGCCAGCCGGGTGAACGCCTCGCCGTAGCGGCGTTGGTCGTCCAGCGAAAGCCGGGGCAGCGGGGCGCGGCGCAGGTCGACGCGGTTGGAGACGCTGGTGCTCCGGGCCGCCGCCGCGCGTGCCGCGATGTGCAGGAAGCCCGCCAGGAAGCGCGGGTCGAAATGCTCCGGCGCGGCCCGCACGAGGTACAGGTTGGTGCCGAGCACGGCTCCGTGTTCGGCCTCCTGGACGACGCGGGGCGTGGTGCCGCGTGTCGTGGCGGGAAGGACGACGTCGCCGGTCTGGAGGAGCACGTGGTCGTCGTGGAGGGCGGTGCGTTGTGAAGGCGCGGTCTCGTCCAGGATGTCCTGAAGGGTCAGCACGGGCACGTCGCCGGGTTCGAACGGGGTCTTGAGGGGCGTCTGGCGGATGGCCAGCAGCCCGGCCTTGGCCTGCTCACCGAACGTACTCACCGAGAGCGCGGTCCCGTCAGGCTCCTCAAGGGCGGGGAGGACGCGGCCCAGCTCGTCCAGGAGGCCGGCGAGTTCCGTGCGGAACGCGGCGAACCCCTTCTCGGACGTCCGCTGGACGTACCGGGCCGGGTTCAGGTCGACCTCCTCATCCAGCAGGTCGATGATCCGTACCGCGCGTCCGACGCCGGGCTCGTCGTAGCCGCCGGACGGGTCGTCCCTGAACCGCCGCCACGCCTTCACGGCCCGGTCGTGGAACTCCCCGTCACCGGCCACCATCAGGACGTGGTCGGCGCGTGGGTCGCCGGGCGCGGGACGCCGCATGATCCAGATCGACAGCGGCACCGCCATGTTGGGGACGGCCCCCACCGGCAGCCCGACGACCGCGCGCAGCACTCCGCTGCGCAGTAGCTGCGCCCGGATCCTGCGACCGGACCGCCGTCCCGCCGCCGCCGGGGGCATGACCATCGCGACCGTGCCGCCCGGCCTGGTACGGGCCAGCGCGTGCTGGACCCAGGCCAGCTCGGATTCCATGCGCGGCGGCAGACCGTACTCCCAGCGGGGGTCGGCGGTCAGTTCCTCGTAGCCCCAGTTGCGGTCGTTGAACGGCGGGCTGGTGACCACCACATCGGCCTGGAGGTCGGGAAAGGCGTCCCGGCGCAGCGAGTCGCCCGGACGGATGTCGGCGTCGCCCGTGCGCAGCGCGAGGCGGATCGCGGTGATCGCGGCCGTGGTCTCGTCGGCCTCCTGCCCGAGGACCCGGCCGGCGCCCCGCTCCAGCCCGCCCAGCAGGAACCCGCCGGACCCGCACGCGGGATCGAACACGGTGCCGCCGTCCAGGCCCACCAGGTCGAACACCAGCCGGACCACCGGCTCGGGCGTCCCGTACACGCGGCGCTTGTGCAGTTCGAAATAGCGCTCCCGCAGAAACTCGAACGCCTCGGGCACGCCCCGCGCGTCCGCCAGGTCCGCCAGCCCGCGGACGAGCGCCACCCGCCCCTCGGGGAACCAGTCGGCTTCGAGCACACCCGGCAGTTCCCTCGCCAGCTCCTCATCGTCGCGCTTGGACAGCGTGCGCCATGTGTGGGGCTCGCGGTGCAGGAAGAGCAGGAACGTTCCAGCGAACAGGATCACATCGGAGAGCCGCGTCCCGTCGGCGGCCTTCCGCAGTTCCTGCCAGAGTTCCTCACCCGCGGCCTCGCGCTTCAGCTTTCCCTGGGCCTGAAGCCAGGCGCGTACCTCCCGCAGGGAGAACGAGGGACTGGTCGCGGTGCCGCCCACCGGTTCGGGAAAGTCCTCGTGGCGTCGGCGCCAGTTGCTCACCGCCGCCCGCCCCACCCCGGCGAGCCGGGCGATGTCTGCGGCGGTCACCGTCGCGTCCTGCTGCACGTCCACTCCCGATCCGGCCGTGAACGCAACGCTACCGCAGCATTCTGAAACCATTCAACAACGACCCTCCAGCCTGTTGACCGTATCAACGGTCCGCGAGGAGGGTCTGCGCGTCGCCGGACGGTGTGCTCCCCCGTCCCGGCCTAGACGGATGCGGTCCAGGCGCTGAGGCGCTCCAGGAAGGTGGTCGCTGTCGCAGGGTGAGGCTCGGTCAGCAGCGACACGTGGAAGGCATGCGGCATGCCCTCGTAGATGTCCAACGAGACGGGCGTACCCGCTGCCGCGAGCGCATCCGCGTAGCCGCGGTTGTCGTCCAAGAGGACTTCTCCTGCGCCGACCACGATGAGCGATGGCGGAAGGCCCGACAAGTCGCCGTGCAATGGTGATTGGGGGGCCTGGTCGGGGGCGGCGCCGTTCAGGTACTGGGCCACGATGCGTTCCAGCACGGGACGGTTCAGCATGTCGTCGGCCGCAGGGGCGTCGATCGACCGTCCGGACAGGGTCAGGTCGGTGATGGCGGAGACCGCCACCACGCCCGCCGGGAAGGGGATCCGCTCCGCGCGCATCGTGTGGAGGGCCGACAGCACCAGCGTCCCGCCCGCGGACTCGCCCAGCAGCACGATGCGGCTCGCCGGGACGTCCTGGTCGAGCAGGCTTCGATACGCCGCGAGCACGTCGTCGTGCGCCGCCGGGAAGGGGTGGGCGGGCGCGAGGCGGTAGTCCACCGCGAACACCGGGCGGCCGGTCGCCTTCGAGAACAGGTACGCCATGACGCGTTCGAACTCGGGGTTGTGCTGCTCGAAACCGCCGCCGTGCGCGTACAGCGTCACCCCTGCGTCCACCGCCGTACGGCCCGTGGCGTTCATCCACTGGCCCGGCACGCCGCCGGTGTGCGGGAGCGCGGGCGCGCCGTCGGCGTCGTCGGGCAGCGGCGGCCCACTGGCCGTCAGGGTGCCGATCGCGGCGACGATGGTCGCGAGGTCATCCGGCCCGGTGACGCGGGTGACGACCGGGCCTTCCGGCTCACGAGACGGGGACGCGTTCATGATCGGTTGAACCACCCGCCGGTCGGCCCTTGTTCCCCGCGAGCCCTACCGCCTCATGGGAGGGCCGGCCCAGCGGTGGCGAACGGAGGACCCTGGTCAGGGTTTCGCGTTGGAGGGCGGCGTCGGCCGGGTGGGTTGGAGGGCGTTCAGGGCGGCGTTGAGGAGGCCCTTGGCGCTGGCGGCCAGGACGGTGGTCCAGTCGAAGTAGTCGCGCCAAAGGGTGATCTTGCCGTCGTGGACCTCGAAGGTGCCGCAGACCCAGAACTCGGCGCGCCAGGAGTTGATGGCCAGGGCGTCGGTGCGTTCGGTGAGGACGGTGGAGCCGTTCTCGGCGATGCGGTGGACGCGGGCCTCGAAGCCGGTGCCGTAGCGGGCCATGGCCCTCATCTGCCGCTCGAACGCCTTGATGCCGCGGGCCGGGGGCAGGGGGACGTTCTGGTACACGATCTGCGGGTCGGCGTAGGTGAGGGCGCGGTCGACGTCCAGGTCTTCGAGGGCCGACAGGAAAGCGGTCACGATCTCGGTCGACATGGGAACCTCCGATGGCGCGGTTGCGCGAAGCGCTTCACGCTATACGCCCATCCGGCGCAGGAGGAGCCGACTTGCGGCACCGCCGGCAGAGATCGCCGCAATCGGTCAGATCATCCCGACCACCGCATCTCCTCCCCTTACCCCTGTCAACATCGGAGTGAGTCAACCCAGGAAGTCGGCGGCCCACACGAAGGCGAGGAATGTCGTGAAGGCAGGGGAGACCACGCTTCGAGAACTGATCCAGGGCGAGAAGCAGTTCGTGATCCCTCTCTATCAGCGCACGTATGCCTGGGTCACCGAACAACTCCAGACCCTCTGGAGTGACATCCTGGATCAGTCGGACGCGCTGTCCCGCGGCCAGGCGACCACTCATTTCCTCGGTTCCGTTGGGCCGCGCGGGAGGAGGCGAGGGCGGGCAGCAACTCGGTGCGCTCTCCCGCGTCCACCTCCTCCTGCCGCCAGCCCTTGGGGTCGATGGCATAGCCGATCAGGAAGAGGAGCCGATCGATCGCGATCTTCGGTTCCATCCGGAGCCGGCCCGGCCGTTGTCGCGCAGCCGCAGCGCGGTGGTGGCCGGGCCGAAGTCCGCCTCCGCGCGCCGCAACGCCTCCGCCTGATCGGTGGCCACGGGGCGGAGCGCGTATGCGGCGAGAGCGTCGGAGATGCCGCGAAGCGTTGGGCAATGCCGGGTGCCGCAGGCGCGGCACGCGCCGTGGCCACGGGCGTCCTTGCCGGGGCGGTGGACCGCCAGCACGGCGGTCAGCGCCGCTCCGCAGGCCAGCACCAGTCCGCGCGCCTCCCGGGCGAGGTCCCGGCTGTGAGGGTCGGCGTCCAGTGCCTCCGCGCATTGCCCAAGGAGCAGTGGATCGGCGCGCATCGCGGCCATCATCGCCGCCTGAACCTGCCGATCGACGCGGGTGTGGACATCCTCGAAGGCCGGGGTCACTCCGTCCACTCCCCTACGAAGGTGACGGTGACCTTGCGGCCGTGCTCGTCACCGTGCCAGCCCCAGCTCTCGGCGACGCACGCGATGGTGAGCAGGCCGCGCCCGCCCTCGGCGAGCCGATCCGCATCATGGACGACGGGCTCGGTCGGACCGCCCTGGTCCCCGACCGCGATCACCACGCCGCCGCAGCCGCGGAGGACCTCGACCGTGAACGCGCCGCCCTCCTGACCGGACCTGGTGTGCCGGAGAGCGTTCCCGACGAGTTCGCCCGCCGTGAGCTGGACGTCGTCGAGGTAGGGACAGCCGGACAGCAGGCAGCCGACGAAGCCGCGTGCCGCGCGGGCCTGCTCGGTACGGCCGGGAAAGGTCCGCCGCCAGTACAGCGGCACCGCGGGCTCGGCGGCGGGAAGGAGCGCCAGGGACATCGGGACACCTCGGGGTCTGGATCGCCTTGCGGAGCGCTCGCAAGCGCGTTGCATCACCGTCACATCGTCACAACATCGGGCCATCCGAACCCGACGAATCGCCACGCCGCCCGTTCTGACCAGGGAATTAGCACTTTCATGCCGCGCACAACCGAGCTTCGCACGTGCGATCGGGGTCGTGCGTCGTTTGCACATCCGAACGCGGCATGTGCGAATCCCGCACGTGCGGATTTCTCAAGCGGCGACGTGACGTGCACGAGCGTCGATACCGTGACCCGATCCGGCCAATCGATTGCCAGTTCGAGTTTGCTAGCACAAACCTAGATATCGACACGCAGAGTGATCGATCCGTTACAGTCACGTCGAGACGCGAGGAGAACGGTCATGCCGAGCCCCTACGTCCGCCGCCGCCGGCTCGCGGCCGAGCTCCGCAAGATCCGTGAGAACCGTGGCCTCACCACGGATGAGCTGGCCAAGCTCGTCTACCAGTCCCGAACCAAGATCACTCGCCTGGAGACGGCCCAAATCCGTCCCGACGTGGGTGAGGTAATGACCATCCTTGAGGCCCTCGGTGTCGAGGGCACCCGATATGACAAGCTCGTCCGCCTGGCGCGCGACGCTTCAACGAAGGGCTGGTGGGATCGATATGGCACCCCGATGGGCCATCGGCAGAAAATCTACGCCGACCTCGAATCCAGCGCCGAGACGATCAGGAGCTACGACCAAACAGCGATGCCCGCAGTCCTACAAAGCCCTGACTTCATCCAAGCTCTGGTCGACCTCGACCGGTGTCAAGGCCCGCTGAGCTACCGTCCCGAGCGGATGGCTGATGCCCGTAGGGAGCGTCAGGAAAGCCTGCTCCGAGAGGGTGGCCCTTCCTACGAGACTGTCTTGGACGAGTGCATCATCCATCGACTCGCCCTCCCCGCCTCAGTCAAGGTCAGCCAACTCCACCACATCATGTCCCTGGTCGCCAGGGTGGAACGAATCAAGATCCGCGTCCTGCCTCACGACGCTATGATCCCCGGCGGCTTTCCGCCGAGATCATCCTTCTATCTCTTCACGTTCCCAGACCCGGCTGATCCGCCCATAGCAGCTATCGACACCGTCACCACCGATCTGGTGCTCAGCGGGACGGATGAGGTAAGCCGCTACGTCGACATGTTCGATCGGCTTCGCAAGGCCGCACTACCCCCTGCGCACAGCCTCACCTACCTCAAGGGGGTAGCCGACAAGCTCATGCAGCAGGCAGAATCGGATCATGACGAAGCACGATGTGACCTGGCGTAAATCACGCCACAGCGAGCCCAACGGTGCGTGCGTCGAAGTTGGGTACGTCACTGACGGGACGATCCGGGTCCGCGACACCAAACAGCACAGGCAAGGCCCGATCTTGGAGTTCACTCGGGCCGAGTGGTCAGCCTTCCTCGACTACATCCGCAACCTCTCATCAAAGGGTTAGGCGCCCACGCACTACACAGAATGGCGCAAGTCTCGTCACGGCGACTGCATCGAGGCCGGGCAGGCTCCCGACGGCACAGTCAGCGTCCGTGACACCAAGCAGCACGGCTGTGGGCCGATCTTGCGGTTTACTCGGGACGAGTGGGCAGCCTTCCTGGGCTACGTCCGCAACCACTCCCACGACGGTTAGGCATTACACCATGCGTATGCACCACACGAGCTGGCGCAAGTCACGCCCACAGCGAGCCCAACGGCGCGTGCGTCGAAGTTGGGTACGCCGCTGATAGGACGATCCGGGTCCGCGACATCAAACAGCACGGGCAAGGCCCGATCTTGGAATTCACGCGTATCGAGTGGGCGTCCTTCTTGCAAGACGTCCGAGGTACTCAAGTTCCTTAAACCCAGGCGTCCTTACATCCGCCGTGGCCGACCAAGCAAGGATCATCAGCATGACCAAGCACTACTCAGGCTGGCGGAAGTCACGACGCAGTGATCCGAACGGCCACTGTGTCGAGATCGCTCGGGCCAGTGACGAGACGATCGGCGTCCGCGACACCAAGCAACACGGCCATGGCCCCATCCTGGAATTC
>NZ_BSTM01000034.1:0-60166 GCF_030269515.1 Actinomadura sp. NBRC 104412 | reverse complement strand
TTCACCCAGGCCGAATGGAAAGCCTTCCTTGGCTACATCCGCAACCACACCCACTACGATTAGGCATCGGACCATGCCTGTTCACCACACGAGCTGGCGCAAATCACGCCACAGCGACCCCAACGGGGAATGCCTTGAGGTGAGACGCGCCGCCGACGGTACAGTCAGCGTCCGCGACACCAAGCAACACGGCCATGGCCCCATCCTGGAATTCACCCAGGCCGAATGGAAAGCCTTCCTTGGCTACATCCGCAACCACACCCACTACGATTAGGCATCGGACCATGCCTGTTCACCACACGAGCTGGCGCAAATCACGCCACAGCGACCCCAACGGGGGCTGCATCGAGGTGAGACGCGCCGCCGATGGCACGATCGGCGTTCGCGACACCAAGCAGCACGGTCGTGGTCCCGTCCTGGAGTTCACGCAGGCCGAGTGGAGGGCCTTTCTCGCCTCGGTGCGTGAGTCGTCGAACGGAAGATGAATCAGTTGGCTAACGACGTCTCCCGGATTGGGCGTTAGGTCGGCTGCTTCCGCGTTCGGGGCGAGTGACGGGGCCGTGGGCTCGCCATGGCGCCCCTTTGTGCTGCCCTTCCTGTGAGTCAAGGGTCCAGGTGTCATGCATCCGGCTGGATGGGGTGGGGGTTTGCGGGGTGCGGGAGGATTGGGGGTATGTGGTTCGGCGTGCTGGGGCCGCTTGAGGTGCGGGTCGGGGGCGGGGCGTGTCGGTGGGCGGGCCTCGGGTGCGGGCGCTGCTGGCGATGCTGCTTCTGGACGCCGGGAGGGTCGTCAGTACGGAACGGCTGATCGATGGGCTGTACGGGGAGGAGCCACCCGCCGGGGCCGCGAACGCGTTGCAGTCGCAGGTGTCGAGGCTGCGGCGGGGGCTGGGGGACGCGGCGCTGGTGGAGGGGCTTCCCTCGGGTTACCGGCTGAACGTGGCGCGTGAGGACGTGGACGTTCACCGGTTCGAGCGGCTCGTCAAAGAGGGGCGGGGGCGGGAGGCGCTGGAGCTGTGGCGCGGGCCCGCGCTGGCCGATGTGCAGGCGCCGTTCGCGGCGGCGCAGGTGGTGCGGCTGGAGGAGCTGAGGGACTCGGTCGTCGAGGACTGCGCCGAGGAGGAGATCGGCGCGGGCGATCACGCCAAGGCGATCGACGGGTTGCGGGGGCTGGTCGCGGCGCGTCCGCTGAGGGAGCGGGCGCGGGGGCTGCTGATGCGGGCCCTGTACGCGAGCGGGCGGCAGGGCGAGGCGCTCGCGGTGTACGAGGAGGGGCGCAGGCTGCTGGCCGAGGAGCTGGGGGCCGACCCGTCGCCCGAGCTGGCGGAGATCCATCTGGCGATCCTGCGCGGTGAGGCCGGGGCGGCGGGGCGAAGGCGGCTGCCCGTCCCGCTGACCAGCTTCGTCGGGCGGGACGAGGAGCTGGCCGGGGTCGGGAAGATGCTGGCCGAGGGACGCCTGGTCACGCTGCTCGGGCCGGGCGGTGCGGGCAAGACGCGGCTGGCGCTGGAGGCCGCGGAACGGGCGGACGGCGACGCGTGTTTCGTGGACCTGTCGCAGGTGGGCGAGGACGCCGAGGTGCCGCGGGCCGTGCTGGGCGCGCTGGGGCTGAGGGAGAGCGCCCTGCCGCCCGGCGCGCCGCAGGCCGATCCGGTGGACCGGCTGATCATGGCGCTGGACGGGCGGCGGACGCTGCTGGTGCTGGACAACTGCGAGCACGTGGTGGAGGCGGCGGCGCGGCTGGCGCACCGGCTCCTCGGGGCGCTGCCCGGGTTGCGGGTCCTGGCCACCGGCCGGGAGGCGCTCGGGATCACCGGGGAGGCGCTGCGGCCGGTGCCGCCGCTGGAGCTGCCGCCGGAGGGCGCCGGCGCCGTGGAGGCCGCGGGGTACGCCGCGATCCGGCTGTTCAGGGACCGGGCGGCGGCGGTGCGGCCGGGCTTCGAGATCACGCCCGGCAACGTGGGCGAGGTCGCGCGGATCTGCTCGGCGCTTGACGGGCTGCCGCTGGCGATCGAGCTGGCGGCGGCGCGGCTGCGCTCGCTGCCGGTGGAGGAGGTGGCGCGGCGCCTGGACGACCGGTTCCGGCTCCTGTCGCGCGGCGACCGCTCGGCACCGCGGAGGCACCGGACGCTGCGGGCGGTGGTCGAGTGGAGCTGGGACCTCCTCGGCGAGGACGAGCGGACGCTGGCGCGGCGCCTCTCGGTGTTCGCGGGCGGCGCGACGCTGGACGCGGCCGAGCACGTGTGCGGGACGGGCGGCGGCACCGACGACCTGCTGTCCGGGCTGGTGGAGAAGTCGCTGCTCCAGACCGACGGCACCCGGTACCGGATGCTGAGCACGGTACGCGCGTTCTGCGCCGAACGGCTGGGGGAGGCCGGGGAGGCCGACCGGGTCACCGCCGCCCACGCCGCGTACTACCTGGACCTGGCCCGCCGTGCCGACGCGCACCTGCGCGGGCCGGGCCAGATGGAGTGGCTGGCGCGGCTGACCGGCGAGCACGCCGAGCTGCACACCGCGCTGCGCCGCTGCATCAGGTCCGGGGATCTGGTGACCGCCCTGCGGCTGGCCGCGGCGCTGGCCTGGTACTGGTGGCTGCGGGGACGGATCGAGGCGGGGCCGCTGTCCATCGCGCTGCTGGACGCGGTCGGCCTGAACCCGCCGGAGGGCTGTGACGAGGAGTACGTCCTGTGTGTCACCAACGCGCTGTCGGCCGGGGCGACGGGCCCTGAGGCGTCGGCCGCGCTCGACTTGGCCACCGAGAAGATGGCGGCGATGCGCAGGCAACTGGAGTACCCGGCGGTGATCGTGCTGTGGGCGCTGACGGCGGGTCCCGAGCGCTCGGTCGCGGAGGCGGTCGACGCGCAGGTGGGGCGCGACGCCTGGTCGCGGGCGCTGCTCGACATGAGCGAGGGGTTCATGGCCCAGTTCAGCGGTGACATGGCGGAGGCGGAACGCTGGGCGGAGCGCGCGCTGGCGGGGTTCCGGGCGCTCGGCGACCGGTGGGGCGTGGCGAACACCCTGGACCCCTTGGCGCAGCTCGCGGCCGGGCGCGGCGACAGGGAGCGGGCCATGGCGCTGCTCGGCGAGGCGCTGGAGCTGGTCGGCGAGCTCGGTGCCCTGGAGGAGCACTCCGATCTGCTGAACCGCCGCGCCCGGGTGTACCTCCAGGCCGGCGAGCTGGACGCCGCGTTCGCCGACTTCGGCCGGGCCGCCGGGCTGGCGCGCCGCGCGGGGGCCGGTGACAAGGTGGCCGCGGCCTTCCACGGTCTCGGGGAGGTGGCCCGGCTGCGCGGCGACATGCCGGAGGCCCGGCGGCGGTATGAGCAGGTGCTGGACGCTTACTCGGAACGGTTCATCGCCACCGCCATCCGCGCGGGCGCCTACGTCGGGCTGGGCTGGGTCGCCCTGGCACGGGGGGACGCGGACGAGGCGCGTTCCAGGCTGCGGCGGGCGCTGGAGATGACGGTGGACCACCCGGTGTTCACCAACCGGCCCGAAGCGCTGGTGGCGCTCGCCGATGTCGCGCTGCTGGAGGGCGACGGCGAGCGGGCCGCGTTCCTGATCGGGTCGGCGACCGCCCTGCGCGGCGACCTCCTCCCCGGCGACCTGGCGCGGGTGGAGGCCGGTGCGCGCCGCCGGATCGGGGACGAGGCGTACGAGGCGGCGCGCGCCCGCGGCGCCGCCCTGCCCGCCGACCGGGCCCTGGCGGAGGCGCTGACCATGTGACCCCGCTGACCGTGTGACCCCGCTGACCGTGTGGCGGGAGGCCGTCAGCGGACGGTGCGTGGACGGTGAGCGGCGCCCGCGACCGTTGACGGCATGAACACGACCTCTCGTACCCTCGGCAACACCCGCAAATGGGGCACGTTCGTGATCTGCGCGCTGCTCGCGCTCGTGCCGAACGTCGACCTCACCGCACTGAACCTGGCCATCCCGCATCTGACGGCCGACCTGAACCCGTCCGCCGGGCAGATCCTCTGGATCGCCGACGCCTACGGGTTCGCGCTCGCCGGGCTGCTGATCACGATGGGCGGCGTCGGCGACCGGATCGGGCACCGGCGGCTGCTGCTGATCGGCACCGCGCTGTTCGGCGCGACCTCCGTCCTCACCGCGTACGCGGGCACCGCCGAGATCCTGATCGCGGCGCGGTTCCTGCTGGGCGTGGCGGGTGCGACGCTGATGCCCTCGGGACTGTCGCTGATCCGCCGGGCCTTCACCGACTCCAAGGAACGCACCATGGCGATCGGCGCGTTCATGGGCATCGGCGGGTTGGCCGTCGGGCTCGGCCCGGTCGCCGGCGGCGCCCTGCTGAACCACTTCTGGTGGGGCTCGGTGTTCCTCATCAACGTGCCGGTGATGCTGGCGGTCCTGGTGGCCGGGCCGTTCGTGCTGCCCGAGTCGTCCCGGCGCGGCCGTCCCGGAAGGCTGGACCTGGTGAGCGTGCCGCTGTCGGTCGCGGGGACGCTCGGGCTGGTGTACGCGGTCAAGGAGGCGGCGGCGGGCGGCGACCTCGGCACCGGGGTGCTCGCCCCGGCCGCGGGCGGGCTGGTCGCGCTCGCCGCGTTCGCGTGGCGGCAGTCCCGGCTGGACGAGCCGCTGCTGGACCTGGGGCTGTTCCGGCGGATCGCGTTCACCGGCTCGGTGCTCACCGGCATGTTCGCGATGTTCGCGCTGGTCGCCCAGTCGCTGATCTTCTCCCTGTACTTCCAGCAGGTGCTGGACTGGTCGCCGCTGCGGTCCGGGCTCGCGGGCCTGCCCGGCGCGGTGGGGGCGATGGCGGGCGGCGCGGCGCTGGCCCCGCCGCTGATCGGCCTGCTGGGGCGGGCGCGCGTGGTGGCGGCCGGGCTGGTGATCGCCGCGACCGCGTACGCGCTGTGCGTGGTCATCGGGCAGGACACCCCCTATTGGGGCGTGCTGGTGCCGCTCTTCCTCATGTCCGGCGTGGGGATGGGGATGGCGCTGACCGTCACCGGCGACACCGTCCTGGCGACCGTGCCGAAGGAACGGTCGGGCGCGGCGTCCGCGACCTCCGAGACCGGCACCGAACTGGGCGGCGCGCTGGGGCTGGCGGTGCTGGGCAGCGTCCTGAACGCCGTCTACCGGGGCACCATCGCCCTGCCCGAGGGCCTGCCCGCGGGCGCCGCGCACGCCGCCGGTGACTCGTTGAGCGGGGCGATCGGCGCCGCCGCCCTGCTGCCCGCGCGGCTGGCGGGTCCGGTGGTCGACGCGGCGCGGGACGCCTTCATGCACGGCATGCACGCCGCGCTGGCGTGCAGCGCCGGGCTCGCCGCGGCCGTCGCCGTGTTCGCCCTGGTCGCGCTGCGGGACGTCCCGAAGGTGATCGAGACCGGCGACGAGGCCGAGGAGGTGGAGGCGGGCACCCAGGCGGGCACCGTGGCGGGCACCGTCTTGGAAAAGTGATATCACTTTGCTAGATTGCTGCCATGCCCAAGGAGGACCCCATGAACGAGCCCCCCGCCCCCGCCGACGTGCCCGACATGCCCGATCCGGCGATCACCGAGCGGCCGGCCAAGGACGCCAACGGCTGGCCCATGCTCGGCCTGGCCCTGCTGCTGATCCTGATCGGCGTGCTGGCCCTCGTCCTAGGCCCCGCCTCCGGGGAGACCGCCGGCGTCGTGGCCGGGATCGTCCTGGGAGTCCTGCTGGTCCTGGGCGGGCTGGTGGTCGCCGCCGGGCTCACCGCGGTCGCGCCCAACGAGTCCCGCGTCCTCCAACTGCTCGGCCGCTACGTCGGCACCGTGCGCAACGACGGGCTGCGCTGGGTCAACCCGATCACCCAGCGGCAGCGGATCTCCACCAGGATCCGCAACCACGAGACGGGCCTGGCCAAGGTCAACGACCTGGACGGCAACCCCATCGAGATCTCCGCCGTGGTGGTCTGGCAGGTCGAGGACACCGCGCGCGCGGTGTTCGCCGTGGACGACTTCGTGGAGTTCGTGGCGTTCCAGACCGAGGCGGCCGTCCGGCACATCGCCGGCAGCTTCCCCTACGACTCGCACGAGCGGCTGTCGCTGCGCGACAATGCCGACGAGATCACCGGCAAGCTGTCGCAGGAGCTGGCGCAGCGCGTCGCCCCCGCCGGAGTGACGATCATCGAGTCCCGGATCACCAGGCTGGCGTACGCGCCGGAGATCGCGCAGGCGATGCTGCGCCGCCAGCAGGCCGGCGCGGTGGTGGCGGCCCGGCAGCGCATCGTCGAGGGCGCCGTCGGCATGGTGCAGCTCGCCCTGGAACGGCTGGACGAGGAGAACGTGGTCGAACTCGACGAGGAACGCAAAGCGGCCATGGTCAGCAATCTGCTGGTGGTCCTGTGCGCCGACCGGGACGCCCAGCCGGTGGTCAACACCGGGTCCCTCTACCAGTGAACCGTGGCCGCCGAGCGGAAGAAGATCCTGCTGCGGCTCGACCCCGCCGTCCACGACGCGCTGGCCCGGTGGGCGGGGGACGAGCTGCGCAGCACCAACGCCCAGATCGAGTATCTGCTGCGGAAGGCGCTGGCGGACGCGGGGCGGATGCCCCGGACCGCCGGGCGGATGCGCCGCCCGGGCCGCCCGCCCAAGAACGCCCCGGAGCACGACGACGGAGACGTTCCCCACACACCACCCTCCGAGGGACGCGCCACGAGCGAGGATTGAGCCATGGTCGAGCTACCCGACTCCCTGCCCGCCAGGATGTACCTGCTGGCCTATGACCTGAAGAAGCACCGGCTCGCGGTGTCCGGCTCCAGGCTCGGGTACGTGCTGCGCGCCGCCGCCCTCACCGAGCTCTTCCTGGACGGGCGGCTCACCGAGGAGCGTCGCAGGCCCCGGCCCGACACCCCCGGCGAGGACCCCTACGGCCTGGTCGCGCAGATCGCGGCGTCCCGTCCCCGCTCCTGGCAGTACTGGGTGCGCAAGGACAGCAAGGCCATGGTGCGGACCGTCCGCGACGAGCTGGCCGAGGCCGGGTACATCAAGGTGCGGCACCGCCGCGTGCTCGGCCTGTTCCCGTCCGAGCGGATCACCGTGCGCGACCCGCGGGTGGTCAAGACGCTGTGGGGCGGGGCGTCCTCGGCGCTGCGCGGCCTTCCCGTCGCGCACGTCAACAGCTACGACGCGGCGGCGGTCGCGCTGGCCGCGGCGGGCGAGCTGAAGACCGTGCTGCCCAGCTCGGACCGGCGGCGCCACAAGCGGCGCATCCAGGAGCTGACCGCGCGGTCCGGGCCCGCCGCCCCCGCCGTCCGCAAGGTCATCAGGGCGCAGAACGCGGCGGCCGGCGCCGGCTGACCTTCGTCCCCTCCGCGGTCCCGATCCGGCACCCATGATAGGAATCCGGGCAGGGAGTAATGCTCCGGACGGAGGGACGGCGGGTGCGCGGGGCCAGGCGAGGCGGCGGCACCCACAGCGCCCGCAGCGCGGCCCCCACCGCTTCACCAGTGCGCAACCCATGGCGGGTGCTGTCGGCCGTGTGCCTGGGCACCACCGTCCTGGTCGTCAACATGAACACGCTGAACATCGCGCTGCCCGTGATCGTCCGGCGGTTCGAGGCGGGCGCGGCGGCGGCGAGCTGGGTGCTGCTGGCCTTCGCGCTGACGCAGACCTGCCTGCTCATGGTGTTCGGGCGGCTCGCGGACGTGTTCGGGCGGCGGGGCACCTACCTGGCGGGGATGGGCGTGTTCACGCTGGCCAGCCTGGGCGCGGGCCTGGCACCGGGCATCGAGGTCCTGATCGCGATGCGGGTGCTGCAAGGGGTCGGCGGCGCGGTGCTGCTGGCCAACGGGACGGCGATCATCGCGTGGGCGTTCGGGCCGGTGCGGCTCAGCCAGGGCCTCGGGGTCTACCTGGGCGTTCTGGGCGCGGCGCCGCTCCTGGGCCCGTCCATCGGCGGGTACCTGGCCGAGGCCGCGGGCTGGCGGTGGGTGTTCTGGTTCAACGTCCCACTCGGCGTGCTGGCGCTGGCCTGGGGGCTGCTGTCGCTCCCCCGGGTGCCGCGCGGCCGACGCGAGCCGATCGACGTGCCGGGCGCGGTGCTGCTGATCGGCTGGCTGGGCGCGCTGGTCGTGGCGTTATCGGAGGCCGGGTCGCGGGGCTGGGGCGGCCCGGTGACCATCGCGGGCGCCGTCGTGTGCGCGCTGGTGCTGCCGGTGTTCGCCCTGCGGCAACTGCGGTTCCGGTACCCGCTGGTGGACCTCTCGCTGTTCGGCGACCGCGGGTTCACGCTGGGCACGGTCGCGGCGCTGTTCAACACCCTCGCCCGGTTCGGCACCATCCTGTTGCTCGCCCTGTTCCTCCAGGCGATCGCCGGGCTGACCCCGGCGCAGGCCGGGCTCGCGGTGCTGCCGGGGCCGCTGGCGTCCATGGTGGCGTCCCCCGCCGGAGGCTTCCTCGGCCGCCGGATCCGCGCCCGCACCCTCGCCGTCGCCGGCTCGGCGATCACCTCCACCGGGCTGGCGCTGACGCTGCCGATGCTGGACGGCGACACCCCGTACTGGACGGTCGCGCTGTGCATGGTGCTGGTCTCGACCGGCAGCGCCCTGTTCACCACGGGCAACACCGCCGCGATCCTCGCGGGCGTCCCGGCCGAACGCCTCGGCGTCGTCAACGGCCTGCGGATGACCGTCCAGAACGTGGGCAACGTGCTGAGCACCGCGCTGTGCCTCGCCCTGGCCACGTCCGCCCTCGCCCGCGCCGAGCGCCACCTGCTGTACGAGGGCGCGGTGGCCGGGCTGTCGCGCGGCTCCCTCGGCGATCTGGTGGACGGTTACCAGCGGGCGTTCACGCTCCTTCTCGCCGCTTCGCTCATCGCCACGCTGCTGTCGTTCTCCAACAGCCGCGGCCGCGCCCCGGCGCACGCCGGCGTTTCCGTGGACACCGCCCTGGACGAGACCGGAACCGTTCCAAAATAGAATGCGGCGCGAGAATTGCCCGTTCTAAAGTGTCCGGATGATTCGCAGGCGCCGACGCGCGGCCCCCTCCCTCGGCCCTTCTCTTTTCGAGCATGTGCGGGCGCACATACCGACCGAGGGACCCGGTCTCACCGACGGGGGCGAGCGGCTTCCGGACGAGACGGACGACAACATCTGGGCTCCGGGCGCACAGGATGGCGTCCTCACCCACCACTGGGGCGGCCAGGCCGACCCCGGCACGGTGGAACGCCTGACCGCGGCCCTGACCGAGGCCGTCGCCCGCCACGGCGGCAGGGACTCCGGCCCCTTCGACGCGCTGTACGAGACGGCGCGCGAGGTCCAGGTCATCGCGCTGGTCGAGGACCTGCTCGCGGCGGTGCGCTCGTCCGGGATCGACCCCAGGGACTGTTACGACATCGCTTACAGACTCGCGACCGAGGGACGGCACCGCGAGCCGGTGAAGCTCGGCATCGCCCTGCTCGGGCTGTTCGACGCGGGCCACCACCGCGACGAGCTGATGACGCTGGGACGCCACGACGAGTTCACGCTGTTCGCCGCGGTCGCGCTGCAGAACCGCGAGGGCGACGGCGCCGAGGCCGACCTCTGGGAGCTGGCCCGCAACGTGCGGGGCTGGGGCCGCGTCCACATCGTGGAAAGGCTGGCCGACACCGCCGACCCGCGGCTGCGGAACTGGATTCTCCGCGAAGGCTTCCGCAACGAGGTGATGGACGCCTATCTCGCCGGAATCGCCGCCGAGACCGGCGGGCTCGCCGACGCGCTCGCCGACGCCGACCCGGACGACGAGCTGCTGGACGCCGCGTGCGACATCCTCACCGCGCTCGCCGACAAGGGCGGCCCGATGCAGGGACTGCCCGCCTATGCCGAAGGCGAGCGCGCCACCACCCTTTTCCTCGGGCATATGTCGACGCGCGCAAGGGAGCTGCGCCATTTCCTGGCCGTCCACGAGCTGCGCGCCTACGCGGAGTCGGAATGGCCCCACCTGACCCCGCGCTGCGCCGAGATCCTGGACCGCCCGCTGTGGGCCGACCTCGCCCGGCGGGAACTCGCCTCGGCCGACCGCGCCGCGTTCTTCCGGGCGAACCGGGTGTGCGAGATCCTCGGCGTCCCCACGCTTCCGGCGCTGCTGAACCGGCTGCGCACCGTGGACCCGCTCGACAACCATGCCTGGTTCGACGCCGCGCGGCACGCCGGTCCCGGTGAGATCGACGAGGTGGTCGCGCTGGCCTGCGAACTGCTGCCGCTGGCCGACATCGCCACCGGTCCGGGCACCGAGACGGGCCTCGGAACCGCGTGGGCACCGCACACCTGTCTCGACTTCCTGCTGCCCGAGCTGGGCAGGTGGCCGGGACGCGGCGTACCGCTGGTGCTGGCCGGGCTGGCGAGCCCGGTCGTCCGCAACCGCAACATGGCCATCCGCGCGCTGGACGGATGGGGCCGCGACGCCTGGCCCGCCGAGATCCGGCAGGCGGTCGCCACCGCTCTGACCCGCGAGCCGGACGACGACGTCCGCACCCGCCTCCAAGCCCTCATCGACGGCCGCGAAGTCGACTGACCAGTGTGGGGGGCGACCCCCACGCCCAGCTACTCCAGGACCAGTTCGACCGGGATGTTGCCGCGGGTGGCGTTGGAGTACGGGCACACCTTGTGGGCCTGCTCGACCAGTTCGCGGCCGAGGTCGCCGGACAGGGCGTCGGGCAGTTCGATGCGCAGCACGACGCTGAGGCCGAAGCCGGATTCCAGGTCGCCGCCGATGCCCACCTCGGCGGTGACCGACACGTCCTTCACGTCGTGCTTGCCCTTGCGCGCCACGGCGCCCAGGGCGCTGGCGAAGCAGGCCGCGTAGCCGGCGGCGAACAACTGCTCGGGGTTGGTGCCCTCGCCGGTGCCGCCCATCTCGCGCGGCACCGCCAGGTTCACGTCGATCCGGCCGTCGGAGCTGACCGCCCGCCCGTCCCTGCCGTTGGCCGTCGCGACCGCCGTGTAATGCGTCGACATCGTCTGCCGCCCTTCTGGCTCGCTCATCGGACGTCCAGTAGCGTACAACTTAGTTGCACACAACTCAATAGCGGGGTCATATCTCACCACGGCGAGGCGATTTGACCGCCATACAAGGGGCAGACACCGACATAAGTGAACAAGCCGCGCTACGGAGACGATGTGGAGATCAGTCTTGATCTTCGATTCCCGCGGGACGCCGCCAGCGTGCCGGCGATCCGCCGGCTCCTGGACGCGTCACTGGACGTGCTCGGCGTCGAGGAGCGCACGCGCGGCGACATCCGGCTGATGCTCACCGAGGCGTGCGGCAACGTGGTCCAGCACGCCGGCTCGTCCGGCTCCTACACGGTGCGCGTGCTGATCCTGGACGAGCGCTGCGTGATCAAGGTGATCGACCACGGGCAGGGATTCGACCCGGCCACGATCACCGTCACCCGCGCCGCCGCCACCGAGACCGTCTCCGGGCACGAGCCCGAGCACGGCCGCGGCATCCTGATCATGGAGAGCCTGGCGGACGTGGTGCGGCTCAGCTCGCTGCCCGACCACGGCGCCCTGGTCGCCCTGGAGAAGCGGCTGAGCTTCGGCGGCGACACACTGGGGCGGCGGCTGGCCGACGCGGCCTCGGCGGACCTCCCTCGGGCCGACGCGACACCGCTGACCAGCGACGCCGACGTGGAGCTCAAGCAGTTCGCGGCCACGCTCTTCGAGATGGCCAGGCGGGGGCGGACCGAACAGCTCGTCACCTACGTCGGCGCGGGCGTCCCGGTCAACCTCGACAACGAGATGGGCGACACGCTGCTCATGCTGGCCGCCGTCCACGGGCACGCCGGCACCGTACGGGCGCTCGCGGCGCGCGGCGCCGACCCCGGCCGCGAGAACGACGACGGCCGGTGCCCCCTCACCAGCGCCGTCTTCGCGAACGAGCCCGAGGTCGTCCGGGCCCTGCTGGACGCGGGGGCGGACCCGAGGTCCGGGCATCCCTCGCCCTACGAGACGGCCCGGATGCTCGGCCACGCCGAGTTCGTGTCCTGGTTCGAGGAGGCCGCGCCGTCCGCCTGAGGGCGCGGGGTCAGCCTTCGAGCTTGGTCAGGTCGGCAGCGCGGCCGTTGTGGCGGGCCGACGGCGGCAGCATCCGCAGGTGGGGGTAGGGGATCTCGATGTTCTCCATCCGGAAGCGCCGGTGCAGGCGCTTGAGGAACTCGTGCTTGATGCGGAACTGCTCGCCGAACTCGGTGATCCGCAGGATCACGGTGAACTCGATGCCCGAGTCGGCGAAGGTGTGGAAGCGCACCAGGGTCTCGGCGTCGGGCACCGCCCCCTCGATCTCGTTCATGATCTCGGTGCCGGTCTCGATCAGCACCTTCTCCACGTGCTCCAGGTCGCTGTCGTAGGAGACGCGCCCCTGGATGAGCAGCGACATGTCCTGCGCGGGACGGTGGTAGTTGGTCAGGATCGTGTCGGAGAACCGCTGGTTGGGGATCACCTCGACGTTGCCGGACAGGGTCGTGATCGAGGTGTTGCGCCAGTTGATGTCGACGACGTACCCCTCCTGGCCGCTGCTCAGCTTGATGTAGTCGCCGGGCTCGATGGTCTTGGACGCCAGCACGTGCACGCCCGCGAACAGGTTGGCCAGGGTGTCCTGCAAGGCCAGCGCGACCGCCAGGCCGCCGACGCCCAGGGCGCCCAGCAGCGGCGTGATCGCCACGCCGAGGCTCTGCAGCATGATCAGGATGCCGATGCCCAGCACCACCACCCGGGTGATGTTGGCGAAGATGGTGACGCTGGCCGCCATCCCCTGCCTGGCGGAGGCCACCTGGCTGACGATGCCCGCGAACAGCCGGGCGCAGGCCAGGGAGATGACGATGACCGTCAGCGCGGTCAGCACCCGCCCGGTGATCTCCAGCGGCCGCGGTTTGAGGGACAGCATGTTGGCGGCCACCCAGACGCCGCCGACCAGCGCGAGCGGCACCGCCACGTCGTAGACCAGCCGGGCGGCCAGGTCGTCCCAGGCGGCGCGGGTGTCACCGGCGCGCCGGAGCAGCCGGCCGACCAGCGTGCGCAGGACGAACGCGACCACCAGTGCCGCCACGATCACGATCGCGGCGACGAGGACCCGGCCCCAGTCCAGCGACTCAGGCATCCGTGAATCTCTCCTTCCGGAACTTCCCGGATATGACGCGCATGTGAAGTGCGCGGCTTATGTCAGCTCTGCTGATCTCATCCCGATCTCGCCCGATCGTAGTGAACGAGCGCGGAGCGGGGGCCGCTATCGCCCGGACGTCACCGCCCGGAAGCGCGGGCATGGCCGCGCCGCGAGTGTGACCGGTCCCTCGCGGGCCGGTCCGCGGACCCGCGGCTCCGCCGATTACGATCGATCGAATGGTGGGTCTGAGTCTCCTGCGCCGGCTGGGGACCACGGCGCTCGGACTTCCCAACGGTCCCCACCGCGTGGCGGTCGAGCGCGACCTCAAGGTCCCGGCCGCCGACGGGGTCACGCTGCTGGCGGACCGCTACGCGCCCGTGGACGTGGACCGCCCGCCGACCGTGCTGGTCCGCTCGCCCTACGGAAGGCGCGGCCCGTTCGGCCTGATGTGCGGGCAGACCTTCGCCTCGCACGGCTTCCAGGCGGTGGTGCAGAGCGTGCGCGGCGGCTTCGGCTCCGGCGGCGTCTTCGAGGCCCTGGACGAGCGCGAGGACGGGCTGGCCACCATCGCCTGGCTCAAGGAGCAGCCGTGGTTCGGCGGCACCTTCGCGATGCACGGCCCGAGCTACCTGGGCTACGTGCAGTGGGCGGTGGCCGCCGAGGCGGGCCCCGAGCTGAGGGCGCTGTCCATGCAGGTCACCGCCTCGCAGTTCCGGGACGCCATCAACGTGGGCGGCACGTTCGCGCTGGAGTCCACGCTGATCTGGGTGGACCTCACCGCCCGCATGAAGCACCCGCTGTCGGGCCTGACCACCGGGATCATGTCCCCGCGCCGCGCCCGCCGCGCCGCGCTGTCCGGCCGCCCGCTGGCCGAGCTGGACGTGCTGGCGACCGGCGAGCAGCAGAGGTTCTTCCAGGACCTGCTGGTCAACGGCCCCGACACCCCGTTCTGGGACAAGCGCGACTTCAGCCCGACGGTGTCGAAGGTCACCGCGCCGGTGAACATGACCGGCGGCTGGTACGACATCTTCCTGCCCTGGCAGCTCAAGGACTACGCGGCGCTGCGCGCCGCCGGGCGGAGGCCCTACCTCACCATCGGCCCCTGGACGCACGCGGACCAGCGGATGATGCGCGGGTCGATCGGCGAGTCGCTGGCCTGGTTCCGCGCCCACCTTCTGGACGACCCCAGCGGCCTGCGCGACCAGCCCGTCCGGCTGTACGTGACGGGCGCGCCGGGCGCGGCGGGCGGCGAGTGGCGGGAGTTCCCCGAGTGGCCGGTGCCCGGCATGCGGGAGCGCCGCTGGCACCTGCGGCCGGGCGGCGGGCTCGGCCACGACCGCGCACCCGAGTCCGAGCCCGACACCTACCGGTACGACCCGGAGCACCCCACGCCGTTCCTCGGCGGGCCGACGCTGATGGGCGACAACAAGCCGGTGACCGACCAGCGGCGGCTGGAGCGGCGCCGCGACGTGCTGACCTACACCTCCGACGAGCTGACCGAGGATCTGGAGATCATCGGGCCGGTCGCCGCCGAGCTGTTCATCCGCTCCGACCGTGAGCACACCGACTTCGTCGTCCGCCTGTGCGACGTGACGCCGGACGGCGAGTCGCTCAACCTGTGCGAGGGCATGCGGCGCCTCGTCCCGGGAACGCCCGAGGCCGACCGGGACGGCGTGCGGAAGGTCGCGGTGGAGCTGTGGCCCGCCGGGCACCGGTTCAAGGCGGGGCACCGCATCCGCGTGCAGGTGTGCAGCGGCGCCTATCCGCGGGTGGCCCGCAACCCCGGGACGGGCGAGCCGATCGGCACCGCGTCCCGGATGCTGCCCGCCGCCCAGGAGATCTTCCACGACCCCCGGCACCCCTCGGCGATCATCCTGCCGGAGATGCCGCCCGCCTAGCCCTTCTCGCCGCCCTACCCGCTGCCCTTCTCGCTCGCGCGGGCGCGCAGCGCCTCCAGCGCGCGGTCCGCGTGGACGTTCATGCGGATCTCGCTCTTCACCACGGCCAGCACCCGCCGGTCGGTGTCGATGACGAACGTCTGCCGCTTGGTCGGCACCAGCGCCACGCCCCGCTTCACCCCGAAACGCTCCCGTACCGTCCCCTCCGGGTCCGACAGCAGGGGGAAGCCCAGCCGGTGCGCGTCGGCGAACTCCTTCTGCTTGCCGACCTCGTCCCCGCTGATCCCGACCGGCCGCGCGCCCACCTCGGCCAGCTCACCGGCCAGGTCGCGGAAGTGGCACGCCTCGGCGGTGCAGCCCTTGGTCATCGCGGCCGGGTAGAAGAACAGGACCACCGGCCCGTCCTCCAGCAGCCCGCTCAGCGTGCGCGGTGTTCCCGTCTCGTCCGGCAGCTCGAAGTCGTCCACCACATCGCCCACGTTCATGAGCCGAATCTAGGGGAACCGCCCGGCCCGGCGACAGTGGCTCGTCCCCGCAAAAGAGCCTGGATCCGCGCCGCCGACCACGCCTCGCGGGCCCCGGGACGGGTGCTGAGGTACCCGGCGGCACGTCGCGCGGTCCAGCCATGCGCCTCGCGCAGGCCGTTGCCGACCATGGTCAGGTACGGGGCGGAGGGCGCGTTCAGGCGGGCGCCGTCCGAGCCGTCCGGAGAGGTGAACGTGAGCATCGGGTGCCCGTCATGCTCCCCCACCTTGATCAGCGTCTCGTACCGCCCGGGGCCGATCACCTGGCGTCCGGTGGCCAGCACCCGCGACAGGTCGAAGTCCTCCCCCACCTCCCTGCGCATCTCCTGGGACACCACGTCGCAGAACTGCGCCCGGCTGAGCAGGTACGCGCGGGCGGCGGCGCGCCCCGGCAGGGCCGGATCGTAGAAGGCCATGCCTCCGCCCCACGTCAGCGATTCCAGGGCGAAGTAGATGCCGCCCGGTAGAGTGACCGATCGCACATCCCTGGCGGGACTGGTGTCGCGGCACCCGGTGTAGACGCGCCGCCCGCCCCGCGGCCGGCCGCCGGACAGGTAGCAGGCGAATCGCTCACCGCAGAGGTTCGACCCGTACGCGACGTACCAGACCGCCTGGTCAGCGGCGGATACCCGGTCGGGCGCCTCACCGCAACCCCGGCGGACATATCGCCCCTCCAAGCTCACCTCCATCGCCGCTTATGGCGGGTCAGTCTAAGTATGAGCGCGGTCAGGTTTCCCCCAGTCGGGCGCCTACTTCCGAAGACGGGTGTTTCAGCGGCGCTCCGCCGGAAACACAAAAGATCGAGCAGGTGTCTACGACGCAGATACCTCCAGGTTTCTCCTTTGCTGAACCCGGAGGTTCTGGTATGGCCCGTCGTTCCCTGCACATCGCTCTGGTATCCGCCTCCAACGTCGAGGGCGAGCACGTCCAGGCGATCCACACCCGAGAGCTCGCCAGGGCTCTCGCCGGGCCCAGGCCCGGCGAGGCCGAAGGCCACCAGGTCACGCTGTACGTGCGCCGCCACGACGACGCGGCGCGCGGGCGCAGCCGGCTGGGGCCCGGCGCGGTCCTGCACCAGCTCGACGCGGGCCCTGCCCGTCCCCTGCCGGAGGCGGAGCTGCTGCGGCATGTGCGCGACTTCGCCGAAGGGCTGCGCGCACGCTGGTCGGGCGCCGGACGCCCCGACGTCGTGCACGCCCACGGCTGGATCGGCGGGCTCGCCGCCTGCGCGGTCGCGCGGGAACTGGACATCCCGTTCGTGCAGAGCCCGCACGGCCTCGGCGCCGCCGAGCAGCGCGCCGGCCGCCGCGCGCACCCCGCCCGCCTCCGGCTGGAGAAGGCCATCGGACACGAGGCCGCCGCCGTCATCAGCGCCTGCGACGACGAGGTCGGGACGCTGGTCCGGATGGGCGTGCCCCGCCGGAAGATCACCGTCGTGCCCTACGGCGTGGACGGCGAGCAGTTCTCGCAGGTCGGCCCGGCGATGCCGCGCGGCGACCGGCACCGTCTCGTCACCGTCAGCAAGGACCTGGAGGACGGTGGGGTGGCCACCGCGATCCGCGCGCTCGCCCACGTGCCCCATGCCGAGCTGGCCGTGGCCGGCGGCCCGCCCCGCGAGGAACTGGAGGCCGACGCCACCGTGCACCGGCTGCGGCTGCTGGCCAAGGAACTGCACGTCGCCGACCGCGTGATCTTCCTGGGCCGGATGCCGCGCAAGTCGCTGCCGCGGCTGCTGCGCACCGCCAAGCTCGCGCTGTGCCTGTCCCCGCACCGGCCCTCCCCGATGGTCCCGCTGGAGGCCATGGCCTGCGGCGTCCCCGTGGTCGCGTCCCGGACCGGCGGGAACGTCGAGAGCGTCCTGGACGGGATCACCGGGCTGCACGTGCCCGCCGACCGCCCGGTCGTGATCGGCCGCACGATCCGGAAGCTGCTCGCGGAGGAGACCACCCTGCACGGGTACGCGATCGCCGCCGCCGACCGCGCCCACTCCCGCTACGCCTGGGAACGGATCGCCGCCGAAACCCTTCGCGCGTACGCCAAGGTCCTGCCCCCCGAGCCCGAGCCGGAGCCGGAGGCGGTGCCGGAAGCGGCATCCGTGCCCGGCACGACCGCCTCGCCCGAGGGGACGCAGGAGGCCGCCCTCGCGCGCTGACCGTCGTGACGCCGTGGCGGACCCGTCCAGGTCACGGAAAGGGCCGGCCCCCGGTTTCCGCCCGGCACGGGACCGGGGGCCGGCCCGCGCATGCGCGGCCGTCAGACGCAGCCCATTCCGGGTGCCATACTCGGCGGTGTGGGGGATGGCGAGCGTTCCGGAATGCTGATCGGCCGCCGGTCCGAGCTCCGCGCGCTCACCGGCGCGCTCGACAGGGCGGCCGCCGGTTCGGCCTCCGTCGTGCTGGTCGGCGGCGACGCGGGCGCCGGCAAGTCCCACCTGGTGGGGGCGCTCACCCGGACCGCCCGCGAACGGGGATGCGCCGTCCTGATCGGGCAGTGCGCCGAGCTCGGCGAGTCCATGCCGTACCTGCCGCTGGCCGACGCCCTGTGGGCCGGGTCCGCCTCGGGCGACCCCGCACTGCGCTCGGCCCTGGAGAGCCGGCCGGTGCTGCGCCGCCTCCTCCCCGACGGCGACGGCGCCGGTGGCGACCTCAAAGGCGAACTCGTCCAGCAGCAGCTCTTCGGCGCGGTGCTCGGGCTGCTCGGCGAGCTGGGACGGGACCAGCCCGTCGTCCTCGTCCTGGAGGACCTGCACTGGGCCGACCGTTCCACCCGCCACCTGCTGACCTTTCTCAGCAGGGTCCTCCAGCGCGAGCGCGTCTGCCTCATCGGCACCTACCGCTCCGACGACCTGCACCGGCGGCACCCCCTCCGGCCCGTCATCGCCGAGCTGCTGCGGCTCCCCGACGTGCGCGCCATCGAGGTCGCGCCGTTCGGGCTGAGCGAGACCGCCGAGTTCCTCACCGCGCTGTCCGCCGCGTCCCGCGACGTCCCGCCCACCGCCGAGGAGATCGGGCGGGTCCACCGCCGCTCCGAGGGCAACCCGTTCTACGCCGCCGAGCTCTACACCGCGTCCCGTTCGGGCGAGGACCTGCCGTCCGGGCTCGCCGACCTGCTCCTCGCCCGCGTCGAACGGCTCTCCGAGCCGGCGTCCCTCGTCGTGCGGGCCGCGTCCGTGGCCGGCGACCGCGTCCGCGACGCGCTGCTCCGCCAGGTCTCCGGGCTGGACGAGGCCACCGCCGACGAGGCCCTCCGGGAGGTCGTCTCGCACCGGCTGCTCGTCCCCGACGGCACCGAGGGCTACCGGTTCAGGCACGCGCTGCTCCGCGAGGCCGTCTACGCCGACCTGCTCCCCGGCGAACGGACCCGGCTGCACGCCACCTACGCCTCGCTGCTGTCCGCCGCCGCTGGGCGCACCAGGGCCGCCGCCGCGCTCGCCCACCACTCCTTCGCCGCCCACGACAACCTCACCGCGTTCGCCGCGTCCGTCGAGGCGGGCCGCGAAGCCGAGCGGATGGGCGCCCCGGACGAGGCCCACGAGCACTACGACCGCGCCCTCTCCCTCTGGGACGCCGTCCCCGACCCCGAGAAGGCCGCCGGGACCACCCGGCTACGGCTCCAGCTCGACGCCGTCCGCGCGTCCGGCCGCTCCGGCGACGCCCGCCGCGCCGTGACCCGCCTCCGCCGCCTCCTCGCGGCCGCCGACCCCGCCGACGCCCGCCTGGGCGCCCTGCTGCGCGGCGGCCTCGCCCATTACCTGAGCGACCTGGACCATCTCGACGAGGCCAAGGCGGTCAGCAGGGAGGCCATCGACATGCTCCCCGCCGACCCGCCCACCTACGAGCGCGCGTACGCCCTGGCCACGTACGCGCGCATCCTCTTGGCCGTCGGGGACGACGAGGGCGTCGCGCTGCCCGCCGTCGCCGAGGAGGCCATCGCCATCGCCCGCGCCGCGGGCGCCACCGAGCCCGAGGCCAGCGCGCTTGTCACGCTCGGCGTCCACCGCGAGTCCCGCGAGGCCGACCCCGAGGTCGGCGCGCTGTTCGCCCGTGCCGCCGACCTGGCCATCGGCGGGGGCGACTACCAGGCGTGGCTGCGCGCCGCCTTCCACCGCGCCCGTGTGCTCTTCGACCACGGCGACCTCCAGGGCGCCGCCGCCTCCGCCGCCGAGAGCGTCCGGTTCACCCTCGCCCACGGCCTCGGCTGGAGCATGTTCGGCGCCACCCTGCGCTGCCTGGAGTTCCTCATCCACTACACCCTCGGCGACTGGGACAAGGCCGGCCGGCTGTCTGCCGACTTCCCGGTGCAGGTCGTCCGTCCCACCGAGGCGCAGATCTCCGCGTACGCCCTGTTCGTCGAGGTCGCCCGCGGCGAGGACGTCACCGAACGGCGGCGCTGGCTCGAAGCCGTCTGGGACGAGGACTCCCTCGTCGCCTACATCGCCCGCGGGCTCCTCGCCGAACACGCCCTCTGGCACGGCGACACCGGGACCGCGCTCGGCCACACCACCGCCGTCCTGGACGAGCTGCCGCCCTTCGGGACCCAGGCCATCCGGATCATCGCCACGGCGCTGTGGGCCCATGCCGACCGCGCCGTCCAGGCCCGCGCCGCGGGCGACACCGCCACCGCCGAGGCCGCCGTCCGGGCCGCCGGTCCGCTGCTGGAACGGGCCCGCACCGACGCCTCCACGATGGTCGGCGGACGGCCGCGGGCATGGCTGGGCCTCGAAGGACACGCCTGGCTCGCGCGTGCCGAGGCCGAACACGCACGGGTGCTGGGCAAGAACGACCCCTCGCTGTGGCGGGCGACGCTCGACGCGTTCTCCTACGGGTTCACCTACGAGGTGGCCCGGTCCCGGTGGCGGCTGGCCGAGGCCCTGGCGGAGCAGGGTGATCGCGAGGCCGCGCGGAAGGAGTGGCGCACCGCCCTGGAGGAGGCGACGTCGCTGGGGGCGGCGCCGCTGGTCTCGGCCCTGACCGACCTCGGGACGCGGGCCCGGCTGGAGTCGCGCGACCAGGCTCCCGCCGGCGCGGGTCTCACCACGCGGGAACGGGAGGTGCTGAGGCTCGTGGCCGAGGGCCGCAACAACAGGGAGATCGCCGCCGCCCTGTTCATCTCCCCCAAGACGGCGAGCGTCCACGTCTCCAACATCCTCGCCAAGCTGAACGTGACGAGCCGGACCGCCGCGGCGGCCAAGGCCCACACCGAGGGCCTGCTCGCCGAAGGGACCTAGCGCAGGAGGCCGCGGCCGGGGATGAGGGGCAGGTCCATGGCCGTGAGGAGGCCGGGCGGGGCTTGGACGACGGCGGGGATCGCGTTGACAAGGCGCATCGCGGTGGCCTTGAGACCGGCGGTGTTGTGGTCGCCGTCCGACCCCAGGAGTTGCAGGTCGATCATGTAGTCGGGCTCGCCGCGGACCTCGACGCGGTAGCAGCCGACGCCGGCGGGCTGGGGCCAGCCGGGGGCGAGGTCGTCCCGGAGGCGGGTCACGTGTTCGAGGACGATGACGGGCTTGCCGCCGCGCAGGCCGCGGACCTCGAAGTGAAGGGCGGCGGCGGTGCCCTTCTCGATGGTGCCGGAGGTGACCTGGAAGGTCTCGGGCGCGGGGTGGCGCTGGTGCCATTCGCCGATCTCGTCCAGCTCGACGTCCAGGGCGGCGGCGAGCTGGCGGACGACGCTGCCCCACGCCATGGTGAGCACGCCGGGCTGCAGGAGCAGGGGCGTCTCGTCCATGGGACGGCCGAAGCCCATGATGTCGAACAGAACGGTGCGCTGGTCGTAGGTGGCGTAGTTCAGGATCTCCAGGCAGCGGACCTCGTCGATGCGCTCGCTGATGCCGGTGAGGGCGAGCGGCAGGACGTCGTTGGCGAAGCCGGGGTCGATGCCGTTGACGAAGAGGGAGGCGCCGCCCTCGGCCGCGGCCTCGCGGACCGGGCCCGACATCTCCGGCGGGACGACGCCGTCCGGGAACTGGAGGAAGACGGGGCTGCTGGAGACGACGTTGGCGCCGGTGCGCAGGATGCGGCACAGGTCGTCGACCGCCTCCATGACGCGGACGTCGGCCATGGACGTGTAGACGACGCAGTCGGGACGCAGAGCGAGAAGGGCGTCGGCGTCGTCGGTGGCCGTCACGCCGAGGGAACGGCCCAGGCCCGCGAGGTCGCCGGCGTCCCGGCCGACCTTGGCGGGGTTGGAGACCCAGACTCCGGCGAGTTCGAGGTCGGGGTGGGCGTCGATGCCGATCAGCGCGTTGCGGCCCACATTGCCGGTGCTCCACTGGACGACGCGGTAGGTCACGGGGGTCTCCCTTCTCTTCGTGGGGGCGACCCCACGCCCCGGCGCAGGCCGGTGCTCATGCTCTCGTCACGCTCCGTCAGGCCGCAGGTCCGGCAGGCCGAGGTCGAGGGTGGGGGTCTCGGTGCCGCCGTCGACCTGGAGGACGCCGCCGGTGACGAACGCGGCGGCCGGTGAGGACAGGTAGAGGACGGCGGCGGCGACGTCCTCGGGGTCGCCGATGCGGCCGAGCGGCGTGTTCGCCTCCATCCGGGCGCGCAGGTCGTCGTCGGACAGGACGATGTCCAGGGCCGACGTGGCGACGGAGCCGACGGCGATCGCGTTGACGCGGATCCTCGGGGCGAGGTCGAGCGCGGCCAAGCGGGTGTAGTGGGCGAGCGCGGCCTTGGCGGTGCCGTAGGCGAGAAAGCCGCGCCCGGTGATCCGTCCCATCACCGAGGAGATGTTGACGACCGCGCCGCCATGCTCCAGGAGGTGCGGTACGGCGGCGCGGGTCAGCGCGTGCGCGGTGCTCACATTGAACTGGAACGCGTTCTCAAGATGGCGGGGGCGGGTGTCCATGAAGGGGCGCGGCAGGGCGCCGCCCATGTTGTTCACCACGATGTCGAGGCGGCCGAAGGCGTCCACGGCGCGGCCGGCGAGCGCCTCGGCGCCCGCGGGGTCGCTCAGGTCGGACGGGACGACGAGCGCGCGCCGCCCGGCGGCCTCGACGTCGGCGGCGACCTTGCGCAACTGGTCCTCGGTACGGGAGGACACGACGACGTCGGCTCCGGCCTGCGCCAGCGCGACGGCGCTCGCGGCGCCGATGCCGCGGCCCGCGCCGGTCACCACCGCGACCCGCCCGTCCACGCGAAAGCGCTCCATGATCACGGCCGCCCACCTCCGGCGGCCAGCGTAACCGCAACTAGAACCTGTTTCAATGCGGGGTGGTGGCGCGCGGCGGCCCGGACGCGGCCGGGCGAGCGGGGCTCAGCCGAGGAAGTCGAACTCGGCGCCGACGCCCGCCTCCAGCGCGGCGCGGTACGCGGTCCAGGACAGCGCGAGGTCCTGCCAGGGCAGGCCGACCGGCGCGTACACCGTGATCTCGCTGTCCTTCACCCGGCCGGGGACGTCGCCGCGCAGCAGGTCGCGCAGGGTCCCGGACGCGTCGCCGACGCCGAGCCCCGCGGTCGCGAGCGCGCCCATCTCGACCGCCAGCGGGATGTCGTCCACGACGACGCGGGCGCCGCGCAGCAGGTCGGCCGACAGCTCGGTCTTGCCGTGCTCGTCGGCGCCCAGCGACGTGACCTGGGTGCCGGGGGCGATGTCGGCAGCGCCCAGCAACGGCCGCCGCGACCAGGTCGCCACCACCACGATCTCCGCGCCCTTGACGGCGGTGCGGGGATCGGGCGCCACCGAGGACGGCACGCCGAGCCGCTCGCCGTGCCGCCGCGCGAAGTCCGCCGCGCGCCGTGCGTCCAGGTCCGTCACGGTCAGCGAGCGCGGGGCGCGCAGCACCGACAACCCGCGCAGCACCAGCTCCGACTGCGCGCCCGCGCCGATCACGGTGACCGCCTCCGCGTCCCTGCGGGCCAGCGCGTGCGTGCCCAGCGCGGCGGCCAGGCCCGTGCGCCAGGCGGTGACGGTGGCCGAGTCCAGGACCGCCAGCAGCTCGCCGCCGTCCAGGTCGTGCAGGCACACCACGCCGCGCAGCGCGGGACGCATGCCGGGGAACTTGGCGTTCACCTTGACGGTGTACGCGGGGACGCCCTCGACCAGGCCGGGCAGCAGGGCCGTGGCGCTGCCGGTGCCGGGAAGCCTGGTGACCATCCGCCGCGCCGTGACCTCCGCGGGTTCGGCGGTGAAGCCGCGGCGCAGCGCGTCCATGCAGTCGTCCGGATCCAGCAGGCTCTCGAGGTCGGAGCGTTTCAGGAGCAAGGTCACCAAAGTATTCTCGGTGTGCTCCGCGGCCCTCGTCGAGCGGAACTCTCAGGGAGCCGGGTCAAACCGTCAGACCCGCCAGCGCGGCGACGACGCCCAGCGCCCCCGCTCCGAGCAGGGTGGAGACCACGCCCCTGCGGAAGGCGAGCAGGGCCAGGGCCGCGGCCCCGAGCACGGCGAACTGCCAGGGATGCTCGAGCGCCCGCGCCAGGGGGATCGCCGACCCCGCGATGGCGCCGATCACCGCCGGGCCCGCACCGTCGAAGAAGCCCTGGACGGCCCGGCTGGAGCGGAGCCGCCCGAAGTGCGGCGCGGCGGCCAGCACCACCGCGAAGGACGGGACGAACGCGATCAGCGTCGCCAGCAGCGCGCCCCCGAGGCCGGCGGCGGCGTAGCCGACGACCGCGACGGTCTGCACGACCGGGCCCGGGGTGATCTGGCCCAGCGCCACCGCGGTGGTGAACTCGCCCATGGTCATCCAGCCCTGGCCGGTCGCCTCCGACTGCATCAGCGGAATGATCACGAAGCCGCCGCCGTACGAGAGCGCCCCTACATTGAACGCGAGCCAGGAGAGCGCGACCAGTCCACCGCCCAGGCCGAGGCCGCCCAAGCCGAGGCCGCCCAGACCGAACGGCAGGGTGGCCTGGCGCGGCGCGAGCGGGACCCGGCGGACCGCCATCTCCACGAAGCCGCACGCCACCAGCACGAGGACCAGGTACGGGCCGATCGCCACCGTGGCGGCGCCCCCGGCCAGCAGGTAGGCGTACCAGCGGGCGCGGTGTGCCCGGCCCTGCGCGCGTTCCCGGCTGGACGGGACGAGGTCGAGCGCGGCGCGCACCGCGACGGCCGCCACGGCCGCGCCCGCGCCGGCCGCCGCGCCGCGTATCCAGGACGGCGCCTCGCCGGATAGGAACAGGACCGCGAGCAGCAGGATCAGCACCAGCCCGGGGACGATGAAGCACGTCCCGCCGACCACCGCCCCGGGCAGGCCGCGCAGCCGCCACGCGCACAGGATCGCCAACTGGGTGGAGGCGGGGCCGGGAAGCAGGTTGGTCGCGGCGATGCCGTCCTCGAACTCGTCGGGGTCCATCCATTCCCGGTCGCGCACGCACAGCCGGCGCAGCAACGTGATGTGGGCGGGCGGCCCGCCGAAACCCACGCACCCGATGCGACCCCATTCACGGGCGATGGTGCCCAGACCGACGCGCTCGTTCACGGCCCCATCCTGCCGGATGACCACATGGCTCCCTCCGGTAAGGGATTCCGACCGGGGAGGTCAGGACCAATCGCGCATCCGATGTGCCAACGAGCCGCGGGTCTCCGGCCTGATCCAGACCACGGTGTGCGCCGAGCCGGGCGACAGCGGCGGATCGCTGTTCGCCGGATCGACCGCGCTGGGGCTCACCTCGGGCGGCAGCGGCAACTGCTCGTCCGGAGGGGTCACCTTCTTCCAGCCGGTGACCGAGGCCCTGGACGCCTACGGGGTCGACGTGTACTGAGAGTTGTACTGAGGGGTGTACCGACCCGCGGCGACGTCCGCCGGTCCCGGCCTTGCGCGCGAGGTCAGGGGCCGGCGGGCACCCGCAGGATCCGCAGCACCTCGGCGGTCACCTCGGATTTCCTCGGGACGAGGTAGAAGTGATCGCCCGGCCACGAGCGCACCTGGAACGGCTCGCCGTCGGTCACCTCGCGCCACCGCTCCGCCACGTCCCGGTCGACATGGGGGTCGGAGTCGCCGAGCAGGACGGTCACCGGCGTCCTCAGCCGCGGCTCGGGCCGGTGCCGGTAGCCTTCGATGAGCGCGAAGTCGTTGCGCACGTACGGCAGGACCAGCTCGCGCATCTCCTCGTGCTGGAAGATCTCGACGTCGGTCCCGCCCAGCTCGGCCAGCTTCTCGACCAGCCCGTCGTCGTCGCGTTCGGCGATGCGCTCGTCCTCGCGGTCGTGCGGTGGCCTGGCGCCCGACGCGAACAGGTGGACGGGCGGTGTGCCGCGCTCCTCCAGCAGCCGCGCCACCTCGTACGCCAGCACGGCGCCCATGCTGTGCCCGAACAGCGCGGCGGGACGGTCCAGCAGCGGCTCCATCGCCGCGGCGACCTGCCGGGCGAGCTCGTCGGCGTCGGTGATGAACGGATCGCCCATCCGGTCGGCGCGCCCCGGATACTGGACGGTCCGCAGCTCGACGGCCGGTCCGAGCGCGTCCGCCCACGTCCGGTAGAAGACGGCGGACCCGCCCGCGTGCGGGAAGCAGAACAGCCGTAGCGGCGCCAGCGGGCGCTCCTGTACACACCGGAACCAGTTCACCCGCGCGAGGCTACTGGCCTCCTGCCCAGGCCCGGTACCCGCAAAGACCATGATCCCCGCCATAACGGGCATCGTCCGGAGACGGTGAGGAGAAGCGCGACGACATCCAGGAGCTCAGCGACTCCGAACCCATGGTGGACGAGACGGTCCCCTATTATCTAACAAGCATCTGCTTGGTTACCGAAGGGACGCCGGATGGACCTCGTGATGTCGGAGGAGCAGGAGGAACTGCGGGCCGCCCTGCGGCGGTTCTTCGCCGACAAGTCGTCGCCGGCCGAGGTGCGGCGCCTCATGGAGACCGCCGAGGGCTACGACCCGGCGGTCTGGGAGCAGATGGCCGGGCAGCTTGGCCTGCAAGGGCTCGCGATCCCCGAGGAGTACGGCGGCGCGGGCTTCGGCATGCGCGAGGTGGCCGTGGTGATGGAGGAGATGGGGCGGAGCCTGGTGTGCGCGCCCTACCTCTCCAGCGCGGTCATGGCGGCGGGCGCGCTGCTGGGATGCCGGGACGAGGAGGCCAGGCGCGAGTTCCTGCCCGGCATCGCGGACGGGAGCACGCTGGCCACGCTCGCCTGGATGGACGGGGACACGTGGGACCTCGGCTCCATCGAGATGCAGGCCGGGCGCGACGGCGATGGCTGGCTCCTGGACGGGGCCAAGACCTACGTGCTCGACGGGCACATCGCGGGGCTCGTCCTGGTCGCCGCGTGGGCGGAGGGGGAACTGGGCCTGTTCGCCGTGGACGGGGACGCCCAGGGCCTGAGCAGAACCCCCTACACGACCCTCGACCAGACCCGGCGGCTGGCCCGCCTCGAACTCACCGGCGTACGGGCCCGCCTCATCGAGCCGGACGCGCGTCCGGTGCTGGAGAGGGCGGTGGACCTCGCGGTGGTCGCGCTGGCCGCCGAGCAACTGGGCGGGGCGCAGCGGACCCTGGACATGACCGTCGACTACCTCAAGGTGCGGCACCAGTTCGGGCGTCCCATCGGCAGCTTCCAGGCGCTCAAGCACCGGTGCGCGGACATGTTCGTGATGGTGGAGTCGGCGCGGTCGGCGGTATTGCAGGCGGCGGCGGTGGCCGGCGACCGGCCGGACGAGCTGCCCGCCGCCGCGGCCCTGGTCAAGGCGTACTGCTCGGACGCCTACTTCCACGTGGCGGCCGAGACCATCCAGCTCCACGGCGGGATCGGGTTCACCTGGGAGCACGACGCGCACCTGTACTTCAAGCGTGCCAAGGCGTCCCAGGAGCTGTTCGGCCCGCCCGCGCGGCACCGTGAAAGGCTGGCCCGCCTCGTCGGCATCGCCCCCTGATCCCCGCCTAGGATTTCGCGAATGCGGACATCCCCGGCAAGCGGCAGCATGTTCGGCCTCGCGTACGGCGACGCGCTGGGCGCCCCCACCGAGTTCCTGACCATGAAGCAGATCCGGCGCCGGTACGGCGAGGACGGCCCGCGCGAGCCCGCCGGGAACCCGGCCCTGGTCACCGACGACACGCAGATGGGGATCGCGGTCGCGCTCGCTCTGCTGGACGCCTTGGAGAACCCGCCGTTCACCCCCGATCTGATCACGCCGATGTGGCGCCGGCGGTTCATCGACTGGCTGGTCAGCCCCGACAACAACCGGGCGCCCGGCAACACCTGCCTGACGGCCTGCCGCGGTCTCCAGAACGGACGGTCCTGGCTTGAGGCCACCCAGCGCGACTCCAAGGGGTGCGGCGCCAACATGCGCGTCACACCGGTGGGCCTGGCACCCGGCCTCACCGACGAGCAGCGCGCGGGGGCGGCGCAGCTTCAGGCCGCGATGACCCACGGGCACCCGACCGGGCTGGCGGCCAGCGAGCTGACCGCGTTCACCGTGTGGTGGCTGCGCGAGGGGATGTCCCCCGCCGACCTGCCCGCGGCCCTGCGCGAACGCGCCAACGCCCAGCGCACCACGTATCACGGCCGCTGGCTCGGCGACCTGTGGCAGCGGCCTGCGGTCACCAGCCCGGAGGAGTTCATCGCCCGTGGCTGGGACGAATGCCTCGGCGTCCTCGACCGGCTGGACGCCGCGCTGGCACGTCCCGACAGAACGGCCGACCCGTGCGAGGCCACGGGCGCGGGCTGGGTCGCGGAGGAGGCGTTCGGCACCGCGCTGCTGTGCTTCCTGCTGTTCCCGGACGATCCCGTCGCGGCGATACGGCGCGGGGCGGCCAGCTCGGGCGACTCCGACTCGATCGCCTGCCTGGCGGGCGCCTTCGCCGGGGCGCACCTGGGCATGGACGCCTGGCCCGCGGAATGGGCGGGCCGGATCGAGTACGGGAACGTCCTCGCCAGGATCGGGAGCGCCTGGGACTAGGTGGCGGTCCAGCCCGTCCAATCGTCGATGAGGATGGCGATGACCGGTCCCTCGGGCGGGCGCTCACGGTACTGCCGGTAGCGGTCGGCCAGCAGGGCGATGGGCTTGGCCATGTCGCGCTCGTCCTCGACGATGCGGGCATGGCCGTCCACGCGGACCCACCACAGCCGGTCCCAGTCGTCCTCGTAGTGGTCGGCCAGCAGGCTCACCCGCGGGTTGGCGCGGATGTTGGCCAGGCGCTTGAGGTCGCGGGTCGACTTCGGCTTGTGGTCGATCGCGGTGTAGACGGTGCCCCTGCTCGCGGCGAAGGTGATCGTCACCAGGTGCGGTCGGCCGCGCTCGTCGGCCGTCGCCAGCCGGACGACCGGGACGGTCATCAGCCGGCGCAGCGCGTCGTCGGGTGCGAGCCGGGGCACGGCATCAGCCTAGGCCCGATAGCCGGGCGGGGTCAGGCCGCGCTCCACGACCCGCTGCAATTCCTCCTCGGTCAGGACGCGGGGTTCGCCGATCGCGCGGGCCTGGACGTAGACGGAGCACAGCCACTCCAGGAGGCGGGCGTTCTCGTAGGCGTGCTCCAGGTCGTGGCCGAGCGTCACGCCGCCATGGTTGGCCATCAGCGCGGCGTACATGTCCCCCCACTTGCCGCCTTGCAGCGCGGCACGCACGTTGGCGGCGAGCTCGGGCGTCCCGTACGTGGCGTAGGCGGCGACCTTGACCACGCCGCCGAGCGCCAGGGTGTTGTAGTGAACGGGCGGCAGCTCCGTCATGGTGGTCGCGACGACCGCGCCGTAGGTCGAGTGCGTGTGCACGATGGCGGTGGCGTCGCTGACCTCGTACACCGCCAGGTGCATCGGGGTCTCGGACGAGGGGGCACGCGCGCCGTCCACCACACGCCCGTGCTTGTCCAGGACGGGGCAGTCCTCCGGGGCCATCCGGTCCAGCATCATCCCGCCGGGCGAGACCGCCACCAGTTCACCGGCGCGCACGCTGACATTGCCACTCGACCCCATGACCAGGCCGGACGCCACCATCTTCCGGCCGGTCTCGCACAGCGCTGCCCGCTCGCGTTCCAAGAGCATGCGCACACGCTAAATCTTCTGGTGGCGGTCCTCCCAATAGGGGTCGCGCAGGAGGCGCTTGTAGAGCTTGCCGGTGGGCGTGCGCGGCATCGCGTCCACGTAGTCCACCGTGCGGGGCGCCTTGAAGCCGGCCAGGGACGCCCGGGTGTGCGCGATCAGCTCCTCGGTGAGCTCGTCGGACGGCTCGTAGCCCTCGTTCAGCTCCACCGCGGCCTTGACCTGCTCGCCGAACTCCTCGTCCGGGATGCCGAACACCGCCACGTCCCTGACCGCCGGGTGGGTGATCAGCACGCCCTCGATCTCCGCCGGGTAGATGTTCACCCCGCCGCTGATGATCATGTCGATGGCGCGGTCGGCGAGGAACAGATAGCCCTCCTCGTCCAGGTAGCCGATGTCGCCGGTGGTGAACAGGCCGCCGGGGCGGTGCACCGCGCGGGTCTTCTCCTCGTCGCCCCAGTACTCCACGTCGTCGCCGCTGGTGTAGCGGAACCAGATCTGCCCGCGCTCGCCCGCCGGGACCGGCTTGCCCTCGTCGTTCAGGATGTGCAGCTCGGTCAGCGGCAGCGGGCGGCCCACGCTGCCCGGCCGCTCCAGCCACTCCGACGCGGTGATCACGCTGTTGATGGACGCCTCGGTGGAGCCGTAGTACTCGTGCACGATCGGGCCGAGCCAATCGATCATCTGCCGCTTGACCGCCGGGGAGCAGGGTGCGGCGCCGTGCCACACGCACACCAGGCTGCCGCCGTCGAACGCGTCGCGGGTGGCCTCGTCCAGCCTCAGCAGGCGGACGAACTGGGTGGGCACCAGATGCAGGTGAGTGATCCGGTGCTCGTCGATCAGGCGCAGCGTCTCGGCCGGGTCGAACGAGCGGCGCATCACCACCGGCCGGCCCATCAGCAGCAGCACCAGCGACCACAGCCACTGCGCCGAGTGGTACACCGGCCCGACCAGCAGCGACCGCCCGTTCTCGGGGATCAGCAGGATCTCGGCGAACACCGCGCCGATCAGCGCGCCCGTCTCGATGGGGATGCCGGGCGCGAGCTGCTTGCGGCTGACGCCCTTGGGCCGCCCGGTGGTGCCCGAGGTGTAGAACATCGGGAAGCCCATGGTCTGGTCGTCCGGCTCGCCGTCCGGGCCGGACGCCAGGAACTCCTCGTACGGCGTGAACCCGTCGATGCCGTCGCCGATCGCGACCTTGGCCAGCAGGTCCGCGCCCTTGGCCGCCTCCCCGGCGACGCCGCCGAAGGCGTCCTCGGAGAACAGCGCCTTCACCTCGCCGTCCCGCAGGACGTAGCGCAGCTCGTCGGCCGTCCAGTGCCAGTTGACCATCACATAGCGCAGGCCGATATGGCCCGCGGCGCACATCAGCTCGAAGTGCTCGCGGCGGTTGGCGGAGTGGATCGCGATCGCGTCGCCGGTGACCAGGCCCAGGCCGCGCAGCGCGCCGGCGAGCCGGTCGGTCCGTGCGTTCAGCTCGCGCCAGGACGTGGCGCCGCGCTCATCGGTGATGGCGGGTTCGTCGGGACGGGCCTCGGCATGCGGTCGGAGCAGCTCGGCCATGTGCGGACCTCCTGGAATGCCGCGGGCGTTCAGAATCCGGACTCTAAGCGGCGATCAACCGGAAGACCACATCAACGAGAAAATTGGAATAAAACGCGGAATGGCCCCCGATGCGACCGCGCCGCCACATCAAGGGCCATGTCCATCACCGTAGACGCTGTCCGCGTCCGGCCGGTTTCCCTTTCGTTACAGGTTTCGCACCAGATATGCCTCAGTCGCCCCGTCTGCCCCACTGCTTCGCCTGGTTCCCAGAACCGCCTCGGCCGCGCCGACCAGCTCGGCGAGGCGCAGCACCTCGGTGCGGTGGAACGGCGGTGCGCCGGTGCGGGCGACCACCAGGACCAGCCGGGAGCCGGGAGCCGCCTCGATCGGGCACAGCGCGTACTGCGTCCCGTCCTCGGCGGTGAACGCGCGGGCGCGCAGCGGCTCCAGCGCGGGCAGGACCAGCTCGCCCAGGCCGCCCACGCTGACATGGACGAGCGCGGGCTTGCCCCCGCCATCGGGCGCTGGCTCGGCCAGGACGGCCCAGTCGGCGCTCAGCAGCGCCGGGACCGCGTCGGTCAGCGTCACCGCGCCGCGCTCGGGGTCGGCGGCGAGCTGCCCGATCAGCGCCGCATCCGGGTAGGCGCCCTGCGGCTCCTCGGTCGGCCAGATGCCCACGATGTCCACGCCGGGGACGGACGCCAGGCCCTCCAGCAGCCGGTCGATCCCCGCCCCGGCGGACCAGGCGACCGTGAAGTCGTCCAGCGCCCGGCCGTTGTCGCGTTCCAGCACCGCCATCTGCGCCACGTTGGCGCCCGCCACGCCCAGGATCCGCGCCACCTTGCCCAGCGACCCCGGGCGGTCCGGCAACCTGACGCGAATCCGCAGCAACATTTGCGCACCTCCCGGTGGTTCCCGCACTCTTGCACCAGATGTCCCTTACGCTCCGACACCGGCGTTTCCATCGTGTTACCCCGTCATGTCAACGTAGAGAAACCGAAGACTGGCGCCCGAAGCGCGTTTCCGGGCTATCCCGGCAGGGGGCGGGACGTTAGGGTTACTGCACGTGTCGAGCGCCCCGGAAAGCCGAGTGAGCGAGGAGCCCGCCTCGGGCGGCGAACCCGCGCCCTCCCCCGTTCCCGGTGGGGAGCCCACGCCCGCCGGCACCGCCGAGATCATGGCGGCACTGGCCGAGCTGACCCGGCGGCTGGACCGCGAGCACGAGCGCGCCGCCCACCGCGAGCGCGTCATCGACCGGCTGCACGAGGAGAACCAGGCGCTGCGCCGCGGCGAGCTGCAATCCGCGCTCGAACCCGTCCGCGCCTCCCTCTACCGGCTGCACGACCTGGTCAGGCGCGAGGCCCGCCGCTGGGCCGAGCTGCTGGACCGCCCCGAACCCCCCGACCCCGCGCACGCCGCCGCGCTGCTGGCGGCCCTGGCCGACGAGGTCGCCGACGCCCTGGAGCGCACCGGCGTCCGGCGGTTCACCGTGGAGCCCGGCGAGCCGCACGACGCGGCGCGGCACCGGCCCGTCGCCGCCGAGCCGGTCACCGATCCCGCCGCCGCCGGTACCGTCCTGGCCGTCCGCAGCGACGGCTTCGAACGCGACGGCCGGGTCGTCCGCAAGGCCGAGACGGTCGTCGGGCAGATCCCCGGCGACCCTCCGATCGCCGATCCCGTCCCGTCGGGAGGGTCAAGTGGCCTGCGCGAGAACGGCCGAGGCGAGACGATGAGACCCAGGCCGTGAAGCCTGGCACCCCCGCTGAGCCATGATCAGGTGAGAGGGAGGCACCCTCCCCCCGCCGCCCATCGAGAGCAGGAAGGGAGCGAGCGCGAGCACCGCCGGCCGCGGGCCGGGGCGCCGCGCGACTCTGATGGCCGTCTACGGGATCGACCTGGGAACCACCTACTCCTGCATCGCCTCGATCGACGAGGTCGGGCGTCCCACGGTCCTGCGCAACCTGGAGGGCACCGACACCACACCGTCGGTGATCTACTTCGAGAGCGCCGACAACGTCGTCGTCGGCGCCACCGCCAAGGACACCGCCGTGCTGGCGCCCGACCGGGTGGTGAGCCTGATCAAACGGGACATGGGCCGCGACGTCAAGCGCACGATCGGCGGGTTCGACTACACGCCCGAGGAGCTGTCGGCGTTCATCCTGCTGAAGCTGGCGACCGACGCCCGCACCAACGACGGCGAGGAGGCGCGCGACGTGGTGATCACGGTGCCCGCCTACTTCGGCGCCGCCGAGCGCGACGCCACCCGCAAGGCGGGGCGGATCGCCGGGCTGAACGTCATCGACATCATCTCCGAGCCGATCGCCGCCGCCATCACCTACGGGGTGCTCAACCCCGAGACCGACCGCACCATCCTGGTGTACGACCTGGGCGGCGGGACCTTCGACACCACCGTGATCGCGCTGCGCGGCGGGCACATCGAGGTGGTGTGCACCGACGGCGACCACGAGCTGGGCGGGGCCGACTGGGACGCGCAGATCGTGCTGTACCTGGCCGAGCGGTTCCGCGCCGAGCACCCGGACGTGAGCGACCCGCTGGACGACAAGCAGACCGAGCAGCAGCTCCGCCGGGACGCCGAGGACGCCAAGAAGGCCCTCACCACCCGTACCTCGCACACGGTCCGGGTGATGCACGACGGCCGGGTCGCGGCGGTCGAGCTGACCAGGGAGAAGCTGGAGGAGCTGACCAAGGACCTGCTCGACCGCACCATCGAGATCACCGGCCGCACCCTGGCGACGGCCGCCGACAAGGGCGTCCACGACTACGACGACCTGGTGCTGGTCGGCGGGTCCACCAAGATGCCGGTGGTGGCGGCGCGGCTGGAGACCGAGCTGGGGCTGCGCCCCCGGCTCCAGGACCCCGACCTCGCCGTGGCCAAGGGCGCGGCGCTGTACGCGTTCGAGGAGACCTACCGGCGGCTGCTGGCGGCGGGCGACGCCGACCGCGCCGAGCAGATGGCGGGCAAGGCGGGGCTGTCGGAGCGGCAGCAGAAGCAGATCGCCGCCCGTAAGATCAAGACGGTGGCCTCGCACGCCTTCGGGATCGTCGTGGTGGACCGCGAGACCGCCGCCGAGCACGTCGCGCACCTGGTGCACGCCAACGACGAGCTGCCCGCCGCCCGCACCGAGGACTTCTTCACCGTTTACGACGACCAGACCTCGGCCGACATCCGGGTGATGGAGCAGGCCGGGAGCGTGGAGTCCATCGAGCTGATCGACAACACCGAGATCGCCACCGGTGAGATCCGCGTCCCGCCCGGCAAGAAGGCGGGCTGGCCGATCGAGGTGACCTTCGCGCTGGACGCCTCGGGGCTGCTGAACGTGACCGCCGTGGAGAAGGAGACCGGCGAGCGGCTGGAGCTGAAGGTCGACGTGGGCGGGATGTCGGAGGAGGAGGTCGAGAAGTCCCGCAAGGCCCTCTCCCGGGTCCAGGTCACCTGATCCGCTCTCCCCATGGATGACCGCGTGAAGGGCCGCGAGCGGATGGACGCGGGCGGCCCGCGTGGCCTGGACGCTCTCTACCAGGCGGAGGTGCTGGAGCCCGCGCGGGCGGCGGGGGACCAGCCGCCGGAGGATCTGCGGGTGCGGTACGCGCTGCCCGATCCGCTGACCGCGGCGGCGGTGGCCGCGCGGGTGAAGGAGGTGCGGCAGTGCTGGCGGCGGGCGCGCGGCCAGCTCAAGTACCGCAAGCTGATCGACCGGCTGGAGGCCGAGCACCGGGAGCTGGCGCCGCTGTTCGCGGCGGCGGAGCGGGGCGACCTGGGGCCGCTGAACGAGCGGCTGCGCGGCGGTGAGGAGCGGACCCGGGCGCGGCTGGCGCAGGCGCGGGCGCGGCTGGCGGACGCGGCGGGCATGCTGCGGATGGTCACGCCGGGCGAGGTGGACGCCATCGCGCGCACGTCGGGGGTGACGCGGGCCGAGCTGGAGGACCTGGCCCGCTCGGACCGCATCGACGTGCGGGAGCCCGATCCGCTGCCGGCGTCGTCCCCGTACCCGGCGTACCGGAAGGTGCGGGAGTCGCTGGACGTGCTCGGCCGCCGCCATCTGGCGCACTTCATCTTCGGGGGGCGGCTGCGCGGCCCGATGCGGGTAGTGCGCGGCTTCGCGGCGCCGGGGCCGGGCGGCGAGCCGCTGCGGCTGGACGAGGCGGCGGTGAAGGCGACGGCGGCGGCGTGGGCCAAGCGCAGCCGCGACACGAGCACCACGCACGCGGACACCGTCCTGGCGGCGCTGCGGTCGGGCGCGGACCTGAACGAGCTGGTGCGGTACGACCTGGTCGAGCGGCTGCGAGAGCGGCTCAGGCAGCGCGCCTCGGAACGGGCGCTGCTGAGGCACGCCCTGGAGGACCTGGACGTCGACCGCGACGACGGCCTGAGGCTGGTGTTCGCCGTCCTGCGCGAGACCGGCCCGGACGGCGGCCTGGCGGGGCGCCTGCGCGCGCTGCTGGACGCGGGCGAGGTGTACGCGGCGGCGGAACTGGCGGAGGCGGCGCAGGTCCCGTCCCCGCAGGCGGGCGAGGAGCCGGACGACACGCAGATCCTGGCGGCGGAGGCGCGGCGCCGGGTCGACACGGCGGTGCGGCTGCGCGAGCACGCCGTGGCCGCGACCGATCCGGACAGGGCGTGGCTGCTGCTGGCGGACGCGCTCAAGCTGGTCCGCGACCTGCCAGGGGCGCGCGATCACATGTCGCGGCTGCCTCCGCGCCCGGTGCCGTCCGTGCACGCGGAGGCGGACGGCTCGGCGGTACGGCTGACGTGGGAGCCGTCCCCGTCGACGGCCGGTGAGGTGGGCTACCAGGTGGTGCGGCGGCGCGAGCGGGCGCCGCGCGGCGCGGGCGACGGCGAGGCCGTGGCGGGGCGGCGGGACGACCGGCCGCCCGTGAACGTCCCGCTGTACTACGGGGTGGTGGCCTTCCGAGGCGAGGCCGCGGCGGCCCCGGCCGTGGCGGGGCCGGTCGTGGTACGGCCGGAGCCGGGCGAGATCGAGCTGATCCCAGGGGACGGCCAGGTGACGGGGCGGTGGCGGTGCCCCGCCGAGGCGGTGCGGGTCCAGGTCGTCCGGGACGGGCGCCCGGTCGCGGCCACACGTGAGGGCTTCCAGGAGAAGGTCCCCAACGGCACGACGCACCACTACCGGATCTCGGCGGTCTACCTGGACGCCGACGGCAGCGAGGTGACGACACCGGGGGTGTTGTTGCCGGCGCGGCCGAGCGCTCCGCCCGTCCCGGTGTACGAGCTGGACGCCGAGCCGGACCCGTCCGATCCCGGCCTGCTGCGGGTGCGGTTCGAGCGTCCACGGCACGGCATGCCCGAGCTGGTGATGCTGGACCGGTCGCCGCCCTGGCCGCGCAGCGCGGTCGTTCCGCTGGAGGAGGTGCGCGCGGCGAGCCGGCGTCTGGGCGGCACGCCCACGGAGGACGGCCTGTCCGTACGCCCGGGGTCGGGTGGCTGGCTGCTGGCGGTGACGGTCGCGGAGGGCCTGGCCGCGATCGGCGCGTACCACCGGCACGTGCATCTGCCGCCGCCACGGCGGCTGGTGGCCGAGCGGAGGGGCGCGTACGTGCACCTCGGGTTCGACTGGCCGCAGGACGTGGCCGAGGTCGAGCTGACGTACCGGATCGGGACGGGGCGGCCCGATGAGGAGGGCACGGTGGAGCGGGAGGTCGTCAGCCGCGCCGCCTATGACACCCAGGGCGGGATCCGGGTGCCCGTGCCGGAGGAACTGCCGGTCGAGCTGTCGGTCGCGTCGGCGGGAACGGCCGGCGGGACGCGGGTCAGGGGCCGCGCGGTGACGGCCGAGGTGGGCGCGCGGGTCCTCGTCCACTACGACGTGGAACGCACCGGCCCGCCGTGGCGGCGTGCCCTCACCATCCGGCTGACGTGCGCGCGCCCGGTACGGGTGCGGCGGCTGACGCTGGTACGGCGGGACGGGCGGATCATGCCGCACAGGCCCGGCGACGGTGAGACCATCGCCGACTGGGAGCAGGTGCCGGTGCCGGGCGAGCTGTCGGTGTCCCTGCCGAGGTCACAGGCCGGGGGCGCGGGGGGCTATTGGCTGCGGTGCTTCGCCGAGGATGATGTCATCGAGCTCCGCGACCCGCCGGTACGCCGCTTGCGGGTCGCGAGATGACGGACGGGGACATGACGGAGCGGCATGGGAAGGGGTGGTCGCGATGTCGCTGACGTCACGGGTCCCGCTGCCTCGCGTGCGCGCCCGGCATGGGTTGACCTGCCCGTACTGCTTCGCGGTCGTGGCGCCGCAGCGGATCCCGTTCCGCTGCCGTGGGCGCGTGGGCCGCCGTCCGGGGTGCGAGCCGGAGCTCGACCACAAGCTCGCCGAGTACCTGGGGTCGGCGGCGGGCGCGTCGCTGCCGCCGGTGTTCGAGGCGCGCGTACGGCGGGGCACGGCCCGCGTCTCCCGCCCGCCGGGGAGGGCCGACTGTCCCGGCTGCGGGCAGGTGACGGGCAACCGGGTCTGCCCCGAATGCCACAACCCGCTGCCGTCGGCGTACGTGGACTCCCCCGGCCGGATCGTCGCGCTGGTCGGCGCCAAGAACGCGGGCAAGAGCACCTACATCGCCGTACTGCTGCACGAGCTGATGAACCGGGTCGGCACCGAGCTGGACGCCTCGCTGGTGGCCTGCGACGACCGGACGATCGAGCGTTACAAGCGCGACTTCGCCCGTCCCCTGCTGGAGCAACGGCGGCTGCTGCCCACCACCGCCAGCGCCGCGACCGGCCCGCGCGAGCCGCTGGTCTACCTGCTCACCCGCACGCGCCGCTCCCGGGGGCTGCCGGTGCGGACGCGCGCCCGCACCGACTCGCTCGCGCTGGTGCTGTTCGACACCGCGGGCGAGGACCTGCGCAGCCGCGAGGTCCGCGACCTGCACCTGCGCTATCTGGAGGCGGCGGACGCGATCATCTTCCTGGTGGACCCGCTGGAGCTGCCGGGCGCCGCGTCCGCGCTGGCGGACACCGTGACGCCCGGCTCCCCGGCCGACGATCCGGACAGCGAGCCGATCAACATCCTCGCGCGGGTCACCGAGGCGCTGCGGCAGCGGCACGGCACCCGTCCCGGCGACCCGCTGCCGGTGCCGGTCGCGGTGGCGCTGACCAAGATCGACGTGCTGCGCCCGGCGCTGACGCGGCAGTCGGCGCTGCACCGCTCGCGGGACGGCTCGGGCGTCCTGGACCTGGACGACAGGGAGGCCGTGGACGCGCAGGTGCGAGCCCTACTGCACGAGTGGCAGGCCGGGCAGCTCGACATCTACCTCGGCCAGCAGTACGCCGACCACGCCCTGTTCGGCATCTCCGCGCTGGGCGGCGTACCGGAGGACGGGCGCGTGGGCGCCGGGGGCGTGCGGCCGTACCGGGCCGAGGACCCGCTGCTCTGGCTGCTCTACAAGTTCGGGATGCTCGACGGGGTCAGGCCCGGCACAGGCACCGGCGGCAAGGGAGCGGCGTCTCCCCTCCAGGGAAGGTGAGGGCGGCGGCGTGGCCTGGCAGCTCCACTACACCTCGACGCGCAGGGGCCCCACGGGCCGGGCGGGGTTCCAGTTCGTCGCCGAGACGCCCGGGCTGCCGGAGGGCGCGCGTGCCGGGGTGACGCCGTACCTGTCGTACCGTCCCCCGCCCGGCGCGCCGCTCTCCCCCGAGGCGCACGAGCTGGACCGCTTCCCCGTGGCCCTGCTGTACGACCGGGTCGCGGGACGGCCGTTGCTGCTGCGCTGCCGCTATCTGGGGCGTGACTACTCGGGGCGGTACGGCAACTTCTTCGCGCACGCGGTCGTGGCGGAGGAGGAGGAACTGGAGGGCCTGCGTCCCGCCGAGCTGTGGCACGCCCCGCTCTGGAACGACGGCCCCCTGGACGGGAACGGCGCCGCGCTTCCCCTGCTGGAGGAGTTCGCTCCCGGCGCGGAGTCGGATCCCGAGTTTCTCGCCGAATGGCTGGCGGGGCAGGGCAAGGACCCTTACGGGCTGCTCGCCGGGCTGATGGACGCGGTAACCGAAGTGCTGAAAGACGGCCATGGCCGGGTCGTGCTGGTCGCCGACGACGTGGAGCCGATCGCCCGCTGGATCGCGGTGGTGTCGTACTCGCTGCCGGTCGCCGCGGCGGCGGGGATGTCGTTCGTCACCTACAGCGCCGACCCGGACGCCGCCGCCCAGCGCCTGGTCGGCACGACACCGGACGTGTGGGCCTCGTCCCAGCGGCAGGCGGGGCACGCCTTCCACCTGGACGAGGGCGGCTCCGGCGGGCACGCGCCGAGCCGCCACGCGCCGAGCCGCCACGCCCGGACGGTCGCGGCCTGCTGGCGCGAGTTCGACTTCGCGGGCCTGGACGCCCTCGCCGAACTGGGCGAGCTGGGCGGGCCCGGGGAGGCGGCCACGCTGCTGTCGCTGTGCCGGGGCGACCGGACGGTGACGGCCGCCGAGGAGGCCGCCGTCGTCCGGCTGGTCGAGCGGTACGGCGAGCGGATCCCCGGCTGGGTGTGGCGGGAGCTGGCCGGGAGCGGCGCGCCGATGGGCCTCGACCTCGCGCTGGCCGTGCACGCGAGGGTGGGCGACGGCACGTCCCTGGCGGCGGCGCTGGAGTCGGCGCCGGACCTGGCCGCGGTCGCCCGGATCGCCGAAGCGGGAGCCGATCCTCCCGGGATCCGGGCCGCCGCCGCGCGATGCGTCCGCGAAGGCGGGGCCGGTGACCTTCCCGCCGCTCTGGCCCGCGTCTCCGGGGCCTCGCGCGGGCCGCTGCTGGAGGGTGTGCTGTCGGGCCTCGCGGAGGCGGATCCGGGCGTGCGGCGGGCCGTCCTCACCGGTCCCGCCTGCGACGCGCTCTACGCGGAACACGGGCCTCTCTTGGCCGTCCCGTCCGTGGCGCTGCCCGTGCTGGTGACCGTCGCCTCGCGCCATCCGGGACGCAGGGTCGCGGTGACCGCGGACCTCCTTGCCCTGCGGCCCGCCGATCCGGCCACCGACGAGTCGGCACGCGCGCTGGCACGGGTCTGGACGGAGCCGCCGTCAGCGGCCGACTGCCTGGCGTTGATGGACGCCCATCCCGGCGCCTTCGGGCCGGGAGCCGCCCTCGCCGGGCTGCCGTCCCGCACGTTCGCACGCATCGCCGCCGGAGGGCACGCGGCGCTCTGCGCGCCCGAGACGCAGCGGCTTGTCGCGCGGGTCCGTACCGTGCGTCCCGACCCCGGAGGCGAGTCCGCGCGGGCCGCCGTGGCGGTCGGCGCCTACACCGACGCGGTCACGGCGCAACGCCCGGAGCGCACCGCCGAGGCGCTGGCCGCCCTCACCGGCTCCGGCGCGGCCGAAGGACTGGTCGAGGACGTGCTGTCCACCGCCGCGCGCCGCCTCGCCGCCTCACGCGAGCCGCCCTTCCGCGCGGCGCTGCTGGCGGCCGTACCGGCCGGGGTGCGGTCGCGGCTGGGCGCGCTGTGGGCCGCCGGGCTTCCGGGACGCGCCCGCTCCGGCCGGTCCCCGGTGCGCGCGGCCGAGCTGGCGCAACGCAACGAGCTCATCGAGGTCGTGCTGCGCCTGCGCCTGCTGGGCGCCTCCGAACCGGCGCTGGAGACCTGGGCGCGGTCGGCCGCCGGGCGCTGGCTCTCGGCCCGCATGCTGGACGCGCACTTCTCAGGCGACCCGAGGCTGCGCGCCGCGCTCAAGGATCTCATCGCCGAGGCGCGAGGGCGGGGTGAGTGACCGATGCACCCCATCGTCGTCCTCGTCCTCGCCGCCGCCTGGGTCGCCGTCATGTGGCTGGGATTCACGGTGGTGTTCCCCGTCCTGTTCCCCGCGACGCTGGTCGTGGCGGGCGCCGCCGCCCTCGGCCTGTACTACGTGCACGCGTGCCGAACGCTCGCGCCGTCCACGGTCAAGGGACCCTCCCCCGTGGCCGAGCCCGAGATCTCCTACCGCCACTACCTCATCTCGCAGGTCTGGCGTGACTGGTGGACCATCACCCGTACCGTCGTCCCCCGCGTCTGGACGGCCGCGTCCGGCATCGTCGTCGCCCTCACCCGGACGCTTCTCGGCGGACCCTGGGGGTTCTTCACCTTCCCCCTCTGGGCCGCCCTGTGTGCGGGCATCGCCGCCGCCGCGATCCCGGCCGCCGTCATCGGGGTGGCGCTCACCGTCCTGTACGGGGCGGTCGCCGCGATCGGCCTCGCCGCCTGGCTGGTCTGCGTGCTCGTCCTGGCCGCCGTGGAGCGCCTCTTCATGGCGTACGGACGCATCCTGCAAACCTGCCCGCACCCCTTCTGCTACGAGAAGATCGCCCTTCCCGTCTACGAGTGCCCGAGATGCGGGGCGCACCACCCGCGCCTCACCCCCGGGCCCGCAGGCGCCTTCCGGCACGTCTGCCGCTGCGGCGCACGGCTCCCCACCACAGTCTTCCTCGGTCGCTTCCGCCTTGCCGCGTACTGCCCCCGCTGCCAGGGCCGCCTGCCCGAGCGCATCGGCCGCGTACGCGTAGAACCACTGCCGATCGTCGGAGGACCGGCCGCGGGCAAGACCACGTTCATGGTGCTCGGCATCCGCGCCCTGCACGCGCGTGCGCAGTCCCTGGACGGGCGCCTGACCTTCGTCGAGAAACGACACGCCGACGCGTACGCGAGGCTCATCCAGGAGTTCCAGCACGGCGGCCGTCCCGCCAAGACGGGACCCGAGTTGCCTTTGGCCACCATGGTCGACCTGGACCTGCCCGGCCGCGCCCGCCGCATCCTCTACTTCTTCGACCCGGCCGGGGAGCACTACACCGGCGCGACCGAAGTCGAGTCGCTCCGCTACCTGGACCACGGCGAAGCGCTCCTGTTCGTGGTCGACCCGTTCGCCCTCCCCCAGGTGCGCCGCTCCCTCACCACGGAGGAACGGGTGGAGGTGGACGAGGCCGCCGCGTCCTCCGAGGAGGACCCCGCCGACACCCTGCAGCGCGTCCTGAACGAACTGCGCTCCCGCCCGGACAAGGGTCACCAGAAACGCGTCGCGGTCGTCGTCACCAAGACCGACCTGCTCACCGGCACCGAGATCGGCCACCTGCCGCCCGACCCGTCCGAGAACGACCTGCGCGCCTGGCTCGACGGCACCGGCCTCGGCAACGCCGTCCGCGCCCTGGACCAGACCGCCGGAGAGGTCCGCTACTTCGCCTCGGGCCTGACCACCAGCCCGTGCGCGGTGGCCGACCTGCTCATCTGGATCTCCGGCCTGCCCCCCGAGCCCCGCCAGGACGACGCCGAGCCGGCCTCCGAGGACCTTCCGGGCACGGCCCCGCTGCGCGCCCCCTGGCCGGTGCGCGGGCGCGACGCCACCCGCGTCCCCGCCGGTTACCAGGCAGGCCGCTGGGCGGTGCTGGCGGGCCTGTCGGTCCTCACCATCGCCACGCTCACGGGCGCCATCGTCACCGCCGCGACCCGCTTCCACCCCCCGTCCCTCCCGACCTTCCCGCCGTTCTAGGGCCGCTTGGCCCAGAACGCCCGGCGGTAGGCGCGGCTCGGGCGCATCGCTCATGCCCGCGACCAGCAGGCGGTCGCCGCCCGGGCGTCCCCTTGCGTTTGCTGCGTTTGTTTCGCATACTGCGAATAGGTGAACCGTAGGGGGCCGTATGACAGACGTCCAGGTCAGGCGCATAGAGCCGGGCGCGATCGACGCGGAGCAGGCTGCTCGAGCCGTCCAGAGGATCAAGGCTTATCTTCAGCGGCATCCTGACGAGCAGGCCATCAGAGTGCAGGCCGAAGTCGGCGGGGAAGAGGCCCTTGTCCTACCTCGACGAGCGGTGAGCCTGCTCGCCTACGTCTTGTCCCAGGCTGCCGCCGGGCGAGGGGTGTCGGTGATGCCATCGCACGCCGAACTGACGACCCAGCAGGCGGCGAACATGCTCAATGTCTCGCGGCCATACCTGATCGGGTTGCTGGAGACGGGAAAGATCCCCTACAGGCTGGTCGGGCGGCACCGCCGCATCAGGTGGGACGACCTCATGGCCTTCAGGCGGGAGAGCGAGGCGCAGAGCCGCGCCGCCGCCGACGAGCTCGCCGAACTCGGCCAGGAGTTGGGCATCTGACCATGACGTTCGTAGTGATCTACGACGCCTGCGTCCTCTACGGCAATACGCAGCGCGACCTGCTGATTCGTATCGCCCAGTCAGGTCGGGTCCAGGCCAAATGGACAAACGCCATTCTCGATGAGGTGCAGGAAAATCTGGCCGCCAACCGTCCCGACATCCCGACGGAGAAGCTCACCAGGCTCCGCAACCTGATGAACAAGGCGGTCCCCGACGTTCTCGTTGAAGGGTACGAGCCGCTCATCGAAACGCTGAAACTGCCCGACCCGGAAGACCGGCACGTCCTGGCCGCCGCCATCAAGTCTCAAGCGCAAGTGATCGTCACCTCGAACCTCAAGGACTTCCCGGCTGACCTGCTCGCGGCTTGGAACGTGGAGGCCAGGAGCCCGGACGACTTCGTACTCGACCAGATCGACCTCGACGACCGGGTCGTCTGGGCGTGCGTCCAGCAGATCGTCGACTCACGAAGCAACCCACCGGAGACGATCGAGGATGTGCTGGACGCGCTGGAACGCGCCGGCCTCGTCGAGTCCGTCGCGGCTTTGCGGACCCGGGGATAAGCCACGGCACGGCCGCCGACGCCGAGTCGCTGACCGTGGCTCCCGGTCCGCCACTGGCCACCGCTCAGATTCGGAGGCCGGGGACGCCCCACGGCCATCTGGGTACGCATTCGTGGGAGCGCGCGTATTCCCTCGCTGAGGGTGATGTGACGCACCCCACTGCCTGACGCGGCAGATAACGGATCGTCATCCTGTTGCAGCCGGATGGATTCTCAGGCGTGACAGAAGGGGGCGGGATGGTGGCACCTCCAGGGGGCGTCCTGGACGACGCGGGCATGGATCTGCTGTTCCGGGAGGCCCACACCGCCAACGCCTTCACCGATGAGCCGGTGACCGACGAGCAGCTACGGGCGATCCACGACCTGGTCAAGTGGGGTCCCACCGCGATGAACAGCCAGCCGCTGCGGCTGGTGGCGGTGCGTTCACCGGAGGCCCGGCGGCGGCTGGTGCCGCTGATGTCCGAGAACAACCGGGAGAAGACCGCCAAGGCGCCGCTCACGCTCATCGCCGCCGCCGACAGCGACTTCCACGAGCATCTGCCGGTCACGTTCCCGCACCGGCGGCGGGCGCGTGACTCGCTGGCCGCGTTCCCGGGACGGGAGGGCATCGCCCGCTTCAACGCCAGCATCCAGCTCGGCTACCTCATCGTCGGCATCCGGGCCGTCGGGCTGGCCGCCGGCCCGATGGCGGGCTTCGACGCGGAGGGTGTGAAGAAGGAGTTTCTCGCCGACACCAACCGGCACCCCATGGCCGTGGTGAACATCGGCCGGCCCGCCCCCGGAGCGTTCGCGCCCCGCAACCCCCGCCTGGAGTACGACCAGGTCGTCACGACGATCTGATGACACAGGCAGTTCCCCGCGCCGTCTCCGAGGCCGCGCCCGCCGAGCCGGGACGGGCACGGCCGTGCCGATGGCCGCCGCGCTGACCGTCGCCGCCATCCTGGCCGTGACCCTGCTCGCACGCCGGGGCACCGGAAGGGTTGCTTCACGAGACTGACCCGCCGTACGGTCGTGAGGTGATCGTCAGAATCGGCCTGGCGCCGGCGCTCGGCACCGCCCCCGACGGTGAGCGGCTCGCCGAGCTGGCGCGGGGGCTGGAGCGCGCAGAGTTCGACTCGCTGTGGGTGACCGAACGCGCCACCGGGCCCATGGGGGATCCCGTCGTGACGCTGACCTACGCGGCGGCGCTCACCCGGCGGATCAAGTTCGGCACGGCCGTCATGGCCCTGCCCGGCCGCCCGCCCGCGCTGCTCGCCAAGGAGCTGGCCACCCTCGACCTGCTGTCCGGCGGGCGGCTGCTGCCCGCGTTCGGCCTCGGCATCCGGGACCCGGGTGAGCAGCAGGCGTTCGGTGTGCGCAGGGAGGAGCGCGCGGCCATGTTCGAGGAGGCGCTTCCCCTGCTGCGGCGCCTCTGGGCGGAGGACGAGGTCACCCACCACGGGACGTACTACCACTACGACGGGCTGCGGCTGCGTCCCAAGCCGGGCAAGCGCGGGTTCGACGTGTGGATGGGCGGCTCGTCCGACGCCGAGCTGCGCCGCACCGGGCGGCTGTCGGACGGCTGGCTGGCCTCGCTGACCACCCCCGCCGAGGCCGACCGCGGCCGGCGGCTGGTCCAGGAGGCGGCGGCCGGGGCCGGACGCGAGATCGAGGAAGAGCACTTCGGCGCGGTCGTCTCGTACCGGCGCGGCCCGCTCACGCCCGAGGCGGAGCGGCGGTTCGCCCGGGTGCGGCGGGTGCTCGGCCCCGCCCCGCCGGACGAGGTCATCCCGAGCCTGGAGAACCTGGAGACGCACCTCAAGCGGCTGATGGAGGCCGGGCTGTCGAAGTTCGTGCTGGTGCCGCCGGGGCCGCCGGACGACTGGGCGCGGGAGCTCGCCGAGCTTCGCGACGCCGTGCTGCATCTCCAGACGCGACGGAACACGTAGGAGGCGCGCTCAGCGCGGGTCCAGGGCGGACAGCAGGAAGGCGGTCACCTCGTCCGACAGGTCCTCGGCGCTCTTGGGGCCGTCGGCGCGGTACCAGTGCGGTAGCTGGTTGACCATGCCCAGCGCGACGATGGTGACCGTGTCGGCGGACGCCTCCGTCGCGAACACGCCGTCCTTCTGGGCCTGCTCCACAAGGCCGCGGAAGCGGACGTGGTAACGGCGGCGGTCGGCGCGCACGGCGTGCATGTGCTCGTGGTCGAGGCGGTGCATCTCGCGGGCGAACACCTTGGCCTCGTCGATGTGCTCGGCGGTGCTCTGGATCAGCCCGGAGACGATCTCGCGGACGGCGTCGCGGGGCGGCAGCCCGGCGGCCAGGATCCGGTCGAGATCGGCGAGCTGGCGGGCGATCAGCGAGCGGTAGATCTCGTAGAGCAGGTCGTCCTTGGAGTCGAAGTAGTGGTAGAGGGCCCCCTTGGTGACCTCCGCCGCGGCCACGATCTCCTGCACCGAGGTGCCGTCGAAGCCGCGTTCGGCGAACAGCCGCAGCGCCGCGTCCAGAATCCGCCGCTCGACCGGGCTGCGCCGGGGGTGGCCGCCCCGTCCCGCACCCGAGACCATCGCCTGGACCTCCATTGACGCGTGCATGGACCTGGTCATAGCTTGCCAGAAAACCGACCAGTCGGTATGCCCGGAGAGGATCACCCCCATGCCCTCAGTCGAGACCGCCCGCGGGCCCGTGGACACCGCGGCGCTGGGCCGGACCCTCATGCACGAGCACGTCTTCTTTCTGAACACCGAGAACGTCCAGAACTACGGCGTGGGCGCCTGGTGGGACGAGGAGGAGCGGGTCGCCGACGCGGTCGCCAAGCTGAAGGAGCTGGCGGGCCGGGGCATCACCACCATCGCCGACCCCACCGTGTGGGGACTGGGCCGCTACATCCCGCGCATCAAGCGGATCGCCGAGCTGGTGCCCGAGCTCAACATCATCGTCGCGACCGGGGTGTACACCTACAACGACCTCCCGTTCCAGTTCATCTACCGGGGCCCGGAGACCCTGCTCGGCGGGCCCGACCCGATGATCGACAACTTCTGCCGCGACCTGATGGAGGGCATCGCCGACACCGGCGTGCGGGCCGCGTTCCTCAAGTGCGCCGTGCACACCCAGGGCCTCACCCCCGGTGTGCGGCGCGTGCTGCTCGCGGTCGCCGCCACCCACCGCGAGACGGGAGCGCCGATCACCGTCCACACCGACAGCGAGACCGGGAACGGCCGCCAGGTCGTGGAGGTGCTCGCCAAGGAGGGCGTGGACCTCGGCAAGGTCGTCATCGGCCACGCCGGCGACAGCAACGACCTAGACTACCTCAAGTCGCTGGCCGACACCGGCGCGATCCTCGGGATGGACAGGTTCGGGCTGGACCTCCTCAACCCGATGACCGACCGCGTCGCCACCATCGCGGCGCTGTGCGAGCAGGGCTACGCCGACCGGATGGTACTCAGCCACGACACAAGCTGCTACTCCGACTGGTTCGGCCCCGACCCGGAGACGGCGCGCGGGGTGGCCCCCAACTGGATCTACACCCACATCAGCGACGACGTCCTGCCCGCCCTGCGGGAGAAGGGCGTCACCGAGGCGCAGATCGACCAGATGCTCGTGGAGAATCCGCGCCGGTACTTCACCTGGTAGCCCCCCGCGGCCGTGGGAGGTCACCGCGGACATCAGTGATCGGGAGCGCGAAACCGGGGTAGAGCGTTCAAAAGGGCGATCATGTCCGTGGGGGCGGCCCGGCCGGAGGAGGGCGCGAGGTGTACGAGATCCCCGACGGCCGCCGCTCGGGCGGCGGTGCGGGCGGCGGCTGCGTGGTGGTCCTGGGCGTCCTCGCCGCCCTGGCGGTGCTGCTGCTCGGGCTGAACCTTCTGGACGAGCCCAGCCGCAACGTTCCGCCGCCGCAGAGCACGTCCAGCGCGCCCGCGTTACCGCCGCGCACGCCCAGCGGGCGCGGCCCCGGCGTCGTGATCATCGACACGGTGCAGGGGCTGCGCAACACCCGCGCGGCCGGTACGGGCATCCTGATGGACGCCTCCGGCCATGTGCTGACCAACAACCATGTCATCCAGGGCGCCACGTCCATCCGCGGGACGGTCGCCGACAACGGGCGGCGGTTCGTCGCCGACGTGCTCGGCTACCAGCGGTCCGGCGACATCGCGGTGGTGCGGCTGCGCGGCGCCTCCCGGCTGAGGCCCGCGGTGTTCGGCGACTCGTCGCGGGTGTCGCTGGACGACCCGGTCACCGCCATCGGCAACGCGGGCGGGAAGGGCGGGACGCCCAGCGTCGTCACCGGCACGGTCACCGCGCTGGACCAGGTGGTGACGGCCACCGACGAGTCCAACGGCACCTCCGAGCGGCTCACCGGGATGATCGAGACCAACGCCCCGATCCGTCCCGGCGACTCCGGCGGTCCGCTGCTGAACGCCGCGGGCCAGGTCATCGGCATGAACACGGCCGCGTCGGCGGGGTTCCGCGTGGAGGAGGGGGGCGCGGAACGCGGCTTCGCCATCCCGTCCAACCGGGCGCTGACCGTGGCCCGGCAGATCCAGCGGGGCGAGGCGTCCGCGACCGTCCACATCGGCGACACCGCGATGCTGGGCGTGCAGGTGCGCCCGGTCGGCGGCGACGTGCCCGGCAGCCCGCCGCCGCCCAGCCCCACCGGCGCCCTCATCGCCGGGCTGCTGCCCGGCACGCCCGCCGAGTCGGCCGGCCTGCCCCGTGGCGGCGTCATCGTGTCCCTGGACGGCCGGCCGGTCGACTCCCCCGGGAGGCTCACCGACCTGCTGCTCCTCCATCACCCGGGCGACACCGTGAGCGTGGGCTGGGTCGATCCGTCCGGGCGGCACTTCACCACCGGCATCACCCTCGCCAAGGGCCCGCCCCAATAGCCGCTAGCCCGCCTCCCTCGCCTGCCGGATGGCGTGCTCGGGGCGGTGCGCCAGCGTCCCCCCGTCGATGACGATGGTCTGGCCGGTGATGCAGCGCGCCTCCGACGAGGCGAGGAACGCGACCAGCGCGGCGACGTCCTCCGGCTCGCAGGGGTCGGGCAGCAGCCGTTCGGCGGCCTTCTCGGCGAGCCGCTCCGGGGTCATCGCCCGGCGGGCGACCTCGGTGAGGACGAGCGCGGGCGCGACGGCGTTGCAGCGGATGCCGCGCCTGCCGTACATGGTGGCGACATAGCGGGTGAACGAGATCAGCGCCGCCTTCGCCGCCCCGTACGCGGCGTGGTCGGTGTCGCCGACCAGGGCGGACACGGAGGTGGTGTTGACGATCGCGGCGCCCGCGCCCATGCGGGGGACGGCGTGCTTGACGCAGAGCATCGCGCCGCGCAGGTCGACGGCGAGGGTGCGGTCCCACACCTCCACGTCCATCTCGGTCAGGTCGAGGTCGCGCCCGTACACCTCGCGGGACAGCACGGCGGCGTTGCTGTGCAGGACGTCCAGGCGGCCGTCGTCGCCGGCCGCCGTCTCCACCATGGCGCGGACGTCGTCCTCCACGCTGACGTCGCCGGTGACGGGCCGGGCGGCGCCGCCCTCCTTGACGATCAGCTGGGCGGTCTCGGCCGCCGCCGCGGCGTCGATGTCGGCGACCGTGACCGTGGCGCCCTCGGCGGCCAGGCGGCGGGCGCAGGCGCGGCCGATGCCGGAGCCCGCGCCCGTCACCAGGGCCGTGCGGCGGGCGAACCTCACGGGTTCACTGTGGGGGGACGACCCCCCACACCCCCGGAGGTGCCGAGCGGGCCGGCTCCCTCCACTCCGCTGACACTCCGCTCCGGGGACCTCACCGTTCATCCCATTCGACAGGCAGGCTCGCCAGCCCGCGGCCGACCATGCTCTTGCGGTACTCGGGCGTGGCCCCCGGCACCAGGCGCAGGCTGGGCAGCCGGGCGGTGAGCCGCTGGAAGGCGATCTCCATCTTCAGCCGGCTCAGGGCCGCGCCGACGCAGTGGTGGATGCCGTACCCGAACACCATGTGGTCGCGGGCGTTCTCGCGGCGGATGTCGAACCGCTCGGGGTCGGGGAAGACCGTCTCGTCGTGCCCGGCCGAGTCGGTGTGCAGCAGGACCTGGGTGCCCGGCTTGATCGTGGTGCCGTGCAGGGTGACCTCGCGGGTGGTCGTGCGGAAGCTGCCGAGGCTGGCGCCGTCGATGCGAAGCGTCTCCTCGGCCATGCCGGGGATCAGCGACGGGTCGGCGACGATCTCCTCCCAGACCTCGCGCTCGCGCAGCAGCCGGTAGACCGCGTTGGACAGCGCGTTGGGAACGGTGTCGTTGCCGCCGAGCAGCAGCGCGCTGATCGTCTCCACGACCTCGCGGTGCGAGAGCCCGTTGTCGATGTGCTCGGCCATGAGCGAGACGAAGTCCTCGCGGGGCTCGGCGCGGCGGTCGCTGACCAGCCGGTCCACGTAGTCGAGGTACTTGAGGAAGTCCTGGGCCAGCTCGCGCTGCCGCTCGGGCGGCTGGGGCGACAGGAACAACTGGAACCAGGAGGTCACCCAGTGCTTGACCCTGTCCTCGTCCTCGGGCGGGACCCCGATGAAGTGGGCGGCCAGGCGCGCGGACGGCCGGTGCGCCAGCTCGACGGTGAAGTCGGCCCGCCCGGCGGGCAGGATCTCGTCCAGGGCGCGGTCCACCTCGGCCTGGAACCGGTCACCGAGGCGTTTGACGGCGCGGGGCGTGAAGGCGCGGGAGATCGCCCGGCGCATCCGCGTGTGCTGGGGCGGGTCCACGTTGGCCGAGAAGTTGTCCAGGAACGAGTGGTGCTCGCCTAGCGTCTCCTTGACCTCGTCGGTGAGGGTGCGGGAGATGGTGAGCGAGCCGACGCTGGAAAAGGTCTCGTGGTCGCGGTAGGCGTTGCGGACGTCCTCGTACCGGGTCAGCACCCACATGCCGAAGTGGTCGCTCCAGAAGACGGGGTGCTCGTGGCGCAGGCGCCTCAGGAACGGGTACGGGTTGGCGACGTGCCAGTCGGAGGTGATGTCGAAGTCCGTTGCGGTCTCCGGGGTGGTCACGGACGGCCTCCGGTCTCGGTCGGGGTGAGGATGTCGTGGGGGTTGGTGACGAGCATCTGCCGTATCTGCTCCTCGGTGACGCCCCGGGCGCGCAGGGCGGGCAGCACGTCCCGGGAGATGTGCAGCAGGTGGTAGTCGGGATGCCGCTGCTTGATGACCTCGGGTTCGAAACGGTCGTTGAAGCAGTAGGAGTCGTGCGAGAGCACCATGCGGTTCGCGTGGCCGCGCTCGCACATCGCGACGACGGTGGCGACCCGGTCCTCGAACGAGGTGAACTCGATGCCGAAGCGGTCCATGCCGATATAGGACCCGTTGGCGATCAGTTCTTCGAGGTAGCCGAGATCGGTGGAGTCGCCCGCGTGCCCGATCACCACGCGGGACAGGTCCACGCCCTCTTCGGCCAGGAGTTTCTGCTGGTCAAGCCCATTGCGGGTGGCCGACTCGCTGTGCGTGGTGATCGGCACGCCGGTCTCGCGGTGGGCCTGGGCGACGGCGCGCATCACCCGTTCGACGCCGGGCGTGAGGCCCTGCCTGCCGGTGGCGCACTTGAGCATGCCCGCCTTGACGCCGGTGCGCCCGATGCCCTCGGTGATGTCGCGGATGAAGAACTCGGCGAGCCGGTCCGGCCCGCCGAACAGCGAGCCGGGGCCGCGGTTGCCGAAGTACGGGGGCAGCGCGTCGTAGGTGTAGAGGCCGGTGGCGGCGACGATGTTGACGGAGGTCAGCTCGGCGACCCGCTGGACGGCCGGGACGTACCGGCCGAGCCCGATCACCGTGAGGTCGACGATCGTGTCGATCCCGGCGGCCTTGAGCTCGTCCAGCTTGGCGGCGGCCTCGCGGGCGCGCTTCTCCAGGTCCCAGCCCTCGGGGATGTCGGGCCAGTTCCACAGGATCTCCGGGCTCAGCCCGAAGACGTGCTCGTGCATCAGCGTGGCGCCGGTCTCGCCCACCGGCCCGCGTACCGTCTCGATGGATGTCATGGCGCCGCCTTGTCCGGACCGGTGAGGGGGGAACGACACGTCATGAGGTGGGCACCACCGGGAACAGCGGGTGGTCGAAGGGCTCGTTGACCTTGAGCCCCAGGTCGTCGGTCTGCCCGTACGGGGCGCCGGTGTAGAGGCTGGCGGCGTCGAAGTAGGTGACGGTGAACGACAGCCGGGGCCGGTCGCGGCGGTTGGCCGGCGCGCCGTGGATGACCAGGGCGCTGTGCACGGTGGCGTCGCCGGGCGCCATGTCGATCGGCGGGGAGACCTCCAGATCCTTCAGCCAGGGGTGCTGGCTGAGCGCGTCGTCGCCTTCGCGGACGAAGCTGCGCCCCAGCGGCCCGTACAGGTGGGAACGGTCGTAGAAGCGCAGCGAGCCCATGTCGGCGGAGACGTCGTCCAGCGCGAGCCAGATCGTGAGCATCGCGGAGCGGTCCATCGGCATCCACGGGAAGTCCTGGTGGAAGACCGTGGCGCCGTGGCCGTTGCCGTCCTCCGGCTCCTTGATCAGCAGGTTGGTGACCTGGAGCCGGACGTTCTGGACGCCGAGCAGCAGCCGGGTGGCGTTGCGGCCCAGGCCGGGCGACAGGGCGAGCGCGCGGAACGCCTCGTCGTGCTCGGCGATGTCGCGGTCCTGGCCGAACGCCTGGTCGACGAAGCTGTTGCGGAACGCCTCGCGCCTGGCCGCCAGCCGTTCCAGCGCCCGGTCGCGCAGCCCGGCCACGAATCCGGGGTCCACCAGGCCGGGCAGCAGGGCCCAGCCGTGCTCGCGGTAATGCGCGATCTCCTTCTCGGTCACGTCGCGAACGGGAGCCTGCACTATCGGTACACCCATGGGCGCTGTTCCTTTACGCCGGTTACCTGCAAGGACCTTCAAGTGGACGGTAACGCCAACACAGCGTATCAAGCAAGCGCTTGGTATTATCGCGGGGCCTCCGGCACCTCGATCGTGATCCGGCGCGAACGGGCATAGGCTTCGCCCCATGACGTCTTCTCCGCCGCCCTCCGGACAGGAGCGCGGGAGCTCCTCCCCCTACCCGCCGGAGATGCGGGCGTCCGACGCCGACCGCGACCGGGTCGCGGAGGTGCTGCGCGAGGCCGCGGGTGACGGCCGGCTCACGCTGGAGGAGCTCCAGGAGCGGCTCAACCAGGTCTACATGGCCAAGACCTACGCCGAGCTGGAGCCGATCACCCGCGACCTGCCGAGCCCCGGAGGCCGTGGCGACCTGGCGCCGTACACGCCGCCGTTCGCCGACGCGCCCGCCGCCGACCCGCCGAGCTGGTGGACGGGCCTCGCCATCATGAGCGGGTTCAGGCACGAGGGCCGCTGGACGGTCCCGAGGCGGTTCACCACGTTCGCCTTCTGGGGCGGCGGCAGGCTCGACCTGCGCGAGGCGCGGTTCGCCGAGCCCGAGGTGAGGATCCGGGCCTTCGCGATCATGGGCGGGGTCGAGGTGATCGTGCCCGAGGACATCGCCGTCCGGGTCAACGGGATCGGCATCATGGGCGGCTTCGACCACCACGCGAGCGGTCCCGGGGTGCCGGGAGCGCCGCGCGTGGTGATCTCGGGCCTGGCGTTCTGGGGAGGCGTGAACGTCAAGCGCAAGGCCCGCAAGCACGCCAGGAGGCTCCGCGAGGGGAACGAGGCCCGCGGCGAGCTCGAAGGCTAGGCCCGGCTCGGGGCCAGCTTCGAGCCCGGGTAGGGGCTGAGCAGGTTCTCCCGCCAGGGCCCTTCGAGGTAGGCGCGGGCGCGCTTGCGCCAGCTCAGCAGGCGGTGGTCGGCGGGCACGCCGTCATCGAGCCCGAGCGCCGCGTCCCTGGACCTTTGCAGCTCCAGGTGGGCGTCGATGTCGGTGCCCCAGAGCGTGACCACCTCGCTGTCGCAGAACTGCACCTCGTACGCGCCGACCAGCCGATGTCCATGATCGGCCAGTATCGGCGCACGCTCCTCCTGGACGGCGGCCAGGTAGTCCAGCGCCGCGCCCGGCCGCACCTGCGCGCTCTCGAACAGGTACAGCGGCGCCGCGTACCCCTCGGAGAGCAGGTCCGCCACCGCGGGCGAGCCCGGGGCCGCGCCCAGCGGCCGGGAGTAGGCGGAGAACCGCAGGTCGTCGATGTCGGACAGGAAGAGGTTCTGCTGGACGTCGTCGTAGATCTCCACCATCTGCCGCCAGCCGCCGTCCCAGCCGCCGTGGCAGTCCCAGAGGGTGACGACCTTGAACTGCGGGTGGCCGCTGATGCCGACCGCGTAGAACGCCCCGACCAGGTCGATCTCCTTGGAGCGGATGGACAGGCCCTCGGTGAGCCTCGGCGCCCCCGCCTCCATGCGGTCGTCCTCCCGCTTGTAGCCGGTGAGCCAGCGCAGGTACTCCAGGGGCCTGCGCGAGTTCATCGGGTGGAACTCGACCTCTTCGAGCAGGTAGATGCCGCGGCGCATGGAGCCTCCAGTCGTTAACCAAGCAATTGCTTGGTTAACGACCGTACTGCGCTCGCGATCAGCCGTCCAGTGGCGGGCGGCGCTCGTGCCAGGGACGGGCCCGCTCGTAGGCCAGCGCGGCGTTCATCACCCGTGCGTCGGCATGCCGCGGCCCGACGATCTGGAGCCCTGCCGGAAGCCCGTCCGGGGTGAACCCGCACGGGACGCTCGCGGCCGGCTGCTGGGTCATGTTGAACGGGTAGGTGAACGGCGTCCAGGCCGTCCAGCGCCCCACCCCGCCGTACAGGCCGTCGGCCGGGCTCTCGCGGCCCGCCTCGAACGCGGGGATCGGCACGGTCGGGGTGAGCAGCAGGTCGTACTCCTCGTGGAACAGGCCCATGATCCGGCCCAGCTCCCGGCGGCGCGCGACGGCGTCCAGGTAGACGCTGAGCGAGTACTGCGCGCCCTTGTCGCAGATCTCGCGCAGGCCGGGGTCGAGCTTGCCGCGCTCCTCCTCGGTGAGGTTCTCCACGACCTTCGCGGCCCCGGCGAACCACAGCACCTCGAAGTCCTCGACCGGATCGGCGAAGCCCGGGTCGGCCCGCTCCACCTTGGCGCCCAGCTCGGCGAACACCCCGGCGGCCGCGTCCACGAGCGCGGCGACCTCCGGGTCCACCGAGGCGAAGCCCAGCTCGGGGCTGAAGGCGACGCGCAGCCCCGACACGTCCCCGGCCAGCGTGGAGAACGGCTCGCGCGGCGGCGGCAGCGCCGACCAGTCCCGGCCGTCGAAACCGGTGATCACATCCAGCAGCAGCGCGGCGTCCCGCACCGTACGGGTCATCGGTCCGACGTGCGCCAGCGTCCCGAACGGGCTGGCCGGGTAGTGCGGCACCAAACCGTAGGTCGGCTTGAGCGTGACCGTGCCGGTGAACGCGGCCGGGATGCGCACCGAGCCGCCGCCGTCGGTGCCCAGCGCCAGCGGAGCCAGGCCCGCCGCGACCGCGGCCGCCGCTCCCCCGCTGGAGCCGCCGGGCGTACGGGCGGTGTCCCACGGGTTGCGGGTGACCCCGGTGAGCGGCGAATCGGTCACGCCCTTCCAGGCGAACTCCGGCGTCGTGGTCTTGCCGATCGGCACCGCGCCGTGCTCGTACAGGCGGGCCACCGAGGGCGCGTCCTCCGGCCAGTCCAGGCCGGGATCGATCGTGCGCGAGCCGCGCAGCGTCGGACGGCCCTTGGTGATCAGGATGTCCTTGATCGAGACGGGCACCCCGTCCAGCAGGCCCGCGGGCTCACCGCGCCGCCACCGCTCCGCCGAGGTGCGCGCCGCCTCCAGCGACCACTCCGGGTCGACCAGGCAGAACGCGTTCAGCCGCGGATCGATCCGCTCGATCCGTTCCAGGACGGCCTCAGTGGCCTCCACCGGGGTCAGCTCCCTGCGCCCGTAGGCGTCCAGCAGCTCGGTCGCGGTCAGGCCGGTCGGATCGGTGCCGGTCATGAGACCTCCTGGTTCGGTGCGGCGGTCAGCCGGACGCGGTCGGCGTCCCGGAGCCGACATACCCGAGGCGCTTGTCCACCACGTTCAGCAGGGGGCGGCCGGCGACGTACCGGCCGAGGTTGTCGGCGAACAGGCGGACCAGCTCCGTCCTCCACCCCACCACGTCCCCGGACATGTGCGGGGAGACGATCACGTTGGGCAGGTCCCAGAGGGGGGACGGCTCCGGCAGCGGCTCGTCCTCGAAGACGTCCAGGGCGGCGCCCGCGATCCGTTCCGCCCGCAGGGCCTCGACCAGGTCGTCCTCCACCACCAGCGCGCCCCGGCCCACGTTGATCAGCCGGGCGGTCGGCCGCATCCGCGTCAGCGCGGCACCGTCGATCATGCCACGGGTGCGGTCGGTGAGCGGCGCCGCCAGCACCACCCAGTCGGCCTCGCCCAGCGCCTCGTGCAGCCGGTCGTCCGGCAGCACCTCGCCCAGATCGGGATCGCCGGTGCGGGCGGTGCGCCCCATCCCGGTCACCACGATCCCGGCCGCGGCCAGCGCGCGGCCGATCGCCCGCCCGATCGGGCCGGTGCCGATCACCAGCGCGCGGGTGCCCTCGATCCGCTCGCTCTCGCGGTGCCGCCACACCCGCCGCTCCTGCAGCCTCAGCGTCGTCCGCAGGTCCTTGGCGAAGCACAGCACCAGGCCCAGCACGTACTCGGCGATCGGCCGCTCGAAGACCCCGCGCGAGTTGGTGACGACCGTGTCGCTCTCGACCAGCCCGGGGAACAGCAGGCCGTCCACCCCAGCGCTGGCGACATGCACCCAGCCGGGCGCCCCTTCCCTCGGCCATACGCGGGAGGGTGCCCGTGAGAAGAAGTCGTACACGAACAGCACGTCGGAACCCGGAAGCGCCTCGGCGAGCCCGGACCCGTCCACGTAGCGCACGCGGGCGAGACGTTCGACCGGCTCCATGGCCGGCGGCGGATCGGCCTCGTCGCGCAGCACGACCACCCGCGGCCTGCCCTCTGGCTCCATGGCCTCACTTTCCGGGGTCGGCGATTAACGAGAACGCAACGCATGGGGGCATTGACACGCTAGGAAGCGCTCGTAGGATTGTCAACAATCAGCGCGGGTACCTCGAAATCCAGAACGAGCAGGTGACCGTGCTGGTCGTGCTGCAAGACCGTCGCAACCGTTCCACAGGCCAGGGCGGATCCCAAGGCGCTCTATTCGTCAAGAGTCCTCTCGGGTGAGCGACGCGTCGCTCACCCCTGTGCCCGGGGAGGCCGGCATGCCCAAGCTCATGACCATCACGCTCGAGCGCCGAGGCGTCTCCTGCATCGCCGAACTGCTCGAAAAGGACGCGCCCCGGACGTGCGAGGCGGTCTGGCGGGCCCTGCCGCAGGGCGGCGACGCGTACCACGCCAAGTACGCGCGCAACGAGGTCTACACCATGGTCGAGCGGTTCAGCGACGAAGAGATCGGCTTGGAGAACCCCACGGTGACCCCCATCCCGGGCGACGTGGTGTATTTCGACTTCCACGGCGGGATGCTGGACAGGGGCTTCAAGGAGGAGAAGGGCATCGACGGCCTGCCCGGCGTCGTCGACCTGGCCATCTTCTACGGGCGCAACAACCTGCTGCTGAACGGGGACGTCGGCTGGGTGCCCGGCAACGTCTACGCCACCATCGTGGACGGGCTCGACCGCATGGCCGAGGCGTGCAACGACGTATGGCGGTCCGGCGGCGTCGGCGAACGCCTCGTCTACGCCAGGCACGACGGCTGAACGGGCGGCGGTGATGGCATTCGACCCCAAGCTCATCGTCGGCCCGGAACTGCCGGCACAGCACGGCATCGGCGTCGTGGCCCCGTTCGACTTCGCGCTCGACCGGGAGCTGTGGCGCTGGACACCCGACGACGTCTCGCTCTTCATGACGAGGCTGCCCTACGTCCCGGTGCCGGTGACGGTGGAGATGGCCTCGGCCCTGTCCGACCACTCGATCGTCCGGCAGGCGACCCGCGACGTGCTGGCCCCCGAGCCGCTGGCGGTGGCCTACGCCTGCGCCTCGGGCAGCTTCATCCGCGGCGCGGAGGGCGAGCGGGAGCTCCAGCAGGCCATGCTCAAGGCCGGGGCCCCGGCCGCCACGACCACCTCGGGCGCCCTGGTGGAGTCGCTGTCCCTGCTCGGCATCGGCCGGATCGCGGTGGTGACCCCGTACATCGACAGCGTCACCGACCGGCTGGTGTCCTTCCTCGGCGCGCACGGCGTCGCGGTGGTGTCCTCGGTCGGGATGGGGCTGCTCAACCACATCTGGAAGGTCGGCTACCAGGAGGTGGTCAACGCCGTGTCGGCGGTCGACCGGCCCGAGGCGGAGGCGGTGTTCATCAGCTGCACCAACGTCCCGACGTACGACATCATCGCGCCGCTGGAACGCATGATCGGCAAGCCCGTGCTCACCGCCAACCAGGTGACCATGTGCTCCGCGCTGCGGGCGATGGGGCTCCAGGCCGCGGGCGAGGGCCAGTGGCTGGTCCAGGTGAGCCAGGCCCCGGCGGCCTAGATCGCAACTGATAGGATTGTCGACAATTTTTCCACTGGAGGGGCGGAAGTTGGTGCCCAGCGTCGGATTCCTCTACCCGGGCCACAGCGCCGAGGACGACTACCCGGTGATCGAGCGGATCCTCGGTGACGTGCGGCTGCCCGTCGTCCACACGCTCATGCGGGAGGACGCGCACCGGGTGGACGCCCTGCTGGACGTGGGCGGAGCCGACGTCCTGTCCGAGGGGGCCAGGACGCTGCGCGGGCTTGAGGTGGCGGCGGCCGTGTGGGCCTGCACCAGCGGCAGCTTCGTGTTCGGCTGGGACGGCGCCGCCGCGCAGGTCGAGGGCGTCAGCGCGGCCGCCGGTGTGCCCGCGTCCAGTACCTCCTTCGCCTTCGTCAACGCGGCCCGGCACCTGGGCGTGACCCGGGTCGCGGTGGCCGCCACCTACCCGGCGGACGTGGCGGAGCGGTTCGCCGCCTTCCTCGCGCACGCCGGCATCGAGGTCGTCGCGCTGACCAGCCGCGGCATCATCACCGCCGCCGAGGTCGGCACGCTGGGACGCGACGACGTCCTGGACTTCGTCGCCGCCAACGACCATCCCGGCGCCGAGGCCGTCCTGGTCCCCGACACCGCGCTGCACACGGTCGCCTGGCTGGACGACCTGGAGGCGCGGCTGGGCAAGCCCGTCCTCACCGCCAACCAGGTGAGCGTCTGGGAGGGCCTGCGCCTGGCGGCGGGGAGCGTGCCGCGCCCCCGCCCCGGCCTGGGCACGCTGTTCGCCGAGGGACCGGCCGGAGCGGCGGCTCCGGACGCGATCCGGGCGGCCCGCCTGTGAGACACGAGCGAGTAGCCCTCGGCATGGGCCGAGGTGAACTGAATAAAGAGAGGAACCCTCGGCATGGGCCGACTGGGTGAACTTGAACCCGTCCCCCGCAGATCCACCGTGGAGATCGTCTACGACGAGCTGAGAACGGCGATCCTGTACGGCCAGCTCGAACCCGGCGAGCAGCTCGGCGAGGCCGATCTGGCGGGACGGCTGGGCATCAGCCGCGGCCCGCTGCGCGAGGCCATGCAGCGGCTCGTCCAGGAGGGGCTGCTGCACAGCGAGCCGCACCGCGGCCTGTTCGTGGTCACGCTGGACCGGAGCGACGTGGAGGACGTCTACCGTGCCAGGCTCGCCATCGAGCGGGCGGCGTGCGTCCTGGTGATGGAGCGCAACCGCGGCGAGGCGGTGGCCCGGCTCACCGAGGCGCTGGACCACCTGGTCGAGGCCGCCAGGGAACGCGACCGGGTGAAGATGAGCGATGCCGACCAGGCTTTCCACGAGGTGCTGGTCAGCTCGTCCGGCAGCCCCCGGCTGGAGCGCATGGCGCAGACCCTGCTGGTGGAGACCCGCATGTGCCTGAACGCGCTCCAGGACACCTACCCCGAGCCGGAAGAGCTGGTGGAGGAGCACCGGCGGCTCGTCGACGCCATCTCCGACGGCGAGGAGGAGCGACTGCTGCACCTGATCGAAGAGCACATGCTCGACTCCATCGAGCGACTGTCGTAGGAGCTCAGCTGTCCCCCGCTCTCGCCCAGAGGCTCGGCGCTGTGTTCATTGGCGGTGCCTGCGGCGTCGGGCGCTGGGCGCCCTCCTTCTCCGGCACCGCGCGCGATCGCTGCATCGCTCCGACTCGCCTAGAGGCTCGCTACGCGATCAGATTCTTGCTTCGCTTGAATCTGCCTTCGGTCGCGATCGCAGCGCTTGGGCGCCGCTCGGGGCTGGGGTGACGGGTTGAGGTCGTTGGGAGAGGTGTTTATTGCATGCGCGGGCTGCGCTCCGTTTATTGGCGGTGCCTGCGGCGTCGGGCGCTGGGCGCCCTCCTTCTCCGGCACCGCGCGCGATCGCTGCATCGCTCCGACTCGCCTAGAGGCTCGCTACGCGATCAGATTCTTGCTTCGCTTGAATCTGCCTTCGGTCGCGATCGCAGCGCTTGGGCGCCGCTCGGGGCTGGGGTGACGGGTTGAGGTCGTTGGGAGAGGTGTTTATTGCATGCGCGGGCTGCGTGTCAATCCCGGCCCAATCGTGACCCGGTTGTTCCGGGTGAACCGTGACCCACCCGATTGTTGATCTTTAGTTGTCGGTCTTGGCCGCGGGGACGCGGCCGAGGTCGCGGTCTTTGAGCCGGTAGCT
>NZ_BSTM01000033.1 GCF_030269515.1 Actinomadura sp. NBRC 104412 | reverse complement strand
CTTGGCGGGCCAGCTCGACCGCGCGGCGCCGGAACTCGGGCGGGTGTGGTGACGGCATGACGAACATCCTTCCTGATGATCGCCGGTGACCTCAGGACAGGTGTCCGGTGAACGGGGGGAAGCTCAGCCGGTGTGCGTCCACGCCGTCCCCAGGTGGTGCATTTGGGCGGCCTTAGCCCCTGGCCGGCTTCGTCCTCGAAGCAAAGCCAGGCGCCCAGGTCGCCCGCGGTGTTTCCACCGTTGGCCACACCTGCGCCCGCCACCGGTCGATCTTGTCCTGGTCGCGCTCGGCAGCGCGGCGGGTGGGCACCTGCACGCTCCACCTGATCCGGTGCAGCAGCACATCCACCCCGGCCGGGGTGTAGGAGACGGTGAACAATCCCCAGATCACCTCGGCGATCCGCGCGAGAGTCCACCGCTGATCCTCGGTCCAGCCGTGCGCGGCCGGCCCGAGCTCCTACGCCTCCTCCAAGGCGATGACCTGCTCATCGGTCAGTTTGCACTTCGCGCCGCCAGCGCCTTTGGAGGCCAACGCAGCCGTCCCGCCGGCCTGCCAGGCCCGCCGCGGCCGTGCTGCTCGCGCTGTGGTCGCTGATGGATGGAGTGGTTGGGCTTGATTGCAGGCTTTGTGGCCACCAATAGGTGATGGTCATTGCTATGGGCGGGCCTGTGGCGGTGAGGGTGGCTGCTGGGAGCGGTCGGTTGCCAGGCGGTGTACGCGTCCCTCAGCAGCTTGCGCAGTTACAGGTAGCCCTCACCCAGAACCGATAACCCCCACCACCCAACACCACACTCCACCCACCAGCACGAACCGACGGCATCAACGAATAGCACGAAGAAGCAGCAGCGCGGACAAGCGGCAAGCCTGGCGGCAGACGGGTGACTAGCCTTCGCTTCCGTACTCCCAGTGCCAGGGCTCGTAGGGGTTGCTGTAGGCCCAGGAAGGATGGAACCAGCCGTACTTGCGGGAGTTGGCCTCCAGCCAGTTGAACTGTGCCGTGCTGGCGTTCTCCACTCCCCCGCACAGGTCCAGGGCCTGTCCCTTGCCATGGTTGCTGGTGCCGGGGACCGCTGCGAATCCGGGCCGCTGGGAGTAGACGCGCTGCTGATCGGCCAGGCTGCGGTAGGAGTCCGTTACGCACATCTCGCGTCCGAACCGCCGCGTGTACGCCGCGTTCAGCTTGTAGAAGGCCAGCGCCGCATCGGCGCGCAACTGCTCGCCCTTCTGCGGCAGCGGGCACAGGTACTTGGCCGGAATCAATCCATTGGGGAATTCCCTGGACTTGGCGGCCAGGCTCTTGTCGCACCGCGCACGCAGCTTGCGCTCCCGCTCGGCCTCAAGCTTCTTGAGCCTGGCCGTGAGGTCCCTCGTCAACTGGACCGACCGTGTCCTCAGGGAGTCGATCTCCTGCTGGAGCCGTGTCTGTTCCACCGCGTTGCGCGATTGCAAATCCTGAGCCGTGGACGCGAGTTGCTGACGGCGCCGCTGTAGCTGGTCGGCCTGCCGGACGAGCGCCTGCTGCCCGTTGGCGATATGCGTCACGTCCGCGGTGGCCCGCAACGATTCCTCCGCGTCCCCCGCGCCGAAGATCGACATCGAGCCGAAGGCGGGTTGCTGGTACGAGGCGTTCGCCAGCCTGGCCAGCGGCCCCCTGATCTGATTCAGCTCACCCTCGGCCACCGCCAGATCCTTGAGCGTCACCCGCAGCCGCTCCTGGGATTGCGCCAACGCCTTTTGGCGCGCCTTCATCTGCTCGGTGGCCTTCTCCAGATCGGCGCGTGCCTTGGACGCCAGACGTCGCAGCTCCTGAACGGGATCCTCGCGTGCCGCGGCCGATCCCGGCCCGGCGACGATCACCGCCATCACCAGGAAGACCGCGGTCAGCACCGCCGACCGGGGGATTGGCACGGTGGGTTCCTCCTGATGCCCAAAAGGACGACAGCGGCAGGAACGCTACTACAAGTTCACAGACGACTTCACCGAGTTCGGAATCCGTGCCGATCACACCAGCGCCGCAACTCCGGGATCTCCCTCCACCGCCTGGGGCAAAACCCGCGATGACGGCGTTCCGGCGAAGGACTCGGCTTGGCCGACGGCCGTACCTTCGGCTCCGGCTCCGGCGCCCGCGTCACGGGTGCCGGCCTCGGCGGCACATACTCCCCCCGCGTGGGATGCGTCTCAGGTGGCGCCTTCGGAGTCGAAGGGGTCACCGTCCGCACCGCCTGGGGCCTGGGCTCCGGTTCCGTCCCACCCACAACCAAGATCACGCCTACCGCGACAGCCACGAGGACGGCCCCGGCGACAACGAACCCCCACCTAGACCGCGAACCACCCCGAGCCATCACGGACCGAAGCGTACCGACCCCCCGGCAACCTGGCCTAGACCCACTCGCCCACGCCCGATAAGTGTGAGCAACCGCCCTTGTCTTCCCCTACCCTGGAGGTGGTCGTCCGCTACGCTCATCCGGGCAAGCGGCACCAGGCCCTCGTAGCTCAGGGGATAGAGCACTGGTCTCCTAAACCGGGTGCGCAGGTTCGAATCCTGCCGGGGGCACCCTCCCATGATCAGCCAAACTAGCTGCTGACCTGGGCATACACGCGAAGAACACCGATGCGCCCTGATCGGCCCGTCGTTGTTGTGGTAGGGCGATGACGGGTGGGGACTACCTGGCGGGCTTTTCCGCCGGGGGTGCTGCTGGTGGATGGGAGCCCATGGTGCTGGGTGGGGCGTGCTGGTGGGTGGGAGCTACTGGTGTTGGGTGGTGGGGCTCCTCGTGGGTGGGGTTGGTTGGGTGGGGTGGTTTTGGGGGTGGTGGTTAGGGGTGGGTGATGGTGATTGCTAGGGGTGGGCGGGCGGCGGTGAGGGTTGTTGCTTGGGGGCGGTTGGTTGCCAGGACTATGAGGGCGCCCTGGTCGTTTGGGTGGTGCGGTGGGATGGCGATGACGGGGGCGGAGGCTATGAGCAGGCGGGCTCTTCCGGTGTGGGGGTTGCCGGTGGGTGGGGTGTCGGCTGAGAGGACGTCTACGTGGTCGCCTTGGCGGAGGAGCCGGACCGTGCCTGAGTCCGCGATGCGTACCGGGGTGGCGACCGTGCTTGGGCCGTAGGCGCGTAGGAGGGCGCTGGAGACGAGTCTCACGTCGGTGAGGGGTTCGCCTTGACGCATGGGGCCGGCCAGGATGCGGCCTGTCGCCGGGGTTCGGATCGCTCCGGATGGGATTGCTGCTTCTGGGAGGCGCGCCTTTCGGAGGTCGGGGGGACGGAGAGTGGTGCCGGCGGGGAGGTCTCGGGCGGCCACGAGGACCTCCGCGCCGATCGGGGTCGGGTCGGGACGTAGGGCCAGCAGGGCGAAGCCCGTTCCGGCGGCGGCGAACATCGCGGCCAGGGGCCTGCGACAGCGCTCTAGGCGGCGACCCATGAGATGCCTTCCGCCAGGTTCGGAGTGGCGGCGCTTGGACGGTCGTTGCTGGTGGCAGTCATGATCCTTGGACAGCTTTCGGGCGTGGGCGGGTAGCGCCGGGTCGTCGGCGGCTCGGCACTCAGGGGCGGAGGTAGGGATTAAGGGAGGTCGAGGGGCAGTCTCATGCCGTCCAGGGAGTGGGGGCAGGGGCAGGCGCGGTCGGTGGGCAGCGACTTGATCATGTCGGCGACCAGGGGGCGGAGGCGGTCGATGTTCTCGGCGAAGACGCGGAAGACCTCCTCCATGGTGACGCCCTCGCCCTCTTCGATGCCGGCGTCGAGGTCGGTGACCAGGCAGACGGGGATGTAGCAGAGGGCCAGCTCGCGGGCCAGGACGGCCTCGGGATGGCCGGTCATGCCGATCAGGGTCCAGCCCTGGGCGGCGTACCACCGGGACTCGGCCCGGGTGGAGAAGCGGGGGCCCTCGATGACGACGAGGGTGCCGCCGTCCACGGGCGGCCACCCGGCCCGCCGGGCGGTGGAGACGGCGACCTCGCGGCCGATCGGGCAGTACGGGTCGGCGAAGGACAGGTGGACGGCGCCACCCTCGTCGTAGAAGGTCTGCGCGCGCCCGGACGTACGGTCGACGAGCTGGTCGGGGATGGCGAGGGTGCCGGGGCCGTGGTCGGGGGTGAGGGACCCGACGGCGCTGGGGGCCACGATCTGGCGGACGCCCAGGGAGCGCAGGGCCCAGAGGTTGGCCCGGTACGGGATCTTGTGTGGCGGGTACCGGTGGTCGCGTCCGTGCCGGGGGACGAAGGCGACACGGCGGCCGGCCAGCGCGCCGATCGTGAGGGTGTCGCTGGGACGGCCGAACGGGGTGTCGACCTCGACCTCGTGGACGTCGTCGAGGAAGGAGTAGAACCCGGACCCGCCGATCACCCCGATCTCGGCGGAGGGCTGGGACGCGGAAGGCGGTTGAGACATGCCGATGACATTAACGAGCCCGCCCCGGCCGCCGGGAGTGGCTCGCATGATTGTGGATAACTCCACCCCTACAGGGCCCGGCCGGTGACGGCCGGGCCCTGCCTCGCGATCTCAGCCGACCCGTTCCAGGACGCGGGGGTCGGTGCGGTCGGGGGTGATCTGTTCCTTCGCCAGGCGGCCGGGGAACCAGATGCGGCGGCCCAGGTCGTGCGAGAGGGCCGGGAGGAGGAGCGAGCGGACGATGACGGTGTCGAGCAGGACGCCGAAGGCGACGATGAAGCCCATCTCGGCGAGGATCACCAAGGGAAGGGTGGCCAGGGCGGCGAAGGTGGCCGCCAGGACCAGCCCGGCCGAGGTGATCACGCCGCCGGTGACGGTGAGGCCCCTCGCCACGCCTCGGCGGGTGCCGAGGGACGCCGATTCCTCGCGTACCCGGTGCATCAGGAAGATGTTGTAGTCGACGCCGAGTGCGACCAGGAAGATGAAGGCCAGCAGGGGCAGGCCGGGATCGGTGCCCTCGAAGCCGAACAGCTCCTGGAAGATCACGGAGCAGGCGCCCAGTGAGGCCAGGAACGACAGCACCACGGTCGCGATCATCAGTAGCGGCGCGACCAGGGCGCGCAGCAGCGCGACCAGGATGAGGAACACGACGGCGAGGACGATCGGCATGATCACCTTGTTGTCGCGGTCGACGGCGCGCATGGTGTCGAGCGTGATGGCGCTGGTGCCGCCGACCTTGGCCTCGGCGCCCGGTACGGCGTGGACGTTGGCGCGCAGCCGTTCGATGGTGTCGCGGGCGGCCTCGGTGTCGGGGGCGTCGCGCAGGACGGCCTCGTACTGGACGAGCCCCTGGGCGGTGGTGGGCCTGCCGAGCTCGGCGACGCCCGGCGTGCCGCGCGCGGCGGTGGCGACCTGGTCGGCGGCGGACGCCCTGGCGATGATGACGGCGGGATCGCTGGATCCGGCGGGGAAGTGCCGGCCGACGGCCTCGGCGCCGACGATGGAGTCGGGCTTGTCGACGAACTGGCCGGCGTTGGACAGGCCGTCGGACTTCAGGGTGGTCAGGCCCAGGGTCAGCACGAGCAGACCGGCGGCGGTGACCGCCCAGATAAGGCGTGGACGGGCGCTGACGACGCGAGCGATCCGGCTCCAGATGCCGTGCTCGGACTCGTACGCCTCGGGGGCGAGGTACTTGGCGTCGTAGCGCGGCACCAGCGGCCAGAACAGCCAGCGGCCGCAGATCACCAGCAGGGCGGGCAGCAGGGTGGTCATGGACAGCAGGGCGGTGACGACGCCCGCGGCGGCGACCGGTCCCACGCCGGCGGTGGAGTTCAGCTCGGCGACCAGCAGGCACAGCAGGCCGACGGCGACGGTGGCGGCGGACGCGAGGATCGCGGGCCCGGCGCGGTGGAGGGCGAAGGCCATGGCCTCGTGCCGGTCCTCGTGCCGGTGCAGTTCCTCGCGGTAGCGGGCGACCAGCAGCAGGGCGTAGTCGGTGGCGACGCCGAAGACCAGGACGGTGAGGATGCCTCCGCTCTGCCCGTTGACGGTGAGGTCGGCGTGCTTGGCCAGCAGGTAGACGACGGTCTGGGCGAGGCCGAGCGCGATGACGGCGCTGAGGACGGGGACGAACCACAGCATCGGGCTGCGGTAGATGATCAGGAGCAGCAGGATCACGACGCCGCCCGCGGCCAGCAGCAGGAAGCCGTCGATGGTCTCGAACACCTCCTCCATGTCGGCCATGCCGCCCGCCGGGCCGGTGACGTGCGCGTTCAGCCCGGGCGGGCCGCGCTTGGCCAGCTCGCGGGCGTCCTCGACGGCCTTGATCAGGTCGATGTCCTCCAGCGGTACGAGGGTCTGGAGCGCCTTGCCGTCCTTGGCCGGGAACGGGCCCTGCGGCTGCCGCGCGCCGGGCAGCTTGGCGAACGCGGCGGTGTCGGCCTTGGCCTTGGCCTGGTCGGCCGCGGTGATCCCGCCGGGACGCTCGTAGACGATCACGGCGAGCGCGACGTCGTCGGTGCGGAACCGTTCTTGCAGGGCGACGACCTGGGTGGACTCGGCGCTCTCGGGCAGCCAGGCGGCGGCGTCGTTCTCCTCGACCTCGCCGAGGTCGCCGGGCAGCAGGCCAAGGAAGACCAGGGCGGTCAGCGGGACGATCCAGGCGGCCAGGACGGCCCATTTGGTGCGTCTACCGGCGATCACGGAGGTGAGTCGATGGGCCCACGTTCGCGGCGGGGCCGGGCTGGGTGAACTCATATGCTGCTCCAGGGCTGTTCATATCGAGTGGGCTATCACATCGCGATATGTCGTGCCCTAATGGTTGCCCGGGATGCGGTGGGCGCGCTTCCGGCGGAGGGGTGGAACCTCGCTACGCCGCTGGGGCCAGGGGGTGCGCCGCCGCTACTGCGCGGGGAGTAGGAAGACCCCGGAACCGTGTACCTGAGGACGACCGTCCAACGGGACGTCGAAACGACAGGTCGTTCACTTCCTTCACGGAACCGGTGACGGGGAGTGGTGACGGGGGTGCCGGTGGACATCGTGGTGTGGCGGGCGGCGTCGCTGCTGCTCGCGTACCCTGATCAGCGCTTCTACGATCGGCGCCCGATGCTGCGGGCGGCGCTCGCCGACGTGCCGCAGGGGGCGCCGCGGCGGTGCCTGAACGCCTTCCTCGACCACGTGGACCGCACTACCCCTATCCGCCTGACGGTGGAGTACCGGGAGGTGTGCGGGGGCGGACGCCTGAACCTGGCGGGTTACCGCGATCTCGATGAGGAGCTGCGCCGGTTCATGCGGGGCCATCTCGCCGAGCTCTACAGGCAGGCCGACTACGACGCGGGGGAGGAGCCGGCGGACTCACTGCCGGTCGTGCTGGAGTATGCGGCCCTTTGCCGGGACGATTGGCTGCTAAGAGCGAACCGGGCCGCGTTGGAAAGTCTCCACGCGGCCCTGGAAGCGGACGGTACGCCTTACGCGACCCTGATCGAGGGCGTGCGAGCCACGCTCGCGCCCAGCTCGACAAGGGCCGGGATTCTCGCCGCAGGTCAGGCGACCTTCTCCGACGAACTCGCGGACGACGAGGACGAAGACGACTCCGACGAGGACGAGGACGAACTCTCCGACTTCGACGACGAGTCCGACTTGTCAGACTTGGCGGAGTCCTTGGAGGAGGTGGACGTCGAGCTCGACGTGCCGGAGCTGCGGCTGTCGGTGCGGTAGAAGCCGGAGCCCTTGAAGATGATCCCGGCGGCCGAGAACACCTTGCGGAGGCGGCCGGAGCATGCCGGGCACTCGGTCAGCGCGCTGTCGCTGAACTTCTGCACGACCTCCAAAGGTTCACCGCACTCGGTGCAAACGTACTGATACGTCGGCACGGGTCCTCCTCGCCGCCAAGCCTGATTGGCACTCATCTCGATCGACTGCTAATCGTACCCGTGCATTGAACACCATGAGCCGTCACCCTGTTCCGAGACTCGGCGGTCAGGCGCCCGACTCGCCGAACCAGCCGGCCAGCTTGCCGCGGCGGCTGACCGCGCGCATGCGGCGTTCCGCCGCCTCCCTGACCGTGTCGGTGCTGACGATCAGCAGGGTGTCGCCGGCGCGCAGCGGGGTGGTGGGCTCGGGCACGAAGCTGTTGCCGTCCCGGACGATCAGGGTGACCGAGGCGCCCGGGGGCAGCCGCAGCTCGAAGATCTCCACGCCGTTGAGCCGCGAGTCCGGGGGGATCCTGATCTCCAGCAGTTCGGCGTGGAGCTCCCCCAGCGGGGCGGCCTCCACGTCCAGCTCGCGCGGCTCGTCGCCGCCGCGCAGCCCGCACCAGCGCGCCACCAGCGGCAGGGTGGGCCCCTGCAAGGCGGTGAACAGGACGACGATGTTGAACACGATCGCGAACAGCGTCTCCGAGCCCTGGACGTTCTGCACCATCGGGATGGTGGCCAGCACGATGGGGACCGCGCCGCGCAGCCCGGCCCAGGAGGCGAACGCCTTCTCGCCCAGCGACATGCCGAACCCGATCGTGGACAGCAGCACCGACAGCGGGCGCGCCACCAGCAGCAGGACGAACCCGATGATCAGCGCGGGAATGATCTGGCCGGGCAGGTCGCTCGGGGACGCCAGCAGGCCGAGCATCACGAACACCCCGATCTGGGCCAGCCAGGCGACCCCTTCCGCGAACCCGCGGGTGGCGGGACGGTGCGGCAGCCGGGCGTTGCCCAGGACGAGCGCGCTCACGTACACCGCGAGGAACCCGCTGGCGTGCGCCAGCGCCGCCGTCCCGTACGAGCCGACCGACAGCGACAGCACGGCGATCGGGTAGAGCCCGGACGCGGGCAGGGCCACGCGGCGCAAAGCCTGCGCGCCGAGCCAGCCGATCGTGATCCCGATCAGGCCGCCCGCGATCAGCTCGTACACCATGATCCCGGCGAGTTCGAGCAGGTCGGGCGCGGTGGAGTGGGTGCTGAGCGTGATGACGACGATCACCACGGGGGCGTCGTTGAAGCCGGACTCGGCCTCCAGCAGCCCGGTCAGCCGTGGCGGCAGCGGCAGCCGCCGCAGGACGGAGAACACCGCGGCGGCGTCGGTGGGCGCGAGCACGGCCCCCACCAGGAACGCCACCCGCCAGTCCACGTCCAGCAGCCAGAGGGCGGCGAGGGCGGTCACCACGATGCTGATCAGGGTGCCCAGGGTGGAGACCGAGACCGCGGCGGGGACGGCGGGGCGCACGTTCCGCCAACTGGTGGTGATGCCGCCCTCGGCGAGAATCAGGACGAGCGCGGCCAGGCCGAGGGTCTCGGCCAGCTCGGCGTTGTCGAAGTTGATGTGGAAGGGGCCGCCCTCGCCGATGAACAGCCCGATGCCCATATAGGCGAGCAGGCTGGGCAGGCCGAGATGGTGCGACAGGCGTACCGCGACGATCGCGGAAAGTATCAGCGTGGACCCAAGGAGTAGCCAGATGTCGAGACGCACATCCCACCCCTCGGGTCATCGGCGAACTGATCTTTTGGAATCCTATTGATATCGGTATCGGCCACATAACGGCGGCCGCCCGCCGGGCCGGCCGTGCCACCGCCCGCCGGGCCGGTCGTGCCGCCGGGCGGCCATCCGGCTCAACGGCGCCTGACCAGGGGGTCCACGCCGTTCACCACGTTGGCCACCGGCTTGCCCGTGACGGCGGCGGTGATGTTGTCGCGCACCGCCGAGACGATGTTGATCTGGGCCTGGCCGGTGCCGCCCGCCCCGTGCGGCGACAGCAGGACGTCCTCGCGGGAGCGCAGCGGATGATCGGGCGGCAGCGGTTCCTGCTCGTAGACGTCCAGCGCGGCCCCGCCGAGCCGACCCGACTCCAACGCCTCGGCCACCACGTCGTCCGCGACGACGCCGCCGCGTCCCACGTTCACCAGCAGCGCCCGGTCGGGGAGCAGGGCGAGGCGGCGGGCGTCCAGCAGGCCGCGCGTGTCCGGCGTCAGCGGCAGGGTCAGCACCAGGATGTCGGAGACGGCGAGCAGGTCGTCCAGCTCCCGGTACGTGGCGGACGCCTCCGGGCGGCGCCGTCTCGACCAGTACGACACCGGGGCGCCCAGCGCCTCGAACAGCCGGGCCGTCTCCGAGCCGATCGCGCCGTACCCGACGATCCCGACACGCTGCGTGTGGATCTCGCGTGGGTTGCGGGCCAGCAGTTCCCGCTGCGGCCATCCGCCGGCACGGACGCCGCGGTCGGCCCAGGCCAGGTGGCGGCACAGCACCAGCGCCGCGCCCAAGGCCCATTCGGCGACCCCACGGGCGTTGGCGCCGGCGGCGTTGGCCACCGGGACGCCCGCCTTCGCCAGCATGTCGACGTCCACGCTGTCGGTCCCGACGCTGGGCGTCTGGACGAACGCCAGGTGCGGCGCGGCCTCCAGCACCCGCTTGTCCAGCGAGAACAGCCCGGTGAAGTCGCCGATGACCAGTTCGGCGTCGGGCAGCACGGCGAGCAGGCCGTCCTCGTCACGGGACTCGGGGAAGAGCAGCTCGACCGCGTCTCCCAGCGGCTCGAACAGCCCCCGTACCAAGTCCTTGCCGAACGGCGCGAGCGTCAGCACCCGCCATGGTGTCGCCATGCGTAAACCTCCGTAACCGCGTACCGAACGCCACCGCGTACCGAACGCCACCGCGTACCGAACGCCACCGCGTACCGAACGTCACCCCGTACCGAACGTCACCCCGTACCGAACGTCACCGACGTCTCCAAGCCTTCATAGCGAGCACCCAAGAGCTCCCAGCGCCCTCAATGCCTCCAACGGCGTCAGGTCAACCGTACGAGACCCTCCGAGGGGGTCACGGCGGCGCGGACGTGCCGGTCGTGCGGCTCGGCGGGCAGTGCGTCGATCAGTTCCCCGTCGTATATCAGAGCGGCGGTGAGGATCGCGGGGCCGACTCTGGCCAATGCCCGGTCGTAGGACCCGCCGCCGCGCCCGAGACGCATCCCACGGCGGTCGACCGCCAGCGCCGGGACCAGCACGACGTCCGCGCTCGACACCGCGTCCGGGCCGCGCGGCGGCTCGGACGGTTCCAGCAATCCGTGCGGCCCGGGGACCAGCGAGTCGGGCCCCTCGTACGACGCCCAGTCGAGGTCGTTGTCCGGTCGCAGCCTCGGGAGCAGCACATATGTCCCGCGCTTCCAGAGCGCCAGCAGCAGCCCCCGGGTGTCCGGTTCGGTGCCGATCGACACATAGGCCGCGACAGTCCCGGCCATCTCCAGTTCCGGCACCGCCAGCACCGCGTCGCGCAGCGAGCGCGCCGCTTCGGCGCGGGCCCTCGGGTCCATCGCCGACCTCCTGGCCAGCGTCGCCGCGCGGAGATCGGACTTGGCGGCGGTGTGCTGCACGGTGGGCTCCCCCGGGATGACTAAGGTCGGTTCATGGCCGACTTCGAACCAGTTCTCAAGGCCGTCGTCCCTGTGGCCGGCCTCGGTACCCGATTCTTGCCCGCCACCAAGGCGACACCCAAGGAAATGCTTCCCATCGTCGACAAACCGGCGATCCAGTATGTCGTCGAGGAGGCGGTCAACGCCGGGCTCGTCGACGTCCTGATGATCACCGGCCGGAGCAAGCGGTCCATCGAGGACCACTTCGACCGGGCCTACGAACTCGAGGAGGCCCTGCGCGCCAAGGGCGACGAGGACCGGCTGGCCTCGGTCTGCAAGTCGAGTGACCTGGCCATCATGCACTACGTCCGGCAGGGCGAGCCCAAGGGGCTGGGGCACGCGGTGCTCTGCGCCCGCCAGCACGTCGGCAACGAGCCGTTCGCCGTGCTGCTGGGCGACGACATGATCGACCATCGCGACCCGCTGCTGACGCGCATGATGGACGTGCGCTCGCGGCTGGGCGGCAGCGTGGTGGCGCTGATGGAGGTCGATCCCGACCAGGTGTCCTCGTACGGCGTCGCCGCCGTCGAGCCCACCGACGAGGACGATGTCGTCAAGATCACCGACCTGGTGGAGAAGCCGCCCCAGGACGAGGCGCCCAGCAACTGGATCATCATCGGCCGGTACGTCTGCGACCCCAGGGTCTTCGAGGTCCTGGACCGGACCCCGCCGGGACGCGGCGGCGAGATCCAGCTCACCGACGCGCTGCTCACCCTCGCCCGCATGCCGGTCGAGGAGGGCGGGACGGTGTACGGGGTGAAGTTCCGGGGCCGCCGCTACGACACCGGCAACAAGCAGGAGTACCTGCGCACGGTCGTGCAGTTCGCCGCCGAGCGTCCCGACCTGGCGCCGGAGTTCATGCCGTGGCTGCGCGAGTTCGTCCGCAAGAACCACGACGGCTCGCCTGGGGAGTCGTGACGGCGCGGAAGACGGGGCCGTGGGCATGAGATCGGTCGAGGAGCATCTCGCGGGCATCCTGAGCGCCGTGCCGCTGCTGCCGCCACTGGACCTGGCGCTCCTGGAGGCGCAGGGCGGGGTGCTGGCCGAGCCGGTGGAGGCGCCGGTGCCGCTGCCGCCGTTCGACAACTCCGCGATGGACGGGTACGCCGTCGTCGCGGCGGACGTGGCCGGCGCCACCGAGTCCGATCCGGTGACGCTGCCGGTGGTCGGGGACATCGCGGCGGGCGACGTGGGCGTATCGGCGATCCGTCCCGGGCTGAGCGCCCGGATCATGACGGGCGCGCCGATCCCGGCCGGGGCGGACGCGGTGATCCCGGTGGAGTGGACCGACGGCGGCACGGCCACGGTGCGCATCACCCGTCCCGTTCCGCCCGGTCACTACATCCGCCGGGCGGGCGAGGACGTGCCGGCCGGCAGGGTGGTGGTCGAGGCGGGCACCCGGCTCGGCGCCGCCCAGCTCGGCATGATCGCGGCGGTGGGCCGGTCCCGCGTCTCGGTGCGCCCGCGCCCGCGCGTGGTGGTGCTGTCCACCGGCACCGAGCTGCGCGAGCCCGGCACGCCGCTGGCGGCGGGCCAGATCTGGGATTCGAACAGCTTCATGCTGACCGCGGCCGTGAACGAGACGGGCGCCAAGGGCTACCGCGAGGCGGCCGTCGGGGACGAGCCGGCCGAGGTCCTGGAGTCGATCGAGGACCAGCTCGCCCGCGCCGACGCGCTGATCACCTCCGGTGGCGTGTCCATGGGCGCCAGGGACGTCGTCAAGGAGGTGTTCACGGCGAAGGCGCAGGAATCGGTCGTGTTCAGCAGGGTGGCGATGCGGCCGGGCAAGCCGCAGGGCTTCGGCCTGCTGAACGGGACGCCGATCTTCACGCTGCCCGGCAACCCGGTCAGCGCCTTCGTCTCGTTCCAGGTCTTCGTGCGTCCCGCGCTGCGCGCCATGCAAGGGCTGCCGCCCGAACCGCTGCCCACGTGGCCCGCCGTGCTCACCGAGGACGTCACCTCCCCGGCGGGGCTGCGGCACTTCGTGCGCGGACGGCTGGCGCCGCGGCAGGGCGCGTACGAGGTCACCCCCGCCGAGACACAGGGCTCCCATCAGCTGTGGTCGCTGTCGTCCGCCGACTGCCTGATCGTCCTGCCCGAGGACGTCGAGGCGGTGCCGGCCGGCACCCAGGTACACGTCATGAGGCTCCCGTCATGAGCATGGATTCCGAGCACACCCACGCCCACGGGCTCACCCACGTCGACGAGGCGGGCCGTGCCCGGATGGTCGACGTGTCCGGCAAGGACGTCTCCGTGCGGACGGCGACGGCCACCGGCTTCGTCCGCCTGTCGCCCGTCACCGTCGAGGCGCTGCGCGCGGGCGACGTCCCGAAGGGCGACGCGATCGCCGTGGCCAGGATCGCGGGGATCATGGCGGCCAAGCGCACGCCCGACCTGGTCCCGCTGTGCCATCCGATCGCTCTGCACGGCGTGCAGGTGGACCTGAGGATCGAGGACGGGGGCGTCGCCATCGCCGCCGTCGTCCGCACCGCCGACCGCACGGGCGTGGAGATGGAGGCGCTGACCTCGGTGACCGTGGCCGCGCTGGCGCTGGTCGACATGGTGAAGGCGCTCGACCCGGCCGCGGTCGTCACGGACGTGCGGGTCGAGGAGAAGACCGGCGGCAAGACCGGCGTCTGGCGGCGGCCGTGATCAGGGTCATGGCGGTGACCGTCTCCAACCGGGCCGCGGCCGGGGTCTACGCCGACACCTCCGGGCCCGTGCTGGTGGAGCTGCTGGAGGACCTGGGCTGCCAGGTGGACGGGCCCGTGGTGATCCCCGACGGCGAGCCGGTCGCCGAGGTGCTGCGGGACGCGGTGGAGCAGGGCTACGACGCCGTGGTCACCTCGGGCGGCACCGGCCTCACCCCCACCGACCGGACGCCGGAGATGACCCGGCTGGTGATCGAACGCGAGATCCCCGGGATCGCTGACGCCATCCGGATGGAGGGACGCGACAAGGTGCCGGCCGCGATCCTGTCGCGCGGCCTGGCCGGGGTCGCGGGCCGCACGCTCATCGTGAACCTGCCCGGGTCGACCGGCGGGGTCCGCGACGGCATGGCCGTGCTGGGACGGGTCCTGGCGCACGCCGTCGACCAGATCAACGGCGGCGACCACCCGAGATCGCCCACGGCCTAGGCGCGCAGGACCTCCGCGAGCAGCCCCACCTGTTCCGGATCCGGGTCGCACGGGAACAGCAGCAACTCGTCGCACCCCGCCTCCGCGTAGGCCGCGACCGCGTCCTGTACGGCGGCGGGGCTGGTCAGCGAGGACGCGACGACCTGCTCGATGCCCGCCGCCCCCTCGGTGGCGTAGTGGTCGCCCAGGAACGCCTCTGCGTTCTGGCGGGCACGCGGCCCGAGCGCGAAGTAGGGCTGGGCCATCAGCCGGGGCGTGCCGTCGCGTCCCGCCGCCTCCCAGGCGCGCCGGACGCCCTCGGAGCCCCGCCGGAACGAGCCGACGCCGCGGCTTCCCGCGATCCAGCCGGAGCCCCAGCGCGCGATCCTGGCGAACGTCCGCTCGTTCCCGCCGCCGAAGACGATCCGGGAGCGTCCCAGCCCCGGCGCGGGACCGATCGGCCCCGCCGTGCCGCGCCTCTCGCCCGCCCAGACGCGGGTCATCTCGTCCAGCATCGCGTCGAACCGCGCGCCGCGTCCCGCGAACGGCACCCCGGACGCGGCGTAGTCGTCCTCGTAGCCGCCGACCGCCATGCCCAGCACCAGCCGCCCGCCGGACAGGTGGTCCACGGTCGCGGCCTGCTTGGCCACCAGGGCGGCGTTCACGCGGAACGGCACCAGCAGGATCGAGGTCATGAGCCGGATCCCGCGGGTGACCGCCGCGACCGCGCCCAGCGTGACCAGCGGCTCGGTGTTCCCGTACACGAGCCGGTCGATCGCCGCGAGCGTGCTGAAGTCCCGCTCCTCGGCGGCCACCGCCCAGCCCAGGATCCGCTCGGGCCCGGCGCCGGGAATGGTGGACGGCAGCCCGATACCGATGTCCATCAGCTCTCCGCCGGGGTGGTCTCCAGTCCCAGCTCCGACACGATGGCGGCGACCGTCTCCTCCGGCGTGCCGGTGTTCGCGACCGTGACCACACCCTCGTCCGGCGTGGGACGCTCCAGGTCGCGGAACTGGCTGTCGAGGAGGCCGGGACGGAAGAAATGCTCCCGGCGCCTCTCCATCCGCCGCGCGATCACGTCGTGGCCCTCGTCCAGGAACACCCGCGCGACGCCCGGCCGCCCGCCGGCGAGCGCCTCCCGGTAGCGGCGCTTGAGGCCGGAACAGGTCACCACGGCGGGCGCCGCCGACTCCAGCCGCCCCCCGATCCACTCGGCGATGGACCGCAGCCAGGGCTCCCGTTCGGTGTCGGTGAGCGGGATCCCCGCGCTCATCCGCGCGATGTTGCCCGGCGTGTGGAAGTCGTCGGCGTCGGCGAAATCCCAGCCCAGCCGCTCGGCCAGACGCGCCCCCACGGTGGTCTTGCCGCTACCGGACACCCCCATGACGATGATGACGAGGGTCTCGGCCACGTCAGGTCTTCACGACCGGGCTGCCGGACAGGGCCACGCCCGCCGACTTCAGCTCGCTCAGGGCCCGCTCGGTCGTCGTCGGCGACACCCCCGCGGTGAGGTCGAGCAGGACGGTGGTCGTGAGCCCGACCCTGGCCGCGTCCACTGCCGTCGCGCGGACGCAGTGGTCGGTGGCGATGCCGACGATGTCGACGCTGTCCACGTCGTGGTCGCGCAGCCACTCCTCCAGCGGCACGTCCTGGTCGGAGACCGCCTCGAACCCGCTGTACGCGGCCTCCTGCCGTCCCTTGCTGAACACCGCCTCGATCGGCCCCAGCGACAGGTTGGGGTGGAAGTCGGCGCCCTCGGTGCCGATCACGCAGTGCGGCGGCCAGCTTTCCTCGAAGTCGGGCGTGTCGGAGAAGTGCGAGCCCGGGTCGAGATGGAAGTCCCGGGTCGCCACGATGTGGTCGTACTCGTCCCCCCGCGCGGCCACGTACTCGGAGATGGCCCGCGCCACGTCCGCGCCCCCCTCGACGGCCAGCGACCCGCCCTCGCAGAAGTCGTTCTGCACGTCAACGATGATCAGAGCCTTGCCCATGGTCGACTCCTCGTTCCCCATTCCCCTTGTGACGCTACCCCACGGGGGCCTCAGCGCCGCGGACCGCCGTCGAGGAACTCGGTGGGGAGGGCGGGCTCGCCCTTGGAGAGCTGGAGCGCGGTCGCGGGCAGCTCCCGCACCGCCCGGGCATGGCGTTCCCTGGCCGCCTCCAGCGTCTCGCGGCCGACCACCGTCCCGTCCTGGATGAGCGGGACGTGCAGGAGGCGGTCGCGCGGCCCCGGCGTGGGCTCGCCCGTGGTGAGCACCTCGGAGTACGCGGTGCCGCGCGCGTCGAAACGGCGGATCGCGGCCTTGCGCCCGCCCCGCGTCGGCTTGCCCGCCGAGCGCTTGGCGACGGAACGCATCGGCGCGTCGTCCTCCGGCCCGTCCGACCGCGCCACCAGTTTGTAGACCAGCGAGGCCGTGGGCGCGCCCGAGCCGGTGACCAGGGCCGTCCCCACCCCGTAGCCGTCCACGGGCGCGGCCGCCAGCGCCGCGATGCCGTACTCGTCCAGGTCGCCGGTGACCACGATGCGGGTGTCGTGGGCGCCCAGCTCGTCGAGCTGCGCGCGTACCCGCCGGGCCATCACGCCCAGGTCGCCGCTGTCGATCCGGACCGCGCCCAGCGACGGCCCCGCCAGCTCGACGGCGGTGCGCACGGCCCGCTCGACGTCGTAGGTGTCGACCAGCAGGGTCGTGCCCTGCCCGAGCGAGGCGAGCTGTGCCTCGAACGCGTGCCGCTCGCTGTCGTGCAGCAGCGTGAACGCGTGCGCGCTGGTCCCCGCCGTGGGCACGCCGTAGCGGCGGCCCGCCTCCAGATTGGACGTGGTGGCGAAACCCGCGACGTACGCGGCGCGCGCCGCGGCTATCGCCGCCCGCTCGTGGGTGCGCCGGGACCCCATCTCGATCAGCGGCCGTCCCTGCGCCGCCTGCACCATCCGCGAGGCGGCCGAGGCGATCGCGCAGTCGTGGTTGAGGATGGACAGCACGACCGTCTCCAGCATGACGGCCTCGGCGAACGTCCCCTCCACCACCAGGATCGGCGATTCCGGGAAATAGCACTCGCCCTCGGGATAGCCCCAGACGTTCCCGGTGAACCTGAACTTCTCCAGCCATGCCGTCGTGGTCTCGTCCACCACCCCGCGGGCGCTCAGGAACTCCAGCGCCGCCTCGTCGAACGAGAACGCCTCGATCGCGTCCAGCAGGCGACCCGTTCCGGCGACGACGCCGTACCTGCGCCCGTTCGGCAGATGCCGCGCGAACACCTCGAACACCGCGCGCCGGTCGGCGGTGCCGCTGTTCAGCGCGGCCTGGAGCATGGTCAGCTCGTACTGGTCGGTCAGCAGCGCGGTGCTTCCGCCAAGCTCGCCAAGGTCCACACCTGGAACCCTAAAGGGCGCGTCGCGCGTACTGCCTAGGGGGAGGCGGCGCGTGCGGCACGCGGGCCGGGCGTGCACCATGGAGGAAGACGATGATCCGATGGTGTCCGATGAGGAGTGCGAGGAGAGCGGGCCCATGAGCGGCATGAGCATGAGCACCGCACCCGCGCCGGTCGAGCTGGACCGGCCGGACGTCGGCGAGGACCGGAGCGCGGACCGTCCGTGGCTGGCGATCGTCTGGAACGACCCGATCAACCTGATGTCCTATGTCACCTACGTCTTCCAGACCGTCTTCGGATACCCCAAACCGAAGGCGGAGAAGCTCATGCTCGACGTCCACCACAAGGGCCGCGCGGTCGTGGCCAACGGGACCCGCGAGGAGATGGAGCGCGACGTCGAGATCCTTCATTCCTACGGGCTGTGGGCCACCGTGAAGCGCGATGACTGAGTCCGCGGCGACCCGGCCCGGTGACCTGTGAACGTCACCAAGGCCGGCGGCGCCCTCCGGGGGGCACGAGGGGTCCGTATCCGGCTGGAGCCCGAAGAGGCCGCCCTGGTACGGGTGCTCATGGAACAGATGCTGGAGTTGCTGGGCGAGCGGCCGGGCGAGGGCGACGAGCTGGCCGCGCTGGGCATCGCGGACAAGGCCGCCAAGCCCGACGACCCGGTGCTGGCGCGGCTGTTCCCCGACGCCTACCAGGACGACGCGGCGGCCGTGGAGTTCCGCCGCTACACCGAGATGGGCCTGCGCGACGGCAAGCGGGACGCGGCCGCCACGGTGCTGGGCGCGGTCGGCGACACGCGGAAAGGCGCCGACGTCATGCTCGACCAGGAGCAGGCGCAGGTGTGGTTGCGCGCGCTCAACGACGTGCGGCTGGCCCTCGGCACCCGGCTCGACATCACGGAGGAGTGGTACGAGGAGGCCGCCGCCCTGGACCCGAACGACCCGCGTACCCCCATGTTCGCCGCCTACGACTGGTTGACCATGTTCCAGGAGTCCCTCGTCCGCGCGTTGTGGTGAGGCGCGCCGGGCCGCGTACCGCCCGGATGACCGCGTCCGGCCACGGCGTCGGCGTGGATTGCTACGCTATGTCCCGACGCCGTCGCTTTCGGTGTTGATATTTTGATCGGATGACGATCTCATCGGCCCTGAGGGCGGTCGGGCGGATGGAGCGCGGCGATCACCTCTGCCTGGCCTATGTCGACGCCGACGAGCGCCGGTCGGTGCTGTTCTCCTACGTCAGGGACGGCCTGGCCGCCGAACACAAGATCGTCTACCTGGCGGACCAGGAGAGCCCGCACGTCCTGCCGGTCTGTCTGCGGCCCCGTCCCGCCAGGCTCGAAACCCTGCCGCAGGCCGCCGGGCTCGACCTGGCCGCCGCGCTGGACGACGGCCGGCTGGTGATCCGGACCGTCGCGGAGGTCTACCGGGGCACCCGCGGGTTCCGGCCCGGCGAGACGATGGGCCTGCTCGCCACCGAGACCGAACTGGCGCTGCTCCAGGGCCACCGGGGGATCCGGCTGACCGGCGAATGGCCGCTGCTGCCGCCCGCCCCCGCGACCGGGCGTCCCGTCGACCTGGCCGCCGAGGCGGAGTTCCTCGCCCGGCGCGTGGCCGCGTGCGAACGCCGCGTCGAACCCGTCCTGCGCGGCGCCCGCATCGTGGCGATGATGCTGTGCCAGTACGACCGGCGCCGCCTCCCCGCGCCCCGGCTGGAGCGGATGGAGTCCCACCACCACGCGCGGGCACGCGCCGACGACCTGTACGACGACGGGTCGCTCCGCGTCACACCGCTCTTCAGCCCGCCCGGTCTCGCGCTGACCGGGACGCTCGACGCCGCCACCAGGCCCGCGCTCGACCGCGTACTGCGGGTCCTGCCCCCGGGCGCCGGGCTGGTCTGCCTCGACCTCTCCGGGCTCCACTCCTGCGACGAGGAGGGCCTGCGCCGGATCGTGGAGGCCGGGCGCACCAGCGGCGGCCGCCAGCGGCAGGTGCTCCTGCGCGGCGTCCCGCCCCGGCTCGCCGGGATGCTCCGGGCGACCGGCCTGGAACGGGCGCCCGGCGTCTCGATCGGAGAGCCCGCCCACTAGCCCACTAGAAGGCCCCGCTCCACGTGCGGGTACCCTTCGGCTCATGCTGACGATCGAGCGTTCCCTGGTTGACAAGATCGTTGCGCATGCGCGCGCCGACCACCCCGACGAGGCATGCGGGCTGCTCGCCGGGCCGGAGGGCTCCGACCGCCCCACCCGGTTCATCCCGATGACCAACGCGCAACGGTCGCCGACCTACCACGACTTCGACTCCGGAGAGTGGATCAAGGTCGACAGGGAGATGAGCGACCGGGACGAAGAGATGATCGTCCACTACCACTCGCACACCTCGACCGAGGCGTACCCGTCCCGCACCGACATCGACTACCTGCGCTCCCCGCTGGCCGACCCGCGGGTGCACCGGGTGATCGTCTCCACCCGCGACCCCGAGGAGATCGAGTTCCGCTCCTACCTCCTGGTCGACGGCGAGGTCGTCGAGGAGAAGGTCGAGATCGTCGACTCGTACTCGTGAGGTCGCGTGAGGTCGCGTGAGGCGCCCCGGCATGCGGCCCCGCGCCAGGGCGGACGCGAAACCAGGCACCGGTAAACTGGCCCGCATGCGGAGCGGCGAGCAGCGCGAGGGGACCGGGCGACACCGGGCGGTCGCGCCGTGCTCGGTGCCGCCGGTGCAGAGCTTCCTCTTCGGCCATTCGCGTGCCGAGGTCGTCTACGACTGTCGCTGACGCGCGCCACGGGGACGCCGAACGCTCCCCACAGCCCGGAATTCCCCCGCGCCCCGCCCTGTTGTGATGCCGTGGGCGGGGAGCCCGTACGACCGAAGGAGATCTTCGCGATGGCGATCGAGGTCCGGATCCCGACGATTCTGCGCAACCTCACCGGCGGTGCCAAAGCCGTCGAAGGCAAGGGTGGCACGCTCGACGAGCTCTTCTCCGACCTGGACACCCGGCACCCCGGCCTCCGGGACAGGCTGGTGGACGACAAGGGCCTGCGCAAGTTCGTCAACGTGTACCTCAACGACGAGGACGTGCGGTTCCTCGGCGGCCTGGAGACCGAGCTGTCCGACGGCGACAGCGTCACCATCCTCCCCGCCGTCGCCGGCGGCTGAGCCGGAACCCACGACGCCATGCGTTTCGACTCGCTGCTGGAGTCGCTGGGCCGCACCCCGCTGGTGGGCCTGCCCCGGCTGTCCCCCGGCCCCGACGTGCGGCTGTGGGCCAAACTGGAGGACCGCAACCCCACCGGCTCGGTGAAGGACCGTCCCGCCTTCTGGATGATCAACAAGGCGGAGAAGGACGGGCTGCTCAGCCCCGGCTGCACCATCCTGGAACCCACCTCCGGCAACACCGGCATCTCCCTGGCCATGGTCGCCAAACTGCGCGGCTACCGGATGGTCTGCGTGATGCCGGAGAACACCTCCGCCGAACGCCGCCAGCTCCTGCGCATGTGGGGCGCGGAGATCATCTCCTCGCCCGCGGCCGGCGGCTCCAACGAGGCGGTCAGGGTGGCCAAGCGGCTCGCCGCCGAACACCCCGACTGGGTGATGCTCTACCAGTACGGCAACGAGGCCAACACGCTGGCGCACTACGAGACGACCGGCCCGGAGATCCTCGACGACCTGCCCTCGGTGACCCACTTCGTCGCCGGCCTCGGCACCACCGGCACGCTGATGGGCGTCGGCCGCTACCTGCGCGAACGCGTCCCCGACGTGAAGATCGTCGCGGCCGAGCCCCGGTACGGCGAACTCGTCTACGGGCTGCGCAACATCGACGAGGGCTTCATCCCCGAGCTGTACGACGAAACCGTCCTCACCACCAGATTCTCCGTCGGCTCGAAGGACGCCCTGCGCCGCACCCGCGAACTCCTGGAACACGAAGGCATCTTCGCCGGCATCTCCACCGGCGGCGCCCTCCACGCCGCCCTCGGCATGGCGCGCAAAGCCATCAAGGCGGGAGAGCGTGCCGACATCGTGTTCGTTGTGGCCGATGGCGGGTGGAAGTACCTCTCGACGGGCGCCTACGGCGGCACCCTTGAGGAGGCAGAGGCAAGCCTAGAAGGCCAACTCTGGGCGTAGCCATGTGGGGGGCGACCCCCCACACCCCCCGGTGCGGGGTCAGCGATCCCCGCCGCTCGCCTTGACGGCTCGCGGCGGTGACCGCTGACCCCGGGTAGGGGCTCCGCCCCTACGACCCCGGCAGGGGGCTCCGCCCCCTGCACCCCCTTTGGGGCTGTGACATGTGTGGGGGGGCGACCCCCCACACCCCCCGATGCGGGGTCAGCGATCCCCGCCGCTCGCCTTGACGGCTCGCGGCGGTGACCGCTGACCCCGGTCAGGGGCTCCGCCCCCGACACCCCCGGCAGGGGGCTCCGCCCCCTGCACCCCCGTTGGGGCTCCGCCCCTTGCCCCCGTTTGGGGGCTTTGCCCCTTGCCCCTGTTTGGGGGCTTTGCCCCTTGCCCCCGTTGGGGGCTGGTGGGGGCTGGGCGTGGTGAAGATTTTTGCGCGGCTTATACTCGAACGCGGTTCTAGTACTGGCTTCGCGGCGTGGACGGGCAGGTGGGGATGAGCGGGTTCTTGGACGCCACGGCGGTGAAGCAGGTCGCGGACGGCCGGTATGAGGTCGAGCTGGACGGCGGGTATGTGATCGGGACCGCTCTGAACGGCGGTTACCTGATGGCCGTGCTGGACAAGGCCGTCGTCGCGGAGTCACCGCACGAGCATCCGTTGTCCACCGCCGCCACCTTTCTGCGGCCGGCCGCGGCGGGGCGGGCCGAGGTTCTGGTGGAGACGGTCAAGGTGGGGCGTACCGCCGCCACCGCGCGGGCGTCGCTCGTTCAGGGCGGGGAGCGGCTGGTGGAGGCCCTGATCGTCACGGGGACCCTGGGGGAAGGCGGGGAGCACGAGTGGAGGGGGGAGCCGCCGGTTCCCGCGCTGCCGCCCATCGAGAGTTGCCCGGAGTCGATGAAGCAGGGGCCCGCCCGGGTGCGGGGGTTCGCCGACCGGGTGGACATGCGGTTCGACCCGTCCACCATGCGGTGGCTGGACGGGGAGCCCAGCGGCAGGCTGGAGCTGCGGTCCTGGTTCCGGATGGCGGACGGGACGGAGCCCGACCCCTACGTGCTGGCCGTCGCCGTGGACGCGCTGCCGCCGGTCGCGACGAACATCGGGTCCACCGGGTGGGCGCCCACCGTGGAGATGACCTGGCATCTGCGTGAGCTGCCGGCGCCCGGTCCGCTGGCGCTGTACGGGAGCGGGCGGCTGGTCAGCGGCGGGTGGTTCGACGAGGAGGTCGAGGTGTGGGACTCGGCCGGAAGGCTGGTCGCGCAGAGCCGGCAGCTCGCCCGTCTCTCGCGCGCCGCAAGGGGTAGCCGCGTTTCAGTCATGTGACCATGTGATGTACGACGCATGACACGCTTCTGCGGCGGGATCTCGCCTAGCCTTGTGGACCATGTCGGAATCTTTCGGCACGCGTTCGCCCGACGCGCCGATCGGCATCTTCGACAGCGGGTTCGGAGGGCTGACCGTGGCCCGCGCGATTCTCGACCAGCTGCCGCACGAGCCGGTCATCTATCTGGGTGACTCCGCGCGCCAGCCGTACGGGCCGCGCCCGATCGCGCAGGTCCGCGCGTACGCGCTGGAGATGCTGGACCAGCTCGTCGCCGAGGGTGTGAAGATGCTGGTGATCGCCTGCAACAGCGCCAGCTCGGCCATGCTGAGGGACGCCCGCGAGCGCTATGACGTGCCGGTGATCGAGGTGATCAACCCGGCCACCCGGCGGGCCGCTCGTGCCACCCGTAACGGCAGGGTCGGGCTGATCGCCACCCAGGCCACCGTGACCAGCAGGGCGTACGAGGACGCCTTCGCCGCCGCGCCGCACATCGAGCTGGTGGCTGCGGCCTGCCCGCGTTTCGTGGAGTACGTGGAGCGGGGCGTCACGATGAGCGATGAGCTGCTGGAGGACGCACGCGAGTACCTCGCGCCGATCATCGAGGCCGGGTGCGACACGCTCATCCTGGGGTGCACCCACTACCCATTGCTAACCGGTGTGATCTCGTATGTCGTCGGCGACGGGGTCACACTGGTCTCAAGTGCCGATGAGACCGCGAAGGACGTCTATCGCGTGCTGCACGACCGTGGAATGGCCCGCGCGGAAGCCCTGCCGCCCCCCGCGCACCGGTTCCGTGCGACCGGAGACCCCGCCGTGTTCGCAGCGCTCGGCCGCCGTTTCCTCGGACCGGAGATCGGTTTCGTGGAGGCCATGGAGCACACGGCTCTGATCACCTGATTCCTCGGGGACATCAAGAGGAGGAGTGAGCGTGCGGGTCACTGTGATCGGCTGCTCGGGCAGCTTCCCGGGGCCGGACAGCCCCGCGTCCTGTTACCTGGTCGAGGCGGAGGGCTTCTCCCTGCTTCTCGACCTGGGCAACGGGGCGGTGGGAACGCTTCAGCGCTTTCACGACGTGCTGGACATCGATGCGATCTGCATCACCCACCTGCACCCCGATCACTGCCTCGACCTGTGCGTCTACTGGATCGCCCGCACCTACTGCCCCGGCGGTCCCGCGCCCAGGATCCCCGTGTACGGGCCCACCGGCACCGCCGACCACATGGTCAAGGCGTACGAGCTGGAGCCGAATCCCGGGATGTTGGACACCTTCGACTTCCGGCCGCTGGAGCCGGGGCCGGCCACGATCGGGCCGTTCACGGTGACCACCGCGCTCATGAACCATCCCGTGGAGGCGTACGGGCTGCGGATCGAGCACGGCGATCGCACGCTGACCTACTCGGGCGACAGCGGCCCCTGCCCCGAGCTGGTCGATCTGGCCCGCGGCGCCGACCTCTTCCTCTGCGAGGCCGCGTTCGTCCAGCGTCCCGGGCTGCCCCCCGACATGCACCTCACCGGACGGGAGGCGTCCGACCACGCGTTCAAGGCGGGCGTCAGCACCCTCGTCCTCACCCATCTGCTGCCATGGAACAGCCCGGAGCAGACGCTCGCGGAGGCCAGGAAGGGCGACTTCCGCGGCCCGATCGAGCTGGCCCGGGTCGGCGCCGTCTACGAGGTCTAGCGCGGCGACCGGACCTCCGGCGCGGGCTCGTTCGGAGTGCGGAGGCTGGACGTGCGCAGGGACTGCTCGGTCAGCGCCGCCAGCACGCCGCCCACCAGCGGCGCCACGATGAACAGCCAGACCTGTGACAGCGCCGTCGAGCCGCCGAACAGGGCCGGTCCGATCGAGCGGGCGGGGTTGACGGACGTGCCGGTCAGCGGGATCCCGATCAGGTGGACCAGCGCCAGCGTCAGGCCGATGGCCAGGCCGTCGAAGGCGTACACGTCGTTGCCGCGGGTCACCATCAGCCAGACCAGCACCAGCATGAACGTCATGATCACTTCCAGCAGGAACGCCCCGCCGACATTGATCCGTTCCCCGTAGCTGTTGGCGCCGTTCACCTGCATCTCCACCGCGCCGGCGGTGGAGATCAGCCGGATCACGCCCATCCCGATGAAGCCGCCGATCACCTGCGCGACGATGTAGACGCCGGCCTCGGTGGCCGAGATCCGCCTGGCCACCAGGAACCCGACGGTCACCGCCGGGTTCAGGTGGGCGCCCGAGACCGGGCCGATCGCGTACAGGAGCGTCAGCAGCACCAGCCCGAACGCCAGCGCCACCCCGAGCGTGCCGATCTGCGCCAGGCCGAAGACGGCGGCGCCCACTCCGAAGAACACCAGCAGCGCGGTTCCCGCCGCCTCGGCGATATATCTGTTCATTGAGCCCATCCCCCCGGTCACGACTCAATGAGTGTGATTACCGTCCGGAGCTGGATCAACCATGGGACGCGGGTCGCCGGTGGAGGGGGATGGAGGCGGCGCGGTGTCCAAGGCCCTAGGGTGGGTCCCATGGCCCGACCCGACGATCGCGCACCCGATCAGCTCCGTCCCGTCCGTTTCCAGCGCGGCTGGCTCGACCACGCCGAGGGATCGGTGCTGATCGAGTTCGGCGGCACCCGGGTGCTGTGCGCAGCGTCCGTCCAGGACTCGGTGCCCCGCTGGCGCCGCGACAGCGGCCTCGGCTGGGTCACCGCCGAGTACGCGATGCTGCCCCGCGCCACCAACACCCGCAACGACCGCGAGTCGGTCAAGGGCAGGCTCGGCGGCCGCACCCAGGAGATCTCCCGGCTGATCGGCCGGTCCATCAGGGCCTGCGTCGACTACAAGGCGCTCGGGGAGAACACCGTCCAGCTCGACTGCGACGTGCTCCAAGCCGACGGCGGCACCCGCACCGCCGCGGTCACCGGCGCCTACATCGCGCTGGCGGACGCGGTGGAGTGGATGCGCAAACGGGGCCTGTGCAAGGGCGACCCGCTGATCAACTCCGTCGCGGCGGTCAGCGTGGGCGTCGTGAAGGGGCAGCCGCGGCTCGACCTGTGCTACGAGGAGGACGTGGCCGCCGAGACCGACATGAACGTGGTCTGCACCGGCGACGGCCGGTTCGTCGAGGTGCAGGGCACCGCCGAGGGCGTCCCGTTCGACCGTGCCGAGCTGGACGCGCTGCTCGACCTGGCCGCCGGCGGCTGCGCGGAGCTCACCCGCCTGCAGAACGAGGTTCTGGGCCGGTGACCGGCGTGCGGACGATCGTCCTCGCCTCGCGCAACAAGAGCAAGATCGCCGAACTGGAGCGCATCCTCAGCGGGCAGGGGGTCGAGGTGGTCGGCCTCGACGGCTTCCCGGACGCCCCCGAGGTGCCGGAGACCGAGCTGACCTTCGAGGGCAACGCGCTGCTGAAGGCCAGGGCGATCGCCGCCGCCACCGGCCTGCCCGCCGTCGCGGACGACTCGGGCCTGTGCGTGGACGCCCTGAACGGCATGCCGGGCGTGCTGTCGGCCCGCTGGTCGGGCCGGTTCGGCGACGCCTCGCCCGACAAGGACGAGGCCAACCTGCGGCTCGTCCTCGACCAGCTCGCCGAGGTCCCCGACGAGCACCGCGGCGCGCACTTCGTGGCCGCGGCTGCGCTGGTGGTGCCGTCCGGCGCCGAGCATGTCGTGGAGGGCCGCATGCACGGCCGGATCATCCGCGCCCCGCGCGGCACCGGCGGCTTCGGCTACGACCCGATCTTCGTCCCGGACGACGAGACCCGCACGTCCGCGGAGCTCACCCCCGAGGAGAAGGACGCCATCAGCCATCGAGGCCGGGCCTTCCGCGCCCTCGCGGGGTTGCTGCCGGGGGCGCTGGGCTCGGCGCGCCGCTGAGCGGTCAGGCGCCCAGGCGTACGCCGGGGAGCATGTGCCAGCCCACGGCGTCCATGATGCCGCGGAGGTGCGGCGGCATGCGGTCAAGAACGATGGCGCGGTCGTGCAGGGGACGGGCCGCCGTGTCGGCCAGGATGTTGAGGGCGCCGAGATCCATGAAGACGAGCCCGGACATGTCCAGATGGAGCTCGCCGTCCTTGGCGTGGGCACGGGCGGTGCCCAGCACCCGGACCAGGGCGGAGTGCCGGAAGGCGTCCAACTCCCCGGTGAAGGCGAGCCCCGGCGGGTGGAACGTGCGGTCGATCCGGAGGACGTCGTCCTCGAACTCGGGGTCGGCGGCGACGGCGCCGCCGTGCAGCGCGCCCAGCGCGTCCAGGTCGGCGGGACCGCAGCGGCGCCGGTCGACCTGGCAGACGGCGATGACCTGAGCGGACTCGCCGACCAGGAGGTCGAGACCGCGCTCGAACTCGGACAGCGACTCCAGGCCCTGGGGATGGTCCAGTGCCCAGGAGAGGTCCGCGACGATCCGCACGCCCCGGTGGCCCTGCCGCATGGCCTGGGCGGTCGCGTCTTTCACCCAGGTCAGCAGCGCCTCGGGCGCGAGCCCCGACCCGTTGCGCCCGGCGGGGACGGTCCGGCCGGGAGCGTGGACGACCTTCTCCCCGGAGTCCAGGCCCGCGCGGGTGAACGCGCCGACGACGTGGCTGCGCTCCTCAGGGCTCTCGTACGCGAGCCAGCAGTGGTCCCCGGGACGCAGTTCGCCGACCGGCCTCCGAATGGACCAGAGGGTCTCCATGACGCCTCCCCAGGGGCTCGCCGACCCCTTCCAGGGTACGGCCGGGGACCGCCGGGATGCGGGGACCGGCAAGGGTTTTCGTCGCTATCTGAAACTTTCCGTGGCTTCGGGTTTCGTCCGCGACCTGCGTCAACGCCGGACGTGGAGGCGGACGAACGTCCCGTCCCAGCCCGCCCGCAGCTCCATCAGATCCACCAGCAGCCGTACCGTCCACAGCCCGAAGCCCCGTTCCAGGGCGGAGTCGGGCGGGACGAAGCCGACCAGCGGCCCGGCGTGCCACAGGCCGTTGTCGCCGACCTCGCACAGCAGCTCCGGCCCGTCCGCCCACACCCACGCGCCCATCGGCGGTGATCCGTGCCGCAGCGCGTTGGCGGCGACCTCGTTGGCGGCGGTGACCAGGTGCTGCGCCGCCTGCGGGTCCAGGCCGTGCCGGAGAGCGCGTTCGCCGACGAAGGCGCGGAGGCCGTGCAGGTCGTCCGAGGTGATGGCGTAGTAGTCGGCGCCCCGCGGACGGCCGAAGGCGCGAGCGCGGTCACACCGCCCGCCGAACACGGCGGGCTCGACGTAGTCGGCGTTGCGCACCGTGCGCCCGCGGTCCTCCAGCAGGGGGTGGGTCTGCCGCGCGTGATCGATGATCCGCTGGGGCAGCCCGTCCATGTCGTACGGGCACAGCGCCCGCGCGTCGGCGTCGCCGAACACCACGTTGATCAGCGACTCGTAGCGGGCCCACTCCACGGTCTGCCGGGGCGTCCAGCCTCCCCAGACCGTCTCGGCCAGCGCGCGCACGCTGCGCGGCCTCTTCGACAGCAGGAGTTCCTGGTAGCTCTTCAGCGTCCGCACCGGATGCTGGTAGAAGGCATCGGAGTCGTGGAACTCGATCGTCTCTCCGTACGGTGCCAGGACGTCGCGCAACGCGCCCAGTGCGGGCTCGCGAACGACCACGATCACCGCCTCGTCCGCCTCCACGCCCTCGGCGATGTACGGCACCGACACCGACAGGAAGTGCTCGATGCCGCCGTACAGAAAGGCCCTGTGCTCCAGCGTCATCAGATGGCGCCCCCGAACCGATCGGTCGGTGTCGCGGGCCGCCGGCCACGGGCGATGCCGGGCAGGCGGTGCCGGCCGACCATGTCGATCACGGCCTCGACGGCGGGGGTCAGGCCGTCGAGGAGGATCCGCACGCCGTCCGGGCCGTTGGCGTGCAGGGTCAGCAGGTGCAGGCCGCCCAGGTCGATGAAGGCGAGCCGGGACACGTCCAGATGGACGACGCGGCGCCCGGCCGAGGCCCTGGCGAGCGTGTCGGCGAACACCGTGTGCCGCGCGGAGTCCAGCTCGCCCTCGACCCGCAGGCCGGGCGGGTCGAAGGTGCGCACGATGGTCAGCACCTCGTCGCTGAACTCCGGGTCGACCTCCACCAGCACCTCGTGCGTGTCGCGCAGCGCGGCCAGCTCGTCGGGCGGGCAGGCGCGCCGCTCGATCTGGCAGATCGCCATGGCCATGGTGGACGGCGCGACCGCGTTGCCCATCCGGTGCTCGCAGCCCACCACCTGGCCGAGGTCGTGCCGGCGGGGGCCGCGCAGCAGCCAGCTGTGGTCGGTGGTGATCCGTACCGCCCGGAAGCCCTGGCCGAACGCCTCGCCGCTCTCCCGGTCGATGGTCTCGGCCATCTTCTCCGGGACGAACCGGCCGCGCCCGTCCAGGCAGGCGTCCCGGTGCCCGATCACCCGGAGCTGCCGCGAGCCGAGGAAGGTCTTCAGCTCGGCTCCGGTGCGGGTGGCGACGCCCGGCAGGGTCTCCGGCTCGGCCTCGGTGACGTAGACGATCTTCTCGCCCGTGTCCAGTCCCTCGCCGACGAAGCCGCCGATCACGAGATCGCGCTCCTCCGCCCCCGAGTAGGCCAGCCAGGCATGATCACCCGGCCGTACGTCCTTCACCGGGCGTTTGGCGAACCAGTTGGTCTCCATTGCGCGTCCATGGTGGGCGGCGAGGTCACGTCAAGCGTACGCCCGCGAGCGCGGAGTCGCAGCCGTACCGTGGTGCCCCGTTCACCGGTGCGGATCTGGACGAGCGAGCACAGCAGGCGCACCGCCCACAAACCGAACCGTCCGGGGGCGTCCGTGCCGGGCGTGGCGCCGCGCGGCGGGAGCAGCCCGGCGTCGGCGCCCGCCCTCCATCGGCCGCGGTCGGCGACCTGGCAGACCAGGGAACGGTCGTCCGGGTCGGTCCACAGCGTCAGGACGATCGGCGGCGCGCCGTGCCGCACCGCGTTGGTCACCACCTCGGTGACCGCCACCAGCAGGCGTTGCAGGTGCTCGTCGCAGACCTGGGCGCGCTCGGCGAAGTCGGCCACGTACTGGCGCAGCCAGTACAGGTCCGGCCGGTCGAGCGGGATCCGGTCGGCCCCGGGCGGCGGGTCGGGCAGCGGCTCGGCGTCGCAGCGCTCGCTGAACGTCCAGGGGTCCAGATAGCCGGGAGTGGCCACGGACCTGGTGCCCTTGACCGTCTCCGGATGGGTCTGCCGGGCCGCCGCGATGACGCCCGCGGGCAGCGTGCGCGAGTACGGGCACAGGAACGCGGCCCCGGTGCCCTCGTACGCCAGAGTGGTCAGGGCCTCGGCGCGCTGCCATTCCAGCACCTCGGCGTGGGGACGTCCCGTCCAGGTGGGCTCGGCCAGCACCCGCAGCCGCCGCCCCTCCCACAGCGCCGCCTCAGCGTGATGCAGGGTGTCGGCCATCGCCCGCGGGGGGTGGGTGTACCAGTCGGAGGGGTCGGCGAACTCGACCTCGTCGGCGGCGGCGCCGAGCGCGTCCTCCAGGATCATGCGGCTGCCCAGCGGTGTCACCGCCAGCACGCGGTCACCCGCGTCGATCCCTTCGCGCAGGAACGGGACGGCGCCCGCGAGATAGCCCTCCATGCCGTCATAGGGCAGCACGCGATGGGTGACCGGTTCGCTCACGACTCCACCCTGACGATCGCCACCGTGCCCGGAACCCGTCCAGCCTAGGCTTCCCCGTCACGGCCGGAAAGGGCCGGGGGCGAAAGGTATGTCGGGGTCCTGCGCGCGAACGCTAAGCTGTGCTGGCCCGCATACCCAGCGGACGTGGCGAAATAGGCATACGCGGCAGGTTTAGGTCCTGTTGGTGGCGACACCGTGGGGGTTCGAGTCCCCCCGTCCGCACTCGGCCAGTGCTCATTGAGGGCTCGGCGAGGGCTTATCGGGGGCTCGTTCAGCTTCCCAGCCCCAGGTCCCGGCGCAGGCGGTCGACGTGGCCGGTGGCGCGCACGTTGTAGTACGCCTTCTCGATCCTGCCCTCGGCGTCGATGAGGAAGGTGGACCGGATCACCCCGACGACCACCCTGCCGTACAGCTTCTTCTCGCCGTACGCGCCGTACTCCTGGAGGACCTTGGCGTCGGGGTCGGAGAGCAGGGGGAAGGTCAGCCCCTCCTTCTCCCGGAACTTGGCGAGCTTGCGCGGCTCGTCCGGGGAGATGCCCACCACCGTGACGCCCGCGGCCTCCAGTTCCGGCAGGCTGCCCTGGAAGTCGACCGCCTCCTTGGTGCAGCCGGGGGTCAGCGCCGCGGGGTAGAAGTAGAGGATCACGCGCCTGCCCCGCAGCGATGTCAGGCTCACCGTGGCGCCGTCGGCGTCGGACAGTTCGAAGTCGGGGGCGACGTCGCCGGGCTCCAGCCTTTCGGACACCGGGTACCGCCTTTCTCAGTGATGGATCGCGTCCAACCGTACCCACAACTTCGCAAGGGACGATCCGTCGGATCCGGCACCGCCGAGGCCGTGCGGGCGTTTCCGGCGAAGACCTGCAAGACTGTTCGGATCATGTGCCGCGCAGGCCACTGGACGTACGCCCGACGATAAGGAACAGGCATGGCTGACAGGTCCCGCGATCCGGAGACGCTGGAACGGCGGATCGAGCGCACCCGCCTGGAGCTCGCCCAGACCATCGACGAGCTGGCCCAGCGGGTCAGCCCGAGCAACGTGGCGCAGCGCGGCGCCGAGCGGCTGAAGGAGGAGGCGGGTCAGGTCGCCAGGGCGGTCGGCGCGATGATGAGGCCGTCCGACGGCACGGGACCCGAGAAGGACGACGAGCCGGGGCAGGGCGGACCCGACCCGCGGGTGGTCGCGGCCGTGGGGGTCGGCGCCGCGGTGGTGGTCACCGCCCTGGTGGTCTGGAGGAGGCGGCGCAGGCGCCGTTGACCAGCCGGTACGGGGCGCCGCGCCGTTCCCGGCGGGACGGGCGCGCCCGCGCGAGCAGGTCGGCGACCGCGCGCAGCTCGGCCAGCTCCGCCCGGCACGGCCCGCACCGGGCCACGTGCGCGCGCAACTCGGCGGCCTCGGTGCCGGCGAGCCGCCCGATGGCGAGGACGCCGAGCCCGATCCGATAGTCGCCGCAGTCGCTTGCTGCTCCCACGTAAGGCAATACGTGTTCTGGCCTTGGGATGTTCACGGGACCCTAGGCGAACTGCGGGAGGTGCGCGCGGTGCGCGGCCAGTCCCTCGTCCAGGATCTTTTCGGCGGTGTGCTTGCTCTGGACGAACGGGTGCGCCATGAGCGCCTGAAGGGCGGTGCGCCGCGATCCGGTGACGGCGGCGTCGGCGGCCAGCCGCTCGTACTCGTGGATCGCCTGGGTGAGCCCGCGGACGGGACGGGGCAGCGGCCCCATGGACAGCGGCACCGGTCCCGAACGTCCGACCAGCGCGGGGACCTCGACGATCGCCTCCGGTTCCAGCGAGGCGATCGCGCCGCCGTTCACCGTGTTGACGATCATGCGGCGGCGCTCGTCGCGGTGCAGGGCGCAGATCACGTCCACCGCGAACTCGCCGTGCTCGCCGCCGCCCCGCTCCCGGCTGGGATCGGGGTCCGGCTTGGCCGCCTCCGCCCGGATGCCGTCGTAGTACGCGGGCAGCATGGCCTGGATGTCCTCGGCGCGCGTGGTGCCCTTCTCGCGCAGCTCGCGGACGACGTCGTCGTGGAAGAAGTAGTACTTGGCGTAGGAGTTGGGCAGGAAGCCCAGTGCCTTGGCCAGCTCCGCCATCCGTGCCGGGTCGCGCCACGGGGTCGCTCCGCCGCCGGGGACCTCCATGGCGTCCAGGAGGGCGGGCAGGTCGAGTTCGAGGCCGTCGAGGCGGAGCCGCTGCGCCCAGGTGGCGTGGTTGAGGCCGATCCAGTCCGCCTCGAGCCGGTCGAGCGGGAGCCCGAGCAGGCCGGCCCACATCTCGGTGTCGCCGACATGCTGGTCGCACAGCCCGATGACGCGGGCGCCGGAGTGGCGGGTGACGGCGTCTGTGACCACGTTGGTCGGGTTGGTGTAGTTGACGATCCACGCGCCGGGATCGGCCGCCGCCGCGATCGCCATGAGCACCGGGACGGAGCGGCACGCCATCAGGAACCCGCCGGGGCCCGCGGTCTCCTGGCCCACCACGCCGTGCCGGAGCGGGATCGACTCGTCCAGGTGCCGGGCGGCCATCCCGCCGGGCCGGAACGTGGTGAGGACGTAGGACGCGCCGTCCAGCGCGGGCTTCAGGTCGGTGTGCGTGGTGACCGTGAACGCGGCGCCCCGGGCGGCGAACATCCGCCGGGCGAGACCCGCCATCAGCTCCAGATGATCGGCGTCGAGGTCGTGGCAGGCCACCTCGGTCCCGTCCAGGTCGGCGGCGCGGTGCAGCAGCCCGCGGATGATCCCGGGCATGTATCCGCTGCCCGCCCCGATGATCGCCAGCTTCATCGCACGGCCCCCATGCGCAGGGTCGGCTCGGCGCGGGTGACCGAGTCGGGCCCGCTCTCCAGCTCGGTCTCCGGGATGTACGGGACGACGAAGGCGTACTGCTCCAGCACCTCGGCCGGCACCTCACCCGACTCGCCGAACGCGGCGATCTCCCCCCAGCAGGGCGCGCCGAGCGAGCCGCTGCGGTGCCGTACCGACAGCCCCGCGCACAGGTTGGCGAAGCGCAGCCGCTGTTCGAGCGGCCATCCGGCGAGGGTGCCGAACACGAATCCGGCGGCGAACACGTCGCCGGCGCCGGTCGGGTCGAGCGCCGTGACGGGCAACGCGGCGGCGTGGGCGCGCTCGCCGGTGGATGAGTCGATCGCGCTCGCGCCGCCCGCTCCCTGCTTCACCACGACCACGGGGACCCGTTCGGACAGCGCCTTCAGGGCGTCGTCGGGCGTGCGGGTACGGGTGTAGGCCATCGCCTCGACGGCGTTGGGCAGGAACACGTCCACGTCCTTGAGACGGTCCAGGACGTCGGTCGACCAGGTCTCGGTGGGGTCCCATCCCAGGTCGGCGAAGACCAGCGCGCCGGTCGCGCGCAGCGCCAGGGCCCACTCGGGGACGGGACGCTCGATGTCGACGAAGCAGGTCGCGGCGCGGGGCAGCGGGGACGACGCCGTGGCGACCAGGTCGCCGGAGGGCGGCGGCAGCGGCCGGGTGTAGGTGACCATGCTGCGGTCGGAGGCGTAGGCCAGCGACACCGTCACCGGGGTGGACCATCCGGCGACCTGCCGCGCCCAGCGCAGGTCGACGTTCTCCTGCTCGGACAGCGTCCGCCACAGGTAGGCGCCGAACATGTCGTCGCCGAACGCGGCGGCGAGCCCGGTGCGCAGTCCGAGCCGGCTCATCGCGACGGCGATGTTGGCGACGCCGCCGGGCGCCGAGCCGAGCCCGTCGGTGACCAGCTCGGTGCCCGGCGGCGGCAGCCCCGGCAGCCCCGTGAAGATCATGTCCATGAAGACCTGGCCGGTCAGGAACACGTCCAGATCGCGCTGTGCCGTCCCGGGGTCCTGGCGTCTGTGCAGGAGGTCCCCGGCCGGCCCCCGCTCGGCGCAGGGGTCGGTGAGCGGCGGAAGGGGCGGTTCGGATTCCGGCAGTCCCCGTGTCATGTGGTGTCCCCCGTGTGCCGGTGCTAGCTAGCCGAGTTCCGGAGCGGTGGCGGTGAAACGGGCCTCCACCGCGGCCCGGACGATCTGCGTGGCGGGCTCCAGGTCGATCGGCGGCGGCTCGCCCGTGTCGGCCGCGCCGCGGGCCGCCATCAGCGACACGCTCTCGGTGTGCGGGCGGGTGTCCCTGGTCAGCCCCTCGTCCGCCAGCTCCACCAGCCCGGTCAGCCGGGAGCCCAGCGCCTCGGCGTAACTGCGGGCGCGCTCGACGGCCTCGTTCGCCGCCTCCCGCGCCGCCCGTTTGTAGACCTCGCTGTCGCGGCGCAGCCCCCAGTCGGGCCCGTGGACGAAGGTGCGCTCCAGGTCGCCGAGCCTGGTCACCAGCTCGCCGAGCACCGCGAAGTCGGCGACGACCAGCCGGATCCAGACGGTGCCCTGGTAGGCGCGGATCTCGCCCTCCTTGCGCCCCCCGTACCTCAGCCGCGGCGTGATCGACAGCCCGCCGGTGTCCAGCTTTTCGATCGCGTCCCCGTACGACCTGATCAGGTCGAGCGCGGCCTGGTTCCGCTCCGCGAGCCGCTCCAGCGCCGTGCGCCGGTCCCGTTCCTGCGACTGGACGTGCACGGACAGCCGGGCGATCTCCGGCTCCACTTCGAGGACGGCCTCGCCGCGGACCCCGATCAACGGTGCGTCGGTCATACCGGCCAACGTAGCCGCTGGAGCGCGGTCCAGGTCAAAGAAACGTGCCGCCCTCGCCGCGGTAGGTGGGGACGGTCCGGACAAGCCGGTCACCGTCGATCACATGCAGCTCGGCGAACCGCTCGCACAGCTCGCCGGCCTTGGTGTGCCGGAACCACACCCGGTCCCCGACGCGCAGCCGGTCGGCGGCGGGGCCGAGCAGCGGGGTCTGCACCTCTCCCGCGCCCTCGTCGGGGTCGAAGGACAGCCCGGACGGCAGGTACGGCTGGGGCAGCCGCATGGCGTCGCCGGGGCCCGAGGCCAGGTAGCCGCCGCCGAGGCAGGTGGCCACGCCCGGGCCGGGGCGGCGCACGACCGGCAGGGCGAACAGCGCGGCGGGCCGCCCGCTGAAGTTGGAGTAGTGGTCGAACAGGTGCGGCTGGTACAGCCCGGAGCCCGCCGCGATCTCGGTGACGGCCTTCTCCCGGGCGGTGGTCTCCACGCTGCCGGTGCCGCCGCCGTTGACGAACTCCAGGTCCGCCAGCTCCCGGACCGCCTTGACGATCTTCGACCGGCGGATGGCCAGTTCGAGGCGGGACCGGCGTTGCATGGCCTGGATCGCCCGTGCCCGCGCGGGCCTGCCGGGCGGGCGGTCGCCGACGCCCGCGATCTGCGCCTCGTACGCCATGAGCCCGACCAGCCGCAGTCCCGGCCGCTTGACGATCCGCTCGGCGAGCCCGCGCACCTGCTCGGGGGAGTGCAGCGGTGATCGCCGCGCGCCGAACCGCAGCCGCCCGCCCAGCGGCCGGTACGAGGCGTCGATGTCGACGCACACCCGTACCGGCCGCCCGCCCGCGGCCTCCTCGATCAGGTCGAGGTGCGCGTCCGAGTCGACCATCAGCGTGACGGCGGCGGCGGCGCGCTCGTCGGCGGCCAGCGCGGCGATGGCCGTGCGGTCCGCCGTCGGATAGGCGACCAGGATGTCGTCGCTGGTCTCGTGGCGGGCCAGCCACAGCGCCTCGGGGAGCGTGAACGCCATGATCCCCGCGAACCCGTCCATCGCCAGGACCTCGTCCAGGAGGGCGCGGCAGCGCACCGACTTGCTGGCGACGCGGATCGGCTTGCCCGCGGCGCGGCGCGCCAGCCCGGCGGCGTTGGAGCGGAAGGCGTCCAGGTCCACGACGGCCAGGGGGGCTTCGAGCCCGGCGGTCGCGGCGTCGTATCGGTCCCGGAGGTTCATGGGCGTCACAGTGCCACAGTGCGGCGGTGAAGCGAAAATCCCTCGTATTCTTCCTTCGTTCTCGCGCCGGTGCGCCCGTCCCGTCCCGGTCTTCCGCCCACCGGTAAGCCTGCTGGTGAACGGGTGTGGGGCGCGTAGGCTTCGGAGGGTGTCCGAATATGTACTGACCCTCTCGTGTCCCGACCGTCCCGGGATCGTCGCCGCCGTCTCCGGGCTGCTCGCCGAGCGCGGATGCAACATCCTCGAAAGCCAGCAGTTCGGTGACCGCGACAGCGGCCGGTTCTTCATGCGGGTGCAGTTCGAGGGAGCGCAGGGCACCGACCCCGACGAGCTGCGCGGGGCCTTCGCCGCGCTGTCGCCCGAGCTGGGCCTGGAGTTCAGCCTGACCGACACCGCCGAGCGGCAGCGCGTGCTGATCATGGTGTCCAAGGCCGGGCACTGCCTGAACGACCTGCTCTACCGGCACCGTTCCGGCCTGCTGGACGTCGATGTCGTGGCGGTCGTGTCCAACCACCCCGATCTGCGTCCCCTCGCCCAGTCGTACGGGATCGACTACCACCACCTGCCCGTGCAGGGGCCGGCGGGCAAGCGCGGCAAGGCGGCGCAGGAGGCCGAGGTGCTCACGCTGGTGGACCACTACCGGGCCGACCTGGTGGTGCTCGCCCGCTACATGCAGATCCTGTCGGACGACTTCTGCGCCAAGCTGCCCGGCCGCGTGATCAACATCCATCACTCGTTCCTGCCGGGGTTCAAGGGCGCCCGCCCGTACCACCAGGCGCACGCGCGCGGGGTGAAGCTGATCGGGGCCACCGCCCACTACGTGACGCCCGAACTGGACGAGGGACCGATCATCGAGCAGGAGGTCGCCCGGGTCGACCACACCCACACGCCCGAGGACCTGATGGCCGTCGGGCGCGACATGGAGTGCCTCGCCCTGGCGCGCGCCGTCCGCTGGCATGCGGAGCACCGCGTTCTGCTGAACGGCGACCGCACCGTCGTCTTCCGCTGACGCGCCCGCCCCGGAGACGCCCGCCCCGGAGACGCCCGCCCGCTGAGACGCCCGGCGCTGAGACGCCCCCTTTCCGGAGGGTGGCCGCCTGGATGCTGTCCGCATGCGGACGTGGGCCGCAGGTATTCGATCCACCAATCCGGTTTCGCTCAGCGTCATCTTCCATCACCATTGGGTAACACGTGTCGGCACACCTCGGGGGTGGTGTATGGGAGACACGCTGATCAAGAGCGTCCGTCCGGTCGTGGGGGCGGCCGGGGACGCCGAGGACAACGTCACGACCGCCGAGGCCCAGGCGGTCCGGAGGGCACGGCGCCTGGCGGCACGCGAGTTCCGGGTGTCGCGCGCACCGTTCGCCCTGGTGGCCGCGCTGGTGCTGTTCGGATGCGGCACGATTGCCGCGATCGAGGTGGTGAGCGCGCTGCTGGGCGCCCCGGCCCGGCTGGTCCCGGCCGACCGGTGGGCCGCCGGCCTGCGCGGCACGGCCTGGCAGGACGGCCCGGTACGGGCCGTGGCCGTGGCCCTGGTCGCTCTGGGCGCGGCGATGGCGCTGCCGTCGCTGCTGCCGCGGCGCCTTCCGCGCGTGATGCCGATGCGCGCCGCCGACCCGCGCGTGGCCGCGGGGGTCAGCAGGCAGGCGGTGCGGCGGTCGCTGGCCGCGGCGACGCTGGCCGTGCCGGGCATCGTCCGGGCGCGGGTGCGGATGGGCGGCCGGTTCAGCGGGCGGGTGTCGGTACGGGCCACCACCCGCTACCGCAACCCCGCCAACATCACCGACCTGGTGGAGGCCGCGGTGACGGCCCGGCTCGGCGAACTGGACCTGATGGACGGGCCGCCCGTGCGCGTCCGACTGCGCTGGCGGAAGGACTGACGGCGATGAGGGCCGAGAGCACGGCGGTCGCCGGGGCGCTGGCGCTGGCAGCGGGGGGAGGGGCGCTGCTCCTCGGGGGCGGCGCGTTCGGCGACGGGGTCGCGGCCCGTGCGGTGCTCGATCCGGCGCTGGCGCGGCTCGCCGAGCGGTACGAGTGGTTCTGGCCTTCGGCCGCGGTCGTGGCGGAGGTCGCCGCGATCACCGGGCTGGTGTGGTTCGGGATCCAGGTCAGGCGGATGGTGCTCAGGCGGCGGGCGGCGCTGGACGGCCCGACCCGGAACCTGGCGGGCGTGGCGGGTGGCGAGCTGCTGCGCGCGACCCGGCTGGTCCCCGGTGTGGTGGACGCCCGTCTGCGGCTGACCGGCACCTGGTGGAAGCCCCGGCTGCTGATGAGCGTGACCTGCGACGCCGAGGCCGTCCCCGCCGAGATCCGCACCGACCTTGTGAACGGGCCCATCGCCCGCTACCGCGCGGTGATGGCCATGCGCGACCTGATCGTGGTGATCCGGTTCCACCTGTCCCATAGCGGCTTATAGCGGCCCATGGCCTCTGCTCGGCCCGGTGGGGGCGTCCCGGGAGACCGCGGACCTGGTGTGCCGTGCTAGCCCGGGCCCCGGCTCGGGCACGTGGGAGCTCGAGCCCGAACCGGGAGCCTATGGCCGTGGGTGACCGCGGGCGCGCGTTCGGTAAGGTCCTGGCCGTACCAGGGCGACTATGCGCGGACCCGCGTACGACGTCACGCTTGTGTACATTTCGTTCACGGCGGTGCCGTCCGCACCGGCGTCCCTGCCCGGGATGAGAGGTCGGGGGGTGGTAGTCGGTGTCCGGCAGGCGCTGGAGCCTGGCGCGGCAGTTGCTGGCGTTGCAGGCCGCCATCGTCGGCATCCTCGTGGTGGCCGGCGCGTACCTGGCGTCCCTGGACGCCCGGCGCGTCACCAACGAGAACGCCCGCCGCACCGTGACGACGGTGGCGCTGACCGTGGCGGACAGCCCGAGCGTCCGGGAGGCGCTCGCGCTCCCGAACCCCACTTCGGTGTTGCAGCCGTACGCCGAGCGGGTGCGGCGCGACACGGGCGTGGACTTCATCACGATCATGAACCCGGCGGGTATCCGCTTCACCCATCCCAACCCCAAGCGGATCGGGGGGCACTTCGTCGGCAACACCGGCCCCGCCCTGGCCGGGCGCACCTTCACCGAGACCTATACGGGGACGCTCGGCCCGTCCGTCCGCACCGTCACGCCGGTGATGGACGCGCGGCGCCGCGTGGTGGCGCTGGTGGCGGTCGGCATCACCATCCAGACGATCTCGGCGGAGCTGCGCGAGCGGCTGGTCCCCCTGGTGGGGGTGACCATCGGGGTGCTGGCCGCCGGGATCGGCGGGAGCTGGCTGGTGGCGGCGCGGCTGCGGCGGCAGACCCGCGGGGTGGCGCCGTCGGAGCTGCGCGGCATGTTCGACTACTACGAGGCGATCCTGCACGCGGTGCGCGAGGGCCTGGTGCTGCTGGACGGCAACGGCCGGGTGGAGCTGTGCAACGACGCCGCCCGCGAGCTGCTCGACCTGGACGGGACCCCGGACGGCCGGCACGTGGACGCGCTGGGCCTGCCGTCCGAGCTGGTCGCCGCGATGACCTCGGCCGAGCCCCGGTCCGACGAACTGCATGTGGGCGACACCCGTGTCCTGGTGGTCAACACCGCGCCGGTGCGCTCGCGGGGCCGGGCGATGGGCAACGTGGTCACCTTGCGCGATCACACGGAGCTCCAGGCGCTGATGGGGGAGCTGGACACGGTGCGCGGGTTCGCCGAGTCGCTGCGCTCGCAGGCGCACGAGGCGGCCAACCGGCTGCACACCGTGGTGTCGCTGGTGGAGATGGGCCGTCCGGCGCAGGCGGTGGAGTTCGCGACGGCCGAGCTGCGCACCGCGCAGCGGCTCACCGACCGGGTGGTCGGCTCGGTGCGCGAGCCGGTGCTGGCGGCGCTGCTGCTCGGCAAGTCGACGGAGGCGGCCGAGCGCGGCGTCGACCTGGTGGTCGCCGAGGACAGCGCGATCGACGGGACCTCGGGCGCGATCGCGCCCCGCGACCTGGTCACGATCATGGGCAATCTGATCGACAACGCGATCGACGCGGCCATCGAGGGCTCCCAGGACGTACCAGGGGGTATGGAACCACAGGAGGCGCCGCGGGTGCGGGTGTCCGCCCGCACCGGCCCGGACGGCGAGCTGGTGGTCGAGGTGCGGGACAACGGACCCGGCCTGGATCCGGACCGGGCGCACGAGATGTTCCGGCGCGGCTGGACGACCAAGGCGTCCGACGGACCGGCGGGGCCGCGCGGCCTCGGGCTGGCCCTGGTCGGGCAGGCGGTGCGGCGGTACGGCGGGCGGATCGAGGTGGAACGGGACGGCGGCGCGCTGATCCGTGTCCGGCTGCCGCTTCCCCGGCCCGCCGCCGTCCCCGTGGAGGCGGGTGATCCGGCGTCGTGATCCGGGTGCTGGTGGTGGATGACGACAAGGTCGTCGCCGAGGCGCACCGGCAGTATGTGGAGCGGGTCGCGGGTTTCACCGTCGCCGGGGTCGTCCACACGGGGGCCGACGCGCTCCGGTTCTGCGAGCGGGAGCCGGTGGACGTGGTGCTGCTCGACTTCTACCTGCCGGACACGCACGGGCTCACGGTGTGCCGGGCGTTGCGCGCCGGTGGCCTGGCGGTGGACGTGATCGCGGTGACCTCGGCGCGGGACCTGGCGGTGGTGCGTACGGCGGTGTCGGTCGGGGTCGTCCAGTACCTGCTCAAGCCGTTCACGTTCGCGTCCCTGCGGGACAAGCTGGAGGGGTACGCGCGGTTCCGCGAGCGCGCGGAAGGCGCGGGGGAGGTCAGTGGCCAGGCGGATGTGGACGGGCTGCTCGCCGCGTTGCGCCCGGCGGGTCAGGCGCCGCTGCCCAAGGGGATGAGCGCGCCCACCCTTGAGGCGATCACGGAGGTGCTCGCGGAGGCGCCGCCCGACGGGCTGTCCGCGGCGGCGGCCGCGTCCCTCACGGGCGTGTCGCGGGTGACGGCGCGCCGCTATCTGGAGTACCTCGCCGACAATGGCATGGCCCTGCGCCGCCCCACGTATGGGCAGGTGGGCCGCCCCGAGGTCAGGTTCTACCCGGTCACGCACTAGCCGCGCCACGCCGGATTCGGCCCGATTGACCTGGGCATTGTCCTGAATAGTGGTTTTATCGTGACCGAATATGAGCAGGATCCTGCATACATACCGGCTCACCAGGGGGGATGCCGAATGAATCAGGGAAGCGTTCAGGCGAAAGAGCGGCCCGCAGGCGCCTCCGTGCAGGACCGGGGTCACGAGGCCCAAGGGGCGCGCAAGGCGTCCGGCGACGGGCAGGGAGAGCTGATCACCTCGCAGGGCCGGACGACGATAGCGGACGCGGTGGTGGCGAAGGTGGCCGGCCTGGCGGCCCGCGAGATCGGCGGCGTGCACGACATGGGCGCGGGGATGGCCCGGGCCATCGGCACGATGCGGGAACGCCTGCCCGGCGTCACGGGCGACCAGGGCGCGACGCGCGGTGTCGCGGTGCAGGTCGGCGAGCGGCAGGCGGCCATCGACCTCGACCTGATCGTGGAGTACGGCGCGTCCATCCCCGACCTGGCCTCGGCGGTGCGGGAGAACGTGATCGGCGAGGTCGAGCACATGTGCGGGCTGGACGTCGTCGAGGTCAACATCGAGGTGGCCGACATCCACCTGCCGGGCGAGGAGGACTCCGAGGAGCGGCCCGCCCAGACCGAGTCGAAGGTCCGGTGAACGGCCCGGCGAACGCGGCCGGGCCGCGGGAGCGCGAGCGCCGCGCCGAGCGGATCGGGGCGGCGGTGACCGCCCTCCCCGACGTGGCCGGGCTGAGCGCGGGTCCCAGGGCGCAGGTGGTGACCTACCGGATCGGCCTCCCGTACACCGGGGTGGCCGTGCGGGACGGAGAGATCGAGGTGGGCGTGGTCGCGCGGCGCGGCCGTCCACTGCCCCAGGTCGCGGACGCGGTGCGCGGCGCCGTGCTGCCGCTGGCCGGCGGCCTGCCGGTGAACGTGCTGATCGCCGACATCCAGGACGACTCCTCTTCGGGAGGGTCGGAAGGGAGCTGACATGGACGCAAAGCTGCTCTGGCCGGTCGCGGGCCTGGCCTTCGGCACGGCGCTCGGGTTCGCCGGGGCGTTCGGCGGGTTCGGGACCTTCGTGATCGTCCTGCTGCTCGGCGTCGTGGGCCTGCTGGCCGGCCGCGCGATCAGCGGCGAACTCGACGTGGGCGACATGATGTCCGCGTTCGCGGGCAAGGGCACGGCGGGCAGGGGCGCGCAGGGCAGGGGCGAGCGGTGACGACGGGCCACGCGGCGCGCGGCAGGCCGGAGGCGCCGATGGCCGAACCGCCGCCGCTTCCGGAGCCCTCGCCCGACAGAGACGATCCGTACCACGGCGAGCGCGGGCACACCACGATCGCCGACCGCGCGGTCGAGCGGATCGTGGCCCGCGTGATGAGCGAGGACGGCGGCGGCCTGAAGCGGACCGCGCGCCCGATACGGGGCCGGTTGGGCGGGCCCCGCGTCGACGTGAACGTGGACGGCTCCATGGTGACCGCCCGCGTGCAACTGGCGGTGGTGTATCCCGATCCGGTGCGCGAGGTGGCCAGGCGGGTGCGTGAACGCGTCCGCGAACGCGTCCGGGACCTGACGGGCCTCACCGTGCGCCACCTCGACATCGAGGTGGCCAGGCTGGAACCGCTGGAGGAGCGATGACCTCGTCCGCGCCCCATGCGCAGGATGAGCTGCCGCGTGCGCTGGGTCATCCACGGCCACGGGTGGGGCCGTCCCGCAAGGCCGACCGCGCGGCGCGCCGCGCGTTCCGTTCGCGCCGCGTCTGGCCGGCGCTGCTCGGCGCCCTGCTGGTCACGGCGGTGGGCGCGCTCACCGCGATCGAGACGATCTCAGGGCTGGTCGGGGAGCCGTCCCGGTTCGTCCCCTACGACCGGGTGACCTCGTGGGCGGCCGGGACGCCGTGGAAGGACTGGCTCGCGCTGCTGATCTCGGCCGTGCTGGCGCTGATCGGTCTGATCTTCCTGTGGGCGGGGCTGTGGCCGGGACGCGGGCGGCTGGTCCCGCTGCACGGCGACAACCCCGGCCTGATGGTGGGCGTCACCCGCCGCGGCCTCAAGCGCGCGGTCGCCTCGGCGGCCGAGTCCGTCGAGGGCGTGTCGCGCGTCCGCCGGGTCGGGCTGAGACGGCACCGGGTGAAGGTCGTCGCGGCCACCGCGATGCGCGAGGAGCACGACCTGCGCGGCTCCGTCACGGACGCGGTACGGCGGCGGCTGGAGGAGATCGGGCCCATGCCGAGACGGCGCGTCGCGGTCGTGATCAAGACCGCCGAGGACTAGGGGACGGGACCCGCCATGGACCGCCACGCGTCACGTATCAACCATGTGGGGCTGACGCTGCTCGGGCTGATCCTGCTGGCCGCCGGGGTGGCCGCGCTGGCGCGCGGGCTCGGCGCCTTCGGGGGGACGGCGGCGTCCGAACCGCTCATCACCGGGGCGATGCGCCGGTACGCCGCCGAGCAGGCGTGGTTCTGGCCGGTCGTCGCCGCGTGCGGGGTCGTTCTGGCGCTTCTGGGGCTGCTGTGGCTGATGGCGCAGGGCCGTTCGGAGCGGCTGCCGGCCCTGACGCTGGACGAGGACACCGGCGAGGGGAGCACCCACCTGTCGGACAAGGCGGTCACGAAGGCGCTGGAGGACGAGATCGCGGCGTACCCGGGCGTCCGGAACGTCAGCGCGCGGCTGCTGGGCCGGTCCAAGCGGCCGCGCCTGCGGCTGAACGTCACCTACGGATGGGACGCCGACCTGGTCGCGTTGCGCCGCCGCATCGACGAGGAGGCCGTCGACCGGCTCCGCACCGCCCTCGAACGCGAGTCGCTGCCCACGGTGGTGCGGCTGAGCCTGGTTCCGGGAGGGCACGGGCGCAGGGTCGTGTGACCCTCCCGACAGTGGGTTTTCTTTTCCAACTCACTGCGCTAGCGTGTCGGTTGGATTTTCCAACTCACTGCGGGAGGCGATGTGGGCCCGTCCCCCCGATCCGTGGGCACCGCGGCGGCGGTCGTCGCCGGCGTGGCGATGGTCAACCTGGACCTGTTCATCGTCAACGTCGCACTCCCCGAGGTGGGGGAACACTTCGCCGGCGCCTCACTGGCCTCCCTCTCCTGGGTGCTGAACGCCTACGCGGTCATCTTCGCGGCCCTCCTCGTCCCCGCGGGGAACCTCGCGGACCGCACCGGGGCACGCCGCGTCTACCTCTGGGGCATCGCCGTCTTCACCGCCGCGTCCGCCCTGTGCGCGTTCTCCCCGTCCGTGTGGGCGCTCGTCGGCGCCCGCGCCGTCCAGGCCGCCGGGGGCGCGCTGCTCATACCCGCCTCGCTCGGGCTGCTGCTCGCCGCCACCCCTCCCGAACGGCGGATCGCGGCCGTCCGCGGCTGGACGGCGATCGGCGGGCTTAGCGCCGCGCTCGGCCCTGCCGCCGGCGGGCTGCTCACCGGCGCCGACTGGCGGTGGGCGTTCCTGGTGAACGTCCCCGTCGGCATCGCCGTGCTCACCGCGGGACCGCGCGTGCTGCCCGCCGTACCCCCCGCCGAACGCGGCCCGCGCCCGGACGTGCTCGGCGCCGGCCTGCTCACCGTCGCCGTCGCGGCGGTCGCGCTGGGACTGGTCAAAAGCGGCGACTGGGGCTGGCTGTCGGCCGAGGTCATCGGGTCCCTCGTCGGCGCGGCCGTCCTCGCCGCCGGGTTCGTCGCGCGGTCGGCGCGGCACCCCGCGCCCGTGCTGCCGCTGTCCCTGCTGCGCGTGCCGTCGTTCAGCCCCGCCACGTTCGCCAACGTCCTCTTCGCGGTGGCGTTCGCCGCGATGTTGCTGTCGGCCGTGCTGTGGTGCCGGCAGGTGTGGCACTGGGGGCCGCTTCGCACCGGGCTGGCGGTGGCACCCGGGCCGCTGATGGTGCCGCTGCTGGCGCTCGGCATCGGCCCGGTCGCCCGCAAGGTCGGCTCGGGACCCGTCGCCGCCCTCGGCTGCCTCGCCTTCGCCGCCGGGATCGGGTGGTGGTACGCCTGGATGGACACCGGTTACGCCGCCGGGATGATGCCCGGCATGATCCTCACCGGAATCGGCGTCGGCCTCGTCCTGCCCACCCTGATCGGCGCGGCCGTCGGGGCGCTGCCGCCGCGGTCCTTCTCGACCGGCTCGGCCGTGGTCACCATGGCCCGGCAGCTCGGCACCGTCCTCGGCATCGCGCTGCTGGTGGCCGTCCTCGACACCGCGGGAGGCCCGGACGCCTTCGGGGACGGCTGGCTGCTCATCCTCGCGGCGACCGCCGCCACCGCGGCCTCCTGTGCCCTGCTGCGCCGTCCCCGCACCGCACCCGTCTCCGAACCCACCCCGGCCACCACCGCCTAGGAGGACACCGTCATGCGCGACGCCGTGATCATCGAAGCCGTCCGTACGCCGGTCGCCAAGGGCAAGCCCACCGGCGCCCTGCACGACTCCCACCCCGCCGACCTCCTCGCCCGCGCCCTGGTGACGCTGGTCGAGCGGGCCGGCATCGACCCCGCCCAGGTCGACGACGTGATCGGCGGCGTGGTGACCCAGGCGGGCGACCAGGCCGCCAACATCACCCGCACCGCCGTCCTGGCCGCCGGGTTCCCCGAGAGCGTGCCCGCGATGACGGTGGACCGGCAGTGCGGCTCGTCCCAGCAGGCCGTCCACATCGCCGCGCAGGGCGTGCAGAGCGGCGCCTACGACATCGCCATCGCGTGCGGGGTGGAGTCGATGTCCCGGGTGCCGATGGGCTCGGCCGTCCTGCCCGGCACCGACCCGTTCGCCCCGCTGCGCACCCGGTACCCGGACGGGCTGGTCGGCCAGGGCATCAGCGCCGAACTGATCGCCGCCCGCTGGAAGCTCTCCCGCGAAGACCTCGACGCGTACGCCTACGAGTCCCACCGCAGGGCCGCGCGGGCTTACGCCAACGGCGAGTTCGACCGCGAGCTGGCCTGGAAGGCCCCGGACGAGACGGTACGGCCGTCCACCACCCCCGAGATCCTCGCCGGGCTCAAGCCCGCCTACTACGATCCGTGGATCGCCGAGCGCTTCCCCGAGATCGACTGGCGGGTCACCGCCGGCAACGCCTCGCCACTCAACGACGGCGCCGCCGCCGTCCTCATCATGGGCGCCGACGTCGCCGAGCGCCTGGGCCTGCGCCCCCGCGCCCGCTTCCGCGCGTTCGCCGTCGCCGGGGACGACCCGCTGCTCATGCTCACCGCGATCATCCCGGCCACCGCCAAGGTGCTGGACAGGGCCGGCCTGCCGCTGTCCGCGATCGACCTGTTCGAGGTGAACGAGGCGTTCGCGTCGGTCGTGCTGGCCTGGCGGCACGAGACCGGCGCCGACCTGTCCCGCGTCAACGTCCGTGGCGGGGCCATCGCCATCGGCCACCCCCTCGGCGCCAGCGGCGTCCGCCTCCTGACCACGCTCCTGCACGCCATGGAGGACCGGGACGCCCGCCTGGGCCTCCAGACCATGTGCGAGGCCGGTGGGATGGCCAACGCCACCATCATCGAGCGTCCATGACGGACGCCGTCCCTAGGATGGAGGGCATGCCGAAGGACGCCGATCCCCGTCCCTGCTCGATCGCCGATACGCTGGAGGTCATCGGCGGGCGCTGGACGATCCTGGTGATCCGGGAGCTGTTCCACGGCGTCCGCCGGTTCGACGGCATCGCCCGCAACACCGGGGCGTCCCGCGACATCCTCACCACCCGCCTCCGCAAGCTGGAGGCGTCCGGGATCGTGCGCCGCGAGCGCTACAGCGACCACCCGCCGCGCTTCGAGTACTACCTCACCTCTCGGGGCAGGGAGCTCGGCGAGGTCCTGATCGCTCTCATGAAATGGGGCGACCGCTACCTCAACCCCGACGACCCGCCCGTCCGCTGGCACCATTCCTGCGGCGAGTTCCTCGAACCGGTCACGGTGTGCGCCCACTGCGGCGAGCCCGCCTTGGCCGGCGCCCACACCCCGGTGGGCCGGGGCGTCATCTCCTCCCGGCCGACGTCATGAGGGTGCGCCGGCGAACGGACGCGGACCTGGCGGCCGTCCGCGCTTTCCTCGCCGAAAACCACAGCGACAGAGTGGCCCGCCGAGGAGAACTCCTTCACCCCTTGGAGCATCCGGCGTTCGTGGCGGAGAGCGAAGAAGGACGGCTTTTGGGCGTGCTCACCTACGTCCCGGACGAGACCGGACGGCAGTGCGAGATCCTGACGCTCCATACCACCGAACAATGGCACGGTACGGGTACGGCTTTGATCGAGGCCATGGAACGGTGGGCGGCGGAGCACGGCATCGACCGTCTCTGGCTCATCACGACCAATGACAATGTCGATGCCGTGCGCTTCTACCAGCGCCGAGGGTTCCGGCTCGCCGCACTGCACCGCGACGCCGTCACCGAGTCACGCGCCCGGCTGAAGCCCGAGATCCCCCTGACCGGCGAGTACGGCATTCCGATCAGGGACGAACTGGAACTGGACCGCAGCCTTGGTGATGCTGGATGGCGCGATAGGTGAGGGAGGCCCGGCGGGCCTGTCTCAGCGGGTGTCTTCGACCACGCACAGGGCCGCCGCGATCTCCTTGATCTCGATCGTCGAGCAGGAGGTCGCGATCCGCAGCACGAGATCGAACGCCTCGTCGTCGGAGAGGGTGGGGCGCTTCCCGTTGAGGGCCAGCATGACGCGGGCCGCCGTCCAGCCGGTTCGCTTGTTGCCGTCAAGGAACGCGTGATTGCAGATCACCGAGTGCATCAGCGCCGCGGCCTTCTCGTCGACGGTGGAGTACGCCTCCATGCCGAAGGCGACGGTCGCCGGGCGCATCGCCGATGAGGACACCAGTCCGGCATCACGGACCGCCGCGGTGCCGCCGAGGACCGCGGCGTTGATGTCGATGAGGTCGTCCGCCGTCAGGTACTCGGTCATGCGTCCGCGAGCCGATCGAGAAGCGCGGCGTCCTCGGCCATCACCTGCGCCGTCACGGCGCGGACGCGGGCACGGTGCGAGCGCAGCCGGGTCCATTCCTCCACGGCTTGGACGACGGCGGAGTTGACGGATATGTGCTCATCCTCGGCGGCCTTGACCAAGAGGGCGTCGATCTCGTCGGGGATACGGATGCTGCGGGTCGTCATGAGGTCCAGCATACCGAAATGGTATTACAACGCTCCGTTGGCATTCGACTACATTAACGGCAAGTCCGCCGCGTGCGGTCTCCTTGTATTTGTCGAGCATGTCGCGGCCGGTGTCCTTCATGGTCTTGATGGCGCGGTCGAGGGAGACGAAGTGGCGGCCGCTCGAAGGACAGGTGCTCGCCCACGACGAACGGGATCTCGCGGGTGCCGAAGAGGCGCAGGGAGCCGCGCGAGCGGATCGCGGCGAGGCGCTCGTCCACCGTGTCGACGTCGACCAGTTCGGGCCTGTCGCCCTCCAGGCCGAGGGCGACGGCCTTGTCGCTGCCGTGCCCCTTGCCGGTGAGGCCCAGCGACCCGTACAGGATCACCCGCACGGAGGCGGTCCTCTCCAGCAGGCCGTCCCGGTGCAGACCTCGCGCGAACCGGTGCGCCGCGACCATCGGCCCGCCCGTGTGGGACGAGGACGGCCCTATGCCGACTTTGAAGAGGTCGAAGACGCTGATGGCCATGGGGTCCACCTCGCCCGCCCCGGTCCCTCTGAACGAAGGACCGGGCGCGGGAGCCGGCTAGAGGTTCGGATACAGCGGATGCAGGTCCGCCAGGTTCCGGACGCGCTCGGCCAGCGCGTCCTCGTCGTAGGACGGTTGCAGCGCCAGCGCGATGATGTCCGCGACCTCGGTGAAGTCCGCGGCGGTGAAGCCGCGGGTGGCCAGGGCGGGCGTGCCGATCCGCAGGCCGGAGGTGACCATCGGCGGGCGCGGGTCGTGCGGGACGGCGTTGCGGTTCACGGTGATGCCGATGCCGTGCAGCCGGTCCTCGGCGTCCCTGCCGGTCAGCTCGGACTCCACCAGGTCGACCAGGACCAGATGGACGTCGGTCCCGCCGGTGAGCACCTTGACGCCGGCCTTGGTGGTGTCCTCGGCCAGCAGCCGCTCGGCGAGGATCTTGGCGCCCTCGACGGTGCGCCGCTGCCGCTCTCTGAACCCCTCGGACCCGGCGATCCGCAGCGCCACCGCCTTGGCGGCGATCACATGCTCCAGCGGGCCGCCCTGCATGCCGGGGAACACCGCGGAGTTGATCTTCTTGCCGTACGCCTCGCGGGACAGGATCAGCCCGCCGCGCGGGCCGCCCAGCGTCTTGTGCGTGGTGGTGGTGACGATGTCGGCGTACGGGACGGGCGACGGGTGCAGTCCCGCGGCGACCAGCCCGGCGAAGTGCGCCATGTCCACCATGAGCAGCGCGCCCACCGAGTCGGCGATCTCCCGGAACCTCGCGAAGTCCAGGTGCCGCGGGTACGCCGACCAGCCCGCCACGATCAGCTTGGGCCGGTGCTCGGCGGCCAGCGCCGCCACCTCGTCCATGTCGACCAGGCCGTCGGAGGAGCGCACGTGGTAGGGCACCACGTTCAGCACCTTGCCGGAGTAGTTCAGCCGCATGCCGTGCGTGAGGTGGCCGCCGTGCGCCAGATCCAGGCCGAGGATGGTGTCGCCGTGCTCCAGCAGCGCGAAGTACACCGCCGTGTTGGCCTGGGCCCCGCTGTGCGGCTGGACGTTGGCGTGCTCGGCGCCGAACAGCTCCTTGGCCCGGTCGATGGCGAGCTGCTCGGTGACGTCCACGTACTCGCAGCCGCCGTAGTACCGCTTGCCCGGATAGCCCTCCGCGTACTTGTTGGTGAGGACCGACCCCTGCGCCTCCAGCACCGACACCGGCGCGAAGTTCTCCGAGGCGATCATCTCCAGGGTGGACTGCTGCCGGTCGAGCTCGGCCGCGACCGCCTTGGCCACGTCGGGGTCGACGGCGGCCAGCGGGTCGTTCAGCGGATCATGCAGAGGGTTGTGCGGCGGGTCGTTCAGGGGCACGTCTCAGGACTCCTCGATGAGCTTGCTGTACGCCTCCGCGTCCAGGAGGTCGCCGGGCTCGTCGGAGATCCGCACCTTGAAGATCCACCCCTCGCCGTACGGGTCGTCGTTGATCACCTTGGGCTCGTCGATCACCGCGGCGTTGATCGCGGTGACCTCGCCGCTGACGGGCGAGTAGATGTCGCTGACGGACTTGGTGGACTCGACCTCGCCGCACGGCTCGCCCGCCTCGACCGGGTCGCCCTCGCCGGGCTGTAGCTCAAGGAAGACGATCTCGCCGAGGGCGTCGGCGGCGTACGCGGTGATGCCGATGGTCACGACGCCGTCCTCGGTGTCGAGCCCGGCCACCCATTCGTGCTCTTCGCTGTAGCGCAGCTGCTCCGGAACGCTCACGATGCTTCTTCTCTCCAGCTCTGGTTTCAGGAACGCTTGTAGAAGGGCAGGTCCACCACGTCGACCGGCTCCAGCCGGCCGCGGACGTCCACCGCCAGCCCGGTCTCCGTCACGGCGCCGTCCACGTACGCCATGGCGATCGGCCTGCCCAGTGTGGGCGACGGAGCGCCGCTCGTCACCACTCCACACGGCGTGCCGCCGGACGAGACGACGTCGTACCCCTTGCGGGGGGCGCGCCGCCCGCGGGCCACCAGCCCCACGAGCCTACGGCCTGGAGGGGTCTGCGCATGGACGGCAAGCGCCGCCTTGCCCACGAAATTCCCGGGCTTGTCCAGCTTGACCACCCGGCCGAGGCCGGCCTCGTACGGTGTGGTCTCCGTGGTCAGCTCGTTGCCGTACAGCGGCATGCCCGCCTCAAGCCGCAGCGTGTCGCGCGCCGACAGCCCGGCCGGGACGACCTTCTCCTCATCCTCCTCGTCGCCGGGCTTCGCCTCGGCCAGCTCGCCCCAGAGGGCCACCGCGTCACCCGCCGACACGAACAGCTCGAAGCCGTCCTCGCCGGTGTAGCCGGTACGGGCTATCAGCGCGTCCACGCCCGCCACCTCGCCCGCCATGATGGCGTAGTACCGCAGGTCGTCCAGCGGGGCCGTGGTGTGGCGCGCCAGGATCCGCTGCGCGTCCGGGCCCTGGAGCGCGATCAGCGCGTACGCGTCCGACCGGTCCTCCACCGCCGCCTCGAAGCCCGCCGCCCGCTCGATGAGCGCGTCCCGGACGGTCGCGGCGTTGGCGGCGTTGGCCACCACCATGAACGTCTGGGCCGCGAGCCGGTACACGATGAGGTCGTCCAGGACGCCGCCGTCCGGCGCGCAGATCATCGTGTACCTGGCCTTGCCCACCGCCATGGGGGACAGGGCGCCGACCAGCGCGTGGTCCAGCGCCGCGGCGGCGTCCGGCCCGCTGACGAAGATCTCGCCCATGTGGGACAGGTCGAACAGCCCGGCGGCGGTGCGCACGGCCTGGTGCTCGGCGACCTCGCTCCCGTACCTGAGCGGCATCAGGTAACCGGCGAAGTCGACGAGGGTGGCGCCGAGGTCGCGGTGGACGTCGTAGAGCGGCGTGTGCTTCGCCGGCGAGCTGGACATGGGGTTTCGGCTCCTTCGTCACGGGCGCGTGGTCCGATCGTCGCACGCGTACCCGGTCGTGTTCGGGCCTCCCCCTCTGTCATCGGCCGCGTGGCGGCGCCTGAGAGCTTCACCCCGGCCCCTCGCGGGGCGGGCGGGGCTTTCACCTTCGGCGGGGGACGACGTGTCCCCGCTTTCCAGAGGTCACCTGATCCGCGCGGTCCTGGGGCCTGAGAGGTTCCGGGGAGGAGTTGCTCCTTCGGCGTCCCCTGGCCGGCTGCCAGGGGCCATGAGCGCTCCTCGTCCTCGCGTCGCCCCAGGCGTTCGGCTCTTGGGACAGGCCGGACGAAGACCACTCAACTCTCCCGCGCGGAGTGAACGGCTTGCAGGCCAGGCTAGCAGCGGCCCCACCGTGCCACCAGACACCGCCCCCGCCCCCGCCTGAACCATCGTGATCGCTTTATCCGTATGACCCGTCGGCCCGGGTGTGCACTGGTACGCGGTCGTGCGAGGCCCGGATCACGTAACCTTGAACGTCTGAACGGGTTGCCGGGGAACGCCGAGGAACGGGGTGCGCATGGGCTGGCTGGCGGGAGTCTTGATCCTGTTCTTCGGCCTGATGGTGTCGATCGCCCTGCACGAGCTGGGGCACTTCTCGTTCGCCAAGCTGTTCGGGGTCCGCACCCCGCAGTTCATGGTGGGCTTCGGCCCGACGCTGTGGTCGCGGCACAAGGGCGAGACCGAGTACGGCGTCAAATGGATCCCGCTCGGCGGCTACATCCGCATGATCGGCATGCTGCCGCCGCGCAAGGGCGACCTGCCGGGCCAGGCACGGCGGCTCAGCACCGGGCCGTTCCAGGGGCTGATCGAGTCCGCCCGCGGCGCGTCGCTGGAGGAGATCCGGCCGGGCGACGAAGACCGGGTCTTCTACGCCAAGAAGTGGTGGCAGAAGCTCACCATCATGTTCGCGGGCCCCGCGATGAACCTGATCCTCGCGGTGATCTTCTTCGCGATCCTGCTGATGGGGATCGGCACCCCCACACCGCAACCGGTGATCAGCGCGGTGGCCAAGTGCGCGATCCCGGCCAACTCCCAGCTCACCGAGTGCCCGGAGGGCTACACGCCCACCCCGGCCGCGTCCTCGGGACTGCGGGCCGGCGACCGGATCGTCACCTACGACGGCCACCGGATCACCGACTACGACCAGCTTCAGGGCCTGATCCGCGACTCGGGCGGGCGCACCGTGGCGCTGACCGTCGAGCGGGACGGCAGACCGGTGTCGTTCCAGGTGCCGGTCACCCGCAACCAGATGTACGACCTGGACGACCCGGAGAAGATCGTCAGCGTCGGCTTCCTCGGCATCACCCCGCTCCAGGAGCGCGAGCGCCAGGGCCCGGTGGCCGTCGCGGACTACATGGGCGAGCTGACCGCCCACACCGCGGGCGCGCTGCTGCGGATGCCCGAGAAGATGGTCGGCGTCTGGCAGGCCGCGTTCGGCGACGAGGAGCGCGACCCCAACGGCCCGATCGGCGTGGTGGGCGTCAGCAGGCTCGGCGGTGAGATCGCCGCCTCGGAGAGCCCCATCGTCGAGAAGGTCGCGATGTTCATCGCGCTGCTCGGCTCGATCAACCTCGCGGTCGGACTGTTCAACCTGGTCCCGCTGCTGCCGCTGGACGGCGGCCATATGGCGGGCGCGCTGCTGGAGGCGATCAAGAAGTTCTTCGCCCGCGTCTTCGGCCGTCCCGACCCCGGCTATGTGGACGTGGCCAAGGCGCTGCCGCTCACCTATGTGATGGCGGCGGTCCTGATCGTGATGGGCGGGCTGCTGATCTACGCGGACCTGGTCAACCCCATCCGCTTCGCCGGTTAGCGCCGGGGGTCACGGCGGAGCCTCGGCCGGCTCATCTCCGCTCCCCCTGGGGGACGGCGTTCCGCGATACCCGCGCATGTCACGCGGCATGATGGGGGGCCGGAGGAGCATGTCCGAGTACTTCACCCTGCACATCGACGACAGCGGCCGGCTGCCGTTGCTGGCGTTCTTCGTCGCCTTCATCGTCACGTTCGTGCTGACCCGGGTGAACGTGCGCCTGATCCGCGCCGACGTCCGCTGGTGGTTCCGCAACGTCAAGGCCGGGGACCTGCATATTCACCATGTGGTGTTCGGCGTGGTGCTGATGCTGGTCGGCGGGGTGATGAGTGTCGCGATACCGGACGCCTACCGCGGGTTCGCGGTCTCCGCGGCGGCGATCTTCGGGGTGGGCTCGGCGCTGGTGCTGGACGAGTTCGCGCTCATCCTGCATCTCAGCGACGTCTACTGGACGGAGAAGGGCCGCGCCTCGGTGGACGCCGTCTTCGTCGCCATCGCGGTCACCGGGCTGCTGCTGCTCGGGGTGCGCCCGGTCGGCTTCGCGGGCTGGGAGCCCCCTCCGGGCAGCGGGCTCGACGGCCCCGTGCTGGTGGGGATCTATGCGGGGTACCTGGTCGTCAACCTGGTCCTGGCCGTGCTCACGCTGCTCAAGGGCAAGATCTGGACGGGTCTCGCCGGGCTGTTCGTGCCCGTCCTGCTGGTGATCGGCGCGATCAGGGTGGCCCGGCCGGGCTCGCCGTGGGCCCGCTGGCGGTACGCGCCGGGCTCGCGCAAGCACCGCTCGGCGGTCTGGCACGAGGAGCGTTTCCGCCGCCCCCTCATCCGCGCCAAGATCTGGGTGCAGGAGTTCATCGCGGGCCGGCACGACCTGATCAGGCCGGAGTTCCGCCATCGCCACACCCCGTTCGACCGCGGCCGCCATCACCGCCGTACCGAACCGCCGTCGCGCAAGCCGACACGGCACAACTAGCCGGGCGGCTCGCCGGGGGAGCCCTCCTCCTTCCACAGGGACAGCACCGTGCCGATGGTGTCGGCCTCCTGGGCCGTCTTGTCCTCCCGGTAGCGCAGGACGCGGGCGAAGCGCAGCGCGATGCCCGCCGGGTAGCGGGGGCTGCGCTGGACGCCGTCGAAGGCGATCTCCACGACGAGCTCGGGCCGGACGTGGACGGTCCGGTCGTCCTCCCGGACGGCCAGGCCGCGCAGCCTCTCGGTCTGCCAGGCCAGCAGTTGGTCGGTGAGGCCCTTGAACGTCTTGCCGAGCATGACGAAGCCGCCGGTGGCCGGGTCGCGGGCACCCAGGTGCAGGTTGGACAGCAGGCCCTGGCGGCGGCCGTGCCCCCATTCGGCGGCCAGCACGACCAGGTCGAGGGTGTGCCGGGGTTTGACCTTGATCCAGCCGGCGCCGCGGCGCCCCGCGGTGTACGGCGTGTCCGGTGATTTGATCATGACGCCCTCGTGGCCGCGCGCGACCGCGTCGTCGAAGAACTCGCGGGCGCGGGCCGGGTCGCCGGTGACGACGCGCGGCATGCGCAGCCGCTCGGGGACGACCCGGGCCAGCACGGCGTGCCGTTCGGTGCCGGGACGGTCGAGCAGGTCGTCACCGTCCAGGTGCAGGACGTCGAACAGGAAGATCGACAGCGGGACCTGGGAGGGGCTCGCGGCCCTGGTGGCGGTGCGCGCCGCGGTCACCTGGAAGGGCTGGGCGGAGCCGTCGGGGCGCAGCGCGATCAGCTCGCCGTCGAAGACGGCGTCCCGCACCGGCAGTTTGCGCAGCTCCTCGACGACCTCGGGGAGCCGGGAGGTGATGTCGTCGAGCGTGCGGGTGAAGACCCGCACCTCGGCGGGGTCGGCGCGGACATGGATCTGCGCGCGGATGCCGTCGAGCTTCCATTCGACGGCGGCGCCCATCTCTGGCGGCAGGTCCAGCTTGGCGTAGGCGTCCTCGATGGACGGGGCGGACGCGGCGAGCATCGGCTTGATGGGACGCCCCACCTGGAGGGTGAAGCGGCGCAGGCCGTCGACGCCGTCGGCGAGCGCGGCGGTGGCGACGGGGCCGAGCGAGCCGCGCAGCATGACGGCGCGGCGGACCTCGGCGGACGGGACGCCGGCGGCGGAGGCGATCGCCTCGGCCATCACCCCGTCGAGCGCGCCCTGGCGCAGCTCGCCGGACAGCAGCCGGATGAGGAAGTCCTGCTCGGCATGGGTGGCCCTGGTCATCAGCGTGGACAGCAGCTCGCGGCGGCGCGTCACCGAGCCCTTGCCCGAGACCGCGCCGATCTCGCCGAACGCGGCGTCCACCTCCGTGACGGTCAGCGACGGCTCGGCCGCCGGAGGCGGGATGTCGCGGAACGAGGCGTAGCCCACGCCGATCTGGCGCTGGGGCAGCTCCCCGGAGAGATAGGCGACCACGATGGGGGCCTCGCCGGGGCCGGCGTCGCGCAGGCACTCGGCCAGGAACCCGATCTTGGCCTTGCGCGCCGACGTCCCCGCGACGGCACGGGACGTACGGGCGATCTCGCTGAGCAGCACGTTTCCATTGTGCGTCCTGAGTACGACATCGAATCCGGCGGAGGTCGGCCCGGGTGGAACGGGTGTCCTCGGAGTTGGGTGATTGGCGCCCTGCGGAGCCCCGCGGAGCCCTGGCGGGGTGAGGGTCCGGCTGTTTACCTTCGAGGGGTACGGCTGGCGATCAGGGGAGTGTGGAGTGGGCGGCCTTCAGCGTTCGCCGGAACCGTTCCAGCGGGTGTACTCACCGCCGGAACCGCCAGCGCCCGCGCGCCGGCCGCGGGTGCTCGTGCTGCTGGTGGCGGCGGCCGCGGTGGTGCTGACGGCGGGCGGTGTCTTCGTCCTGCTGCCCGACGGGGAGCCCGGGGGGCGCGGCGACCGTCAGGCGTCGGTCGGCGAGGCCGCGCCGTCGCCGTCCTCCCCGGCGTCGGGACCCGAGCCGATCACCGCGCTGCCGCCGCCGTGCGAGACGGTCCCGGCCGCCACGGTACGAAGCCTGGTTCCGGGCGCGCAGCGGCGGGCGAGCGCCAACCAGACCCTCACCACCTGCACGTACTCCTCGGGCAGCGACGGGTTCCGCTGGCTGCGGGTGGAGGCGCACCTGTACTCGCCCGCCAACACGCCCACGCCGGTCGAGGACGCCAGGCGCTACTACGGCGCCCAGTGGACGCAGGCCCACAACGCGACCCTGGAGCGGACGGTGAGCCTCGCCAGGCATCCGGGCATGGGGGACGAGGCGTACCGCTGGTTCAAGGAGGACCGCGGGCAGCCGACCGTGGTGGGCCAGGTGACGGTCCGTCTGCGCAACACGGTGATCACGGTCGGGTACAGCGAGCGGAGCGGCGGCGCCGGCGGCGCGGAGGCGCGCGAGGAGGCGTGCCTGGACAAGGCCACCAGGGTCGCCCGGGAAGTGCTGCGGGCCTTCCGTTAAATCAATTCTGACCTGAATTGGCCGAACCCGCCATGATCGCTCCTAATTACTTCTAGGCTTCCCTTGTTTAGGAAACGATACGCCAGAGGGAGGCAACATCGTTATGGCCGCGTGGCCGGGAGGAGTGTCCTGGGTCAGGTGACGCTCACGCTGGAGTGAGCGTCGGTCGGCAGGCCGCGGAGCGGAAACGCTCCGCGGCCTTTTTTCGTGCCCGCCGCCGAAACTCCGTAAAATGGCGGAGCAATGTCTCCCGTCAGAAAAATGCCCAACGTTCGATTGCCGCTATGGTGGAGCCGGTGGCCCCCGGACGGAAGGCGAGGCCGAAGTGGAACCGGTGACGGTGTGGTGGGCGGAGCTCGGTGCGGCGCGCCCCGCGCTGTTCGGTCTGGTCGGCCTGCTCGACCCGGTCGAACGCGCGCGCAGGGAACGCTACCTGCGGGACGCGGACAGGGACCGGTTCACGCTCGGGGTGGCGATGACCAGGCTGGCGGTCGCGGGACGGCTCGGCGTGGAACCGGAACACGTTCCCCTCACCCGCGCCTGCCGGGACTGCGGCGAGCCGCACGGCCCGCCCGTCGTGGACGGCGGCCCCCACCTGTCGGTCTCCCACTCCGGCGACCGGGTCGCGGTGGCGGTGTCGCCGCACGGGCCGCTCGGCGTGGACGTGGAGGAGGACAGCGGCAGAATCGGCGACGACATCGCGCGTCAACTGCTGGCCGGCGACGAGCCCCCGGGCGGTCGCGCGGGGCTGCTGACGTACTGGACGCGCAAGGAGGCGTTGCTGAAGGCCACCGGAGACGGGCTGCGCGTTCCGCTCAGAGATGTTCGCGTCTCTGCGCCGGACGAGCCGCCACGGTTGCGCCTTTGGGACGGCCGTCCCGGGCTTGCCGAGCGGATCATGATGCGCACCCTCGACCCGGGCCCCGGGTACGCCGCCTGCCTCGCGCTGCTGGACCATCCCGAGGGCGTGCGGGTGCGCGAGCGTCCCGTGGCCGAGCTGCTCAGGCCGCGAGCAGACCTGACGTGACCCACACCTTGCGGGCCGGGCCGTCCAGGAACCCGACCTCCTCGAAGAAGTCGGTGCACTTGCGGAACGCCCAGGCCATGGTGGCGCGGCGGTGCGGGCTGCGGGCGGCGACCCGGCTCGCCACCTTCGGGTCCAGGCCCACGGCCTCGTAGCAGGACGGGTGGATGAGCCGCGTGGCCATCGCCCGGGTGGCCTGCGCGAGCCCGAAGGCGGCCATCCGCCGCCGCGCCGGGTGCGCTCGCGCGACCAGCCGCTTGAGCTCCTCCCTCGCGTACTTGATGTGCCGGGCCTCCTCGATCACATGGATCCTGGTGACCTGGCGGACCATCGGCTGGACGTCCTCGTCCGGGAACGTCAGGCGCTGGAAGGCGTCGGTGAACTCCTCGATCACCAGCGTCCCGGCGAACGTGGGCAGCGGGTCGTAGGCGGCCATGAACAGCTTGCCGAGCTGGTAGTCGAGGGCGCGCGGGCGGTGGGTGCGCAGCCCGCAGGTCCGCACCATCCGGCCGAACATCTTCGAGTGCCGGCACTCGTCGGCGATCTCGGTGAGCGCGTAGGCGACGTGGTCGCTGTCGTAGCGCCGCCGGTAGGAGTGCTGGACCAGGGCCTGCATGAGCAGCAGTTCCGACCAGATGCCGAAGGAGGCGATGCTGCACATCTCGTGCTTGGTCAGCTCCACCCGTTGGCGGTGGCTGAGGCCGTCCCACAACGGGGTCTCGTAGAGGGACGCGAGCTGGGGCGGGGCGTAGAAGCGGTCGGGGTCCTGCGGCGCGTCCCAGTCGACGTCGGTGTCGGGGTCGAAGGAGTGCTTGCGGGAGGTCTTCAGCAGCCGTTCGGCGACCACCTCCCGGTCGGTGAGCTCCAGCGTGTGGTCGCCGTCCCGGCAGCGGATCGTGGCGGTCCAGGTGCCGGGACGGGAGCGGCGGCCGTTCGGCGGAGCGGGCACGGCCATGGTCGCCTCCTTGGCGTGGCGTGTCAGCGTGGTGTCGGTATCCGGGCGAGCGCGCGCAGCGCGCGCGGGGAGAGCCGGGACAGCGCGTACAGCAGGTGGCCCTCGAAGTTGACGGGCACGACCGGGCGGTTCTTGATGATGGCGTCGACGATCCGCTCGGCGACCTTCTCGGGCGGGTAGCCGCGCCTCTGGAGGCCGCGGTCCATCCGCTCCCTCATCCGCTGGGCGCCGGCCTCGTCCACGCCCACGATGGTGGCGTTGCGGCCGATGCCGGTGCTGGCGAAGCCGGGGCACACCGCGGTGACGCCGATCCGCAGGCCCGCCAGTTCCGCGCGCAGGCTGTTGCTGAGCTGGAGCACGGCGGCCTTGGTCATGCAGTACGCGCCCAGGTCGCGGTGGGGTGCGAAGGCGGCGGCCGAGGCGATGTTGACGATGTGGCCGCCGAGGTTGGGCCTGTCCGGCTTGACGGGCAGGGCGCGGACCCGGTCGGCCATCTGCCGTCCGAACAGCCGCGAGCCGTGGACGACGCCCCACAGGTTGACGCCGACGATGCGCCGGAGGTCGTCGAGGCCGGTCTCCAGGAACGGCCCGCTGACGGCGATGCCCGCGTTGTTGACGACGATGTCGGGGACGCGCCTGGCGTCCTTGATCTCCGCCGCGAACTCCTCCATGGCGGCGGCGTCCGCGACGTCCACCTGGTAGGCGGCGCCGTCCGCGCCCAGCGACTTGGCCATGGCGATGGTGCGCTCGGCGGAGGGCAGGTCGATGTCGGCGGCGATGACGGTGGTGCCGCGCTCGGCCAGCGCGAGCGTGGTGGCGCGGCCGAACCCGCTGCCCGCTCCGGTGACGACGGCCAGCGCGCCGTCGAAGTGCGCGAGGGGCATGCCCGCCTCCTGGTCTCCCGGGGTGTTCACGAGGAGAACGTACAATGTACGTACCGTGTCATGCGCTACTTACCGGTGTCAATGGACTCGGTGTCAATAAGGCCGGGAGGGCGGATGGGCCTGACCCGCGACCGGATCGTCCGCGCGGCGGTGGAGCTGATCGAGCGGGACGGGCCGGACGCGCTGTCGATGCGCGCGGTGGCCGGCCTGCTCGGCGTGGCCGTCATGTCCCTCTACAACCACGTCCCGAACAAGGCCGCGCTGCTGGAGGGCGTGGCCGCGCACGTCGTCGCCGGCATGGACCTCGACGGCGACCCGGACGAGGACTGGCGGGCCCGCGCGCGGACGCTGGTGCGGGCGTTCCGCAAGGTCGCGCACGACTACCCGCGCTGCATGACGGTCGTCCTCACCCATGAGATCGACACTCCGGAGGCCGTCCGGCCGGTGGAGCGGGCGCTGGCGCTGGCCGACGCCGCCGGGTTCGACGGCGCCACCTCGGTACGCATCATGCGGGCGCTGCTGGCCTACGCGCTGGGCGCGCAGGTACGGGAGATCGGCGCGGTGAAGTGGCTCCACCACGTCGTGAACGCGGACGCCTACGAACGCCTCGACCCCGAGCGCTTCCCGCATACGGCCGCGCTCGCGCCGGAGCTGGCCAAGCAGGATCCCGAGGCCGACTTCGAGTTCGGCCTCGACCTGCTCATCCGGGCTGTGGACGCTCTTCCGCGCCGTCCTCCCGCAGATACGGGCTGAGGCCCGTCCAGCAGAAGTCGGTCATGTAGCGGGCGGCCTGCTCGGCGGTCACCTCGGGCTGCCGCGTCCGCCACAGGGACAGCCGCTCCGAGCCGCCGATGATGATCTCCGTGTACGCCTCGACGACCTCGGCGGGCGCGTCGGCGGCGAACCCGGTCAGCACGCCGGCGACCAGCGCGGTCTGCTGCCGCCTGATCGCCTCGATGGCGTCCGCGGTGTCCGGCCCCCCGGCGAGCGGCTCCTTGGCCAGCATCGCGAACGACTTGCTGTGGGTGTCGATGAAGGAGAAGTAGGCGACCATCCCGCGCCACAGGACGTCCCGGGGCGAGGTGGCGCCCGCGATGGCCTTCTGGGTGACCTCGTGCAGCTCGGCCTGGGCTCGGGCGACGCAGGCCAGCAGCAGGCCGTCCTTGGAGCCGAAGTACTCGTACAGCATCGGCTTGGAGACCCCGCAGCGCTCGGCGATCTCGTCCATCGAGGCGGCGCGGTAGCCTCGCTCGCCGAACACGCGCTCCGCCACGTCCATCATCTGGCGCTCGCGCTGGGCGCGGGACATCCGGCGGCGCGGCGTTCCGGACGTGCCCGGCGCGCCGGGTGTGGCGGTTCCCACAGCGGTCGGCCTCCCGTTGGATCTTTCGTCAATAGCATTACCGGTAGTAACTTACTCGGAGTAGGTTAGCGCGGAAGGGACTCGGGACGCCATGAGCCACACAGCGGGCACCAGCACGGGCACGGGTTCGCCCAGGATCGTCATCATCGGCTCCGGGTTCGCCGGGCTGGGCATGGCGATCCAGCTCAAGCGCAACGGCTTCGACGACTTCGTGATCCTGGAGAAGAGCCACGCGCTCGGCGGCACCTGGCACGACAACACCTATCCCGGGTGCGCCTGTGACGTCCCCTCGCACATGTACTCCTTCTCCTTCGAGCTCAACCCGGGCTGGACGCGGATGTTCGCGCCGCAGCCGGAGATCCGCGCGTACCTGGAGCGCACCGCCGACAAGTACCGCGTCCGCGACCACATCCGCTTCGGCGCCGCCGTCGACTCGATGGAGTACGACGAGGACCGGCGCGAGTGGAAGGTGACGCTGGCCGGCGGCGGCGTGCTGAACGCCAAGGCCGTGGTCTCCGGCGTCGGCGCGCTGCACATCCCGTCCTTCCCCGACCTGCCCGGCATCGAGCGGTTCCAGGGCACCGCGTTCCACTCCGCCGAGTGGGACCACTCCTACGACTTCGCCGGCAAGCGGGTCGCCGTCATCGGCACCGGGGCCTCGGCGATCCAGTTCGTGCCGAGGCTCGCCGAGCGGGCGGGCAGGCTGGTGGTCTTCCAGCGCACACCGCCGTGGATCCAGCCCAAGCCCGACTTCGAGATCCCCAAGGCCGCGCGGATGTTGTTCAGGACGGTGCCGGGTACGGCCCGCGCGTTCCGCAACGCCATCTACTGGGCGCTGGAGGCCCGCGCGCTCGGCTTCACCGTCCACCCGCGGCTGTCGGCGCCGCAGGAGCGGATGGCCCGCCGCCATATCGCCCGCCAGATCGAGGACCCCGAGCTGCGCGCCAAGGTCACCCCCGACTACACCATCGGATGCAAGCGGGTCCTGCTGGCCAACGACTACTATCCCGCGCTCGCGCAGCCGCACGTCGAGCTGGAGACCGCCGGCATCGCCGAGGTCCGCGAGCGCTCGATCGTCACCTCCGACGGCCGCGAGCACGAGGTCGACGCCATCGTCTACGGCACGGGCTTCAAGGTCGTGGACGCGATGTCCGAATGGCACATCGTCGGCCGGGACGGCGTGAAGATCCAGGAGGCGTGGGCGAAGGGCGTCGAGGCGCATCACGGCACCACGCTCCCCGGCTTCCCGAACCTGTTCCTCATGCTCGGCCCCAACACCGGGCTCGGCCACAACTCCGTCGTCTTCATGATCGAAGTCCAGATCCAGCACGTCCTGAGCCTCCTGCGGCTCATGCGGGAACGCGGGGCCCAGAGCGTGGAGCCCAGGCCGGAGGCGATGCGCGCGTACAACGACCGGCTCCAGCGGCGGCTGCGCCGCGCCGTGTGGAACGAGGGCGGGTGCGATAGCTGGTACCTGGACGACCAGGGCGTCAACCGCACCCTCTGGCCCGGGTTCACCTTCGAGTTCTGGGCGCGCAGCCGCAAGGCCAGGCCCGAGGAGTACGTCCTGAGCTGAACGGCTACCGGTCCTCCTCGTCGTCCCGGGCGAACATGGGCCGCATGCCGGCGATCAGTTGCCGGATCACCGGGCGCTGCTCCGCGGGCGTCCGCCCGCGGAGGTCGTGCACCGGGTCCAGGCCGTCGTAGTACGGGGCCAGCGCCAGGAACGGCAGCATCAGCAGCAGCGTCGTGATCAGCACGTCGAGGTCCACGTCCTCGCGGAAGGCGCCGCGCTCCTTCCACAGCCGCAGCATCGGGTCGATGACCTGGAGGTAGTGCTGGTTGGACGTGCCGCGCACCACCGACCGGACGTTGTTGTCCAGCTCGAAGTGCAGCGCCGCCGTCAGCGCCCGTTCCAGCGGGTGCTCGGCCATGTACTCGGTCCACTCGCAGAACACGTCGAACAGCCAGGCGTCGAAGGGCTGGTCGAAGTCGGTCAGCGCGATGCGCCGCTCCATCTCCTCGCGCACCCGGCGCGAGACCTCGTCGCAGACGAAGGCGAAGAACTCCAGCTTGTCGCTGAAGTACTGGAACAGCGAGCCCTTGGCGATGCCCGCCTCGCGGGCGATGGTGTTCAGGCTTCCCGTGGAGTAGCCGTGCTCACCGAACTCGCGCATCGCCACCTCGAGGACATGCTCGCGCTTGCCGACGCTCAGCCGGAACCACGTGGAGGTGGGCATGGGGGCACTCCCTGGTCGGGCACGGCGGTCGGGGCCGAGGCGGGCGTCAGGCCGCCTGTCAGGTCGGGACCGTGCGGCGGTCAATAAACGGGGTTTCAGAGGTTAGCGGGAGCGGCGCCGCGGCGAGGAGGCTTCAGCGGCCAGGCCGGTGAGATTGCACCAGACCTCTGCTCGTCGCTCGGCTCCTCCGGCAGCGCCGGAAGGCGTCCGCCCGTGCCCCACGGTCGGCTGCCGCCGGCTTCGTTCGTCCCCCGGCCGTACGAGCGCTCAGTACCAGTGGTGGGCCTGCCAGAACGCCCACGCGCCGCACGGGGTCTTGTAGCGGGCCTTGATGTAGCCCAGGCCCCAGGCGATCTGGGTGGGGGAGCTGGTGCGCCAGTCCGCGCCCGCGCTGGCCATCTTGGAGCCGGGCAGCGACTGCGGGATGCCGTACGCGCCGCTGGAGGGGTTCTCGGCCCGCTCGTTCCAGCCGCTCTCGTGGTCCCACAGCGTCTCAAGGGACGACCAGCACCGGCCCCACCCCTTGAGCTCGTTCATCTTCTTGCCGTACGCCTTGTTCTGCTTGGCGCTGGGGTTGGACTTGGCGAGGCGCTCCCGCTCCTGCTGGGCCCGCAGCTTGGCGCGGGCGGCGGCGTCGCGCTTGGCCTTCTCCCGCAGCGCCTTCAGCTCCGCCTGGTGCTTCTCGTAGGCGCGCTTCTTGGCGGCGGCGATCGCGTCGGCGGAGACGGCGTCGATGTCGGAGCTGCTCATCATCGCGAGCATGTCGTTGGCGGTCAGATTGCCCACCGCCGCTCCCGACGGCCGGCTCTCCTCGCCGGACAGCCGGTCGAAGTCCACCATCACCACGGCCGCCAGCACGGCGCCGAGCGCCACGGCGGTGATGGTGACGTTGCTGGTCAGCATTCTGCGCGCCGTGCCGGGGCCGGGCGGGCGCTTGCGCCGGGGCGGGCGGGAGCGCAGCTCTTCCCGCAGGGACGGCTCGTCCGGGCGGTCCAGCCCGTACGGGTCCCGGTACGGGTCGTACGCCTCGCGCGCGGGCGCCGCGGACCCGGCGGGCGGCCCGCCGCCCGGCCGCGCCCGCCGCCGCCCGGCCCGCTTCTGCTGGGGCGCGGCGTGTCTTCTGCGCGTGCCGTGACTCTGTGGCATAGAAGTAGAGTGCCCTATCGCCTGAGACCTGTCGCCGTCCTTCACGAGGTACGGCCACGAGGTGACGCTCGGTTCATGCTCCGGTGAACGTTCGGTACACCGCGGCTCGGTAGCTTGCGGGCCGAGCGTACAGCGGTCACAGTGCGACGTCGTCCAGGTCCCCCGCGGCTCTGCGGACGGGCTGCAGCGCCTCGAAGACCTCGCGGTGGAAGTCGGTGAAGACGCCCATGGGCCCGTCGGGCGACTCCAGCGCCCGGTTCACCTCCCCGGCGCGCTCCCGTCCCGCGTCGGTGATCCGGACGAGGGTGGCGCGGCGGTCGCTGGGGTGGGGGAGCCGCCCGACCAGACCGGCGGCCTCCAGTTGGTCGACGGTCAGCCTCACCGAGGTGGGGTGCAGCATCACCAGGCGGCTGAGCGTGCTCAGGCTCGCGTGCCCCTCGCTGATCAGTGCGAGCGTGGTGAGCAGGAAGTACCCGGTCCTGGACAGGCCGAGCCGCTTCAGCTCCGACTCCAGGGCCTTCTGGAGTAACTGGTGCAGTCGGGCGACCGACACCATGCTCATGAAGGGCCACGGGGCGCCCGGCAGCCCCTGTTTCTCCCAGCGCTCGTACACCCCGGCGACCAGCGGGTCTACGCCTCCGTGCGTAAAAGTGGGCACCGCACGATCGTAGCTTCGGACCAATACCCATGTAAGTACTCGCTTTTTAGAGCTTCCTGATTTAGAGTGCTCCAGATCACACACGGCGCCCGTGTGCTCTCGGCACACGGGATCCCCATGTGTGACTCCGATCCCAGCCGGCATCGCGGGGGCGCGGTATCGGCCGTGGCGGCCGTGATCGGAACTCGGATGAGCGCCGACGTCCGAACGTGAGGAGTCTGGAATGACCCCCCTTGCCCCCGTCCCCAAGGTCGCCGGCCGATGGCCCTGAGCCTGGCCAAGGCACCGGACCTGGCCCGCAGGCGCATCGGCAGGACGCTCGACGAGACCGGGCTCCTGTGCGTCACCTTCCTGGAGGGCCTCCGCCGCACCTGGGACCTGCGCCAGTGGTGGGGCGAGTTCATCGAGCAGTGCTGGTTCCTGGCCCGGGTGACCAGCGTGCCGGTCATGCTGGTCGCCATCCCGCTGGGCGCCACCATCTCGCTGCAGGTCGGCGATATCGCGCGCCAGCTCGGCGCGCAGTCCGGCACCGGCGCGCTGCTGGTCGCCGCGATGATCCAGCAGGTCGCCCCGCTGGCCGCCGCGCTGCTGGTCTCCGGGGTCGGCGGCTCGGCCATCACCTCCGACATGGGCGCCCGCAACATCCGGGACGAGCTGGCCGCCATGGAGGTCATGGGGATCAATCCCGTGCACCGGCTGGTGACCCCCCGGCTGTGGGCGGCCAGCACGGTCTCGCTGCTGCTGTGCTCGGTGGTGATCCTGGCCGGCGTGCTGGGCGGCTACTACTTCAACGTCGTCCAGCAGGGCGTCAGCCCCGGCGCGTTCTTCGACGGCGCCACGACCCTGCTCCAGTTCCCCGACCTGCTCATCACGCTGTTCAAGGCGTGGGTGTTCGGGTTCATCGCCGCGGCGGTCGCCTGCCACATGGGCATGACCTGCGACTACGGCCCGGTCGGCGTCGGCCGGGCGGTCAACCGCGCCGTGGTGGTCACCTCCATCGTGGTGTTCACCGCCAACTACGTGCTGACGATGATCTACCAGGTTCTCTTCCCCCCGAGGTACTGACGCCGATGGTCGCGATCTCCCCCGTACGCCGGCTGGGCCGGGTGCTCCAGGGCCGCGCCGCCGGGGTGGCGGCCTCCCTCAACCTGCCGATCTTCCTCGGCCGGGTGCTGCACGGCCTGCTGTTCGACATCGTCCTGCGGCGCAAGTACGGCCGGACCCTGGCCAAGCAGGTCAGCGACATCACCGTCGGCGTCGGCGCGCTGGTGATCGGCGGCGGCATGATCTTCGTGGTGGCCACGATGTCGCTGGCCACCGGCGCCATGGTCGGGTTGCAGGGCTATCCGGGCCTGGAACGGATCGGCGCGGAGGCGTTCACCGGGCTGGTCGCCAGCTACTCCAACGTCCGCGAGGTCACGCCGATCATCGCGGGGGTCGCGCTGGTCGCCCAGGTCGGCACCGGCTTCACCGCCGAGATCGGCGCGATGCGGATCTCCGAGGAGATCGACGCCCTGGAGGTCATGGGCATCAACTCGCTGACCTACCTGGTCTGCACCCGGGTGGCGGCGGGCGTCATCGCGCTGGTGCCGCTGTACCTGGTCTCGCTGTTCATGGCGTTCGCCGCGACCAGGCTGATCACCATCGAGTACTTCGGGCTCTCACCCGGCATCTACGACTACTACTTCCACCTCTACCTGCCGCCGATCGACGTGTTCTACAGCGTGATCAAGGTCGCGGTGTTCGCGTTCATCATCATGTTCGTCCACTGCTACCGCGGCTACTACGCGGCCGGCGGCCCGGTGGGCGTGGGCGTCGCGGCGGGCCGGGCGATCCGGGAGTCCACGATCCTGATGATCCTCATGAACCTCGTCCTGTCGTACATCTTCTGGGGGCACGGCGGCACCGTGAGGCTGACCGGATGAGCGGGGAGGGCACATGAGCGACGAACCACTCAGCGCGCGGAGTCGGGCCCTGTTCGGGCTGCTGGGCGCCGGTGTCATCGCCGGGGCGGCGGTGCTGGTGGCGCTCGGCTCCACCGAGTCGCACGAGGGGTCCACGTACCTGACCGCCTCGTTCGGACGGGCCGGCCAGGGCCTGGACCCGGGACGCTCGGACGTCAAGATCCGCGGCATCACGGTCGGCACCGTCGACGCGGTCACGCTGGAGCGCACCGGACGGGTCACGGTACGGGTGCGGATGGACCGGGGCGTCAAGGTGCCCAGGAGCGCCACCGCCAGGATCGAGCCGGTCTCGGTGTTCGGGCCCAAGGACGTCGACCTGGTCCCTGGCTCCGGCGAGCTGACCGGCCCCTACCTGGCCGACGGCGGCCGGATCGCGCGGACGAGGGACCCGCAGGATCTCGCCGAGACGGCCTGGCCCGCCTACGAGCTCACCCGGGCCATCAACCCGGACGAGCTGGCCACGATCGTGCACACCTTCGCCGCCGGGCTGTCGGGCGAGGCCCCTGCCCTGCGCCGCACCATCACCAACGGCCGGCAGGTGATCGACGCGGCGCACGCCAACCGCGCGGTGATCCACAGTTTGATCAACGACATCTCCGGGCTGTCCGGCACGCTCGGCTCCCGCGGCGGCACGCTGAACGCGACGATCAGGGACTTCAACCGGCTCGCCCCCGCGCTCAACGGCCGTCCCGACAAGGTGACGCGGCTGCTGGACGAGTCGGGACGGCTGGCCGGCACGGTCGGCGACACCCTGGAAGGGCACGGCCGCAACCTGGGGACGGTCATCGACACCGGCGGCAGGATCGCGTCCGTCATGGCCGGGCAGCAGCACAACATCCCGGTCCTGATCGACTCGCTGAACGGGTTCTTCGCGCTGCTGTCGGACACCATCAGGATCAAGGGACCCGGCAACACGCTGCTCGGCCAGCAGGTCAACACGCTTCCGCTCGACCTGTGCTTCCTGCTGTACGACGTGTGCCGGGCCATCCCGGGGCAGGGGCGGTGAGGCGCCCATGAGCCGCAGCGGACGCGCGCCCACGCCGAGCACCACGCTGAAGTTCCTGGTGTTCGTGGCGCTGACCGGGACGCTGACCTTCTTCATCGGCCAGCAGATCCTCGGGGCCGGCTTCAACGACCGCTACCGGCTGACCGCCGTCTTCGACGATGTGACCGGGCTGCTGGAGGGCGACCAGGTGAAGATCGCCGGGGCGCCGGTCGGGCAGGTGAGCGGGATCCGGGTCGAGCGCGGCAAGGCCGTGGTGGAGCTGGCGGTGGACCGGGACGTGCGCGTCCCCGACGACTCCACCGCCGCGGTGCGCTGGCGCAACGTGATGGGCCAGCGGGTGGTCTACCTGGAGCCCGGACGCGGCGCCGGGCGGCTGGGCGACGGTGACCGCGTGCCGCACACCCGCTCGGTGGTCGACCTCGGTGAGATCGTCAACAGCCTGGGCCCGCTGACGCAGAGCCTGGACCCCAACCAGCTCAACAAGATCCTCTTCGCGTTCACCCAGATGCTGGACGGCAACGAGCGGAACATCGGCCTGCTCGTGCAGAACTTCGACGCGCTGCTGCAAACGTTCAGCGCGCGCCGCGCCACCATCCAGCGGATGATCGAGGACTACGAGACGGTCAGCGAGGCGGTGGCCACCCGCGACCGGCAGATCGCCGCCAGCATCGACAACCTGCGCGAGCTGACCCGGGTGTTCGCCGGCAACCACCGGCTGCTGGAGAACGCCGTGGTGGAGATCAGCGGCGTCACCACCAACCTCAACCAGGTGCTCGCTGGGCAGGACGCTCAGCTCGCCCGGATCATCGACAACCTCGGCCGGTTCAGCGAGACGTTCCGGCTGAACGTCGATCAGCTCGAGAAGATGGTGCGGAACCTGCCGCTGACCCTGCGGCAGCTCTTCGCGGCCGTCAACGGCGGCCACTTCCTGCGCACCACCGCGCTGTGCATCAACATCGTCCAGGGGCCGTGCCCGTTCCCGATGACGCTGCCCGGGCAGGCGCCGGCGCGGCCGTCGCCCGCCGACCTGGCCAAGCTGAAGAAGATCCTGGCGGGTGGTCGGTGATGGCGCTGAAATCGCTGCGGGACGCCGACCACCGGATCGTCGCGGTGGTCACGCTCACCGCGCTCGCCGCCGGGTGCGTGTTCGCGTTCGCGGCCGGGCAGCTACGCCTGTTCGAACGCGGCTACACGATGAGCGGCGTCTTCGAGGACACCGCGGGCATCAAGAAGGGCCATGACGTGCGGGTGGCCGGGGTCATCGTCGGCCGGGTCACCTCCGTCGAGCCCGACTTCTCCACCGGCACGGTGATCGTGAAGTGGCATGTGGACGAGGGCATCGACCTCGGCCCGGCCACCCGCGCCGACATCCAGACCACGACCCTGCTGGGCGGCCGTTACCTGCGGCTGTCCGGGCCGGTCGCCCAGCCGTACATGGCGGACGTGCCCGAGGAGCGCCGCCGCATCCCGCTGCGGCGCACCACCGTCCCGTTCACCGTCCCGCAGGCGCTGGACAGCGCGCAGAACATCGTCGGCAGGCTGGACCAGCGCAGTATCGACACGCTGCTGACGCAGATCAACAGGATCCAGACGCCCGGGGCGCGGCAGCTCCGCCGGATCCTGCTCAACCTGCGGGAGCTGTCGCGAACGCTGAACGACTCGTTCCCCGAGGTCGAGAAGCTGATCAGCAACAGCAGGACGATCACCGGCACGCTGGCCGCCAAGGACGAGGAGCTGCGTCAGATCATCGCGTCCAGCCAGGTGCTGCTGCAAAGCCTGGTGCGGCGCCGCGACGAGCTGGCCGCCACCATCGGCCAGGGCAACCGCACCGTGCGGACGCTGTCCAACGTGATCTCGCGCAACCAGCGGGAGCTGGACACCCTGCTGAACAACCTGCACCTGCTCACGACCCGGCTGGCCCCCAACATGGACGCGCTCAACACCGACTTCTCGCTGCTGGGCCCGACCTTCGTCCAGGTCGCGAACCTCAAGGGCAACGGGCCCTGGGTGGAAGGACTGCTGACGGGCCTCGGCCCGATCCAGCCTCCCGGACCCATCTCCACCCCACGCCGGGGGGCGAACTGATGAGACCGATCACGAGGTTCGGCGCGGTGGTGGCCGCCCTGTGCACGGCGGCCGCGGCCGGATGCTCGGTGCTGCCGGACGACGCCGCCGGGCAGCGGACCATGACCGTCGAGTTCACCAAGGCCCGCTCGTTCTACCCCGAGTCCAGGGTCAAGGTGATGGGCGCCGACGTGGGCCTGGTCGACAAGGTCGAGAACGCCGGCGACCGCATCAGGGTCACCTTCCACATCGACAAGGACGTCCCGCTGCCGAAGGGCGTGCGGGCCTCGATCGTCCCGCTCAACCTGGTCGGCGAGCGCAACCTGGTGCTGCACCCGCCGTGGAGGCCGGGCCGGCCGAAGGAGACCTCCGACCGCATCCCGATCGAGCGCACCCACGTCCCCGTCGAGGTGGACGACGCGCTCAGCTCGTTCACCAACCTGGCGAACGCGCTGGACCCGACCAAGATGCGCGCCGCGCTCGACAAGTCCGCCGACGGCTTCGACGGCAACGGGCGGGAGTTCAACGCGACGCTGGAGCAGAGCGCCAGGCTGGTGGAGAACGTCGCGGGCCAGGACCGGCAGCTCGTGGAGGTCGCGCGCAACCTGCAACGGCTGGCGGGCGTGGTGCGGGGCCGCGAGCAGGTCCTCGGCCAGGTGATCCGCGGCTTCGCCGAGGCCACGCAGGTGCTCAGCGCCGAGCGCGGCGAGTTGCAGGAGCTGATCCGCGGGATCCTGGAGCTGTCACGGCAGGGCGACAAGCTGCTGAAGAAGTACAAGGGCCGGTTGCCGTACGACCTGGCGGTGCTCACCAGGACCGCGCTGGTGCTGAAGGGCAACGCCAGGTCGCTGGCGCAACTGATCGACGCGCTGCCCGGCATCAGCGAGGCCCTCATCGGCGGCTACAACCCCAAGACCAAGTCGCTGCAGATCCGGTTCGCGACCGACGCCTTCCTGCGGACGTGGCTCAGAAGCCTCCTCAACAGCGACGAGGTGCCCTGCCCGCTGCCCGCGCCCAACTCCAACTGTCCCTGGATGGGCACGGAAGGGGGCGACTGATGACGGTCCGTGTCGCGGCCGTGCTGCTCGCCCTGGTCGCGCTGGCCGGGTGCTCGATCCGGACGGCGGGGGCGCCGCAGGGCTCGCTGGTCCTCAAGGCCGCCTTCGACGACGTGCAGGGCCTGGTCGCCGGGCACAGCGTGCAGATGTCCGACGTGACGATCGGCACGGTCACCAAGGTCGAGCTGGACAGGCGCACCTACCGGTCCATCGCCACGCTGTCGATCGAGGACGGGTACCGGATCCCGCGGGGCACCCGAGCGGAGATCAAGGTGACCTCGCTGCTCGGTGAGAACTACGTGGACCTGGTGCTGCCCCCGGGCGGGAGCATGGACCGCGGCCCGTTCCTGACCACCGGCTCCATGATCACCCAGACCCGTGTCCAGCCGTCGTTCGAGCAGGTGGTGGGCCAGGCGGGGCCGCTGCTGCGGGCGCTGGCGGGCGACGACCTGGCCACGATCGTCAACACCGGCGCGGCGGCGCTGGACGGCAACGGGCGGCAGCTGAACGTCACCATCGCCAAGTCCACCGAGCTGGTGAAGGTGTTCACCGACCAGCGGAACCAGCTCGCCCAGGCGGTCGACCGGTTCGCCAGGCTGGGCCGGTCGCTGGCGCAGGGCGGGGACGAGCTGAACCGGGCGCCGGGCGAGCTCGAACGCACCACCCGGCTGCTGAACGACAACAAGGAGAAGATCCTCCAGACCGTGCGGCGGCTGACCCACATGGCCCGCCAGCTCAACGACACGGTGCTGGAGGGCAGGGTGCAGCGGTTCCGCACGCTGCTGCGCGACCTCGACCCCGTGCTGGCCCAGCTCGGTGACAACAGGACCAGGCTCACCAACCTGGTGAACGGGCTGGTGACCTTCGAGTCGAAGCTGCCGCGCGCCAGCTATGACGGCCAGGTGCTGCTCTACCCGATCCTGCGGATCACGTGGCCGGACGGGACGCCGCTGCTGCCCACCGGCCGCCCCGACCGCACCGGCGGAGACGGCGGAGGCGGCGGTGATGCCAGGCCGCCCAAGCTTCCCGAGGATCTGCGTGGCGCCCTGCCCGACCTGGACGACCTGCTGAGGGGGCCGCGCTGATGAGCACCCGGTTGACGGTCAACCTGCTGGCCTTCGCCGCCCTGGCCGTGGTCATGGCGGTGTGGGCGTTCAACAACGTCATCCGGTTCGACTTCATCGACCGGCCGTACCACATCACCGTGGAGTTCGCGTCCTCGCCCGGCCTGCATCCGGGCTTCGAGGTCGACTATCTGGGCCTGCGCATCGGCAAGATCGACTCGGTACGGCTGGCCGGCGACCGGGTGCGGGTCATGCTGGACATCGACAAGGGCGTCGAGATCCCGCGCGGGGTCAAGGCCGCGGCCGCCCGCAAGTCCGCGGTCGGCGAGCCGGTGGTCGAGCTGACCCCGCCGCCCGGTGGCGGGATGGACGGGCCGAAGATGGAACCGGGCGCGGTGATCCCGGTGTCGCAGACCACCGTCCCGCCCAAGTACGGCGACCTGTTCGGCGCGGTCATCTCGTCGCTGAAGGCCATCGACCCGCACGACGCCCAGGTGCTCACCCGGGAGCTGGCCGCCGGATGGTCCGGCCGGGAGGGCTCGCTGCGCCAGATCATCAACGGCGCCGACCAGCTCACCGGAACCTTCGCGGAGAACACCGAGGTGCTGGACGGGCTGACCGAGGACCTGGCCAGGATCACCCGCGTGCTCAACCAGAACCGCGACGCGCTCGGCGCGGGCATCGACAACCTGGCCGCGCTGACCGCGGCGCTGGCCCAGGTCCGCGGAGAGCTGACCACCCTGCGCGACACCGGACCCGACCTGCTGGCCACGGTGAACTCCTTGCTCGACAAGACCCGGCCGGATTTCGCGTGCGCCGTGGACACGCTCGCTACGCTGGGCCTGACCCAGTACAACCCGGCCGTCTACCGGGATCTGCGGCAGACCCTGGCGCTGGCGCCCGAACTGAAGGTCGTACTGGACAACATCCTGGGCACCGACCAGGGAAAGCCGGTGCTGAACGTGGCGTTCATGCTGACGACCCAGACGAAGGCGGCGCTGGAGTACAAGACGCCGCTGCCCCAGCCCAGGGCCAACAGGCAGCCCGCCTGCCCGGACGGCCGCAGGCCCGCCGAGCAGGTCGCCCAGAAGCCCTACCAGGCCAAGAACCCCGGAGCGACCATCCCGACGCACGACCCGTCGATCCAGGCCGGGAACACCTCCGGCGAGGGCCGGGACGGCGGGCCGCCGCGCTGGCTGGTGTACGTCCCGCCGGTCCTGGCGGCCCTGGTCCTGCTGCGGGTGATGGCGGGCTCGGTGCCCGTGCTGGCACGGCGGCGCCGCCGTCGCAAGGACTGACCCCAACCCCCGAGGAGAGCCCGACGTGAGTGGCGAGACCCCCAAGGACGTCCGGCAGGACGCCGCGGACGTCGACGCCGACGAGACCGAGCCGGCCCGCGTCGAGAAGGGGGCGGCGGGCGCTCGTCCGGCCGCGCGGCGCAAGCGGCGGGTACGGGTGATCGAGGTCCTGGACGACGAGGATCTCGACGAGGTCCTCGACGCGATCGACGAGGAGGAGGACCGGACCCCGCCTGAGTCCAGGCAGAAGTCCCTGCACGGCACCGAACGGACGACCGAGCGGACGACCGAGCGGGCGACCGCGGGGACGGCTGAGCCACCCGAGCGGTCGGCCGAGCCGCGCGAGCGGAAGGAGCCGGTGTCCCTGGACCGGGCGGAGGGACAGACGTTCCTCGGCATGGGCCGCGTCCCGGCGGTCGTGGTCGTGGTGCTGGTGGCGGCGCTGGCCAGCCTCGGGATCTGGCAGTGGTGGACGATCGCCAGGCTCGCGCACGAGAAGGAAGAGCGCGCCGCCGTCGCCAAGGTCGCCGCCGCGTACGGGGACGTGGCGCTGAACTACAACGCGAGCAACTACCAGACCCAGATGCAGAAGGCCCAGGCGCTCATGGCGGGCGACCTGCTGGACAGCTTCAAGACCAACACCCTGCCCAACCTCGGCAACACCTTCAGGCAGAACCCGCAGTTGGTGCTGACGTCCAAGACCGACCAGGTGTTCGTGGGCAGCGTGGACGAGCGGTTCGCGACGGCGGCCATCTCCGTCAACGTGAGCCTGCGGACCACCGAGGGCGTCAACGACTCGCCCGCCACGCTGATCCGGCTGAGCCTGGCCAAGATCGACGGTCGCTGGAAGGTCACCGAGCAGTACTCGTCGGGCGTCAACGAGCAGAACAAGGACCAGCAGGGCGGGCTGCCGACCACGCCGGCGAGCCCTGGCGCGAGCCCCAGCCCGAGCGGTTCGTCCAAGGACTAGGCGCGGCCACGACTCCCGAGGCGGGCCGCCGCTACAGGTAGCGGGCGGCGGCCGTCTCGGCGGGCGCGTCCGCTCCGGTCACGCCGCCGACGCCCTTGGGAACGCCGTCGTCGATCTCGGCGGGGGCGTTGATGGTGACCCGGTGCATCTTGCGGCGCTGGGTGTAGTCGGCCACCGCGTAGTGCTGGGTGGGACGGTTGTCCCAGAACGCCAGCGTGCCGACCCGCCACTTGAGCCGTACCTGGAACTGCGGGTCCCGTACGGCGTCGAACAGCAGGGGCAGCAGCGCCTCGTTCTCGCGCCGGGACAGGCCGATGAGGCGGGTGACCGAGGACCGGTTGACGTACAGGGCCTTGCGGCCGGTCTCCGGGTGGACGCGGACGACGGGATGGATGACGGGCGGGTTCTTCTCCTGCATCTCCCTCAGGTCCATGCGGTGGCCCTTGTCGATGGCCTTGGTGACCGACATGGTGAGGTCGTGCTCGGCGAACAGCTCGTCGCAGAGCCGCTGGAGCCAGGGCGCGAGCGATTCGTAGGCCATGTACATGTTGGCCCAGAGGGTGTCGCCGCCGACCTCGGGCAGGATGACCGCGCGCAGCAGCGAGCCCATCGGCGGGGTCTTCATGAAGGTGTTGTCGCTGTGCCAGGAGTCGCCGCCCTCGCCCTTGGGGTCGGTCTGGTCGAGGACGTGCACGGCGCTGCCGCTGACGTCCATGGGCGGCATGTTGGCGGTGCCGAACTGCTTGGCGAAGGCGACGTGTTCCTCGTCGCTGATGTGCTGGTCGCGGAAGAACAGCACCATGTGCTTGAGCAGCCCGTCCCTGATCTGTTGGATCTGCTCCGGGTCCAGCGGCTTGGCCAGGTCGACTCCGGTGACCTCGGCGCCGATGTTCCGGGTCATGGGGTGGAACTCGATCATGTCTCCTCGGCCTCCATGGGGCGTGGCGGGCGATACGGTAGCCAAGCAATCGCTAGGTTGATGCTAGCCGATGGGCCGGTACCCTTCCAGTGCGCGAGGCCAAGCCCCGCGACCGACCGGCCGCATGACCACGTAGCCACGTACGGGCCGGGTACGGAGAAAGCCCGGGAAATGCCCGTAATCTCCCGGATGTTGTGAGGGCGGGTTCCGCGTCATAGTCGAGTCTCCGGCCGTGGGCCGTTCCGCCCGGCCCGTTCGGACCCGCCGACGGATCCTCTCGCGGGGTGGGGAACCCGAGGCACGTGAACGGACCACCGGGCGGGTGGCGGCTCGGGCCGGGAGCCGGTGGTCCGGTGCCGCAGTCGCGACAGGGGGGACGCGGCCCGGGCCACTGGTCGCGATTGGACCTGTCAATGGGCGCCGGACGGCCGCGACCATGAACACATGACCGATTCGCATGGCCCCGACGCCCATGACCTCGACGGACGAGGTCTCCGACCCGAGACGAGGGCCGTCCACCATCGCCCGCCCCGGCTTGGGGGGAGCCGGCCGCTGAGCCCGCCGCTCCACCAGGGGCACGTGTTCTCCTTCGACGGCGCCGACGACCTGGCCGCGGCCTTCGAGGGACCCAGGTCGGACTTCTTCTACGCCCGTTACGGCAACCCGACCGTCCGCGCCCTGGAGGACGCGGTGACCGACCTGGAAGGCGGCGCCGGCGCGCTGATCACCTCCTCGGGCATGGGCGCGGTCAACGCGGTGCTGATGGGCCTGTTGCGTACCGGCGACCATGTGATCGCCCAGTCCTGCCTGTACGGGGGGACGTTCTCCCTGCTCAACGATCTGACCCAGCGCTGGGGCGTGGAGGTCGACATGGTCTCCGGTGACGACCCCGGCGAGGTGCGCCGGGCGGTGCGGCCCAGGACCCGGCTGCTGATCCTGGAGACGATCGCGAACCCCACCACGCAGGTCGCCGACCTGCCCGCGCTGGCCGCCGCGGCCCGCGAGTCCGGGGTCACGACGGTCGTCGACAACACCTTCGCCCCGCTGCTGTGCCGTCCCCTCGACCACGGCGCCGACATCGTCATCCACTCGACCACCAAGTACCTGAGCGGCCACAGCGACACCATCGGCGGGGCGGCGGTGTTCGCCGACGAGGTGCTGCACCACACCGTGTGGAAGCGGTCGCTCGACCTCGGCGCGACGCCGGACCCGTTCGCGGCCTGGCTGACGACCCGCGGGCTCGCGACGCTGCCGCTGCGGATCGCGCGCGCCGGCCAGACCGCGCTCGATCTGGCCACACGGCTGGCGGCGCACCCGTCGGTCGCCCACGTCTCCTATCCCGGGCTGCCCCAGCACCCGCAGCACGAGCTGGCCAAGCGGCTCCTCCCGGACGGCGCCGGCGGGGTGCTGTCGTTCGAGCTGCGCGGCGGACGCGAGGCCGGCCGTGTCTTCACCGACTCGGTACGCCTCGTCTCGCTCGCGCCCTCGCTGGGCGATGTGTCGACGCTGGTCATGCACCCGGCCAGCACGTCGCACCGCCAGCTCGACGCCGCCGCCCTCGCCGCGGCGGGCATCGGCGAGGGGACGGTTCGGATCGCCGTCGGCCTGGAACACCCCGACGACCTCTGGGCCGACATCGAGCAGGCCATCGCCAAGGCGTCCTAGTGTCCTGCGCCAGGAATCCGTTCAAGATATGAGGCGAGGCGTTCGAGGATCTCGTCGGCGGTCTTGGTCCAGGTGAAGGGCCTGGGGTCTCTGTTCCAGGTCTTGATCCAGTCGCGGATGTC
>NZ_BSTM01000032.1 GCF_030269515.1 Actinomadura sp. NBRC 104412 | reverse complement strand
TGGTGGGGGCGGAGGGTTGTGGAAGATCACCCGTCCTACCAGGGGCTTTGCCATGCACCCGGCCCGCCACACCGCTCGCGATCATGCTGTGACCAGCAACCTCTCCGCCGCCACTGAAAAAGGTTCAGTGTTAGCACCGGAGGAACGCCCCGTCAGTACGAACCGCTCAAATTTTCCGCCTTTGGCGTGACTTGTCGCTGACCGACCCCACCCCTCGCGGCACCCTCCCTTCGAGTGCGGCCAGCGGGCGGGCGCGCTTGATCGGCGTGATCATCAAGCGTTCCACCCGGCGAGTCGAGGCCGCCTATTCGACTCAGGTTCGACGCACGGTCAAGGGACGCCGGCATGCAGCACCCACTACTGGCACACTGCAAACCGTTCGACACCGAGCAAAGGCTCATGTATAGGCTACAGTTGCCTCTTTCTCGTATATCGGTCTGACCATTACCGATCGCCCGGAGACGCACATGCGCAAGCACGGCAGCGATGGCTCGCACAGGCTGATGACGGTCCGCGGGCCGCGGCGACAGCGAGGCACGGTCAGGCAGGCGGCCCCTCTCTGAGGCCCATAACGAAGCGCGGTTCGGCCGCGCTCGTCACGTTCCACGGCGGTCGGGAAGGAATCGATGGCGGAGAAGCAAGCCGGGCCGTACCCCACAGCCCATCTGCACCATGCGGTGCAGTTGGAGATCGCGGCGATTCTGCACGACGACATGACGAATGCCGAAAAGGTGTCGCTACGTGACGGTCGACTCGTCCAGCAGTCCGGCGCCGAGCGGGAGTACCGGTTCACCTGCAAGGGATGGAAGGAAGCCTTCGGCGACAAGGACCTGCTGATCCGGACGTCCCGGTCCCGCGGCCCATGGGAACGCGCCGAAGCGGCACGGTGCCCGGACGGGAAAATCCGGGTGACCACCGAGGCCGACCTGGGTACCGCGCCGGCAAACGCGCAGCTGGTCGAGGACGACACCGCCGGCCTCGTGGCGCTGACCGAGCGGTTGGAGCAGTTGGGCGCAGGCGCACCGGCGATCAATCTCACCGCCGCGGGGTGGCTGGTCGGTCAGGGCAAGCCGAAGATCGGCCGGTGCGCCGACACGGAACGATTCGTCCCGGGGTATTGGAACCGCCAGCTGAACACTCGGCAGCGACGCGCCGTGGAACAGGCGCTCGGCAGCGAGCTGACCTTCGTCTGGGGTCCGCCGGGCACCGGGAAGACCGAGGTGGTCGCGAGCATCGTCGAGGGCTGCTACCGGCAGGGCCTGCGCGTGCTCTTTCTGGCGCCCACGCACGTCGCGGTCGACCAGGCGCTGCTGCGGATATGCGACCTGCTGGACCGGGAACCCGAGTTCGTCTCGGGACTGGTGCAGCGCGCCGGGCAGATCGCCGTAGCGTCGCTCGCCGAGAAGTACGGGGAGCAGATCGACCAGCGCCGCATCGCCGACAGGCTGGCCGGCGAGCTGGACGCCGAGATCGCGGGGGTCACGACGGAACTTGCCGCGATACACGAAGGCATCGCCTGCCACGAGGAGGCGGCGCGCGTCACCACCGAGCGCCATGAGCTCTGGCGGCGGCTGGCTGCCACCGGCCAGGCGGTCCGCGATGCCGAGGCGGGAGTGAACGCTGCCGCCAGTCAGATCGCGTGGGTCCAGGAGCAGATGGCCCAAATCGGGATCCCTTCGGGGCTGTTCGCCCAACGCAAGCAGGCGAAGCTGGATGCGCTCGGCTACAAGCTGTATCACCATCGCCTTACTTGGGGAGTCTGCTCGGAGCGGCTCAGAGACGCTTGGGCGAACTACCAGCATTGCGAAACAGAACTGGCCGCCATCGACTCGACCTTGCCAAGTATCCTCGCCCAGGTGCAGGGGCTGGCTCCGGTGGCGCGGCTGCAGGAGGACGCCGCCCTGCTACAGCGGCGACTCGACGACCTGCAGAAGGAACGCCAGAAGATCGCGGACACGGTACGGAGCCGCTGCCGGGTGCTAGGCACGACGGTGTCCAAGGCGGTTCAAAGCCGCCGGCTGCTGGACGAAACCGATGTCGTCGTCATCGACGAGGCGGGGATGGTGAACCTGCCGTCCGCCTGGTACACGGCGGGCCTGGCCCGCAAGCGGGTCGTGTTGGCCGGTGACTTCCGGCAGTTGCCCGCCGTCACGCGCGGTTCGAACAACCGCAAGGCACGGGCCCAGGACAAGGAGCACTCGCGGCTGTGGATGGACCGGGATGCGTTCCACGCCGCCGGGCTCGTCGATCCGCAGGGCGGCGCCCGCGTTGGCGACTCCAGGATGGTCGCGCTCAACGAGCAGTACCGCATGCGCCGGGCGATCTGCGCGGTGGTGAACGAAGTCGCCTATCCGGACGCGCCGCTGCTGACCGGCCGGCAGGAGGGGACACGGCTGCCGCCCTCACCCCTGATCGAGGGCCAGCTGGTGCTCATCGACACCTCCAGCCGGGTCCCGGACCGGGGAAGAAGGAACGCCCATACCACCAACGCCGTCCACGAAGCCGTGATCCACGAGCTGATCCGAGGCTTGCAGTACGACAAGGTCCTGCCTGCCCGCAAGCACACCATGCACGCTGAAGGGGAAGGACCGGCCGACCGGCTCGCCGTCATCTGCCCTTACAAGAACCAGAAGAAGGCGCTGAACGCGAGCCTGACCCACCGCTTCGGCGAGACCTACGATGGTGTGGTGGACACCGTCCACCGCTTCCAGGGAAGCCAGCGTCCGCTCGTGGTGATCGATACCGTCGCGGGAGCCGGCGACCGGCTCGGCTACTTCTACGAGGGTGTCGGGCTGTCCTCGGCCACCTGCCGGTTGCTGAACGTCGCGCTGAGCCGCGCACAGGACCATCTCGTCCTGGTCGCCAACACCGAGTTCATGCACCGCAAGCTCAGCCCCGCGAGCGAGGCCGCCCGGATGCTCGGGTACTTCGAGAAGCACGCCCAGCGGCTCCCGGTCGAGGAACTCGTCCCGGTACGCAGCGCAGCCGACCTGAGCGGCCTGGCCCCTGAAGAGCTGGCGAGGCCCGCGTTCTTCCCCGCCGACGAAGTCTCCCGCGGCGTCGAATGGGACATCGCGCGCGCCCGCCGCAGCATCGACATCTACTGCGCCTTCCTGGCCGCGAACCCGGTGAGGTACTGGCTCCGGCGTCTCGCACCGCGTATCGCCGCAGGCGTGCGAGTCACCGTCCACACGCGGCCACACGAACCCGGCACGAAGGAAGCCGACCTCGTCGCGACATTGCGGTCGGCCGACTGCCAGATCGAGGTTCGCGAGCGCATGCACGAGAAAGTCCTGATCGTTGACGACACCGTCCTCTGGCACGGCTCCTTGAACCTGCTGGCCCACGGCGGCTCGACCGATCTGATGATGCGGATCACCGACCCGACGTCCTGCGAACGCGTACGCCGCATCGTCGACCGCGCCCGCATGGACCGGCCCGCCCGCTCTTGGCGCCCGGCGCCCCATCAATCCGCGAAGACGACGCCGGAAGATGGGATCTCCCCCGGCGACGTGGTCGACGGCCGCCTCTACCTGCGCGTTCCATTCGCGGAGAAGGACGAGGCCAAGCGTCTGGTTCAGGCGAGATGGGACCCCAGGCACCAACTCTGGCACGTCGCGGCGAGCGTACCGAGGACCCGCCTGAGCCGCTGGCTCCCCGAAGACAGGTGACACGCGCAAGACGCCCGTCTCCAACGAGACTTGCCGGGCGGTCACAGGGCAGCAGCCGACTTCCTGCGCCATGCGGAGGGGACCTCGCCCCCGCTGCTCATGTCCAACGCAGTTACCCTCACGGAGGCACGGCCTCTGATCACAGCCATGCGCATCGACGCGGGGCAGACCCAAGCCGCAGACTCTAGGTAGTCACGCCGCGTTCGTCGACCCCGTCGACCGGGGTGTTCAGGCGCAGGTCGATGTCGAGGTCGGCGTACCAGGGGACGAGGTGCTTCGCGAGCGCGGCAGGGAGCGCCCGCGCGAGCGAAGCGGACGCGGCGTCGTGGATCGCGTTCACGACGCTCAGCGCGCTGGCGCTCGCCGCGTTGATCGCGCCGCTGATCGGGCTGCCGTCGCCGGCCGCCTCTCAGGCGACGAGCCCGCGCCTGCTGGTCCGGCAGCTCCGCAACCCCGGCGTACGGGTCGGCATCCTCGCCACCTTCCTGCTGGTGACGGGCCATTTGTGACCTACCTTCGTCGGCACCGCCCTGCAGCGGCTGACCGGGATCGACGCGAGTCACGGTTCGTCACCATGCCTGCCGGGGAGGCTGGCGCTGGGTCGCCTTCGTGGTGTGCGTCGGTTGAAGATCTGCTGCGACGCTAGTTGCGTCGCCGCTTTCTACGACCGGACGCGTAACAACAACGGGGTCTGGCATAGCACCCGGTCCTGTGGCAACCCGCCAATGCGTGCGGCAATCCACGAAGTCGCCGCTGCCCACAGCGTGTGACCACTGTTGCCGGCGGCCTGCGAGATTTATCCGGACGGCCTTCGCGTAGCAGTACGGAACATGAGCAGTTCGGACGCTTCCGAGTGGGGGCGGGGATCTGCCGCCGTCCCAGGGTGATGGACGCAGGTTGGGTCTGTCTTTCGCTGGCGATGGCTTGTGAGGGTGGGGCGTGGGGGTTTCTGGGGGATCGCGTAGATTTTGGGCGGTGGAGGCTGAGGAGTCGCGGGTGGTTCTGCGGCGCATGTCGATCGAGGATCGGGACGAGTTCGTCGCGCTCGCGAAGGACAGCATCGGGCTGCACCGGCCGTGGGTGTCGGTGCCAACGTCGCCGCAGGACTATACGGAGTACGTGGCGGGGTTCGATGGGGTCACGGGTGTGGGGTTCGTGGTGTGCCTGCGGTCCACCGGGCAGATCGTGGGCTTTGCCAGCATCAGCCGGATCGAGCGGGGTGCGTACGAGCGAGGGGTGCTCGGGTACGGGGCGTTCGTGCCGTATCAGGGGAATGGGTACATGACCGAGGCGGTGCGGCAGGCGGTGCGGTACGGGTTCGGGGCGCTGCGGCTGCATCGGCTGGAGGCGGACATCCAGCCGGGGAACGTGGCGTCGATGAGGGTGGCCGCGAAGGCCGGGTTGCGCCGCGAGGGGTTGTCCCGCGGGCTGATCAGGATCGATGGTGTCTGGCGCGATCACGAACGATGGGCGATCGTCGACGACCGGGTTTAGTGATCATGTAAATGCCTCATAAGCGGGCAAAAGGGTCATGATGCGCAGTGCCGCGCTGGGACTCACCCCGGGGAGGTCGTCCGCGTGGCCACTGACGAGAGGCGGGGGCCGGAGGCCCGCCGGCCGGAGTGGCCGGAGGCGCTGGACGTCCGCGCCCTGCTCGAAGCGGGATGGCGCCCGACGCCCTTCCGCGAGTTCGTCATCAAGGTGCACAGCCGCTGCAACCTGGCCTGCGACTACTGCTACATGTACGAGATGGCGGACCAGGGCTGGCGCCGGCAGCCGCGGCGCATGAGCCGTCCCATCGTGGACATGGTGGCGCGCAGGATCGCCGAGCACGCAAGGGCGAACCTGCTGCCCAAGGTGGACGTGGTCCTGCACGGGGGCGAGCCGCTGCTGGCGGGCGTGGAGCACCTTCGCTACGTCGCCACCACCCTGCGCGAGGCCATGCCGGACGTGGAGGTCGCGCTGAGCGTCCAGACCAACGGGGTGCTGCTCGATCCGTTCTTCCTGGACCTGTTCGACGAGCTGGACATCTGCGTCGGCGTCAGCATGGACGGCGACGAGGAGGCCCATGACCTGCACCGGCGGCGCGCCGACGGGCGGGGGAGCTACCAGGCCGTGCGCGCGGGGCTCGCCGCGCTGACCTCGCCGCGGTACCGGCGGCTCTTCGGCGGCCTGCTCAGTACGATCGACCTGCGCAACGACCCGGTGCGGACCTACGAGGCCCTGCTCGACTTCGACCCTCCGGCCGTGGACTTCCTGCTGCCGCACGGCAACTGGGACGCCCCGCCGCCGGGACGTCCCCGGGACAGGTCGACGCCGTACGGGGACTGGCTCATCAAGGTGTTCGACCGCTGGTACGGCGCGGAGGTGCGGGAGACCCGGATCCGGCTGTTCACCTCGGTCCTGAGGTTACTGCTCGGTCTGCGCGTGACCCACGAGACGGTAGGGCTGGGCCCCATCTCGGTGGTCGTGGTGGAGACCAACGGCCAGATCGAGCAGGTGGATTCGCTCAAGTCGGCGTTCGAGGGCGCCACGGGTACGCCTTTGCACGTCTCCCGCGACCCGTTCGACTCGGCGCTGATGCTGCCGCCGATCGTGGCCCGCCAGATCGGGCCGCGCGCCCTGGCGTCCGCTTGCCGCGAATGCGCGGTCCATCGTGTGTGCGGGGGCGGCCACTACGTCCACCGCTACCGTTCGGGCAGCGGCTTCCTGAACCCTTCGGTCTACTGCGAGGATCTGTACCGGCTCATCACCCACATCCACGACGTCCTGTCCAGGGACGTGCGCGCCCTCCAGCCGGGCACCTGAGAGCGCGGATCAGATGGGCGGCGGGTCGAAGTCGGCGTCGAGGTGCCGCCCTTCGAGGAACACCACGGCGTCGGCGTGTTCGAGGCCCATCACCTGGGCGTAGGCCGCCTTGGTCTGCTCGAAGAGCTTCTCCGCCTCGTCCTTCTCCCCGAGCGCCCTCAAATCGGCCGTCAGGTTGCTCGCGCAGCACAACGTCATCGGGTGCATGTCACCCATCACGGCGCGCAGGCGGCGGAGCGTGCCCTGTCCAAGGCGGGCCGCGTTCTCGTAGTCGCCCAGCGCGGCCAGGTCGCTGGCGAGGTTGGTGGCAACCGTGAGCGAGTAGTGGTGGTCGCGGCCCAGTTTGGTCTCCAGCCCGGCCAGCGCCTGCTCGTTCAGTTTCCTGGCGGCCTGAGGGTCGTTCTGCACGCGGTGCATGATGGCCAGGTTGCCCATGCAGCCGTAGTTGTACGGGTGGGTGTGCCCGTAGACCCGCGGGTAGCGCCGTACGGTGTCGGCGGCCAGGTCCATCGCGGCGTCGATCTCGCCACGGGTCCGCAGGTAGTTCGCGAGGCACATGGCGGCGGCAAGGGTGTCGGGATGGTCGAGGCCGTACTGCCGGACGGTGCGCGTGTGCACGTCCTCGGCGAGTTCCCCGGCGCGTTCGAGGTCGCCGAGCCGCCGCCAGGCAATGGAGAGGTCCTTGGCGGTGCGCAGGGTCCAGCTGAACTCGATCCCGAACTCCTCCAGGCCGAACGCGTAGGCGTCCTCCCCGAGGTCGCACGCCTCGGAGTAGTCGCCGCAGAGCCGGACCGACCGGGCCAGGCCGCTCCAGATGAGGAGCAGGGTCGACTTGTCCGCTTCACCGGTCGACAGAAGGCTTTGGTAAGCGCGCTCCATCAGTTGCTTGGCGCGCACGTACTGACTGTTGAGCCCGCAGTCGACGGCCAGGTTGTTGATGGTCAGGACGGTCCCGGGGTCCTCGGGGCCGAATCTGGCCTCGTACCGGGCCAGCAACTGCTCGTCGTGTTCACGCGCCCTTTCGAACTCGCCCAGCGCGCGCAGGTCGGCGCACTCGCCCCGGAAGAACCGCAGGGTCAGCGGGTCGTCCTCACCGAGGACCCGTTCGGCGACGGCGAGCGTCGCCTGGTTCAGCTTGGACGAGAGCTGGTACTCGCCCAGCTCGCGCATGATGTTGGCGTGTTCCATCCGCAGCTCGAGAACGTCCTTGTGCTCTTCGCCCGACTGCTTCGTCCAGATCGGCAGGAACTTCTCCGCCAGGGCGCGGGCGAATCCGAGGTCGCCGATGCCGTACAGGTAACGCACGATGTCGATGGACAGGCGGCGGGCCTCCGGCGCGGAGCTCTCACCGACGGCCGCGGGCAGGATGTGGCCGAGCAGGCTCGAGTAGCGCGACCGGCTCGCGGGGTCGTACGGGTCGGCGGGGGCGTATCCGGCGAGCATCAGATGCACCTCATGGCGCATCCGCTCCTGTTCGTCCGGGGGCAGCTCGTCCCGGAGCAGGGCCTGGATCAGCCGGTGCACCTGGAGGGTGCGGGCGGGGATGTCGAGCCGCGCCAGGGCGTACCGGCCCAGTTCACCGATCACCCGGCTCAGCCGGATGGGGTCGCCGATGAGAGCGGTGAGCTCGGCCCCCAGCTCGAGGCGCGGCTGGCTGAAGGCGTCCCTGGGGATCGGCTCGGGCCCGAAGAACGCGCAGCGCCTCAGGAGCTGGACGGCTTCGGGAAGCTTCTCGTTCAGGCTGGCGACCGAGAGGCTCCAGGCGGCGGTCATCGAGGCCGGGTACTCGGTCGGCTTGCCCTCGGCGAGGAGCTGGCTGGTGCGTTCCGACAGCAGCTTCAGGTACTCGCGGACGCCCATGCCGGTCTCGGCCTGGAGGGCGCCCGCCTGTTCGAGCGCGAGCGGCAGGTCGCCCAGCTCGTCGGCGAGCCGGTCGGCGTCGGCCTTGCTGATGCCCTTGGGCACGCGCTTGTTGAGGAACTCGATGCTCTCGTCACGGCTGAACACGTCGACCGCGACCGTGTCGACCACGCCCTCCCACCGGTGGTTCCGGGACGTGATCAGGACATGGCCGGGGCCGCGGGGCAGGACCTCGTTGAGGTCCTCGGGCTGGTCGGCGTTGTCGAAGATCAGCAGCCACTTGTCGAACGGGTCGCCGCGGCGCAGCGCGTCGAGCACCGCGTTCGCGGCCTCCTCGATGCCGCTGGCGGTGGCGGGCGGCAGCCCCAGGAACGGCGCGAGCCCGGCCAGCGAGGAGCGGACGAGGACGGGCTGGTCGGCGGGGATCCACCAGACCAGGTCGTACTCGGAGCGGAACCGGTAGGCGTACTCGACGGCCATCTGCGTCTTGCCGACGCCGCCGAGGCCGTGCAGTGCGTGCGGGACCACCGCCGTGACCTGGCCGGTGATGCCGTCGCGCAGCCGGGCGAGCAGCTCCTTGCGGCCGGTGAAGTTCTTGTTGCGCGGCGGGATCCTGCCCCACACCTCGGGTACATGTCCCGCCGCCCCCGTCGACCGTGCCGCGCCCCGGCGTGGGTCGGACATCAGACACCTCCGCGTCGCCGCCCTCGGATTCCCTGCAATTTTCCGCATCCCTTACCCTTCGGACAACCCCGAATATCCGCGAAGTTCCGCGAAACTCCACAACAAAATGAGTAATGTGTCATGCGATACATGCGAAGGCGTCCGCGGCTCGATTCGGCGGGCCCCTAAAGTTCCGTTTCGATGCCCGAAAACCCGGGGTGGACGGCCGCCGGACGAGGTGAAAGAATCACGACGGCACTGGGTGCCGCGTCACCGTGGTCCGCCGGACCGGCCGACGAAACGAAACCATGATCGAGTCCGTGGTCCAGGCCCCGACGGGACCATGGCGGGCGGCATCCGACGGCGGTCTCGTCCTCACCGGGAGAGCGCATGACGGAGCAGACCTTGGCATCGGGCGCCCACATCGACACCATCGACACCTCCCACCTCTCCATTCCCCGACTGTCCGCGCTTCCCGAAACGGTTCTGAAACAGACGTTGCTGGACGCCCTCGACGTGACGCGTGAGGACCGGCCGGCGCTCAACGGCGGGTTCGGCAACAAAATCAGAGGCTGATCGCGCGCGTACAACGTGCCGGTAACCTCGCCATTCCCTGCCGGCGGGAATCTGCTGACCGCGACCGGGTGATCCTCCGGTCACTGTCCCGCGGGAATGGGCGGCGTCGCCGTGCCAGGCGGAATCCGGCCGGGACGGGCCGAGAAGTTGTGCATGTCAGCGACCCGGCACGGTATTACTCTGGTCGGACATCGTCTTCGCGGATGTCGGCTCGCCGTCCGAGGAGATCCCGTGCGGAGGTCGTCCGGTGATCACCAATTCCGTAGTCAAGGGCTCCTCGCCCTTTGTCGGCGCCCGGCCCTTCGATATCGGTGATGACCGCATCTTCTCCGGCAGGGACCGGGAGATCGACGAGGTGTCCGCCCTCTGGCGCGGCGGGCGGCTGACGCTGCTGCACGGCGCCGCGGGTACGGGCAAGACGTCGCTGGTGTGCGCGGGGCTGGTGCCGAGGCTGCGGGCCGAGGGCGAGCGCGTCCTTCCGATCGGCCACATCTGGCGGCGCAACGTCTTCCCGACCGCCGCCTTCCCCGAGCAGAACGCCTTCACGCTCGCCCTGCTGTCGTCCTGGTCCCCCGACGAGCCGCCCGCGCGCGTGGCCGGCCTGTCCGTCCTGACCTTCCTGCGGCGGCACAGCAGCAACGACCGGTTCGGCCTGCCGGTACGGACGTTCGCGGCGATCGACGAGGCCGACCTGCTGTTCCACGGCCCCGCCTCGCGGGAACGGCAGCGCCGCCGCTTTCTCGACCAGCTCGTCGAGGCCCTCGACGAGGAGCCCGACCTGCATCTGCTGCTCGTGGCGCGCGAGGAGCACACCGAGGAGCTGCGCGCGCTGCGGGCCAGGATGAAGGACGGGACGGGCGCGGCCTACGCCCTGCGCGTGTTCGACCGGAGCGCGGCCGTCGAGGCGGTCCGCCGTCCCCTCGCGGCCAGGGGGCACGAGATCGCCGTGGAGACCGCGGGGTCGCTCGTCGACGAGCTCCGCACGATCAGGACGCCGCGGTCGATGACGCCTCGCCGCATCCCCGCCGTCGCCCCGGCGCTGCTCCAGTTGGTGTGCGAGCGGCTGTGGGCGCCGCTCACCGAGGAGCCCGGCCTCTTCGCCGAGCGGCTGGCCGCGAACGTCGACCAGGTCATCGCGGACTTCTGTGGTGAGGCGCTGGCCACGGTGGCGGTGGAGTGCGGTGTCGCGCCCGCGAGGCTCGCCGCCTGGTTCCGGGACGCGTTCGCCGGCCCCGACGGCACGGGCGTCGCGGTGGAGCGCGCGCGGGCGGAGATGCCCGAGTCCGTCCTGCGCGCCGTGGAGGACCTGCACCTGGTCCGGCTCGGGCGGCGCGCCGACACGCGGCTGTACGAGCTGCACCATCCCCGCATGGTCGAACCGCTGCGTTCCTCGCGGGACCAGCCGGGGCGGGCCAGGAGCCCCGACTCGTCCGAACGGCTGCGCGCCGCCGAACGCGCCCTGTGCGAAGGATCCACGGAACTGGCCCGCTATCACGCCGAGGCGGTCATCCGCGCGTGCGCGGGCAAGGACCTGCGCCTCCAGGCCGAGGCGGAACGCCTGCTCGGCAACATCGCCTACGAGCAGGGACGGGCGGACGTGGCCGCGGAGCACTACCGCGAGTCGGCCCGGCTTTTCGAGGTGCTTCAGGACACGCGTCCCGTCGGCCTGCTGCTGGCGGCGCTGGGCAGGCTGCTGATCGGGCACAGCGCGGCCGAGTCGGTCCGTGAACTGCGCACCGCGGCCAACCGGCTGCCCAACGACCTGGTGATCCAGACGGCGCTGGCGCAGGCCCTGTGGCAGGCGGGCCAGACCCGGGGCGCCCTGGCCATGCTCGACGCGGTGCTGACACGGGACGGCGACACGCTGGAGGCGCTGCGCGCCCGCGGCGAGATCCTGGCGGACCTGGGGAAGGCCGAGCCCGCCTTGCGCGACCTGCGCAGGGTCGATCATCAGGACCGGCCGTCCACCCGCGCCGCCCGGATGCTCGCCGAGATCTCGTGCCGTCTGGGCGGAGGGCCGCAGACCGCGGCTCCCGCGTTACGGCCGGAGGGTGTACGGGCCACCACCGGGGATCGCGGGAGCTCCAGTGCGTCCGCGGCGGCCTCGCGGGAGGACGGCCACGACCTGGCCGCCGTCGTGGAGGAGGCGGCCGAGAGCGGGCCGGTGCTGCTGCGGGTGGCACGCGCCCACATGCTGCGGGGCGAGGCCAAGGACGCGGCCGAGTTGGCGTCCAGGGCCGTCACCGCGGGACGTCCCCCGCTGCCTCCGCACATGCGCGACGAGGCGTACCGGCTCAAGACGGCCGGAGTGCCCGAGGGCGGATGACGCGCGGCGGCGGATCCCGGCGGCGAGCGATTCGGTGGTATTCCCGAAAACCCGGCCACAAGGCCCCACACAGGGGCAAATAACGTGAGCTACGGCGCAACGGATAAAACCCGCTAATCAGGCCCCGGCGCCATGAAAATGGGCGACACCACCCATTAGGTACGGGCGCCGGAGGCCGGCGGGCGGCCATCCGATCCCGCCAATCCGACCGGTGCCGTAGATCGTTTCGGGTATGTTCCCCTGTGTGCCGGAGGGCGGGCTGCGGGCAGCGTCGTGCCCGCCCTCACGTGCCTATGGCGTCACCAGTTCCAGTTGCGCATGCTTTCCCCGCAGAGCGGCAGGAAGACCGAGAGAGACGATGTCGTGGCGAACAAAAGAGCGGCCCTTGACATGGTCTTGCCTGTCGCCTGTCGCCTGAGCTCGAAGAATGGTCGGTGACCGATGCTATCTGGCAAGCGCGAGTAAATGCCGTCTTACTCTTGGGAACGCGAGTTCAGGCTGCTCTGGACGGGCTCGGCGGTATCGCAGTTCGGCGCGGCCGGCGCCACGATGGCGACACCGCTGCTGGCGCTGTCGCTCACCGGGTCGCCGGTGTCCGCGGGGCTGGCCACGGCCGCCGGCACGCTTCCCGGACTGATGGTTCAGCTTCCGGCCGGCTGGCTGGCCGACCGCGCCGACCGGCACCGCATCATGATGACCAGCCAGGGCGTGCGGCTGGTCGCGACGCTGGTGCTCATCGTCGGCCTCGGCCTGATGGGCGGGCCGTTCTGGCTGCTGCTCGTGGTGGTGGTCGTGGTGGGCGTCTCCGCGGTCTTCCATGACATCGCCGAGAACGCGCGGGTGCGCGACATCCTGTACGGGGTGGACGACACGCCGCGCCCTTGCGACGCCGACATGGCCGCGAAGCGCAAGTCCGCGATGGCGGGACACGAGGCACGGGTCCATATCGCCCAGGTGACCGGCCGCCCGCTCGGCGGTCTCCTGTTCGACTATTCGCCTCCGCTGCCCTATGTCATCGAGGCGGGCACCGCCTTTTTCTCGCTTTTCATGATGCGGCTCATCGGCACCGGCCGGGCCGGGGCGGCCGAGCACGGGCCGCCGTGGCGGAAGCGGGGAGCCGGTTCCGGACGCCGCTTTTCCCGGCGTGCGCGGGACGAGATCGCCAGCAGCCGGAAATTACTGACCGGCGACAGGTTCCTGCTGACGGTGCTGACCGTCTGCACGGTGGCCAATTTCCTTTTCCAGGTGGTCGTGCTGCTGCTCATCGTGTCCGCGGACCGGCGCGGCACCTCCACCTCCCTGACCGGGCTGTTCCTGTCGGCATCCGGAATCGGGGGAATGGCCGGCGCGTTCGCGGCGCCGCGGCTGCTGCGGAAGAGACGGCCGCAGACGATCGTGCTGTGGTGCGTCTGGAGCTGGTTCGTGCTGGTGCTGCTGGTGGCGCTGGTCCGCCATCCGCTCGTGGGCTTTCTCGCGTGGGGAAGCTGTAGTTATATGGGCGCCCATGTGAACATCGCGCTGGAGGTCCACAAGGGCGACAGCGTTCCCCGCGAGCACCAGGGGAAGATCACCAGTATCGGCCGGTTCCTCACCAGCGGGGCGACCCCGCTCGGGGCGCTGTGCGGCGGCTATCTCATCGCCGCGCTGAACCCGGCCGGCGCCGCCGCGCTGGTCGCCCTGGTCATGGGCGTGCTGGTGCTCGTGGTCACCGCCGGGATGCTGCTCGGCGACCGCGACGAGGCCACGGAGGCCGAAAAGAAGGAATCGGGTAAGGAAGGGGGTGGAGATGAACCGATCACCACCCACGACGCCGTCCCCCCGAAACACACGGTCACCGCGCATATCGCGCACGAGGTGATCGCCCCGGCCCCGATCATGGCCGATTTCGATCTCCCCGCGGAGGGGGTGGCGCCGGCGAGCCCCCGGAGGTGACGTCCGAAAGGTCGTGGCACACCCCGATTTGTGTCATGCGACATCACCGTGACCGGCGTCCCATGGCCTACTGTCGAGATGAACGGTGCGGTGGCGGGATGCGTCGCCGCTCGCGATCTCCTGCCGGGACGGGCCGTCGCGGGGGCGCCTTCTCCCGCCCTTCACCATGATCAGTACGGCGGGTACGCTGAGTGCCACCAGTGGGGCGAAAGAATTCTGCATGCCTGCGGACGGGAGTGTGGAATGACGGCCGGAACGCTGGGGCCCGGGGAACGGCGGCGCCTGATCGACGCGCTGCTGCGAATCGACGCCCTCAGCGTCCGCAGCACCCGCGAAGCGTGCGTCACCGAGCTGCAGAACACCCTGAGCCGTCCCCTCGAATGGGAGCGGGACGAGCGCGCCCTGCACGACGTGTGGGGGCTGGCCGTCGCGTGCCTGGGCCGTCCCGGCGGGATCCAGACGCTCCTGGACGTGGTGGAGTTCTTCGACCGTGGCAGCCACGCGTTCAGGGAGGCCCGCGCCCTCGCCGACGCGGTGCTGCCCGAGCCGCTGCTGACCACCGAGGAACGGCGGCTGCTGGCCCAGCTCGTCCAGCACCTGGAACGGCAGGGGCTGACCCTGATCCAGCACGCCGAGCTGGTGCCGGCCTACCAGAGGGCGGTGGGCGAGTTCGGACCGCCGCCGCGCCCGGAGGTCTACGACGAGCGGCACATCGTGGACGTGCGGCTGCTGATCGAGCAGTTGGAGGAGGCGCCGCTCGGTCCGGACGGCGTGGCGCCGCTGCTCCGCTTCGTCCACGAACTCGCGGGGTACGCCAAGGCGCCTGTGGCGACCGCGTTCGCGGAGTGGATGGCGCGGTTCGCGGAGCGCACCGGGCTGGGCCAGGACTGGCGGCGGCTTCTCACCGCGACGGAGGAGCGGCCCGCGCTGGACAACGCGGAGCGCGCGGCGTCCCTGGTGTTCGAGTGCCGTCCGGACGGCGCGGACCCGGACCGCCTGGCCGTCAGCGCTCGGCTCGAACGCGCCGACGGGACGGTCGCGATGGTGCGCTGCGACGAGGAGCCCGAGCCCGTGGAGCGGCTGCCCGCGCTGGTCGAGGCGCTGCTGAACCGGGAACGCGGCCTGCTGGCGGCCGAGCACTGCGAGCTGACCATCGCGTTCGCGCTGCCGCGCGACCTGCTGGACCTGCCCTGCGACCAGTTCGTGGTGACCCTTGGCGGGGTGCCTCGGCGGCTGGGCATCGAGTACCCGGTCGTCCTGCGCAGCCTGGACCGCATGGACGAGGTCTGGCTGTGGCCCAAGTGGCGCAGCAAGTGGAACCTGCTGCGGGAGGGCGCGGGGGAAGCGCGGGTGCATCCGGTGTCCGAGCCGGGCGAGTACGACGGCGAGAGGCTGTTCGCCGTGCTCTCCGACCCCGAGGCGGTCGGGCTGGCGATGGCGTACCCGCCGATGGACGAGGGTCCCGGACGGGTGGACGAGATCTGGGTCGCCTTCGAGACCGGTGCCCCCATCGTGGTGTGGTGCCGCAAGAGCAGGGTTCCGGAGCGTTTCACCGAAGAGGCCAGGGAACTGTGCGGCTCCGATCCCGCGACGCTGCCGCGTACGGTACGCCGGTTGCGCCGTGAGGCGGTGCTGTCGCAGGACCGGCGCCAGAACAGGCGTCCGCAGACGCTGCCCGGGGGCGGGGCGCTTGAGGACGCGAACGACATGGACGAGACCGAGCATCTGGGCATGCATCTCGCCCTGCTCTACGACGACGCCGACCGCGTACCCGAACCGTACGACCGGCTCAGGCCGCCCGCCTGAACGTTCCCCGGAGGGCTCAATGTCGATGTCCGATACCGCACCCCAGGACCCCGCACCCGGCAACGACACGCCTCCAAGCGATGGCGGCTTCCGCATCTTCCACGGCAACCGCGAGCCGCACGACGGGATCGACCGGCGTCCGCCGCCTCCGCCGTGGCGACGGTTCGGTCCGGGCGGGTCGGTCGCGGCGAGCCGGCTGGGCGACCGCGAACGGGCGGTGACCTTCCGCACCGACGAGCGGATCGTGGACATGGTGAACACGGCCCTGCACCTGCGCCGCCCGCTGCTGGTGACGGGGAAGCCGGGCTCGGGGAAGACCACGCTGGCCTACAACATCGCCTACGAGCTGGGGCTCGAACCGGTGCTGCGCTGGCCGATCAACAGCCGCACCACGCTGCGGGACGGCCTGTACGACTACGACGCGATAGCCCGGCTCCAGGACACCGGCCTCCGCAAAGGCTGGAACGCCCTGGGGCGCCCGCCCGGCCCCACCTCCGGAGACGAGGACGACGCGGGTGAGGACGTGCCCGACATCGGCCGGTACATCCGGCTGGGGCCGCTGGGAACGGCGCTGCTGCCGAGCGAGCGCCCCCGCGTCCTGCTGATCGACGAGCTGGACAAAGGGGACATCGACCTGCCCAACGACCTGCTCAACGTGCTGGAGGAGGGCAGGTTCGGCATCCCCGAGCTGGAACGGCTCCCCGACGACCGGCCGCTGGTGGAGGTGATGACGGCCGACGAGGGCGGCCGGGCGACGATCCGGCGGGGGCGGGTGCGCTGCTCCGACTTCCCCATCATGATCATCACCAGTAACGGCGAGCGCGAGTTCCCGCCCGCGTTCCTGCGGCGCTGCCTGCGGGTGGTGATCGAGCCGCCCGACCGCGACCAGCTCGCCGACATCGTCACCGCCCATCTCGGCGCGTCGGCCGACGCCGAGTACGTGCATGTCATCAGGGACTTCCTGGCCCGCCGCACCCGTGCGGACCTGGCCACCGACCAGCTGCTCAACGCGATCTTCCTGGCCATGTCGCGCCCGCCGGAGACCACCCGGGACGAGCTGATGGACGAGATCCTGCGGCCGCTGGACACCAAGGGACCGTGATGATCGAGAGGCTGGCCGACCGGCTCCGCGAGGTCGACCCCGACCTCTCGGCGGAGGACCTGGCGGACGTGCTGTGGATCGCCCGGCTCCTGGGCGCCCCGGACGCGCGCGCGAAACCCGGCGCACCTGACGAGGCCGGGACGGCGAAGGGTGCGGACGATCAGGCGGCGACGGAGCCCGACGTGGACGGCACCGCCACGGACGGGCCCGGTCCGGAGCCCGCCGCTCCGGATGGCGGCGCCCGCGTCTCGGACGTCCAAGGCCGGCGATCGCGGCCGGAGACCGGCGGCCGGGGGGCCTCGGAGGATCCTTCGGCGTCCACGGAACAGGCGGGCCTTTTCCTGCCGGGCGGCTTCGGGGGCGGCGGCGAACCGTCCTTCCCCGTCCGCGCGCCCACGCTTCCGGCGCTCCCGCACACGCTGGCGCTGGCCCGCGCGCTGCGCCCGCTACGTCTCGCCGTGCCGTCCCCTCGGCCGGGTCGGCTGAACGAGGAGCGCACCGCCGTACGGTTCGCCGACACGCTCATCTGGGAGCCCCAGCTCGACGCGGCCACCGAGAGGCGGTTCGAGCTGGTGCTGGTGGTGGACGTGGCACGGTCCATGGTCGTGTGGCGCCACACCGCCGACGAGCTGCGCCTTCTGCTGGAACGGCTGGGCGCCTTCCGGGACGTGCGGATCCGCTACCTCGACACCGACGCCTCCACCACCTCCACCACTACGGAGCCGGCCGAGCGCGCCGAGCTCCCGGACGTCGTGGGCGGGGCGGGCACGCGCCGGATCGTCCTGGTCGTCAGCGACTGCATCGGCGCGGCGTGGCAGGACGGACGCGCCGCCGCGCTGCTGGACCGCTGGGGCCGGTCCGCCTCCGTCGCGATCGCCCAGCCGCTGCCGCAACGGCTGTGGCGCCGGTGCGCCGCCGCCACGGAACGGGTGTGGCTGCGCGCCGCCGGCACGGGAACACCCAATGCCGGGCTGTCGGTGCGGATGCGCGACCGGCACGCGGGGGCCGTCCCGCCGGGGATCGCCGTGCCCGTGCTGGAGCTGGATCGCCGCTGGCTGGGGCCGTGGGCCGCGATGGTCGCGGGCTCCGGCACGGAGATCTCCGGGGTGGCGCTGTTCACGGGCCGTCCCGCCGCCCCGGCCGCGCCTCCCGAGCCGGAGCCCGCACCTGAGGGGGACGCCGAGGCGGCGGAGCCGTCGGCGCGAGAACGGGTCCGGCGATTCCGCGCGTCGGCGTCGCCGAAGGCGGTGGAGCTGGCCGGGTATCTCGCGGCGGCGCCGCTGCGCCTGCCGGTGATGCGCCTCGTCCAGGGGACGATGATGCCCGGGTCCACGCCCGCTCACCTGGCGGAGGTGTTCCTGGGCGGCCTCCTCCGCGTGGACTCCGCGCAGTCCGATCGGCAGGACCCGTCAGAGGTCGCCTACGAGTTCCACGACGGTGTCAGGGACGTCCTGCTGGGCGGGCTGCGCCGTGACGACGCACTGCACATCCTGCGCGAGGTGTGGGGGACGGTACGGGACAGGCTCGGCTCCACCCTCGACTTTCCCGCGTTGCTGGCCGCCATCAAGCAGGACCCGGACGCCCTTCCGCCCGACCAGCCGTTCGCGCAGGTCGCCACGGGTGTCCTGGCACGGTTGGGCGGTACCTACGGAGAGGTCGCCCGGTTCCTCAGCCAGTCGGCCCGGCGGAACGGGACGGGCGACGCGCAACGCAACGGCCACACTCAGGCGCGGCCCCCTAAGGAAGGGCCGCACGCACCGCCCCTTCTAGGCGGCCTCCCTCCACGCAACCCGTTCTTCCATGGACGCGTCGAACACCTGTCGCGCGTGTGGGAATCGCTGCGGGACGACGGCGCCGCCACCGTTCTCCTCCCCAGCGCGCCCGGTGCCTTGGGCAAGACGGAGATCGCACTGGAACTGGTGCATGCGCACCTGGGCGAGTACGGACTGGTCTGGTGGATCCCTGCGGGCGACAGCAGATCGGTACGGGCCTCCCTGGGCAGGCTCGCACGCCGCCTGGGCACACCGCTCAGCGATGACCTGCCGGTGACGGTCGCCAATCTCCTCCGCGCACTGCGCGACGGCCTCCCCGATGGGCGCCGCTGGCTGCTGGTGTACGACGACGCGGGCGACCTTACCGAGCTCACACCACTGATGCCGTTGATGCCGCGGTCCGCGGACGCGGCGGGGGACGTGCTGGTGACCTCGCGGGACCGGCTGTGGAGCCGGGTGGCCACCGTGATCGAGGTGGACGCCTTCAGACGTGCCGAAAGCATCTCGTTCCTGCGGCGGCGCATGCCCGGCCTGTCCGAGGCCGAGGCCGGCATGCTGGCCGAGGCCCTCGGCGATTCCCCGGCCGCCCTGGTGCAGGCCGCCGTCCACATCACGACCACCGGTCAGGGCATCGACGACTACCTACGGCTCGTCCGGCTGCGCCTTTCCCGGCTACGGCCGCCGGAGTCGCGTGAGAACCAGCCCGTCGCGGCCCTCGGCATCACTCTCGACGGGCTGGCCCGCCGTGACCCGGACGCGTACGGCCTGCTCACGGAATGCTCGTACCTCGGCCCTGCGGGCTATGCGCCGGTCCGCCCCGGCGAGGCCGAACCACCGGCCATGATGCGCACGCTCGACCGCCTGGAACTGGGCCGGATGGATCAGGAGACCGGGTCCCTTCTGGTTCCGAGGTGGGTTCGCGAGGCGGTGAGAAACGCGCTCCCCAGGGAAACGGCCGCGCAGGCACGAGAGCGCGTCCACGCCCAACTCAGCGCCATGACCCCCGCGAGCGGCCCCGAGGTCGAGGCGACCTGGACGGCCCGTGCGTCGATCACGCCGCACCTGGCCTCGTCCGACATCGTCAGCGCGGACGGGGACGACGCCCGCGCCGTCGTCATCGACCAGGCGCGGTTCCTCTACCACTCGGGCGACTTCGAGGGGTGCCGCGCGCTCGCGGAGGAGGCCGTGACACGGTGGCGGCGACGTCACGGCGATGACGACGCGTTCGTGCTCGACGCCGCGAGCGTCCTCACGGACGTCCTGTACGCGAGCGGCCGTCCCAAACAGGTCACCGAGGCGATGGCCCTGACCGAGGACATCCTGCGGAGCCTCCGCAGCACGCACGGACCCGACGACACGGCGATCCTGCTCGCCGCCGGACGTCTCGGAGGCGGGCGGGGACTCCGCCACCAAGGCGGCTTCGCGTCCGCCTACGAACTGGACGACGCCATCTGGAGACGGACGCGGCAGCGGTACGGCGGCGACCATCCGCACGCGCTGCACGCCGCCGGGCAGGTCGCAACCGGCCTCTACCTGCTGGGACGGTTCCACGAGGCGCACGCCCAGGACGCCGCGCTGCTCGACCGGCTGAGCGCCCTGCACGACGGCGGAACGGTGAACCGTGAGGTCGTCCATGCCACCCAGTGCCTCGCCAGGGACCTGCACGCGCTGGGCTCGTACGACGAGGCGTTGCGCAGGCTCGATGCGATCCTCTCTCCGGCACGCGACGCCCTGGGCCGTGACCACGCACTCGTCCTGCACGCGGAGCGGACCCGCGCTGCGGCCCTACGCAAGGCGGGACGGCTTACGGACGCGGCACGGCTCGCAGAGCAGACCGTGGACGCCCACCTGCGGCGGTTCGGCGCCGACCACCCCGCCACGCTCGCGGCCAAGACGACCGCCGCCCTCGCCGGGTCCGCCGCCGGTGCCCCAGGGCTGGGCCGCGTTCTGGCAGAGGAGGCGCTGTCCGGCTATCGCCGGACGCTCGGCGACGACCATCCGTTCACCAGCGCCTGCGCCATCGACCTCGCGTCCGTCATGCGCCGGGTCGGTGACGTCCAGGCCGCCCTGGAACTGGACCGGAACGCCGTCGCCGCCCTGGAGCGGGACGGCGGGCCGGGCCGCGACCACTTCCACGCCTTGTGCGGCGCGGCCGGAATGGCCAACGACCTCTACCTGCTCGGTGAACTTCGGGCGGCGCACGACCTCGTCTCCCGCACCCGTGACGGCTTCGAGGCCCGGCACGGCCCGAGCCATCCGTACACGCTGGCCTGCGCCCACAACCTCGCGGTCATCGGCCGCGCCCTGTCCGGGGCGCCGGACCCCGGCACCGGCACGGCGGCACGCGAGGCGCTGAGCGGGCTGCTCGGCGAGGGCCATCCCGAGGTACGGGCGGCGGCCCAGGACGACCTCCTCGAATGCGACATCGACCTCCCATCCCTGTAGCAGCGAGGGGACGACGTGCACACCTACGCCCCGGAACCGCCCTCCGACAACCGTCCCCCGGCGGCCGCCTCCGCCCCGCCGGACGACCACGGCGGATGGCGCCCGTCCGGTCTCAGCTCGCAGTTCGTCTGCGACATCGCCTCGTTCGGGGCCGCGACCCGCGGGGACGCCGCCCGCACGCACCTGCGGCAGGCCCTGTACGCCGCGCTGCGGACCGCCTTCGACGCGGAGGGATGCCCGTTCGACTCCTGCTACCGCGAGGACCGCGGCGACGGCGTGATGCTGGTCGTCCCGCCGCAGGTCGACACCGCGCTGCTGATCACCTCGATCGCGTTCCGGCTGCGCGCCGAGGTGCGCCGGCACAACGAGTTCTCCAGCGAGGCGACGCGGATGCCACTGCGCGTCGCGGTCAACACCGGTCCGGTCGAATGGGACGGCCGGGGGGTTGTCGGGAAGGCCCTGAACGACGCGTTCCGAATTCTCGACGCCGAGCCGTTCAAGCGGGTGCTCAGCGCGTCGGGCGCGGACCTGGCGCTGATCGTGACGCGGCGCGTCTACGACGACGTGGTCAGCCAGGGCAGGGGGCTTCTCAACCGGCACGACTACCGTCCGCTGCAAATCGCGGTGAAGGAGCTGCGCGAGACCGCCTGGGCCACGCTGCCGGGAATGGGCCCGCCGCCCGGCCTGCCCGCCGAGCCGGACACGGGCACCGGGGCGGGGACGGGGACGGGCACGGGGACGCTGGTGCAGGCCCCGGAGGATCTCGCGCCGCGGACGGTGCGGCCCGAGGAGATCTCCGGCCCGGCCGGGCTGGGACGCTTCGGCGGCCTCCGGTACGCGGACGGCAACGTGCCGCCCCCGGTGCTGTTCGAGCTGGTCGACCGCGCGCTGGAGATCTCCCAGCTCATGAGCGAGCCGGAGCGGGAACGCGCGGTGGGGGCGCTGCCCCGGGACATCGCCGGCGTGATCCCCCGTTCGCGCGCCGCACGCGCCGACGTCTACGAGATCATCAGGACCTGCCTCGGCTATCCGGGCGGCCTCCAGGCCCTGCTCGTGGCGCTGCACGGGCTCGGCGGCGAGTCGCTGGCCTTCCTGGAGTTCAAGAGGGCGATCGTCCGCCTCCTCTTCGAACCGGAATAGCCGGAACGGCCGCGTTCCGCGCCCGCGCCAGGCACGGGTTTCCCGCGCACAGAATTCCGGGTCTTTTGCCGGCCAAGGCGGATGAACTTCGCGTCCCGCTCCGATCGCTCGGAGGCCACCGGACCGGCCATTGCTTTACGGCGGCAAGGGGAAACACAGGCAGGGTTTAACGATTCGGCGAGCAACCGCCGGGTATGCGATTGAGCGGTGCCGCATGCTGTTTTCTCCCGGACGGGCCGGGAAACCTTGCTCAATCAAGGAGGATGGAGGGTGCCATGGAGGTCGTTATTGAGATGACCTTGCCACGGGCCGCGGAAAGCGCGCCGCTGGTACGGCACACGCTCGACGCGTCGCTGCGAGGGCTGGGCGTGACCTCCGACGTCCGCGCCGACATCGCGCTGGCGGTCGGCGAGGCGTGCGCGAACGTCATCCAGCACGCCGACGACAGCCGGGAGTACGAGGTCCGCGCGCAGATGGACGGCAGGAAGGTCGTGGTCGACGTGATAGACGGCGGAGGATCGGGCGACACCACGGTCTGGGAACGCGGGCGCGGTGTCCTACCGATCTCCGAGAACGGACGGGGCCTGCAACTCATGAGGGCCTTCACCGAGGAACTCGACATCACCGATCGCGCCGACAGGAACGGCGCGATCGTTCATTTTGAGAAGTCCCTGGCCGGTTAGCCGCCGCCCCAGCGCCGGGACACCGACCGGAACCGTCCCGAGCCCCGCACCCGCTCTCGTCCCCGCACCCCACCCCAAGCCCCGCACCCACCGCCACAGCCCCGCACCCACCGCCAGAGCACCGCGGCACCGCATGACGACGACAACGGCGACAACGGCGACCGCCCGGCCGGAAGACGGCCGGGCGGTCGCGCGGACCGGGAGATCAGCCCGTCACCGCGAGGTCGCCTCGCACCGGGGACGGCTTGGGAGCCGGGGCGGCGGGCTGCCCGTGGGCCGGGTCGCTCGCGGCGGGCTCGCCGGAGGAGGAGTCCTGCTCGGTGGCCTCCCAGGGGTGGTCGTGCGCCCACTTCCCAGGGCCGCAGACGGCGTTCGCCGTCCTGACGGTCTCCCTGCCGAGCGGCCCGAGCGGGATCGAGGTCTCCATCCCGGTGACCGACAGCCGCCCGTCCCTCAGCCGCTCCTGCTTGTTGAGCGTCACCCACGCCGGCCCCAGGCCGGGGAGCTTCACGGGGACGGTGGTGTTGGGACGGGGCGCCGACTCCAGCGGCTGCCCCGCCAGCCTGGCGTTGACCAGCCGGGACGAGGCCCCGCCCAGGCCGCACTTGGCCGTGATCGCCTCGGCCATCAGCTCCAGGGCGGGGATGCGCAGGTCACTGACCGTGGCGTCGGCCCGGTCGGCCGCCGCGCCGCTCTCCAGCGCCTTGGCGCTGAGCAGCCGGGTGCTGTTCTCCCGCAGCACGCTCTTGCGGACCTCGGACGAGGCCGACCAGACGGACGGCAACGGCTGGACCGGGATGGGTCCGGTCAGCGACAGCCCGTAGGCGGACGAGCCGTAGCCCTGCGTCCTGCGTTCCTCCCCACCGTTGTCGGCGCGCGCTCCGGGCGCCGTGACGACGCCGGCGACGGCCGCGGCCATCGTGACGGTGACGGTGGCGAGCAGGCTCGCTCTGGCGAAAGACGTGCGGGTACGCATGATGGTTTCCTCTTTCGGGATATCGGAGGCCGGACGGCGTTCGGCGCCGTTCAGCCGGTGATGAGCACGAGGGTTCCGAGCGGTACGTGGGACAGGGCGCGCAGCGCGGCGTCCGGGACCCGGACACAGCCGTGGGTGACCGCCTTGCCGAAGACGGACGGGTCGGGCCAGCCGTGCAGGGCCACCGTGCCGGGACCGCCGCCGAAGCTGTCGAGGGTCGCCGAATGGGTGCCCAGCGGGATCAGCAGCGGGCTCGGCGTGCGGCTCGACGGCTGCAGGAGCGCGAGCAGGAACGTCCGCCCGGCCGGCGTGGGCGTGCGGCGCGCGCCGACCGCGACCGTCCACCGGCCGACCGTCCTGCCGGACCGCAGCAGCGTCAGCCGCCGCCGCGACACGTCCACCTTGACCAGGTAGGACGTGCGCGCCATGCGGAGGCCGCCCTGCGCGGTGGACATCCACCCCGTCGCCCCGTTGGGCTTGCTGGGCAGCAGCACCTGGACCCAGGCCCCCGACCGGCTCACCACGGGGACCCAGGTCGGGCTGCCCAACTGGGTGGTGGGCAGGGTCGCGACCGGACGGCCGCCGGGGGCGTCCAGCACCATCTGCCGGGTGACCGGGTGGACGACGAGCCCGCCCGCCGGGGACGTCGCCGCCAGGTCGCGGGGAGCCCCGTGCACGGTCGTGTGCGTCGTGGCCTCGGGCACCTCGGCGGACGGCGCGGCCGGCGGGTCCGCTCCCTTGGCCGCGGCGGAGCGCTCGGAGGCGTCCGTGCAGCCGCCCGCCAGCGCCAGCGCCGCCGCGGCACCGGCCGAGAGGAGGACGCGCGCCCCCGCCGGGCGCGCGGCCACGACGGCGCGTTCACGATGCGTCAACAATTCCCCCCGAAGCCGAACGCATTCCACATTCCCCCGGAATGCCCATGGACGGTCACCGTACTGCCGGGATGCTAACGCCGGTCACCGGGGCCGTGCGCGGAATTCCAGCAAGGCCATGCAGTTTTGCCACACGAAATAATCGAGATCCGGCGGGATATCCAATGAATCCCGGAAAACCAGGCAACCCGGAAGCGGTACCGAACCAGGGAAATAGCGGTTACGCGAATACCGCTTCCGGCGCGTTCCGTGCCTGCCCGCTCCGTGAGCGCGCACGCGGCCTCAGGCGGGCATCTGGAAGGAAGCTCAGGCGGGCATAGGGAAGGAGGACTCGCCCTCGCCGTCCCGCCCCGTCGCCGAAGCCTCATGGAACTGGGCCAGCCCCCACAGAAGGGCGTTCCTGGCCGGGGATGACATCGTGGACAGCACCCGTGCGAGCTCCTCGCGCCGCCGCCGCCCCAGCCGGTCGAGCAGCTCCCGCCCCTCCGCGGTGAGCCGTACCGTGACCTCACGCCGGTCACGGCCCGGGTCGCGCAGCAGCAGGCCCCCGGCCTCCAGCCGGTCGCAGAGCCGGCTCGCCGACGACACCAGGGCGCCCATCTCGGTCGCCAGACCGCTGATGGTGACCGGGCCCCGTTCCAGAACGAAGAGCGCCCGTAACTGGGTCGCCGGCACCGGCACGTCCGGCGCGTTGTGCGTCCGCGCCCACACGTCGATCAGGCTTCCGGCCACCTCGTCGAGCACGGCCGCCGACTCGGCGGCTCCCTGACCCGGCGTGGCGACCATGCCCTCCACTGTTACACACGCCGTCCGTTCCGGCATACCGGTGCGACGGCCGCTGAGCGCGGTACGCGGCGGGGGCCGAGGGGACGCGGGTGTCGGGAAGGTGAGATCGAGGTAATGCGGCGGTCAGATGTTGTCCCTATGACACCAGGTCACCGAGTGAAAAGGGATTACTGGACGGGGCCGACGGGAACGCAAAGCGCCGACATGGGGGGATGTGATGCGGCATGCCGCAAGGGGCGATGTCCACAAGAGCGGATGCCCTGGCGCCTTGGCGGGTGCTGACTTTCAGCGGGGAACTCGACCTCGCGCGCGCCGGAACGCTGCGGAAGGCGGTCGACGAGACGCTGGCCGCGCAGGAGCGGCCGCTGCTGGCGCTCGATCTCCGCGATCTCTCCTTCTGCGACTCCTATGGCCTGTCCGTCCTGGTGTACGCGGCCAAGAAAGTGCGGGAACGCGGGGGCACGCTGCGGCTGTCCGGCGTCTCGCCGCAGGTGCGAATGCTCATTGAACGCTGCGGGCTGGAGCGTCTGCTCGTCCTTCCCCGTCACCATCCCGGTTCCTGAAAGCCCGTGTCAGGCGCTCCGGATCACCGCGCTTCCGAACGCGCCTCCCGAATCGCCCGCGGCCTTGCCCGGAGCCGCTCGACGCGGGCTCGACCTGCCCGAAGTCGCCCTGCCCGGCGGCGCGGCGTCCGGTGGCGAATGGTCTCCGGACGCCCCGCCGCGCCGGGCGGCCCTCTGTTCGTTGCGCTTTTGCGCGGCGGCCTGGCGGGCCTTGTTGAAACTGTCGCGGACGCGTGCGGCGCCACGGCGTGCCGTGGCGGTGTCAATGGATCGGTGTGCGTATTCGGCCAGCACCTCACCGACGGGCGGCGGGGTCCATTCCTCGCGAGCGGGGACGGGAGGCGGCGGCAGGAGTGGGGAAGTGGAGTCTTGGCCCGGAGCGGCGACGAGCGTGAGATGCGTGCGGCAGTGCGGGCACTGCAACCCCGAATGGGTGTCTCTGCTCATACCACGGATGATTCCCCACGGGTCTGACAAATTCTCCTGCGGTTTTCGGGGCAACCGGCGTCAGGGACCCGTGCCTTGTTCCTTCGCGCCTTCTTGCCTGGACGAGACCCGGCCATCGCCTCGCTGCCCGCGCTCCCGCTTCCCCTGGCGATCTCGGTGTCGAGGGCGTCCATCCGCCGCGTCCGGAACCGCCGGTAGAGCTCCCGCCAAATGTCGATCTCGCGCAGCGGCGCCGGATCGACCGAGGACAGGCGGCGCGTTTCGGCGGCCCGCACCGTGGTGAAGCATTCTCGCGCAGCACCCGCAGGTGCTGGGACACCCCCGGCTGAGAGATCCCGAACTCCTCCAGCACCACGGCGCTGATCTCGCCCGCCGCCCGCTCGCCGTCGGCGAGCGGTTCCAGGATCCGGCGCCGGACCGGGTCACCGAGAACGCCAGGCACGGCAGTTTTCGGCGAAGCGGGCCAGCTCGTGCTCGGCGAAATGGACGGGATCCCAGTCGTACGGCTCGGTCGGCCCCGTCCAGACATAGGCGCGCGCCCGCCGCCCGCCACCGTCCAGCGTGATGAGCGTGGGCTCGTACTCGGGGTCCTCATAGGCGTCCAGCAGCCGGCACTCCGCCTCGGTCAGCCCGGCCAGCAGCACCCCGTCCGCGACGCCGTCCGGATCGGCGACCATCCCGGGGTAGACCACCCCGGGCAGCGCCCGCACCCGCCAGCCCCGCGCGGACGCCGGCGACAGCGCGGGCACGCGGCCCAGCAGGATTTCCAGGATCTCGGGGAACCGCAGCGTCCCGTAGACGAACAGGTCGCTACCCCTCATGAGCGGACCCGTGAGCGAACCCATGAGCGAACCCGTGAGCGAACACGGTACGCGGTGCCCGGCAGGGCGAAATCACCGGATAGCACTCCATGTCGCCCGACAATCTGACTTACCCGATTCGCTCCGACGTACCCTGTTTGTAGTGGAGGTATCGCACGTTCACAGCGGCGACGCGCCCCACGGGCACCGGGGAGTGACCGAGCCGTGCGCGAGGAGCGATCGCCGCGATCGGTTGCTCCACGGAACCGGGGGCATGAACCGCGTATCCAACCCACCGCTGAAACATCCGCAACATCGAAGTTCCACTCTCGTTCATCTTGATCGGGGATTATCACCGTCATGAGCATCGAGCCAGGACCTCTCCCCCACGGCGCCGATGAGCTGCCCGAGGACCGTTTCCTGGACCGCGAGGAGAGCTGGTTGCGGTTCAACCAGCGCGTCCTGGAACTCGCGGAGGACCCCGGCCTTCCGCTGCTCGAACGGGTGCGGTTCCTGTCCATCTTCGCCAGCAACCTGGACGAGTTCTTCATGGTCCGGGTGGCGGGCCTGGCCCGGCGGATGGCCACCGGCCTGGCCGTCCAGTCCGCCAGCGGACGGCAGCCCAGGGAGGTGCTGGAGCGCACCTCCACCGTGGCGCGCGAGCTGATGCTGCGCCATGCCGCCACCTTCCGGGACGACATCCTGCCCGCCCTGGCCAAGGAGGGCATCGAGCTGCTGCGCTGGGACGAGCTGGCCGAGACCGAGCGGGAACGGATGCGGCGGCTGTTCCGCGACCGGATCTACCCGGTGCTGACGCCGCTGGTGGTGGACTCGGCGCACCCTTTCCCCTACATCTCCGGGCTGTCGCTCAACCTCGCGGTGATCGTCCGCGACCCGGACACCGAGGGGACCCTGTTCGCCCGCGTGAAGGTGCCGCCGGTGCTGCCGCGCTTCATCGAGGCGTCCCCCAACCGGTTCACGCCCCTGGAGGACGTGATCGCGGCACACCTGGGGCAGCTCTTCGTGGGCATGGAGGTGGTGGAGCACCACGCGTTCCGGGTCACCCGCAACCAGGACCTGGAGATCGACGACGACATCAGCGAGGGGCTGCTGGAGGCCCTGGAGCGCGAGCTGCTGCGCCGCCGCTTCGGCCCGGTGGTCCGGCTGGAGGTGGAGGACTCCATCTCCGACGGCGTGCTCGACCTGCTCACCACCGAGCTGGAGATCGAGGAGGGCCAGATCTTCCGGCTCGACGGCCCGCTGGACCTGGCCGGGCTGTCGGCGATCGCGGACCTGGACCGTACCGAGCTGCGCTACCCGGCGTTCGTCCCGTCCAAGGAGGCGCTGCCCGCCGACGCCGACATCTTCGGGGCGATCCGCGAGCGCGACGTGCTGGTGCATCATCCCTACGACTCGTTCACCACCACCGTCCAGCGGCTGATCGAGGAGGCGGCCGACGACCCGCGGGTGCTGGCGATCAAGCAGACGCTGTACCGCACCAGCGGCGACTCCCCGATCGTGGACGCCCTGGTCGACGCCGCCCAGGCCGGCAAGCAGGTCGTGGTCGTGGTGGAGCTGAAGGCGCGGTTCGACGAGCGCGCCAACATCGCCTGGGCGCGCAAGCTGGAGAAGGCCGGCTGCCATGTCGTGTACGGCTTCGTGGGGCTGAAGACGCACTGCAAGCTCGCGCTGGTCGTCCGGCAGGAGGCGGACGGCTCGCTGCGCCGCTACTGCCACATCGGCACCGGGAACTACCACCCCAAGACGGCCCGCCTGTACGAGGACTTCGGGCTGCTGACCGCCGACCCGGACGTGGGCGAGGACGTCAGCGCCCTGTTCAACCACCTGACCGGCTACTCGCGGCAGAGCACCTACAACCGGCTGCTGGTCGCGCCGCAGGGGCTGCGGTCGGGGCTGGTGCGGCGGATCGAGCGTGAGATCGAGCACCACCATGCGGGGCGTCCGGCGCGCATCCGCATCAAGGCCAACTCGGTGGTGGACGAGGACGTGATCGACGCCCTCTACCGGGCCTCGCGGGAAGGCGTGCCGGTGGACATCTGGGTGCGCGGCATCTGCGCGCTGCGCCCCGGGATCCCGGGGCTGTCGGAGACGATCCGCGTGCGCAGCGTCCTGGGCCGGTTCCTGGAGCACTCCCGGGTGTTCGCGTTCGAGAACGGCGGCGACCCCGAGGTGTGGCTGGGCAGCGCCGACCTGATGCACCGCAACCTGGACCGCCGGGTGGAGGCCCTGGTCACGGTGACCGACCGGGTGCATCGCGCCGAGCTGGTCGACCTGATCGACCGGGCGATGGACGACCGCACCGCCACCTGGTGGCTGGCCGGGGACGGGACCTGGACGCGGCGGTCGGAGATGACCGACGAGCCGCTGCAGGACATCCAGACGTACCTGGTGAGGAGCAGGCGCTGGAGGACGGTCGATGGGTGAGCGGCACCGCCAGGGCGGCCGTTCCAAGGCGGCCGACGCGAAGCAGGAGCGCGAGCCGATCCAGGCGGCGGGCGCCGTGTTGTGGCGCGACGGCCCCACCCGGGTGGCCGGTCCGGAGGTGGCGCTCGTCCACCGTCCCAAGTACGACGACTGGTCGTTCCCCAAGGGCAAGCTGAAGAGCGGCGAGCACGTGCTGACGGGCGTCGTCCGCGAGGTCGCGGAGGAGACCGGGATCGTGCCGCGGCTGGGGCGCCGGCTGCCGTCCGTCACCTATCCCAAGGACGACCGGATCAAGCGCGTCGACTACTGGGCCGCCCGGCAGGCCGCGCCCTCCACGGAGCATTCCGTGCCGAACGAGGAGGTCGACCGGCTCGAATGGCTGCCGCTGGCCGAGGCCGCGGAACTGCTCTCCTATTCCCACGACGTCGACCTGCTGCGCGAGTTCGGCGCCGGGCCGCGGCACACCTGGCCGCTGCTGATCCTGCGGCACGGGTCCGCCGGGGACAAGAGCCGGTGGGAGGGGCCGGACGCGCTGCGCCCTCTCGACGCCCGCGGGCGCGCGGAGGCGGTCCGGCTCGCGGAGCTGCTGACCGCCTACGGACCGGCCCGCCCGATCAGTTCCGCGACCGCCCGGTGTGTGGAGACCGTCCTGCCGTACGCGCGGCGGCTGGGCGGCACGATGCTCACCGACCCCGCCTTCACGGTGGACGAGACGAACCCGGACCTGGCCCGCGACCGGCTGCTCGAACTGGCCGACGCGGGCGTCCCCGCGATCGTGTGCACGCACGGCGAGATCGTGTCGGAGCTGGTCACCTCGCTCTGCCGGCATCTGGGCGAGAAGGTCCCCGAAGAGCCGTCGCTGCGCAAGGGCGCGTTCTGGGCGGCCCACCTCACCGCGGGCGAGGGCGGCGCCCCCACCATCGCCGCCATGGAACGCCACGCCTCCTGAACGGCCGGGTCAGCGGAGGGACGGGGCGGGGATGGAGGCCCACGTCCCTTCCAGCCGCGACAGGGCGGCACCGGCCTCGCACCGCTCGATCCCGTACAGCACGCCCAGGCTGAAGGCGTCGGCGGTGTCCGTGGACCGCGCGGCGGCGTCCTTCAGATGCCGGCTCGCGATGACGCCATCCTGGTAGTCGCCGAGCACCTCCTGAAGCTTCTTGGCGTTCCTGACGACACGTGCCGCCGGGTCGCCGAGCACGGCGACCGCCGCCTCGGCCGCGTACCGCGCGCGCTTGGCGTCCTTGCGGGTCTCGTGCCGGGCGGTCTCGGGGTCTTCGGACGTCTCGATCGAGGCGTAGGTCTCGGCGAGGCGCCCCCAGGCGCGTTCGACCAGGCGCGGCAGCTCGCGGGCCGCGCTCCGCCCGGCCTTGGCGCCCAGCGGCGGGTCGGCGACCAGCCCTTCCAGCGCGTCCAGCAGGGCGTAGTAGCGCTCGCTCTTGAGCGTGGCGTTGAGCCGCCTGTACGCGGAGCGTTCCGTCGTCGCCAGTTCCTCCAGCCAGGCGGGTTCGCCGATGTCGTCCAGCCCGGCGACCCGGTCGGTGAAGCGCATCCGCAGCACCTCCAGGTCGCGCACCTCGCCCAGCTCGGTGGCCAGCCACTTCAGCTCGTCCCGCAGCGGGTCGGTGCGCTCGCGGTCGAGGACGGGCCGGTAGCTCTGCAGGACGCTGCGGAGCCTGCGGGTGGCGACCCGCATTCTGTGGACGGCGTCGTACTCGGCGAGCCGCGCCTTGGGGTCGAAGGCCAGCAGCGCCTGGACCTGCGCCGCGACATACGCCATCACGGCCTGCCCCGCGGTCGGCTCGCCGCCGTCCAGCTCCGCCAGGGCGCCGCCCAGCGTCTCCTTGGCCGTCGGACGCCTGATCTCGCCGTCCAGCAGCCGTCCCAGCTTGGAGGACGACGCGGCGCGGTGGGCGCCCGCCTTGCGCAGCGCCTTCCCGGCGGCCTTCAACAGGGCGCGGTCGCCGGCGTCCAGCTCGACCTCGATCTCGCGCCAGCGGTCGCCCATGGCATGCCCGTTCGCGGGGCCCTCGGTGAGCAGCACCCGTCCCGTCACGGCGTCGTCGGCGACCTCGGCCAGCACGCCGCCGGACGCGTCCAGCAGCCGCAGCACCGTCCGATCGGTCTCGAGGGTCGCCACCGGGCGCAGGGGGCGGCCGCGCGTGTACGCGGCGACCAGCGTGGCGAGCCGGGCCGGGACGGCCTGTGCCCTGCCGAGCGGGGCGCGCAGCTCGTCCTTGCTGTCGGGGCCCGCGGGCATCTTCAGGTGCCAGCCCGCGTCCGGGCCGCCGCGCCGGCGGCGCAACGTGATCCCGTACGCGGCCAGCCGCAGATCCTCGGTGTCGAAGTAGGTGGCGTGAAGCCGATGCGTCTCCGGGTCTCCCACGGCGGCCACGCCCGGCAGCCCGGTCAGCTCGGGGACGGTGAAATCGGCGGAGGCGTCGTACTTACGCTCGATCTCGACATGCTTCACGGCCACGTCCGGCTCCTCGACCACGCGTCGGCGCTGGTTAGCAGATCTCCATGGCCAGCATTACACGCCAGGGTGAACGGTTACAGACATCTTCCGACCGTCAAGGCGACGGGCCGACCTCGGCGTTCACCAGGGGGTCGCGTGCGGGACGCGGGTCACCTGAGGTGGTACTTCATCCCCATGTGCGAGGGGCGGAAGCCGATCTTCTGGTAGAAGCGGATGGAGTCGGGGCGCTGGCGGTCGGTGGTGAGCTGCACCACGCGGCAGCCGCGCTCGCGGGCCCGTTCGATGGCCCAGCCGATGAGGAGCTGCCCGACGCCGCGTCCGCGGTGCTCGCTGGCCACGCGGACGCCCTCGATCTGGGCGCGCTCACCGCCGGTGTAGGTGAGGCCCGGAATGTAGGTGAGCTGCATCGTGCCGGCGATGGCGCCGTCGATCTCGGCGACGATCACGGCGTTGTTGGGGTCCTTGTCGATGGCGTCGAACGCGGCGTAGTAGGCGTCCGGGATGACCTCGCCGGGCGTCTCCCGGGTCGCCCCCAGCGGGTCGTCGGCCAGCAGCCGGACGATCTCGGGGAGATCCGCCCGCACCGCCTCCCGGAAGGTCACTTCTTGATCACGCGGCACATACCAAGGGTACCGGGCCGCTACCGTGAGTCCTTGCTCTAACAACTTGTAGTACTACAGCTTGTAGTACTACGCTGTGTTCGACAGGCACCCCACCCCGGAAGTGCGCCGGCGTCAGTGGCGACGCCGCAGGGAGCAGACATGCAGCACGTCGAGAACGAAGAGCACTGGAGCGACCACGCCATCTGCCGTGGCGAGGACCCCGACCTGTTCTTCCCGATCGGCTACTCCGCCCCGATCCTGCGGGAGCAGGAGCGCAGGGCCAAGGCGATCTGCGCCAACTGCCCCGTCACCGCCGACTGCCTCGCCTGGGCGCTCAAGGTCGGCGAGCCGGACGGCATCTGGGGCGGCACCACCCCCGAGGAGCGCCGCCACCTGCGCCGCTCCGCCGACGCCCCGCCCCGCAGGCGGCTGCCCGCCATCGTCGTCCGCGGCGACTACCCCGAGGACACCACGACCGCCTCCGCCGCCTGAACGTCCCCGCCCGGGTGTCGGAGCGGGTTTCGCGGGCACTATGCGCGGTGCGAAAGCGTTGCCGATAATGACGGCAGGGTCATTCACCTCGACGGCGGGCGAACATGAGCTATCCCTCGGTCCCTGAGAAGAACCGCTCCGAAGGGCTCGCGACGCATGGCGTGCGCGCCGTGTCGGCGGCCATCATCATCGGCCTGGTCACCGCGGCGATGTGGGTCCTGGAGATCGCCGACTACGTCCTGAACGGCGCGCTGGACACCTACGGCATCACCCCGCACGACGTGGGCGACCTGCCCGACATCTTCACCGCCCCGTTCATGCACGGCGGCTTCGGCCACCTGATCGGCAACACCATCCCGTTCGTGATCCTCGGCTTTCTCGCCGCCGCGAGGGGCATCGCGAAGTTCCTGGTCACCAGCCTGATCATCATCGTGGTCGGCGGGCTGGGCGTGTGGTTCCTCAGCTCCGCCAACACGCTGGGCTCCAGCATCCTGATCTTCGGCTTCTTCGGCTACCTGCTGGGCCGCGGGCTGTTCGAGCGGCGGCCGCTCGACCTCGCCATCGCCATCGGCGTCGTGCTGCTCTACGGCACCATGATCTTCGGCGTGCTGCCGAGCGACCCCGGCATCTCCTGGCAGGGCCATCTGTTCGGGCTCATCGGCGGCGTCCTCGGCTCCTGGATCCTGCGCCGCGACACCGGCAGGGATCGCCGGATCGCGGCCTGAGGCTTCCGGCGGCCTGTGGCGGTACGGCTCAGTGCGGCCGGACGGTGATGTCGGACACGACGGCGTCCGCCGGGGTCTCCAGGGCCGCCACCAGCGCCCGCGCCACCGTGGCGGGGTCCACGAAGCGCGCCGGGTCATAGTGCCGCCCCTCCTGGGCGTGGACCTTCCGCTGCATCTCCGTGGCGGTACGTCCCGGAAACAATGAGGTGACCCGCAGCGACGGCTCCTCGGCGCGCAGCGAGTCGGCCAGCGCCCGCAGCCCGAACTTGCTCGCCGCGTACGCCGACCACTGGGGGCCGGCGCGCAACCCCGACGTCGAGTTGACGAACACCACATGTCCCCTGGCCGCGCGCAGTGCCGGCAGCAGGATCCGGGTCAGCTCGGCGGCCGACACCAGGTTCACCATGAGCTGGTCGATCCAGTGGTCGGCGTCCTGATCGGCCACCGCGCCGAGGTCCACCACGCCCGCGCTGTGCACCACCCCGTCCAGCCGGTCCGGAAGCCCGGCCTCGGCGAGCGCCGCCTCCAGGCGCCGGGGCTCGGACAGGTCGAGGGGGATCACCCGGGCCACCGTCCCCGGCGTGGTGGTGCGGACGCCGCCCGGCTCCCCGTTGCGTTCCCGGACCAGGATCTGCGTCCGCCCGTGCCGCCCGGACGCCATGCTGTTCCGCAGCGCCTCCAGCCGCTCGCGCGACCGTCCCGTCAGGATCAGCTCGTGCCCGCGCTCGGCCAGCAGCCCGGCGACCGCCGCGCCGATCCCCCCGGTCGCCCCCGTGATCAGATAGGTGCCCATGACCCCCCATTCTCCTGGCTCAACGAGATCGACGCCCCCGACCGGCCGCGAGTTCACCGCCCCGGGGAGACAAGGCCGGAACCTTCGAGCCCCGTCCAGCCAGGCGACGATACAGCCCCGCCCAGCGCCGCCACCGCCACCGCCCTCACGTCCCGCCCGGGCCTCAGTTCAGAGCCGTGGGCCGAATATGCAAAAACTCAGGTGAGATCGTGCTCGCCGACCTTGGTACGGCTGGTGAACGTGCTCCAGACGGACGTGGTGAAGGCGAGCTCCGTTCGGTCGGACGGGAGGCCAGGTGAGTAGGTGGCGAGCCTGCACGATTCAGGTGCAGGTATTACGCCACGCTAATGCATCCCACGCCGGAGGCGTTGCGGGCGGCGGTGTGCTTGTAGTGGAGGACACGCAGCAACGGCGCGGCCGGTGCCCCCACCGGTCGCGTCGTCTGGCGTCCTTCGTGAGGTCTCAGGGGGACAGGGGGAGGTGGAGGGCGAAGCGGGCGCCCTTGGGATGGTCCTCGATGACGAGGGAGCCGGAGTGGGCCTGGGCTATCTCCCTGGCGATGGCCAGGCCCAGGCCGGTGCCGCCGGCCGAGCGGCTGCGGGCGGAGTCCAGCCGGGTGAAGCGCTCGAAGACGCGTTCGCGGTCGGCGGGCGGGATGCCGGGGCCGTCGTCGGTGACGGTGAGGCGCGCGTTGGGCCCGGCCCGGCACACCTCGATCTCGACCGCGCCGTCCGCGTACCGCTCGGCGTTGTCGAGAAGGTTGTCCAGGAGGCGGACGAGCTGCATGCGGACGCCCCGTACGGTCAGCCCCTCGGTGAGCCGCGTGCGGACCCGCAGGCAGGACGGGCGGCGCCGGATCTCGGACGCGGCGAGCTCGGCGAGGTCGATGGTCTCGTGGGCGGCGCTGCCGCCGGTGCCGATGCGGGCCAGCAGCAGCAGGTCGGTGACGATGGACTCCAGGCGGTCGGTGTCGCGGAGGGCCGAGGTGATGGCCATCTCGAGGTCGGTGTCGTCGGGGTGCATCGACGCGTCCTCGAGGTTGGCGCGCAGACCGGCGATCGGCGTGCGGAGCTCGTGGGAGGCGTCCGAGGCGAACTGCCGCTGCCGGGCGACGGCGCGTTCGAGACGGTCCAGGGTCTCGTTGGCGGTACGGGCGAGCTGGGCGATCTCGTCCTCGCCGCCGGGTTCGGGGACGCGGCGGCTGAGGTCGGTGGCGCTGATCTCGGCGAGCTGCGCGCGGATCTCCTCGACGGGACGCAGCGTCCGCCCGACGACCCGCCAGGTGACCCAGGCGATCAGCCCGGACAGCGACAGCACCGCGACGCCGAGCAGGACCTCCAGCAGGCCGGTCACCAGCAGCGACGGCATCGGCCTCGCCGCGTAGACGACGGCGGAGTCGGGGGCGGTGGTCGTGCGGATCACCACGAGCATCGTGCAGTCGCCGCCGGGTCCGTGCCCGGTGCACTGGATCGCGTCCACGATCCGCTCGTCGCGGGACGGCCACAGCCTGCTGAACGGCGGGCGCCCCAAGGCGCCGGGGGTGGCGGCGACGACCCGGCCGCGCCTGACGACCTGGACCTGGACCCGTCCGTCCGAGCCACCGGCATCCTCGGAGTCGTCCGGGATGACCGGGCCGGCGAGGGTGCCCTCCCGGACGGCGGCGCTGACCCGGCGCGCGGACCGCTGGGTCTCCTCCAGCACGTCGTTCCGCATCGCGTTCCGCACCGCCAGGTCGATCCCGGCCGCGACCGCGGTGAACGCCAGCGCGGCCAGGACGGCGGCGATGAGCGTGTCACGCGAACGGATCGACCGGGGGCGGAGCCGCATCGGTGCCTCTCGTGGAACGTGATCGGGGTCGGGGCGGAGGGCTGACAGGCCGCGGGCGCTCGAACCAACGTACCGCCGTGTGATGGCGGAATACCCCACTACCTGCGGAAGTGCCGCGGTCACTCGTTTATCACCGGATCCGGCGCGGTGCCGGGGGTTTTCGCGCCCGGCCAATGGGACATCGCTTGTCATAGCACCCCTACCGGACGGGATTGGATAAATGGGTAGAGACGTGACCCCCATCGCCATCAGCAGGGAGGACCGGCGCCGCTACCGCGGCAAGGTCCGCCGCTGCCTGGACGTGCTGGCCCGGATGCTCGGCGAGTCCCAATTCGAGTTCGAGCGCCCGCACATCGGTCTGGAGATCGAGCTCAACCTCATCGACGCCATGGGCGACCCCCTGATGCGCAACGCCGACGTGCTCAAGGCGATCGCCGACCCGGCCTGGGCGACCGAGCTGGGCCAGTTCAACCTGGAGATCAACATCCCGCCGCGGGAGCTGGGCGGATCCGGCACCGGCGAGCTGGAGGCGGAGGTGCGCGACCACCTCAACCGCGCCGACGCGCGGGCCCGGGAGGTCGGCGCCCACCTGCTGATGGTCGGCATCCTGCCCACGTTGCGCCGCTCCGACATCGGCGAGGAGGCGATCTCCGCCAACGCCCGCTACAAGATGCTGAACGACCAGATCTTCGCGGCACGGGGCGAGGAGATGCGGATCGCGGTGGACGGACCCGAGCCGCTGCGGATGCACACCGACACGATCCTCCCCGAGGCCGCGTGCACCAGCGTCCAGTTCCACCTCCAGGTCGCCCCGTCGAACTTCGGCGACTACTGGAACGCCGCGCAGGCGATCGCGGGACCGCAGGTCGCGATGGCCGCCAACTCCCCGTTCCTGTTCGGGCACCGGCTCTGGCACGAGACGCGCATCACGCTGTTCGAGCAGTCCACCGACACGCGTCCCGAGGAACTGAAGACGCAGGGCGTACGGCCACGGGTGTGGTTCGGGGAACGCTGGATCACCTCGGTGTTCGACCTGTTCGAGGAGAACATCCGCTACTTCCCCGCGCTGCTGCCACTGTGCGACGACGAGGACCCGGTGGCCGTCCTCGACGAGGGCGGCATCCCCGAACTCGGCGAGCTGAGCCTCCACAACGGCACCGTCTACCGCTGGAACCGCCCCATCTACGCGGTCGTCAACGGGCGGCCGCACCTGCGCGTGGAGAACCGCGTGCTGCCCGCGGGCCCGACCGTCGCCGACATCGTCGCCAACGGCGCCTTTTACTACGGCCTCGTCCGGGTGCTGGCCGAGGAGGACCGCCCGGTGTGGACGCGCATGTCGTTCGCCACCGCCGGGGAGAACCTGCGCCGCGCCGCCAGGGACGGGATGAACGCCATCCTGTACTGGCCGGGCATCGGCGAGGTGCCCGCGGCCGAACTGGTGCAGCGGACGCTGCTGCCGATGGCGTACGAGGGACTGGACCGCTGGCGGGTCGACCCCGCCCGCCGCGACCGCCTGCTCGGCATCATCGAGGGACGCTGCGCCGGCGGGCAGACCGGCGCGTCCTGGCAGATCCAGACGGTGCGGGCGATCGAGGAGTCGTTCGGCACCGCCAGGCCCGAGGCGCTGCGGCTGATGACGCAGAGCTACGCCCGGCTGATGCACTCCAACGAGCCCGTCCACACCTGGCCGATCGGGCCCTGACCGCCGGGATTCTTCACACAACCCGCACATTTCCCGACAAGACCGGGCACGGGTCGTGCGTACAGTCGGCGTGTGAACGCGAACGAGCAGCGCATCCTGGTCGTCGAGGACGAACCGACGATCGCGCGGGCGGTGGCGGACCGGCTGTCGGCCGAGGGCTTCGCCGTCGAGATCGCCGCCGACGGCCCGTCCGCCGTGGACCGCGCGCGGACGTACCGTCCCGACCTGATCGTGCTGGACGTCATGCTGCCCGGCTTCGACGGGCTGGAGGTCTGCCGCCGCGTCCAGGCGGAGCGTCCCGTGCCGGTGCTGATGCTGACCGCGCGGGACGACGAGACCGACCTGCTGGTCGGCCTGGGGGTCGGCGCCGACGACTACCTCACCAAGCCGTTCAGCATGCGCGAGCTGACCGCCCGGATCCGCGCGATCCTGCGCCGCGTCGAGCGCTCGTCCGCGCCGCCGCCCGGGGAACCCCTGCGGACGGGACCGCTGGAGATCGACCCGAAGTCCCGGAAGGTACGGCGGGACGGAAAGGAGATCCACCTCACCCCGACGGAGTTCGACCTGCTGGACTGCCTGGCGCGCAACGAGGGCGCGGTGCTGACCCGTGCCGTCCTGCTCGAACAGGTCTGGGACTGGGCCGGGGCGTCGGGGACGCGGGCGGTCGACAGCCATGTCAAGGCGCTGCGCCGCAAGCTGGGCGCCGAACTCATCCGCACCGTCCACGGCGTCGGGTACTGCCTGGAAACGGGGGACGCGTCATGAGCGAGCGCGGCGACGGTCTGACGCGGCCCGCTTTCGCCGGCGGTCCCGTCCACAGGCTGTGGACGGTGCTGCCACGGCCGCTCGACCCGCTCCGGTCCATCAAGGTCAAGTTCGTCATCGTGACGGCGGTGACGGCCTGCACCGCCATCCTCATGGTGCTGTGGGGGTACAGCTTCGACCTGCGCGCACGGCAGACCCTTCCCGTCGGCGTGCTGGTCTCGGCGATCGTGACGCAACTGCTCGCGCGCGGCATGACCGCGCCGCTGCGCGAGATGACCGCCGCCGCGCGGGCGATGGCGCGTGGCGACTACTCGCGGCGCGTACGGGCGACCTCACGGGACGAGGTCGGCGAGCTCGCGCACGCGTTCAACCGGATGGCCTCGGACCTCGCGGAGGTGGAACGGCAGCGCCGCGAGTTCGTCGCCAACGTCTCCCACGAGCTGCGCACCCCCATCAGCGCGCTGCGCGCCGTGCTGGAGAACGTCGCGGACGGCGTCACCCCGCCCACGCCCGAGGTCCTGAACTCGGCGCTGGACCAGACCGAACGTCTCGGGCGGCTCGTCACCCAGTTGCTGGACCTGTCGCGGGTGGACGCGGGCGCGGCCCCCCTCGACCTGACCGAGATCGACGTGGCGGCGTTCATCGGTGACGTCACCGCCGAGGCCGCGGCGGGACGTCCCGGCGCCCGGTTCGTAACCGACGTGACACCCGGCCTGGTCGCGGTCGCCGACCGCGACCGCCTCCACCAGGTGCTGGCCAACCTGCTGGACAACGCCGCCCGGCACAGCCCGCCCGGCGTCCCGGTCACCGTGTCCGCGCGCACGTCCGACTCCGCCCCAGGGGATCTGGTCCTGGAGGTGGCGGACGAAGGGCCGGGCATTCCCGCGAGCGAACGCACCACCGTCTTCGAGCGCTTCTCGCGCGGCGCCGCCGCCGGCACGACCCAGGTCGGCACCCCGACCGGCGGGACGGGCCTCGGCCTGGCCATCGCCCGCTGGGCCGTCGACCTCCACGGCGGCGACATTCACGTGGCCGACACCGACCACGGCTGTCGCATCCGGGTCACCCTTCCCAACCCGGTCCCCGAGCCGCGATGACGCCCGGGCCGCGTGACGGGTGTCGCCGACGCGGCCGAAGTGCCTGAAGAAGATCTTGCCTGGGGCGGGGGATCGCAAAGCAGGGTCGCGTCTTCGACCGGATTCGGTCTGCCTCGATGCGGGTATGTCACATCGTCGATCATTGGCGCGTCGTACGGGTAGTGCCAGAGTGATGTGACGTACCACCGATGCCATGGGCGGTCCCCGCCGGGCCGTCCGAGCGGGAGGTTCGCGTGGCGACCTATCGGAAGGGCGGCGCCCGGCCGCCGAAGGCCCTGGCCGGCACGGGCATCGCGATCGACGAGCGGTTCGGCGGCGCCGCGTGGGCGCGCAAGTCGCTCCGCAAGGCGTTCCCCGACCACTGGAGCTTCCTCCTCGGCGAGATCGCGATGTACAGCTTCGTGATCATCGTGCTGACCGGGGTGTTCCTCACCCTGTTCTTCCAGCCGAGCATGGAAGAGGTCGTCTACGACGGGTCGTACCAGAAGCTGCGCGGCGTCGAGATGAGCCAGGCGTACGCCTCCACCCTGCACATCACCTTCGAGGTGCGCGGCGGGCTGCTCATGCGGCAGATCCACCACTGGGCGACGCTGCTGTTCATGGCGGCGATCACCATCCACCTGCTGCGCAACTTCTTCACCGGCGCGTTCCGCAAGCCGCGCGAGCTCAACTGGCTGATCGGCGTCGTGATGTTCATGCTGGTCATGCTGAACGGCCTGTTCGGCTACTCGCTCCCGGACGACCTGCTGTCGGGCACCGGCATCCGGATCCTGGAGGGCGTCCTGCTGAGCATCCCCGTGGTCGGCACGTACGCGCAGATGTGGCTGTTCGGCGGCGAGTACCCGGGCGAAATGATCATTCCCCGGCTGTACGTCATCCACATCCTGCTGATCCCCGGCATCCTGGCCGCGCTGATCCCGCTGCACGGGGTCGTGCTGACCTGGATGCAGACCCACACCCAGTTCCCCGGCAAGGGCAGCACCAACCGGGCCCAGTACGGCTACCCGTTCTTCCCCGTCTTCGTCGCCAAGACCACCGCGTTCTTCCTGTGGATCTTCGCGGTGTGCGCCATCCTCGCGACGTTCTTCCAGATCAACCCGATCTGGCTGTTCGGCCCGTACGACCCGGGCGCGATCAGTTCCGGCTCGCAGCCCGACTGGTACATGGGATGGCTGGAGGGCGCCCTGCGCATCATGCCCTCCTGGGAGGTCAACGCCTGGGGCCACACCGTCACGTTCAGCGTGATCGTCCCCGCGCTGGTCATTCCCGGGATCCTGTTCACCGGCCTGGCCGTGTACCCGTTCCTGGAACGCTGGGTGACCGGCGACCACGAGATCCACCACCTGCTGGACCGTCCCCGCGACGTCCCCGCCAGGACCGGCATAGGCATGGCCGGTGTCGTCTTCTTCGGCGTCCTGTGGGCGGGCGGCGGCAACGACCTCATCGCCGAAAAGTTCGAGATACCGCTGTACTGGACGACCTGGTTCTTCCGGGTCGCCTTCTTCCTGGGGCCGATCCTGGCGTACGTCATCACGTACCGCATCTGCCTCGGCCTCCAGCTCCGCGACCGCGCCCTGGTCGAGCACGGCGTGGAGACCGGCATCATCGTCCGCTCCCCCGAGGGCGAGTACACCGAGGTCGAACGCCACCTCCGCCCGGAGGAGGCCGCCCCCATCACCGACAGCCGCCCACCCGCCGCCATCGCCCTCAGCCGTCCCGAACAGAAGGGCATCGAGGCGCCCGAAGCCCGTAGCCGCCTGGGCAAGGTGCGCCTGGCCCTCAACCGCCGCTTCGTGGCCGACCTGGCCAAGGTCCCCGACCACGCCGACGGCGAGGAACACGAAGAACACGTCCGCAAGTCCATCGACTCCCCCGGCCCCTGACCCCCGGGTCGGCCGACGGGACACAATGGCGCGATGTACGTGCTGGAGGCGGTCATCGGCACCGCGCCCGTTCTCGAAGCGCTGGCCGGCTCCATGCCGGAGGCGAGGATGCCGGAGGCGAGGATCGTCCCCCTCGCCGGGCATCTGTCGCTGCTGCCGATGACCGCGGCGCTGCTCGACGCGGTCGCCGCGCCTGGAGAGCCCGAACTCGACGGGTTCCTGAAGGCGCCCGCGGGCTTCGGCCGCACACTGGCCGCCTGCTCGAAGACCGCGCCGGTGGCCTATGTCGAGGCCGAGTACTTCGGCGGAAGCGGAACCCAGTCCGCGCAGGTATGGGACGCAGGAAAGGTCGTCCTCGGCCCCCTGCACAAGGGCGAGTTCGAGCCGTCGCCGCCGGCCGGAAGCCCGATCTCCCAGGCGCTCCGGCTGCTCGGCGTCGACAAGGGCGGCCACATCGACGAGTTCGAGGCGGCGGGGCTTCACCGCCACCGGGCTACCAGTAGCTGGCTGCCTGAGATCTAGCAGTACAGCTAGCCGAGCGCGGAACGGGCCAGGTGCGTGAGGGCCCTGGTGATCTGGGCGGTGCTCTGGCCCTGGGCCCGCTGGTGCGCGTAGACCTCGGACGCCAAGGGAGCCAGCAGCACATCGGCCAAGGCGTCGGGTTCGGGAGCCTCCGCTTTGACGGCGAGCATCCTCACGTGCATGCGCCAGAAGCCGTACGCGCCGGTGGTGAGCCGGGTACCGGAGGCTTCGGCACCCAACGCCAGGTCGATATGGGCTTCCAGGAGTTCCACCATCGCCGCGTAGAAAGCGGCCAGGCGTTCGGCAGGTGAGGCTCCGGGGCCTAGGGGCGGGTCGCCCCGGATGATGCCTTCCTGGAGGCGGCGTTCGTGCTCGTCCAGGAGGGCCAGCGCGATCGAGGCGGTGTCGGGAAAGCGGCGGTAGAGGGTTCCGCGGCCCACACCCGCGGCCTTGGCGATGTCGTCCATCGTGACCGTGCGCGGGTCTCGGGCGGCGAAGAGCCCGGCGGCGGCCTCCAGGATCTTCGCCCGGTTGCGCGCCGCGTCCGCACGTTCGCGCCGCTGTTCCATCGAGATCCACCGTACCGGAATAAGCGGACACGATGTCCGGTTGAGCCCTACAGTCAACCGGACACGATGTCCGCTTAGGAGGGTTCGATGACCGTGCTACTTCATCTGGACGCCAGCCCGCGACGCCGGTCGGTCAGCCGCGACGTGGGCGCCGCCTTCGTCGCGGGCTGGCAGGAGGTGCGCCCCACCGGCGTGCGCACGTACCGGGATCTGACCGCCGACCCCGTCCCGTTCATCGACGAGGCGTGGACGGAGCTGTGCGACCACGTCCTGCGGGAGGGCATCACCGAGCTCGACCGACTGAAGGAGGCGGTGCGCACCCCCGCGCAGGCCGCCGCCTGGGCGATCGTCGAACCGCTGCTGGCCGAGCTGATCGCCGCCGATGTCGTGCTGATCGCCACGCCGATGTACAACTACTCGGTCCCCGCGTCCCTCAAGTCCTGGCTCGACCAGGTCACCTTCCCGAGGATGTCGCTGGCGGGACGGCGCTTCGTGGTGGCGTCCGCGCGCGGCGGCTCGTACGCGCCCGGCGCACCGAAGGCCCCGTACGACCACCAGGAGCGCTACCTGCGGGACTTCTTCGTCGGCCACTTCGCGGTGGACGACGTGACCTTCATCAACGCGGAACTCGTCAACGCACGGATCGACCCCGCGCTGGCCCACCTCCGCGACGCCCACGAACGGTCACTCGCGGAGGCCCTGAAGTCGGCCCGGGAACTCGGCCGACGCTACGCACAGGAAGCCGCGGACGAATGAACTGGGCCATCCTCGTACTCGCCGGCCTGGTGGAGATCGTCTGGTCGCAGAGCATCAAGCCGACCGAGAACTTCACCCGCCCCCTGCCCACCGCCCTCTGCTTCGTACTGGGCGCCATAGCGGTCTACCTGCTGTCCCACGCGATGAAGACGCTACCGGTCGGCACGGCCTACGCGGTCTTCACCGGAATCGGCGCGGTAGGCGCCATCACACTGGGCATCCTGGTCCAGCGCGACCCCTTCACCACCGGCCGCATGGCCGCCCTCGCCCTCATCGTGAGCGGCATCGTCCTCGCCCGCGTGACCAACCCGGAGTAACCCAAGGGAAGGCGAGGCGGCCATCACCCCTCGCCTTCCCCCGACCGCCATCCGTCGTCCCGCCCCGGCCGCGAACCCGCAAGTGGTGACGAATCCTGCCTTCTTCGACCATGCCAAGCTTCCGCATCGAAGCCCAGGCGCAGCAACAACCGCACCATCCCTTCGCCCGGCCCTTGACCCCACGCGTCCTTACGAAGCGCGATGCCGAGTTGTGCGCTGGACTGACCAGGGTGCTGACCGTCGATCGCCAGACGAGCGAAGCCGATGACCCGACCCACGCCAGGTCCATCACCGCGTAAGGACGGCAGCGAGGGAATACTCCGGTTCCGGTTCCTTCCGCGCGGCGGTGGTGACGGCAGTCGTGGCCGCCGCCTGCTCGCGTTCGCGGGGTTCAAAGCTCAAGTGCTGGGTGACTACAGGGCCACCATTGCGTCCACATCGTCCTCGCCGAACTCACGCAGGGCGAGGCGATCGTCGCCGACCTTCCTGCTTGGCAGAACTCAGCGCCATGGGTTCGGCTTCTCTCGGGTGGGAGGGGACGCGCGTTCGTTTGCGGGTGCTTTGTCAGTCCTGGGACCAGTCGGTAAACCCGTTCACGGCACGTCGTCGCCACAGGACGAGCAGGCAGGTGGTCAGCCAGAGCAGACCTGCTATGGAGACGAGCAGGGCGGCGAACCGGGCCATCTGGTCTGGGTCGTCGTTTTGATCCGCGGAAACGGGTTCGATCAGTGCCATGTCCGTATGCTCCGGGGCCACCCTGGGGGACGAGCCGTCGTACGACGGCAGCACCGGGCCGGGCTGCGAGGGCAACGGGGGCAACGTTGGTGAGAGCGTGCCCGGCGGCAGGTCGTCCAGTTCCGTCTGGGGCAGATCCAGGTCGGGCCTGGGCGGCGGCGACAGATCTCGTGGGGTGTATGGCGGCTGGGCTGGAACGGATGTCAGGTCGCCGCCGCCTCCGTTGGTGCTGTTTCCGTCACCGCCTCCGCTCTCGTTTCCACCACTGCTCGTCGCCGGCCGGGGCGGGGACGGATCCTCCGTCGAAGGCGCCGGCGGAGCCACCGATGGCAAGGACGGACTCAGAGAGGTCTTGGGCGGAGGGGGAGAAGCCGGGGGTCGTGTCGGCTTCTGGGAGGAGTTCTTGGGGGGCTTCTTGGTAGGTGAGCCTTTCGGGGACGCGGACGGTTCGCTCGGAGAAGCAGGGGGTGGGTTGGGCGATGCGGACGGGGACCCGGACGTGTGCGCGGACGGCTTGGGGGACGTGGACTTGGGCGGCTTGGGGGAGCGGGACTGGGACGGGGAGGCGGACACTGCGAAGCCTGTTGGCGGCCTTGGGGAGGGCTTCTTCGGGGGCGCCTCCTTGGGCGACGCCTTTCCGGTGGGCGTCTGCCTAGGGGATGCCTTGGAGGAAGGAGAGGGAGAGGGGGATCCGCTTGGAGCAGGGGCGGACGGGCGAGGGAGCGTTCGGACGCGGGTGAGGGCTACCGCCTCCCTGCGTTTCGTGTTCTTCGCGTCCACTACCGCACGCAAGGAGAACGTCCCCTTGGCAGTACGCGGTGCGCTCACTACCAGGCGCAGCGCACGCGTGGACTTGATGTCTCCCAGCTCGCACCGCAGCCGTTCAGCCTTGCCTGCGACGGGGCGGCAGTCGGTAGGCCAGTCGCTCCACGACAGCGGTTTCTGAACGTTTAGTCGGACTAAGGCATCGCGAGCGGTGCCGCCTATGGACCAGACTTCCAGCACGTAAGCGACCCGCCGTCCGTCCCGTCCCATCGGCGAGAACGATGGCACGAGCCGGACCTTGTCACCCTGGTCGCCGGACGCGGACGGAACGGGAAGCGCGATGACGGCGAGCCCCAACGCGACGGATCCGGCACGGCCGAGCACCCGCAGACGGGCTCCTGTTCGCCTCCGCGTTGGCACCGGTCCGTTCCCCCTTCGGTGACACCTGTTGTTCCTGGGGGGTGGCACAGTGACGGTAGCGATACCAGTATTACCGGCTGGCCACGGAGCGTAACTTCCCTTCGTGCTTTCATACAGCGAAATAGTCCCTCCGTAGAATCGGGAGGTCGTGAGGAGAGGAGGGCCGGTGGCGGAGGCCGTACGGTCGCTTGAGCGCACCTTCGAGCTGTTGGAACATCTGGCGGACGCCGGGGGCGAGATGGCCCTCTCCGAGCTGACGGAGGTGTCCGGGCTGCCGATGCCGACCATCTACCGGCTGATGCGGACCCTGGTGAACCACGGCTACGTGCGCCAGGAACCGTCCAAGCGGTACGCCCTCGGCCCGCGGCTGATCAGGCTGGGCGAGGGCGCGAGCCGGCTGCTGGGGTCGTGGGCGCGGCCCGCGCTGACCCGGCTCGTGGACGAGGTGGGCGAGACCGCCAACATGGCCGTGCTGGAGGGCGACGCGGTCGTCTACGTCGCGCAGGTGCCGTCGCGGCACTCCATGCGGATGTTCACCGAGGTGGGGCGGCGCGTCCAGCCCCACTGCACGGGGGTGGGGAAGGCGCTCCTCTCCCAACTGCCCGAGCCGCGCGTCCGGGAGATCCTGAGCCGCACCGGGCTGGAGCGCCACACTCCCAACACCTTCACCGATCTGGACGCGCTGCTCGCCGAGCTCGAACGGATACGCGCGCAGGGGTACGCGGTGGACGACGAGGAGCAGGAGATCGGGGTGCGATGCGTGGCGGTCCCGCTGCCCGGGGCGCCCGCGCTGACGGCGTTCTCCGTGTCCGGCCCGTCCGCCAGGATGACCCCCGAGACGGTGCACGATGTCGTACCGATCATGCGCCGGGTCGCCGAGCACTTCGCCACCGAGCTGCGCCCCGGCAACCACTCCCGCGGCTCGCGATGACCGGCGAAGGCGGGCGTCCGCCGATCGGCGCTCAGTCGATGATGTCGCCCACGACCACCTTGGGACGACCGCCACGTTCCCATCTGACGTAGTCACCGGCCGACCGCACCAGGACGGACGCCAGCCACAGCGCCACTCCGGTGTCATCGGCCAGCCCGACGACCGGCACAAGGATCTCCGGGACGGCGTCCAGCGGCGAGACGATGTAGACAAGGCCGACCGCGAGAAGACCAAGCGTCTTGTAGGACATCCCCTTGTACTCGCCGCGCAGGGTCGCCTTCAGCATGCGCGGGATGGCGCGGACGCGCTCCACCATGCCCGGCGCGTCGGGTGCAAGGGTTTCGCTGTAGATGTTCCATGCCTGCCCGGCCGCGGCCGCGCTGCGCTGCTTCCTCACAGGCACTCCTCTCCACCGTGCCGGCAGCCTCGTCGCCTCGGTACGCCGATGACGTCGGCACTTCCCTACGACGATCCGGCCCCCGGCCTCGTTCCCCACTCAACGAGTGATATGGAGGGATTCGCCGGATTACGGGGGTGCGGTACCGCCCTGACCTGCATCGCACTCCTACCACGGACGCGCCACTCGGGTTACCCGCAGTGAGGTCTTCATCACTCCTGTGGTCGAGGTGCGGGGATTCGGCCGCATCCTCCGCCCTTCGCTGTAAGCATGGGCCCGGGAACCTCCGGACCCGCGGAGGCAGGGGGAGTTGCGCCGGGCCCCGGCATCGCCAGCGGGATCCAGCAGTATTGCCGAAAAGAGCAGGAGCTGACCCGGAACCATGAGCGGCGACCACCCCACCCTGCCCGAAAACCAGCGTCCCGTCTCCGGGACCGCGGCGGACGTCCCCTACCTCGCGCTCCCGCCCACCGCCGTCGACGCCCGCCCCGCAGGTCCCACCCGCGTCATCGTCGCCTGGCCCGGCTTCGACCCGCCCCGTACCGCGTCCGCGCTGGCCGCCGCGATGCCGATGACCGGCGTCCCGACCTGGCGCGTCTACCTGGAGCCGCCCGGTGAACGGCCGGAAGGGCTCGGCTCGGGCGCCCTGCTGGAGACCGCGGGCATCGAGGCGTACGGGACGGCGGTCGAGCGCGCCGTCGACGAGCTGCCCGCGGTCCTGGACGAGATCAGGCGCGAGTTCGGCATCGAGGAGGGACCCGTCGGCCTGGCCGGTTTCTCGTTCGGCGCGTCCGCCGCCCTGCTCGCGCTCGCCCGCGGCGAGGTGCCGGTGACCGCCGTCGCGCTGGTCACGCCGGTCGTGTCCCCGCTCCGCACCGCGCGGTCCCTGGAGCGCCGTACGGGACGCGAACGCGCCTGGAGCGACGGCGCCACGGCCCTCGCCGAACGGCTCGACCTGACCGCTCACGCACGCGAGATCGCCTCCCGCGACGCCGCGGTGCTGCTGATCGCGGGCGCCCATGACCCCATGGTCGAGCCCGATGACATCAACCGGCTGCGCGACCTGCTCCGCGAGCACGGCGTCCGGGCGGTGGAGGCCGCCACGTTCCGGATGGGTCACGCGCTGGCGTCCGAGCCGGGGACCACCGCCGAACCGCCCACCACCGAGGCGGTACGCGTGGACGGCGTCCTCAACGACTGGTTCCGCGAACGCCTGGCCGACGTCACCGAACCGCCCGGCGCACCCGAGCACTCACCGGGCGCGGACCTGGAAGACCTGCGGCAGGCCGGTGAGCCCCACGCGGCCGAAGCGCAAGACCCTGAGAGCCCGCAGAGCCCCGAGAGCGAGGAGAACCCGGAAGGTCACGCAACGGAGCCCGCTCTGGAGCCCGCCCCGCGACCGACCGCACGGCAGGAGGACCCTGCCGAGAGCCGTCCGGAGTCCGGTCACGGCGACTCGCTCGTCCCGGCCCCGGCGTCCGAGCCCGGTGCGGACGCGCCGCCCGGAGGTCCCGCCGAACTCACTTCTCCGGCCCTCATCCCATCCCGCGCGCACGTCCGGACCCCCATGGGTGAGGCTTCCAGGGCGGCCCACGTCCCCGAGCCCCGAACTCCGCTCAATCATTAGGACGTCGACTCTCACAGGCGACGACGCGGCCATGCCAGGCCGGGCACGCCATCGCCGCCTGCGGCCTCTCGGCAATCCCCCGCTACGCAGAGCGGTGTCCTGCCGCAACGCGTCCAAAGGCCGCAGGCGACGGCGGGGCCTTCCCAGCGGCGGATCAGACGCGCTTCAGCACCTCGTAGCGGACGGGGATCACCCCTGATCCCGTGCCTCCGACCTTCCTCATGGCCGCCCTGGACAGATCGAGGCAGCGGCCCGCGATGAACGGGCCCCGGTCGTTGATACGGACGATGACCGACCGGCCGTTCTTCTTGTTGATGACCCGGACCTTCGAGCCCATCGGCAGCGTCCTGTGCGCGGCCGTGAGGGCGTCCGGGTCGAACCGCTCCCCGCTGGCCGTCATCTGGCCTTCCCAGTAGTAGGAGGCTTGGCACGAGCCCGACTTCACCACACGGTACGCGGGCTTCTTCGCCTTCTTCCCGGTCTTCTTCGCCTTCGTGGACCCGGCCTGCGGCTCCGGAGGGGTGGGGGGCAGCGGGGGCATGATCCCCGGCTCGCCCGGGGACGACGAGGCCGACGACCGTTCGGCCTGCGGTGTGCCGGTACGGGGGGTGATGCGCGCCGCGCCCGCGGATGCGGCGGATCCCGTGGACCCGCCGGTGTTGACCGCCGCCAGGGCTCCCGCGCCGGCCGAGACCACGGCCACCGCGGCGCCTGAGGCGACGAGGACGGTTCGGACAGGAGTTGTGTGGTGACGCTTGTCAGGGCTTCCCACAAAGGAATCCTTCGATCGGGGACAGGACCCCGGACGCCCGGCGAGCGATCGTCGCCGTTCTCACGGCACGCCGGGGAGACCTCTCGCCCCGGACTCCCCCAGGCTGATCAGCACCCGAGGTGTCAGGGCCGCTCGCCCGCCGGATCCATCGGGAACTCACCCCGAATCGTCCGGGCGGAACTCATCCCCGAACTCGTGCTCGTGCGCCGTGGACGGGACCGTTCCCCGGGCGAAGGCCCAAGGCACCCGTCATCGCACCCCCGATGAGACCCTTCCGGTCAGGCCCGTCACCTTTCGCGGACGGGCGGTCCGGACATCCGTCCCGGCCCGTACAGGACCGGCGGACCGAACGGTCTGAGGGCGCCTCCCGCCTCATCGCGGGTCGGCGTCCGGCCGGTGCGGCGCGTCTCGGCTGTTCTGTTGGATCTTTCTGATCTTTCGCACGCCGCACACAAGTCCCTGACCGTACGTGGGATTGCGAGCAGATCAAGACGAAGGCCCAGAGTTTGTGGGATTTGTCACCCGACTTTTTGCGGTGCGACGTCGATCGGAAGCCGTCTGTCACCGGAAGGGAAGATCGTTTTTACACCGATGCGACCGGTCGCACCGGTCCGCGCGGAGCACCCTTGATCGATCAATTTCGCCCATCGCGAACGGGCGTCCCGGCGGGTGTGATGCACACCGGCCGGAACGCCCGTTCACGTCGCAATACAGCCCTCTATTCGGCTTTTATGCCACCTTATTAAGGCGCATACGGCCTTATACCGCCCTTTCAGCCGGCCAGCGGCAGGCCGGGGGCGCCACCGAGCAGCGCCGCCATCGAGGCGGGCAGCACCGCGTTCGTGGGACCGGCGAGCATCGCGGGCAGCCCCGCCATCGGAGCGCCCGGCACCGGGTGTCCGGCGGCCTGCCCGCGGCGGGCGGGACGGGGCTGCGCGGCGGAGGACCCGAGTTGCGTGACGCCGGCGTTCTCCGGCTCCAGGACGGCTCCCCACCCGCCGGTCGCCGGTTCCTTCGGCAGCGTCCCGAGCTGGACGGAGTTGAGCAGCCCGTTGAGGGAGTCGACGGCCGCCGGGGGCAAGGCACCGCCCCTGTTTACGGGGCCACCGGTGGCCGGAACGGGAAGGGGGTTGCGGGAACGCGCCGGAACGCCGGACGCGGCCGGAAGGGTGCTGGGCGTGCAGCGGGCGACGCCATAGCCTCGGGACGCGCCGGTGGCCTTGTCGGTCACGGTGATGGCGGTGACGGTGAGCGCACCCGACGCGTCCCGCACCTGTTTGTTGAGCACGAACTCCTTGCCCGGGACGGCGGCCGGGATCCGGTAGCTTTCCGTCGGCTGCCGCGGGACGCCCTGGAGCGCCGGTGCGAGCGCGCCTTGCGGATCGAGCGTCATGACCCCGTACAGGACCTCGTCGAACCTGCTGCCGCAGCGTACGGCCATGCTGGAGAAGCGCATGTCGCCGTGCGCGGTCTTGATCGTTCCGGGGCCGAGGCGGGTCATCGCGCCGTGCCGGGTGGCGGACGAGGAGACGCTCGTGGAGTTGGTGAGGCCGTCCAGGGACATGCCGACGGACCGCACGATCGGGGTGGCCTTGTCGGCGACCGGACCGATCGCGCTGCGTCCCGTGCTGTCCTTGGTGAGGTACGCGATGGGGCCGGAGTCGGCGGGACCGGACGCGGCGAGGGCGGGCGCGGCGACGGCGGCCAGCGCGGCCACGGCGACGGCGGGCACGACCACGCCGAGCCTTGTGGGATTTCGGGTGTAGCGGTTCATTGTTCCCCCCGGGAAATCGAGCTGGAGAGCAGCGCGTCGAGCGGGGACGGTAGTACAGACCGGCGACGCCCACAGTCGATTCTGGAAGGATATGGAGAACCAAAGGGCCTTTACAAGAAGCGGCTCCGCAATTTAGCGCGACTTGTACGAGAAATCAGTCAGGCCGGAGACCCTGAAATGGCGGGCGGGGACGTCCCCGGAGAAATCCGGAAACGTCCCCGCCCGGGTGGCTATTCGGCGGCGCCGCCCAACGCGATGGCCTCATCGACCTCCTGCTTGCGCGCGGCCAGTTCCCGCGCGTACTTCTCCTCGTCCACCTTGACCGCGAACTCCTCGTCCTGCCGCATCAGGGCCTCCAGGTCGGCCTTGGCGTTGTCCAGGACGCCCATGTCCTCGTACGCGGCCTGCACCTTGTCGCCCCACAGGCCGACGTCGCGGACGCACGGAACGATCCGGCTGAAGAGCAGCGACTGGTAGAGCGTGTACATGTCGGAGTTGTCGACGTACTCCATGCACTTCTCGACGGGCATGTCCAGGTTCTCGAAGATCTCGCGTCCCTTGAAACGGTCCCGCATCAGGTAGCAGCCCTCGACGACGAACTCCTCGCGTTCCGCGCGCTCCTTCTCGGTCAGTTCCGTGTAGTAGTCCTTGAGCGCCAGCCGCCCGAACGCGACGTGCCGCGCCTCGTCCTGCATCACGTACGCCAGCAACTGCTTGACCAGCGGGTTGGTGGACATGTCGCGGTAGAGCCCGAACGCGGCCAGCGCCAGCCCCTCGATCAGCACCTGCATGCCGAGGTACGGCAGGTCCCAGCGGCTGTCCTCCAGGGACTCGGCGAGCAGCTTGGCCAGGTCCTGGTTGATCGGGTAGTACATCCCGATCTTCTCGTGCAGGAAGCGGGTGTAGAGCTCGACGTGCCGCGCCTCGTCCATGGTCTGGGTGGCGGCGTAGAACTTGGAGTCCAGGTCGGGGACGGACTGCACGATCCGGGCGGAGACGTTCAGCGCGCCCTGCTCACCGTGCAGGAACTGGCTGAACAGCCACGATCCCTGGTGCCGACCGAACTCGTCCCGCTCCTTCTGCGACATCTTCTCCCAGATGTCGGACCCGAAGAGCGGGTTGAAGTTCTCCGGAAGCCCCGCGACGTTGACCGGATCGATCTCCAGGTCCCAGTCGATGCGCTTCTGGGCGTCCCACTGCTTGTCCTTGCCCTTCTGGTACAGGCTCAGCAGCCGATCGCGCGGCTCGTCGTACTCCCAGGTGAAGCGGGCGTCTCCCGCCATCGGGACGTTCCAGGTGTCCTGCTGGACGGGGGTGACGTACAGATCGTACGAACTCACGGGGGGCCTCCTATGGGGCGTCGGCTCGCCTTCGTCGCCGGGGGTGGAGAGCCGCACAGGTCTTTACATCACTTCGTAACATGTCAAGCAGCCGAGCGCCAGAGCGAACGCGCCCCGATCGCCATGGAGCGCCTTACGATCGGAGAATGCGACGCCCGGTGATCGCCCGTCCCTCCCCGGCCGCTCACCGCACCGCGCTCGCCGCAGTGGCCGCCGCCACGCTCTTACTCGTCGGCTCCGCCTGTTCCAGCGGGCAGGAAAGGCAGCCCGCCAACGCCGACAGCGCGGCCCCGACGTCCACGGGCCATCGGCCGTCCCCCAGCGCGGGCTGCCGCCGCGCCACGCCACCACGCGCATCCGGACGGTACGCGTTCGGCGGCCGCTCGTACCTGCTCAAGCGCCCGAACGACGATGGCCGCGCTCCCGCCCCGCTGATCCTCGACTTCCACGGGCTCCGCTCCACCGCGTTCACGCAAGCCGTGTACGGGCGGATGGCCGACACCGGGGCGGCCCGTGGCTTCATCGTCGTGGAGCCCGAGAGCGTCCCGGTCCGCCGGGGCTGGAAACTGCCCGGCATGCCGGACGGCACCGAGGACATCGCGTACGTCCGCACCCTCCTCGACCACCTGGAAAGCACCCTGTGCGTGGACACCTCGCGCGAGTACGCCACCGGCATGTCCAACGGCGCCGGACTCGCGACCGCGCTGATCTGCGGCCTGGACGGACGGCTCGCGGGCGTCGCCCCCGTCGCCGGCCTCAACCTGACCCGGCCCTGCAGGGGGCACCGCCCACCACGATCGTGGCGTTCCATGGCACGGCCGACCGGATCGTCCCGTACCGAGGCGGCGAGCCGTTCGGCGGCGACCGCCGCCAGATCCCCGCATGGATGCGGCCGACCGACGGCGTCTTCACCCTTCCCGCCGTCCCGGACCTCGCCACCCGCTGGGCACGCGCCTTCGGCTGCGGCACGGGCAGCGACCACACGACGGGACCGATCACCAGGCTGACCCACCCCGGCTGCCGGGACGGCGTACGCGTCGACCTCTACACGGTCACGGGCGGAGGCCACGCCTGGCCGGGAAGCCTCCCGTTCGGCATCGGCTCCACCACCACCCGCATCGACGCCACCAAAACCATCCTTGACACCTTCACCGCCCCCTCCCACTAACCACCCAGCACGCCCACCCCCAGGACCGGTCCCACAACCACCCGACGCCCAACCCGATCACCTCGCGACAAGGCCCACCGCCGCCGGCCACCTGGCAGCACGAATACATGAGGTCAACCACCCTGCGGCACGGGCGCCCCCGCGAGCGGGCGACCTGCGGTCAGGTGCGCCGTAGTCGGGCTCTCGGTAGTGGAGCGCCGTGAGATCAGGCGCACTACGGCCGGGCGCCCTTGGGGCGGGCGATGTGCGGGCCGGGCGGGCGTTGCTGGGAGCGGGGGGCGCTGGGTGGGTGGGTTGGGTCAGGTTCGTGCTAGGTATTGGGACAGGTAGCTGTGGACGAGGAGTTTGGCCTCGGCGACGATCTCCGGGTCGCCTCGGGGGTCGCGGCGGAAGGCGAGTTTGAGGACGGCGTCGCCGGCCTCGACCGCGATGGTCAGTACGCGGGCCAGTTCGGCGGTGTCGCCGACCGCGAACGTTTCCACGAGCAGGGCGCGCAGGCGTTCGGCGACCACGGATTTGTTCTCCAGCGCGGAGTCGAGCAGGTGGACGTCCGCGATGTCGCCGAACCGCAGCTCGCGGAAGCCGGGGACCGAGCGGTGCATGTCCACGTAGATCTCGATGATCGTGCCGACGGTGTCCGTCCAGTCCGCGAACCCGCCCGCGGCCAGCCGCCGCGCCACCCGTTCCCCGAAGAGCTCCAGGTTGCGCAGCGCGAGCGCCTGGGCGATCGCGCGCTTGCCGGGGAAGAACTGGTACAGCGAGCCGATGGCCACGTCGGCGCGCCGTGCGATGCGGGTGGTCGTGAGGGCGTCGTAGCCCTCCTCGTCGAGGATCTGCGCGCAGGCGTCGAGCATCCGCTCGACGCGTTCGGCGCTGCGCCGCTGGACGGGACGGCGGCGAAGTGGGGTTAGGAGCTCGGTCACGCCCCTATTGTCGCGTTTCTCGAGCTCCGCCCTGCACAATCGATACCTGTTCCACCTCCGTCACCGTTCTGCCCACGTCTGTCCCTCGTGCCTCGCCTCCTCCGGTCGGCGGCCAGCGGGGACTTTCAGGTCGAAGGCATTCCGATCGCCGAGCGTCAGCCGTCCGCCACCGGCCGTGGCGGCTCTCGGGTGCCCAGGGCCAGGGCCTTCAGGTCGGTCAGGGTTTCGCGGCAGGCGTTGACGTCGCAGGGGCCGGAGATGCCCGGGACGGACGCCTTGCTGGAGTACTGGAGGATGCTGATGGGCTCGCCGCCGAACGGTTTCCACCACGAGTCGGGGACCTTCTTGTAGAGGTCGGCGGCCGAGCCCGAGCCGTTCACGTAGTGGCTCTGCCAGATGGTGTCGAAGAACGACAGGTCGGGGCGGCCCTGCTGCTCCCAGTACCAGCGCGGGAAGTAGCCGATCACCGGGTGGCCGCCGGTGCGGTCCTTGACCTCGTTCACCCAGTCGCGGGCGGTGTCGGCGTCGGCCCCGGACGCCTCGACGTCGAGGGCCACGGCGAAGCCGGTCACGTTCCCGGCCTTGGAGAGGAAGTGGCGGGCCTGGGCGGCGCCGTTCCCTCCGTGCAGGAAGTGGTACGCGCCGGGCAGGAAGTCCTCCCCGAGTTCGGGCATCTTCGAGCGGTTGTGGGTCCAGGTCGGGTTGGTGTAGTCGGTGTCCTCGGTCACCTTGCTGAAGGCGAACCGGATGCCGGACGCGTGTACCTTCGGCCAGGACGGTTCGCCCTGGTACGAGGCCACGTCCACGCCGTACAGCGGCATAGCTCCCCCTCTTGTCGCCGCAGTCGCTTGCCACAGTAGGGACACCGCCTGTTATTCGCGCGCGGGAACGAGAGATGTCAGGCCGTTTGGGGAGCTTGTTCTCCCTGGTCAGGATGTGATTCGCCGGTCAGGGGCGGTTCTCAGGCGGGGCGGGCGGACAGGCCGGTGCAGCCTCGCAGCGACTTCCAGCGGCGGAGCTCGGCGGCGCCTGCCGAGCCGGTGAGGAGGCGGGGAAGGCCGCCGGAGATGCGGGCGGGCCTCCACCTGTCGGCGGTGACCTTGCCGTCCTGGATGCGCAGGAGGAGGACGCCGGAGTTCGCGGTCGGCCCGTTGGCCGAGTAGAAGACGAAGTTGCCCAGCCCGTAGTGGACGTAGACGTCGTTGAGGTAGCCGCCGCCCTGCGGGACGTGCGCGTGCCCGCCGACGATCACGTCCGCGCCCGCCTCGGCCAGGCGCCTGGCCAGGTCCTGCTGCCGGGGCAGCGGGCAGGTCGCCAGCTCCTGTCCCCAGTGCAGGTGGACGATCACCACGTCGGCGCCCTGGCGGGCGTCCCGTACGGCCTGCACCATCCGCTCGACGTTCTTGGCCGAGGCCAGCCCGGGCTTGGAGTCGGTCGCGGTCCAGGCCGGGATCAGATGGTCGTCCAGCACCTGGGTGGCGCCGACGATCGCGAGCCGGTTGCCCTTCACGGTGACGCGGTACGGGCGGTACGCCTCAGCGGCGTTGCGTCCGATGCCCACGGTCGGGAACCTGCTGGCCTTGATCGCTCTGAGCGAGTCGCGCAGCCCGGACTCCATGTAGTCCATGCCGTGGTTGTTGGCCATGGACACCACGTCCACGCCCGCGGCCTTGAGGGCGGTGAACGCCGACGGCGGCGCGCGAAAGGTGAACTGTTTGCCCGGCGCGGGCGTACCACCCGTCGTGATCGCGGTCTCCAGGTTGACCATCGCGAGGTCGGCGGCGCGCAGCGTCCGGGCGATCGGGCCGAGCGCGGTCGAGGGGCTGGCCAGCCGGGGACGCAGGATGCCCTCGAAATGGACGTCCCCCCCGAACGCGACCAGGATCGGCTGCTTGGCCGGCGTCGACGGGGCGGGCGTGCCCGGGGACGCGGCCTTGGGCGCGCCCGTGGCGCCCTCGGCCTCGGGGTCACCGGAGCCGATGAGGCCACACCCGCCCGTGGCCAGCGCCATGCTGATCATCCCGGCGAGCGCGGTCGCCACGATCGTCGTCCTGCGCATCCCGAGCCCCCTCGTCATCGCTCGGGATAGCATGCCACGCATCGCTCACGTACCCGTCGAATCCCGCCCATTCGTTACCGCCGGTGATCGTGCAGCCGGATCCACGTGAAACATCCCACCGGCGCCCTAAGCGGGGTTGGGACGCACGTCGGCACAGCTCCGCAGCGCCTCCCACCGGCTCCGTGCCTGCTCCGCCTCCGCACCGGCCAGCGGGCGCGGGACGCCGCCGCTGATCACGGCGGGTGCCCAGTCGGCCTTCCGGACCCGGCCGGTGGCGCCCTGTCCCTTCCCCGGCGTCCTCGGGTCGAAGGTGAGCGTCAGCACCCCGCTCTCGGCGGTACGCCCGCCGGAGGTGTAGAAGACGAAGTTGCCGAGCCCGTAATGGACGTAGGAGCGCTTGAGGTAGCCGCCGGCCTGGAGCACATGCGCGTGGCTGCCGACGATGGCGTCCGCGCCCGCGTCGGCGAGCTGAGCCGCGAGCCCCCGCTGGACGGGGGTGGCGCACTGGTTCAGCTCCTGCCCCCAGTGCAGGTTGACGATCACCACGTCCGCGTCCTTGCGTGCCTCCCGGACGGCCTGGACGAGGCGCGGCGCGTTCTTCGCCGAGGCGAGGCCCGCCTTGGCGTCGGTGGCGGTCCACGCCTGGATCAGGTTGTCGTCCAGCACCTGGGTAGCGCCGATCACCGCGACCTTGGCACCGTTCACCCTGGTCACATAGGGCCTGTACGCCTCGGCGGCGTTGCGTCCGATGCCCACGAGCGGCATCCCGGCCTGCCTGCCGGCCGCCAGGGAGTCGCGCAGGCCGACATCGCCGAAGTCCATGCCGTGGTTGTTGGCCATCGTGACCACGTCCACCCCGGCCGATTTCAGCACGCGGAACGCGGTCGGCGGGGCCCGGAACGTGAACTGCTTGGGTGCGGGCGTCCCGCCTTCGGTGATCGCCGTCTCCAGGTTGACCATCGCGAGGTCGGCGCGCTTGAGCTGCCCCGCCACCGGCCCGAGCGCGGTGTCCGGAGCGGAGTCGAGCCGCGCCCGCAGCATGCCCTCGAAATGGACGTCGCCGCCGAAGGCGACCGTGAACGGCCGCTTGGGCGGCTCGTCCCCCGTGCCGCCCGAGCCGCCGGGGACCAGGCCCTTGCCCCCGACCGTGACGGTCACCAGCACCCCGCCCACGAGGAGCACCGTCCCGGACACGATCGCCAGCACCGCCCCGAGAACGGGTCCGCGTCGGCCGCTCCGGGCCTGAGGATGTACCTGTCGCATGGCGGCTTCCCTTCACGGCCGGACCCGTTCGCCCGGTCCGTCCCGGCTGATTCCGCCTGTTCAGATGCACACCGCGATGGCTGGGTTCGTACGCCGTTCGCACTGGTGAGAGGCCGGGTGCGGCCTCAGCCGCCGGCGAGCCGCGCGCTCGGGCCTCGACAGCCGGTCTAACAAGACTTGCATCGTTCGTTGTCTTGAATCATTCGCGTTTATGGCTGTAGGTTGGTCGCCATGACCGCGTCCGAGTCCCCGACCGTCGCCGACGAGCTGCGCGGTGCCGGCCTGAGGGTGACGGCCGCCCGCGTCGCGCTGCTCGAGACCGTGCGGGACGGCGACCACCTCGGTGTCGAGGCGATCGCCGCCGGGGTGCGCGAGCGCGTGGGCCACATCTCCCTCCAGGCCGTGTACGAGGCCCTGCACGCGCTCACCGCCGCCGGCCTCGTACGGCGCATCGAACCCGCCGGCAGCCCGGCCAGGTTCGAGGGGCGCGTCGGCGACAACCATCACCACCTGGTGTGCCGGAGCTGCGGAGCGGTCAAGGACGTCGACTGCGTCGTGGGCCATCCGCCCTGCCTGGACCCGGTTGACGACGCCGGATACCTGGTCGACGAGGCCGACGTCACGTTCTGGGGGTTGTGCCCGGACTGCCGTCCGGACGCCTCCGGCGGCCCGCCGGGCGAGGCCCCCATCGCGGCCGGCGACCGGTCCGGCGGAGACGCCGCCGCGGATCCGCCGCCACCGGCCCGCTGACCGGCGAGCCGATCCGGAATCACCGAGCGGCACGGAGACAGCGGCACGGAGACAGCGGCACGGAGACAGCGGCACGGAGACAGCGGCACGGAGACAGCGGCACGGAGACAGCGGCACGGAGACAGCGGCACGGAGCAAGGAGGACAAGGAGGAATCGCGCATGGGCGAACGGCGTACCACCGACGATGCCGGCGCCGCCGCACCCAGCGACGAGCACTCGCCGGGCATCGGCCCCCGGCCTCCGTCACCCCGTACGGGGCACCGGGCGGCGGCCGGTCCCGGCACCGGCCGGACCACCCGTCCGACCGGCCCCTGAGCCTGCGCCCCGCCTCACAGCACACGCTCTCACAGCACACACAGTTCCCAACCATCTCGTCCTATCGATCTCGTACCACGAGTCCCGGAAGGATTCCCATGTCGGAGAACCAAGAGTCGGTCGCCTACCAGACCAACGAGGAGAGCGGGGGAGGGTGCCCGGTGGCGCACGGCCGCGCCCCTCACCCGACGCAGGGCGGCGGCAACCGCGGCTGGTGGCCGGACCGGCTCAACCTGCGGATCCTCGCCAAGAACCCCGTCGAGGGGAACCCGCTCGGCAAGGACTTCGACTACGCCGCGGCGTTCCAGAGCCTCGACCTGCCCGCGGTCAAGCGGGACATCGCGGAGGTGCTGACCACCTCGCAGGACTGGTGGCCCGCGGACTTCGGCCACTACGGCCCGCTGATGATCCGGATGGCCTGGCACAGCGCCGGCACGTACCGGATCAGCGACGGCCGCGGCGGCGCCGGCTCCGGGCAGCAGCGCTTCGCGCCGCTCAACAGCTGGCCGGACAACGGCAACCTCGACAAGGCCCGCCGCCTGCTGTGGCCGGTGAAGAAGAAGTACGGCCAGAGCCTGTCGTGGGCCGACCTGATGATCCTGGCCGGCAACGTCGCCCTGGAGACCATGGGCTTCAAGACCTTCGGCTTCGCCGGTGGCCGTGAGGACGTCTGGGAGCCGGAGGAGGACGTCTACTGGGGTCCCGAGACCGAATGGCTGGACGACCAGCGCTACTCCGGCGACCGTGAGCTGGAGAACCCGCTGGGCGCCGTCCAGATGGGCCTCATCTACGTCAACCCCGAGGGCCCGAACGGCAACCCGGACCCGATCGCCGCGGCCCGTGACATCCGCGAGACGTTCCGCCGCATGGCGATGAACGACGAGGAGACGGTCGCGCTGATCGCCGGCGGCCACACCTTCGGCAAGACCCACGGAGCGGGCGACGCCGACCTGGTCGGCCCCGAGCCGGAGGCGGCCCCGATGGAGCAGATGGGCCTGGGCTGGAAGAGCGCCCACGGCTCCGGCAAGGGCGGCGACGCCATCACCAGCGGTCTCGAGGTCACCTGGACGACCACCCCGACCCGGTGGTCGAACGACTTCTTCGAGATCCTGTTCGGCTACGAGTGGGAGCTCACCAAGAGCCCGGCCGGGGCGCACCAGTGGCAGGCCAAGAACGCCGAGGCCATCATCCCCGACGCCCACGACCCGTCGAAGAAGCGCGTCCCGACGATGCTGACGACGGACCTGGCCCTGCGGTTCGACCCGATCTACGAGCCGATCTCGCGGCGGTTCAAGGACAACCCCGACGAGTTCGCCGACGCCTTCGCGCGTGCCTGGTTCAAGCTGACCCACCGCGACATGGGCCCGATCCAGCGCTACCTCGGCCCGGAGGTTCCGGACGAGGTGCTGCTGTGGCAGGACCCGATCCCCGCGGTCGACCACGAGCTCGTCGACGCCGCCGACATCGCGTCGCTCAAGGAGCGGATCCTGTCGTCCGGGCTGACGGTGTCCCAGCTCGTGTCCACCGCGTGGGCGGCGGCCTCGTCGTTCCGCGGCAGCGACAAGCGCGGCGGCGCCAACGGCGGGCGGATCCGCCTCCAGCCGCAGATCGACTGGGAGGTCAACGAGCCCGACCGGCTCAAGACGGTGATCCGCACCCTGGAGGGGATCCAGGAGTCCTTCAACTCCGCCCAGACCGGCGGCAAGAAGATCTCCTTCGCCGACCTGGTCGTGCTCGGCGGCTGCGCCGCCGTGGAGAAGGCGGCCAAGGACGCCGGCTTCGACATCGAGGTCCCGTTCACCCCGGGACGGATGGACGCGACCCAGGAGATGACGGACACCGAGTCGTTCGCCGCCCTGGAGCCGGGCGCCGACGGTTTCCGCAACTACGTCGGCAAGGGGCAGCGCCTCCCGGCCGAGTACCTGCTCGTCGACAAGGCGAACCTGCTCACCCTGACCGCGCCCGAGATGACGGTGCTGGTCGGCGGGCTGCGGGTGCTGGGCGCCAACTACCAGCAGTCCAAGCTGGGCGTCCTCACCGACACCCCGGAGAAGCTGACCAACGACTTCTTCGTGAACCTGCTCGACATGGGCGTCGAGTGGAAGCCGACGTCGGAGGACGGCACCACCTTCGAGGCGCGCGACGGATCGGGCGAGGTCAAGTGGACGGGCACCCGGGCCGACCTGGTCTTCGGGTCCAACTCCGAGCTGCGCGCGCTCGCCGAGGTCTACGCGAGCGACGACGCGAAGGAGAAGTTCGTCAACGACTTCGTCGCGGCCTGGAACAAGGTCATGAACCTGGACCGGTACGACCTGTCCTGACCCTGGCCTGACCCGGGGATCCGATAGCGGAGCCCCTCGCCGGACCCCCGGTCCGGTCTCTGAAGTGCGGAGGGCCCCCGTCCATCAGGGCGGGGGCCCTTGCCGTGCGGCCGGACCCGGTCTTGGCGCTTCCCGGTGAACGGGGTCATCATGGGTTCGGTCTCGCTGACAAGGAGTTTCGATGGGCAGCCGCACGGCGTACCGCACCTGTCCTCTCTGCGAAGCCCTCTGCGGCCTTGAACTCACCCTTGACGACTCCGGCACGATCACCGGCGTGCGCGGCGACCGCGACGACCCCCTGAGCCGTGGATTCATCTGCCCCAAGGGCGCCACGCTCGGCCGTCTCGACGCGGACCCCGACCGGTTGGGGGAACCGCTCGTCCGGGACGGCGGCACGCACGTACCGGCGGCGAACTGGGACGACGCGTTCGCCGTCGTCCGGGAACGGCTGCACGACGTCATCGAGCGGCACGGCAGGGACGCCGTCGCCGTCTACCTCGGCAACCCGGCGGCGCACTCGATGGCGGGGCCTCTCTACGGCGCGGCCATCATCAAGGCGCTCGGTACCCGGAACGTCTACACCGCCAGCACCGCCGACCAGATGCCGAAGCACGTCAGCAGCGGCTACATGTTCGGCGACCCGCTGGCGATCCCGGTGCCCGACCTCGACCGCACCGCGCACCTGCTGATGCTCGGGGCCAACCCCCTGGAGTCCAACGGCAGCCTGTGCTCGGCACCCGACTTCCCCGGGCGTCTCAAGGCCATCCGGGAGCGCGGCGGCAAGGTCGTGGTCGTCGACCCGCGCCGGACCCGCACCGCCGACCTCGCCGACGAGCACGTCTTCATCCGGCCGGGCACCGACGCCTATCTGCTGATGGCGCTGGTGCGCACGCTGTTCGACGAGGACATCGCCGACGAGCCCGACCATCTCGCCGGGCGCGTCCTGGGCCTGGACGACCTGCGCGCCCTCGCCGTCGGCTTCACCCCCGAGCGGGTCGCGCCCGTGACCGGCATCCCCGCGCCGGTCATCCGGCGCATGGCCCGGGAGCTGGCCGCCGCCCCCTCCGCGGCCGTGTACGGGCGCATCGGCACCTGCACCCAGGCGTACGGGACGCTCAACAGCTGGCTCATCGACGTCCTCAACGTCCTGACCGGCAACCTGGACCGTCCCGGCGGCGCCATGTTCCCGCGCGCCGCGCACACGGCCACCTACCGGCGCAGGCGCCCGTTCACCACGGGACGGTGGCGCAGCCGCGTCCGCGGCCTGCCCGAGGTCAACGGCGAGCTTCCCGTCGCCACGCTGGCCGACGAGATCGACACGCCGGGCGAGGGCCGGATCAGGGCGCTGATCACCATCGGCGGCAACCCGGTGCTGTCCGTCCCGAACGGCACCCGGCTGGACGCGGCGCTGGACGGCCTGGAGTTCATGGTCAGCGTCGACCCGTACCTCAACGAGACCACCCGGCACGCCGACGTGGTGCTGCCGCCGCCCCGCCCGGCCGAGACCCCGCACTACGACCTGGCGCTGCTTCCCCTGGCCGTCCGCAACTACGTGCGGTACTCGCCACCCGTCGTGCCGCCGCCGGAGGGGCGTCCCACGGAGGCGGAGATCCTGGCCCGTCTCGCCGTCATCGCCTCCGGGGTGGACGGCGACCCCGCCGCCCTGGACGAGATGATCATCAGGTCCACGCTGGGCAAGGCGGTCGCGGCGCCGGGGTCGCCCGTCCACGGCCGGGAGCCGGACGAGTTGCGCAAGATGCTGCTGAACGGCGGCAACACCTCCACGACCGAGCAGCGCCTCGACATGATGCTGCGCCTCGGCCCGTACGGCGACGGCTTCGGCGCCGACCCGTCCGGCCTGACCCTGGCGCGCCTGCGCACCGAACACCCGCACGGGCTCGACCTGGGCCCCCTCAAGCCACGGCTGGACGAGGTGCTGTGCACCGCCTCGGGCCGGATCGAGCTGTGCCCGCCGTCGTTCGCCGCCGACGCCGACCGCCTCCTGGCCGCGCTCGACTCCCCTCCGGACGGCCCGGACCGGATGCTCCTGATCGGCCGCCGCCACCTGCGTTCCAACAACAGCTGGATGCACAACGTCCCCGAGCTGGTGCGCGGCTCGAACACCTGCACGCTCCAGCTCAACCCGTCGGACGCGACCCGCCTGGGCATCGCCGAGGGCGACGCCGTCCGCGTCCAGTCCAGGTCGGGGACGCTGGAGGCGGTCGCCGAACCCACCGACAGGGTCATGCCGGGCGTCGTGAGCCTCCCCCACGGCTGGGGCCACGACCGTCCGGGCACCCGTACGGAGGTCGCCAACCGGCACGCGGGGGTGAGCGCCAACGCGGTGACGGACGAACGCGAGATCGACCCGCTCTCCGGGACCGCCGTCCTGAACGGCGTCCCGGTGACCCTCGAACGCGCGACCTCCTGAGCCGCGCCGACACTCCGGGATCCGCGGCCGGGAAGGCGGCTTCTCGTCGCGTGCGGTGCGCCGCCGGGTGAACGTCCCGGCCGGAACCGGGGTTTAGGTCATCCCGCCCTAGGTAGGTTTCTCCACATCAGTTCCCGATACCAGGGTCCCCGCCGCGTCCGCGGGAAGGGGTCGGCGAGCGGTTCCCCGGCTGGTCACGTGGAAGCCCCGGGGACTAGGGTCACAACGAGCGTCCCACATCGCGGCCGTCTAGGAGGGACATGAACCGAAGGGCGAACAGGAGCTTCCGGCGCGGGACCCGGCCGCAGGCCCGGCCCAACCCGGTGGACCTGGCCGACGGCCTGGAGCACGCCACCGGGTTGGATCGTGCCATCCGGACGCTCTCGGTGGCCGTCCAGCGGACGCTGCATCCCGGGCCCGTCAAGGACGCCCTGCACGGCGTGCCCATCGGCCATCCCGCGCACCCGCCGCTGACCGACATGCCGATCGGCGCGTGGATGTCGGTCGCGGTCCTGGACCTGTTCCCGGGGACGGAACGGGCGTCCCAGGCCCTGGTCGCCGCCGGGCTTGCCGGCGCCGTGCCCACGGCGCTGACCGGAATCGCCGACTGGGGATCGCTGCAACGCGAACAGCAGCGCGTCGGCCTCGTCCACGCGGCGAGCACCGCCACCGCGAGCCTGCTCTACACGGCCTCGTTCGTGGCCCGCGCCCGCGGCCGTGACAACGCGGGACGGGCACTCGGCTACGCGGGGCTCACCGCGCTGCTGGCCGGCGCCTACCTGGGCGGGCACCTGGCGTTCCGGCAGGCCGCGGGCGCCAACCACGCCGACCAGGTCACGCATCTGATCCAGTTGGGCTGGCACGACCTGTGCGACGCGTCCGACCTGCCGGACGGGTGGCCCGTCCAGCGCCGCCTCGGGTACATCAGCCTGTTCGTGCTCCGGGACGGCGAGGAGGTGCACGTCCTCACCGACCGTTGCAGCCACCTGGCGGGACCGCTCCACCAGGGCCGGATCGTCGCCGACGAGAATGCCGAGCCCTGCGTGGTCTGCCCCTGGCACGGCAGCACGTTCCGGGTCCGGGACGGACAGGTCGTGCACGGCCCCGCCACCGGCCGCCAGCCGTCGTTCGAGAGCCGTGTTTTGGAGAACGGCACCGTCCAGGTGCGGCCGGTCGGCTGAACGCGGCGGTCACGCGGCGGTCACGCGGTCACTCCGCCTGGGAACCGGAGGGCTGCTCGTCGGCGATGGGATATTCGACGAGGGCCAGCACGCGGCTGGACATGAAACGGGCGGTGCGTACGGGGGAGCCGGTGCGGGTGACCTCGCTGACCTCGACCACGCCACGGCGGTTGGTGACCTCCACGCGGCGTCCCGCCCGGGTGGCGACGACCTCGTAGGTGCGGGTGCCCTCGCCCCCGGCATCGATCATTACCTCGACCCTGTCACCCTTCATGTGCGCCCCTTGCACTCGAACAGATATTCGAAATTATACCCGCGCGAGGGCGCGTCGAACCGCGTTCCGGCCGGTCAGGAAAGGAGGCTGACCAGCGCCACCACCCCGACGACCACGATGAACCCGCGCAGCGCCACGGGCGGGACGCGCCGCCCGATCCGGGCGCCGAGCAGGCCGCCCAGCGTCGCGCCCACGGCCACCAGCACGACGGCCAGCCAGTCGATCCGGGTGTCTCCGATGAACGACATCGCGATGAACAGGACGGCCGCCACCCCGTTCACGACCGCCGACAGGACGTTCTTCGCGGCGTTGAGCCGTTGCAGGTCGTCGTCCAGCGCGATGCCGAGCAGGGCGATGAGGATGATGCCCTGGGCCGCCCCGAAGTAGCCGCCGTACATGCCCGCCAGCAGGATGCCCGCCCACAGCCAGGGACCGCCGTGCGGATGGTCGTACTCGCGGCGGGCCAGCAGCCACCGTTGCAGCCGAGGCTGGACGATCACCAGCACCAGCGCGATCACGATCAGCGCCGGGACGATCACGTCGAACGCGCCCGCGGGCAGTCCCAGCAGCAGGGCGGCGCCGATCAGGGCGCCGGTGAACGAGGCGCCGCCGAGCCGCAGCAGCCGTTCCCGCTGGCCCTTGAGCTCCACGCGATAGCCGTACGCGCCCGTCACCGAGCCGGGTACCAGGCCGATGTTGTTGGACACGTTCGCCACGATCGGGGGGAAGCCCAACGCCACCATCGTGGGGAACGTGATCAGCGAGCCGGAGCCGACGACGGTGTTGATGCCCCCGGCCGCGACCCCTGCGGCCAAGATCGCGGCCGCGTCCAGCATGTTCACGAACGTCCCACCAAAGCTCCGCAAAAAGTCGAAAGGCAGAGGGAACGATCGTAGGGAACCGCCGTTCACGGATCGGCACCGGGGCGGGCCCAGACCACCGGGGATACCCGTGTCCACCTGTTTGGCGGACCATGAAGCGGCGGTGCGGGCGGCGCCGCGACTACACAGTGCGGGCGGCGCCGCGACTACACGGCGCGGGCGTACCAGCGGCCGCTCTGGCGTTCGACGGTGAGGGGGAGGCCGAAGCAGTCGCTCAGGTGCTCCGCGGTGAAGACCTCGTCCACCTTGCCCTGCGCGACCACCCGGCCGCCGCGCAGCAGCAGCGCATGGGTGAAAGCGTCCGGGACCTCCTCCACGTGATGCGTGACCAGCACCATCGTGGGGGCGAACGGGTCGCCGGCGAGGCGGCCCAGCCGGGCGACCAGATCCTCGCGCCCGCCCAGGTCGAGACCGGCGGCGGGCTCGTCCAGCAGCAGCAGTTCCGGGTCGGGCATCAGCGCGCGGGCGATCTGCACGCGCTTGCGCTCCCCCTCGGACAGGGTGTCGAACCGGCGGCGGATGAGATGGCCGCAGCCGAGCGCCTCCAGCAGCTCGGCGGCCCGGCCGAGGTCGGTGGAGTCGTATTCCTCACGCCAGCGGCCCAGGATCGCGTAGGACGCCGTCAGCACCAGGTCGATCACCGTCTCACCGGCCGGGACCTTCTCGGCCACGGCGGCGCTGGCGATCCCGATGCGGGGGCGCAGCTCGAACACGTCCGTGCGGCCCAGCTCCTCCCCGAGGATCCTGGCCTCGCCCACCGTGGGATGCATCATGGCCGCGGCGACCTGAAGGAGGGTCGTCTTCCCCGCTCCGTTCGGGCCGACGATCACCCAACGCTCGTCCTCGTTCACCGTCCAGGTGACCTCGCGCAGCAGGTCGGCGCCGCCGCGCCTGACCCCCACCCCGCGAAGCCCCAGTACCTCACCGGCCATAGCGCGCCTATGTCCCCAATCTCGCCTTGCCAGGTGATCCGTCCTCAGGGAAGAACCTATGCGATGGAGAGCACTTATGGTGGTCTGCATGTGCGCTGCGCTTCGACTGGGTGAAACGGGCAACGACGCGGGGGACGCCGCGACGGCTCTGGTCGCGTGGGGCAACGCCTGGCTGACCGGACACGTCGGGCCCGACGAGGCGGTGGACGCGGTCGAGAAGCTCGCCGGTCCGCAGATCCTCAGCGGCGGCGCCGCGATCATGTCGACCGGTCCGGAGCTGCCCGGCACGGCCGGCCTCCCCGGCGGGCTCAGCGGACTCGGCGGGCTCGGCGGACTCGGCGGCCCCGAGCACGATGGGCCGGGCGGCGACACGCCGGACGGTGACGCCGGCGGGTCGCCGTCGGAGCGGGGGCGGCAGGGGCAGCCGGGTGAGGTCACGCTGCGACGCGGCCTCGGCGACCTGCGCGTGGGCGGGCTGATCGGGCTGCTGCTCGCGCTGCCCGCGCCCGGCGACCCGCTCGGCCTCACCGGGCCGCCCGCCTTCAACAGGCGCGCGCTGGACGCCGGGGCCGCGGTCATCGCCGTCCTGCCGGGCCGCGCCGTGGGCCTGGTGCCGTCCGAGGACCGCCGGGGCTCGTCGTACGTGGGCGTGCGCTGGGAGTCCCACGAGGCCGTCCTCGGCACCCCGGACGTCCCGGCACTGCCCGACGCCGACCGCCAGCTCATGCTGGCCATGCGGGACGCCACCGAGGTCCTGCTCACGGTGGACGACGTGGCCGGGGTGCCGCCTGAGATCACCGACGCGCTGGCCGATCTGCGCGACCCGGACCGGGGCGACCATCCGCTGGCCCCCGGGTACCCGCAGCGCGCGCACCGGGTCGCCGCGCTCGCCCAGCGGCTGTCGCTGGTCGTCGACCTGGCCCGGCGGATGGACGACCGCGGGCTCACGGCCGACCAGATGCGGCGGCGCGCCGAGGCGCTGCGCCTGCTCGACCGGGCGGTCCGGCGGGCCCGCGTCGCCGCCTGCAACAGCGCGTTCGACCCCGTTCCCTGAGACATCGCCGGACACCGGACTCCGGGGACGGAAACGGGGCGCCCCCTCACCCGATGGTCCGGATGCGAGGACGCCCCGTTCGCGGCGTCGCCGGGCCGGATGGCCCCGCCGTCGTCAAGAACGGACGACGAGCGTGTTGCAGATCTTGTCGGCGAACGTCTGCTTGCGCTCGTCCCACAGCGGCCACAGGAAGCCGATGTAGCAGGCGAAGCTGTCGGCGACGTGGCTGATCCGGCGCAGCAGCGCCATCCCGAAGCCGATCGGCTGGCCGGTCTGCGCGCCGACCAGGCGGATGCCCATCTGCCGCTTGCCGATGGTCTGGCCGGTCGAGCCCTCCTGGTGGATCAGCCAGATGAGCAGGCCGACGTACACCACCAAGGCGGCGACGATCATCAGGACGCCGATCACGGCGCCCGCGTCCCCGGCGCTGGTCAGGATGATGCCGAGGAAGTAGAGGATGCCGGTCGGCGCGCCGATGATCAGACCGTCGATCAGGGTGGCGCCGGCGCGTGAGCCCCACTCGGCGAGCTGGCCGGTGGACCCGTAGTGGTGGTGGTGGACTTCCTGGTAGCCCGGCTGCACGGGCTGCTGTGCGTACCCCGGCTGGGCCGGGGGCTGCTGACCGTACCCAGGCTGACCGTAACCGGGCTGCGCCGGGGGCTGCTGGCCGTAGCCGGGCTGCTGACCGTAACCGGGCTGCGCTGGAGGCTGCTGGCCATATCCGGGCTGCTGGCCGTAGCCCGGCTGCTGACCGTACGGGTCGTAGGGGTTACCCACACTTGCTCCTTATTGATTGACCCTTTGGTGTTGTGACGCCCGCCGGACCGGGACGGCTCCGCGAGTCTGACCGGCGAGAAGCGTGCCTTCAAACCCGCAGGAGACCGAGCCGGGCGAGCTGCCACAGCTCCGACCCCAAGAGGGCGGTACCGAGCACCCACGCACGGATGCCCGGCCGGAGTGCCCACCACCGCCTTCCCCATCCCAGCGGCGCGAGCGCCACGGCGACCGCGCCCGCGAAGGCCACCGGGTTCGCCAGGACGGCCTGGACCGGCCGGCCCGAACCCATCTCGATGAACACGGTGGTGCCCCCGCACAGTGGACAGGGAATCCCGGTGAACGCCCTGAGGGGGCAGAGCACGCCGGGGTCGTTGACGCGGTGGATCAACGCCGCTCCGATGGCCGCCGTGGCCATCGCCGCGACCCGCAGCGCCACGCCCGACGGGCCGTGACGCGACGCGGTGAGGCTCCTGACGACAAGACCGCCCAGCGCACCCCGAGGTGCACCGGTGGCCGCCGCCCCGGGCACTGCCCCCAACGGATCCTCCGCACCGATGACTTGTTTCGAGTGACCCGTATATCGGGTTCACCCCGAGGTGGGTCAAGTCCAGGCGACGATCTGCGATCGGACCGTGACCTAGAGCGGGATCAATCCCACCACAAGGGAAAGCCTAGGACAAGACCATAAGCGGCCGGGCGGGATTCATGCCGATCAACAGCGGAAACCGGGCCGTTGCCGGGCGCGCGCTTCTGCGGAACGTGGATCTACCGGGCGCGCGATGCGGAGATGCGGGGCGGGGATGCGGGGATACAGAAGATGCAGGGGTTACAGGGGTACGAGGATGCACGGGTGCGGGATCGTTCGATGTGCGAGCGTTGCGCCGCCGCCTGTGAGCGTCGTCAGGTCTGGGTCTGAGCGGCCGCGCCCACGGTCATGGGACGCCCCGGCGTGGGGACGTGGGCGGGCTCGACCACATCGGCGATGACGCCGGTGATGTTGTCGGGGCCGCCGCCGTCGCGGGCGAGCTGGATCAGCCGGTCGATCGCGCGCTGCGGATCGGCCTCGGCCGACAGCACCTCGTAGATCGTCTGCGCGTCCACCACACCGCTCAGCCCGTCCGAGCAGAGCAGATAGCGGTCGCCCAGGCGGCAGTCGCGCAGCTTCAGATCGGGCTCGCGGTCCTCGCGACCGTCCAGCACCCGGTACAGGACGTGGGAGAGCCGGTTGGCCTCGGCGGTGTCGACCGGCGCGCCGCCCGACTGCTCGCTCTCGTTCTCCAGCAGGTCCTTCATGGTGTGGTCACGGGTGATCTGGAACAGCTCGCCGTCCCGCAGGAGGTAGCCCCGGGAGTCGCCGATGTGGGCGAGCGCGACCGAGGTGCCCGACCACAGCATCGCGGTCAGCGTGGTCCCCATCCGGCTCAGGTCGGGACGCTCCTCGCGGACGATGCGCAGCTTCTCGTTGGCCTCGGCCACCGCGCGTCCCAGGGCGTCCACCAGGTCGTCGAACGGCGTGTCGGCGTCCAGTGAACGCAGCGAACCGATGACGGTGGAGCTGGCGACCTCACCGCCCGCGTACCCGCCCATGCCGTCGGCGACCGCGATCAGCCGGGCGCCGGCGTAACCGGAGTCCTCGTTGTTCTCGCGGTTGCACCCGATGTCGCTGCCTGCTGCGTATCTGATTGCTACGTTCATACCGATTTCGATGACGATCCTGTCAGAGGAGTTGTATCACTCGCCGGCCAGTCCGTGGCGCACGGCGAACAAGGCCGCCTGCGTCCGGTCCTGAACGCCCAGTTTCATGAGCAGATTACTGACGTGGGTCTTGACCGTTTTCTCGGACACGACCAGCGCGCGGGCGATCTCACGGTTGGACCTGCCCCGCGCTATCTGCACGAGCACCTCCCTCTCGCGTTCGGTCAGCACGGCCCGCTCGGCCGGGCCGCGGTCCTCACCGGCGCCCGCCCGCCCGTCCCGCACCATCGCCTCCGCGGCGTCGGGCGCGAACAGGACATGCCCATCATGGACGGCCCGGATCGCCTGGACGAGCGCCTGCGGGTCGACGTCCTTGTAGAGATACCCCGCAGCGCCCGCCTGTACGGCCGGCAGCACGTGCCCGCGCTCGGTGACGCTGGTCAGGACGAGGACCCGTGCCCGTACCCCACGAGCCCGCAGCTCCGACAGCGCGGTCACGCCGTCGGCGCCCGGCATCTTGAGGTCCATCAGCACGATATCGGGCCGCAGCGATTCGGCCAGCGACACGGCGCTGACGCCGTCCTCCGCCTCGCCGACCACCTCGATGTCGTCCTGTATGCCCAGGAAAGTGCGCAGGCCCTGGCGGACGACCGGATGGTCGTCGGCGATCAGCACCCTGATCACGGCACTCCTTCCCGCGCCTCCGCGCCGCTCGCCCGCGGTGCTGGGGTCAGCATGCCTCACAACGGCACCTCCAGCCGTACGACCGTGCCTTTTCCCGGCGCGGCGTCGATGGTGAGCGTCGCGCCGACCGACTCGGCGCGGTCGCGCATGGAGGCCAGGCCGAGCCCGCCTCCCTGCGGCTCGGCGCCGTTCTCTCCCGGAGCGCCCGTAGAGGCGGGGTCGAAGCCGGCGCCGTCGTCGTCCACCTCCAGCACCACGTGCCCGTCCGGGACGCGCAGCCGGACCTCGACCGTGCGGGCGGACGCGTGGCGCAGCGCGTTGTGCAGGGCCTCCTGCGCGATCCGGTACAGCACCGCCTCCTGCTCCTCCGGCAGCGTGACCGGGCGCTCGGCCGTGAACCGCACCTCGGCCTCGTACGCGCGGTCCAGCACCTCGACGTGCTTGCGCAGGGAGGCGACCAGACCGTCGGCGAGGTCCGCGGGACGCAGCTCGAAGATCACGGCGCGCAGCTCGGCGAGGGCGTCGGCGGCCAGGCGTTCGACCTGTTCGAGTTCCTGGACGGCGCGGCCGGGGTCGCGCGCGGCGAGCGCACCGGCGGCGCGCGCCGTCAGCCGCAGCGAGAACAGCTTCTGCGCCACGGCGTCGTGCAGTTCCCTGGCGAGCCGGTTGCGCTCGGCCACCACGGTCAGCTCGCGGTTGTGCTCGTACAGCCGGGCGTTGGTCATCGCGATGGCGGCGTGGGCGGCGAACAGCGTGAGCATCTCCTCGTCGGCCTCGCTGAAGCCGCGCCGGCCGCCGTCGCAGTGGCGCTTGTTGGCCAGGAACAGGATGCCCAGGACGTCCTCGCCGTCCCGGATCGGCACCCCGAGGAAGTCCTTGAGCACGGGGTGCGCCACCGGCCACCCCTCGAACTCCGGCTCGCGGCGGATGTCGTCCAGCCTCTTCGGCGCGTTGTCGCGCAGCATCGCGGCCAGCATGCCGTGCTGCCGGGGCAGCGGACCGATCGCCTCCCATTCCTCGTCGGTGACGCCCTCGACCACGAACTCGGCGAACGAGCCCTCCTCGTCCGGGACGCCGAGGGCCGCGTACCGCACGTCCAGCAGCCGCGCCGCCGCCCGCACGATCACCTGGAGGACCTCGTGGACGGACAGATGGCGCGTCACGGCCAGCACCGCGGAACTCACCGCGTGCAGGGCCTCCCAGGCGTCACCGGTCACCGCGGCGGCGGCCGAGGCGGGCAGGCCGGATGGGCGGGACGCGCCGTTCCCGCGCTCGGTTCCCATGCCGATCCTCCGGTCGTCCAAGCACCGCCGTTCCGGCGGGCCACGCGCGATGGTCCGCCGCGTTCGCCGTGGTCGCGTCAAGGGTGGCGACCATCTCAGAACGTACTCGCTGCGCGGAGCCGCCGAATCAGCAAAGCGGCGTACGGGCGGGCCCGTTCCCGCCCTACCGCGGTGCGGGTCCTGGAACGGCCGTCGTCATCCCTGGGACCGGGAGACCTAGGACCAAGGGTTGACGGCGACCGGGGCGCGGGCCCGATGCCCCTCGGAGGGCCGCTCCCTAGCGTCGATGCCATGAACGAGACGACCGATGCGAACGCCGGAACGGCGTTGATCACCGGCGCCTCCCGCGGGCTCGGCCTGGCCCTGGCCGGTGAGCTCGCCGGGGAGGGGTGGCGCCTCATCATCACGGCGCGGGACGCCCCGTCCCTGGAAGAGGCCGCCGATGCCCTCCGGCGGCGGCTGCCCCCCGGGACCGACCGGCAGGCCGTGACCGCCATCGCCGGGGACGTCGCCGACCCCGCGCACCGCGCCGCCCTCGCCAAGGCCGCGGCCGATGCGGGCGGCGTCGGGCTCCTGGTGAACAACGCGAGCACCCTCGGGACGGTCCCGCTTCCCCAGCTCGCGGACCAGCCCCTGGACGACCTGGAACGGGCTTTCGCGATCAACACCCTGGCACCGCTCGCGCTGATCCAGGCGCTGCTGCCCGGGCTGCGGGAACGGCGCGGCGCCGTCCTCAACATCACCTCGGACGCGGCGGTCGAGGGATACCCGGGCTGGGGCGGCTACGGAGCCACCAAGGCCGCGCTGGAGCAACTGTCCAACGTCCTGGCCGCGGAGGAACCCGAGATCGCCGTGTGGTGGGTCGATCCCGGCGAGATGCGCACGCGAATGCTGCGGGACGCGGGCGAGGACGCCGACGCCGCGCCACCGCCCGAGCATGCCGCCGCGCTTCTGAAACGCCTTGTCACCGACCGTCCGCCCAGCGGCCGGCTTCGGGTCGCCGATCTGGAGGACCGAAGATGAGCACCGTGCTCGAATACGATCCGAAGCCCGCCCACGCGTCACCGGCCCCGGTGGCCGCGCCCCCGGTACGGGAGAAGGGCATTCTCGGCGCGGGGTATCGCGGCACCACGCTCGGGGTCGTCCTGGTCATCACCCTGATGGGGTTCGAGGCCATGTCGGTCGGCACCGTGATGCCGGTGATCGCCCGGGACCTGGACGGCCTGGCGCTGTACGCGTGGGGCTTCAGCGCCACCCTGATCGCGGGCCTTCCCGCCAACGTGCTGGCGGGGACCTGGGCGGACCGGTCCGGTCCCGCGCGGCCGCTGCTGGCGGGGGTGGCCACGTTCGTGCTCGGCCTGGTGATCGCCGGTGCCGCCCCCGGCATGTGGACGTTCGTGGCCGGGCGCGCCGTCCAGGGCCTGGGAACGGGCATCGCGCTCGTCGCCACGTACGTGCTCATCGCCCGCGTCTATCCCGAGCGCCTGCACCCGCGCGTGTTCGCGGCCCTTTCCGCGGCCTGGGTGCTGCCGACGCTGATCGGGCCGACGCTGGGCGGTGTGCTCACCGAGCAGGTGGGCTGGCGGTTCGTGTTCCTCGGGCTGATCCCGCTGGTCATCCCGCCCACGGCGATGCTGATCCCGGCGATGCGCGGGCTCGGCACGTCCGGCGAGGGGCAGGACGGTGGGCGGGACGATGGGCGGGACGGTGGGCAGGGTGTGTCCGGGGCGTCGCGGGGGCCGCGTGCGGGGCGGCATCTCGCGGCGGTCACGGCGGCGGTGGGCACGGCCGTGCTCCTGTACGGCCTCGACCGGCCGGGTTGGGCGATCCTTCCGATCGCCGCCGCCGGGCTGGCCGGGCTGGGCGTGGGCCTGCCCCGCCTGCTTCCGCCCGGGACGCTGCGGATGCGGCGCGGCCTGCCGAGCGTGGTGCTGGCCCGGGGCCTGCTGGCCGGTGCGTTCTTCGGGACGGACGTGTTCATCCCCCTGGCGCTGACGTCCCTTCACGACTTCACCCCCACGCAGGCGGGTGTCGCCCTGATGGTGGCGTCGCTGGGCTGGTCGGCCGCGTCCCAGATCCAGGGACGGTCGCAGCGCCCGCGCGACTTCTACGCACGCCTCGGCGCCGTGCTGATCCTCATCGGGACCGTGACCACCACGGTCGCGCTGCACGTCGAGGGCTGGCTCGCCACGCCCACCTGGATCATCGGCGGTGTCGGCATGGGCTTCGCCTACGGGAGCCTCAGCGTGCTCCTGCTCTCCCTGTCGCCCAAGGACGAGCAGGGCGCCAACTCCTCCGCCCTGCAGATCGCCGACTCGCTCGGCTCGTCCCTGGTGATCGGCGTGGCGGGCGCCCTGGCCATGGCGTTCGGCACGGACCACCTCGGCCTGGGACTCGGCGTCGCGGGAACGGTCGTCGCCTCGATCGCGGCGCTCGGCGTGCTCGCCGCCTTCCGGCTGCGGCCCGCCTCCGCCGGGGAGCGATCATGAACGCGTCATCGAGGTCGCCGCTCCTGGACTTCACCCTTCCCAAGGATCTGGAGGCCCACGAGCCGCCGGAGGCGCGCCCGAGCGTCCCGGGGCGGGACCAGGTCAGGCTGCTGGTCGGGTACCGGGGCAGCGGGGAGGTCCGCCACCACCGGTTCCATGATCTGCCCGGCCTGCTCCGTCCCGGAGATCTGCTCGTGGTGAACACCTCGCCGACCCTGCCTGCGGCCGTCCACCTGGACAAGCTCGACGTGCACTTCTCGACTCCCCTCCCGGGTGCGGGCGAGGACGGGGAACTGTGGCTGGTGGAACTGCGCCGCCGTACGGGCAAGTCGAGCTCCCCGTACAAGGGAGGTTCGCCCAACGAGTGGATCCCCATGCCCGGAGGCACCACGCTCACCCTCCTCCGGCGGCGGACCCAGCGGCTGTGGGTGGCTCGCCTAAGCACAAGCGTCGTCCCCTACCTGCACCGCTACGGGGTGCCCATCCGGTACGGCTACGTGTGGGAGGGCTGGCCCACGTCCACCTACCAAACCGTCTTCGCGGAGGCGCAGCAGCCTTGGGAAGACGGGAGCCCCGACACCGGGAGCGCGGAAATGCCCAGTGCGGGTCGTCCCTTCAGTACGGAACTGGTCACCCGCCTGGTCTCCAAGGGCATCCTCATAGCGCCGATCACGCTCCACACGGGAGTGGCCTCACCCGAGGCGCACGAACCCCCGTACGCCGAACGCTACGAGGTGCCGCCCACCACCGCCGCCCTGGTAGACCACGTACGCACGCACCGCCCCGGGGGAGGCAGGGTGATCGCCGTGGGGACAACGGCCGTCCGGGCCCTGGAGACGGCCGTGGACGACCAAGGGCGGATGCGGCCATCCCAAGGGTGGACCGAGCACATCGTCACCCCGGAGCGGGGCGTACGGGCCGTCGACGGGCTCCTGACGGGCCTGCACGAGCCCAGGTCGTCCCACCTGATGATGCTCGCCGCCATCGCGGGGGAGGAGCTGGTCAAGCGGACCTACGACGCCGCCCTCGCCGAGGGCTACCTCTGGCACGAGTTCGGGGACCTGAACCTCCTTCTGCCGTGACGGGCGGCGTCCCGGATCGTGGACGCGGTGCGCGAGCCTCCGGTCCGGACCGGTAGCGTGGTGAGCAGCATGAACGGCTCAGCTCAGCGCACGCTGCTCATTACGCTCACCGGCCGCGACCGTCCCGGAGTGACCTCGCGCCTGTTCACGACGCTGTCGGAGTTCCCGCTGACGGTGGCGGACGTGGAGCAGGTGGTCATCCGCGGCAGGCTGATCCTCGGCGTCCTCGTCGCCTACTCCGACGGCACCGACATCGGCCGGGTCTGGTCCGCCGCCGAACGGGTCGCGAACGATCTCGACATGGAGATCGAGATGTCCACCGGACGGGACAAGAGCGCGCCGAGCGCCCGCGGACGGCTGCACGTCACCGTGCTCGGCGCCCCGCTCCGCCCGGACGCCATGGCCGGGATCGCGGGCCGGATCGCCGCGGGCGCCGCCAACATCGACCGCATCGAGCGGCTCGCGCACTACCCCGTCACCTGCATCGAGATGGACGTGTCCGGCGCCGACCCGGAGGCGCTGCGCGCCGCGCTGGCCGTGGAGGCCGCCGAGCGCCAGGTGGACGTGGCCGTCCAGCAGGGCGGGCTGCACCGGCGCGCCAAGCGGCTGATCGTCATGGACGTCGACTCCACCCTGATCCAGGGCGAGGTCATCGAGCTGCTCGCCGAACGGGCCGGCTGCCTGGACGAGGTGGCGAAGGTCACCGAGGCGGCGATGCGCGGCGAGCTGGACTTCGAGGGCTCGCTGCGGGAGCGGGTCGCGCTGCTGGCCGGGCTCGACGCCGCCGAGATCGACTACGTCCGGGACCGGATCGAGCTGGCCGCGGGCGCCCGCACCATGGTCAGGACGCTGAAGCGGCTCGACTACAAGTTCGCGATCGTCAGCGGCGGGTTCACCCAGATCACCGATGCCCTGGTGGCCGACCTGGGGATCGACTACTCGGCCGCCAACACCCTGGAGATCCAGGACGGCAGGCTCACCGGCCGCGTCGTCGGCCCCGTCCTGGACCGCGCGGGCAAGGCCAAGGCGCTGGAGCGGTTCGCACGCGAGGCCGGAGTGCCGATCAGCCAGACCGTCGCCATCGGGGACGGCGCCAACGACCTCGACATGCTCCAAGCCGCGGGCCTGGGCGTCGCCTACAACGCCAAGCCGGTCGTCCGCCAGGCCGCCGACACGGCCGTCAACGTGCCCTACCTCGACACGATCCTGTTCCTCCTGGGCATCTCCAGGGACGAGGTGGAGGCCGCCGACGCGGCCGACGCCCTCCATTCCGGCCACTGACCGTCCCCGGCTCCCCTCCGCCGTTCCGCGGGACGGCCTATCGAGCGCGCCGATGCGGGTACATGGTGATCGTTCGGTGCCGGAGGAGAGCCGGTTGGGGGGCGAGCGAGTGCTGGAGCGTGCCCGGTCGTCCTACGCCCGCATCGAAGGACAGGTGGCCCCCTACTACGGGCTCTCGTCCTCGCTCGCGATCGCCCTCCCGCTGCTGGTCGGCGCCCTGACCGGGAATGGGGACGCCGGTTCGGTGTTCTCGCTCGGGGCGTTCCTCGTCGCGCTCCGGGCCCCCGAAGGGCCGTACGGCGCCCGTGCGCGCAACCTCGCCAGCGCCATCCTCGTCGTCGGCATCGGCTCGCTGATCGGCGGGCTGCTCAGCGGGCATCCGTGGCTGACCGCGATGATCGTGCCGCCGATCATCGTGCTCGGCGCGGCGGCGTCCCGGATCGGCCCGACCGCCGGGCTGGCCGTCCTGCTCACCGCCGTCCGGCAAGGGGACGGCGACATCCTGTACGAGGGCTTCCTGGAACTGATGGGCGGCCTGCTGACCACGGCCCTGTTCCTGGCGCCCTGGCCGGCCCGGCGGCTGCGGCCGCTGCGCACGACCATCGCCGAGGCCGCCGACGCCGTCGCCGAGGCCATGGACGCCGTCGCCGAAGACACCGGCACCGCCGACGCCGCACCCCTGGAGGCCGCCGAACCGGACGACAAGGAGCTGGCCTCGGTCACCCGCAAGCACGACTGGGACGAGGCCCGCCTGGCGGCGTACCAGGCCCTCTCCTCCGCCCGCGACACCGCCGCGTTCTACCGTTCCGGACGGGGCCGCGGCGATGAGCCCACCCGTCCCGAACGGCTGCTCGACGCGCTGACCAGGGTGCTACAGGAGACCGTCGAGGTGCGGTCCCAGATCGAGATGGCCCAGAGCGCCCCGCCGGAGCGCGAGTGGCAGCAGGAGGCGCGGGTCGCGATGAGCGCGCTGGCCGCCCGGGTCCGGCTGATCTCGGGCGTGGTCGAGGCGACCGGCGACGCGCCGCTGGGCGGCGGCGACTCCGCGGCGATCCGCCGCCTGGGACGGCGGAGCGAGGCGATCCACCGGGCCGGGCTCGCCGGCGAGGAGGACCTGGTCGCCGTCGCGATGATCGTCGATATCAGGCGTTCCCTGGAGCGGCTCGAAGGCAGCGTGGACGCGGCGCGGCGGTTCGCCGCCGGCGGCGTGCAGCTCGGCGTCGGCACGCCCCGCCTGCTCCGTGAGACCCCGGCACCCCTGCACATCTGGCAGCGGCTCCGCCATGCGATCCGCACCCGTTCCCCCGGTTTCCGCGAGGTCACCAGGGTCGGCCTGGTCGCGGTGGTGGCGATGACGCTGTCGGCCGCGCTGAAGCTGCCGCACGGCCACTGGCTGACGATCACCGCGATGCTGAGCCTGCGCGGCACGTACGGGGAGACCGTCGAGCACCTGGTGCAGCGGATCGGCGGCACCGCCGTCGGGTCCGCCTTCGCCGCGGTGCTGCTGACCCTGGTGTCCGACCAGCCCACCACCGCCATCCTGATCTTCGTCGTCGCGATGATCGCCTTCTCCACCCGGACGGTGAACTTCACCTACTGGTGGCTGTTCAGCACGCCGCTGACGATGCTGCTGCTGGACTTTTCCATCCCGTCCGGCTGGCTCGCCGCCGGGCAGCGGGTCGGGCTCACCCTCGCCGGCGGGGTGCTGGCGTTCCTCGCGGTCCGGCTGCTGTGGCCCACCGGGTACGCCGAGCGGCTGCCCGCCCGGCTCGGCCGGGTGATCGGGCTCAACGCGGAGCTGTCCCGGATGACGGCGGAGGTGCTGGAACGCCGCGCCGATCGGCTGCCGCAGGCCACGCTCTCCAAGGTCAACGAGGCCGTCGACGCCGTCGAGGAGGCCCGTGTCCAGCTCGGCAAGGAGCGCGTCCCGGACGAGGAGGCGATCGCGAGGCTGAGCAACGCGGTCGCCGCCGCCCACCGCGTCCGGGACGACCTGATCGCGATCAGCCGCATGCCGCACGTGGAAGAGGTGGATCCCCGTCCGCTCGCCTCGATTCTCGAACGCTTCGCCGACGCCATGGAGGAGGCCGCCGACGCCCTGGAAGATCCCGACTTCCAGCCCCCCGAGCCACCGCCCGACGCGCCGTCGCCAGAGCAACGCCTCACCGAGGAGTTCGTCCGGCTGGAGACCCGCCTGGCCTCGCTCGCCCGCCGCCGCCGCGCCGAGGTGAAGTCGGGCGTGAGCACCGACGAGCCGACACCGCTGCGGCGCGCCCTGCTCCAGGCGTCCAGCTACCGTAACGCCGCCCGCTCCCTGCGAGGCGACATCGAAGAGCTCCTTGAGAACTCCCGCGGCGCGCTCCACACGGGCTGATCAGTCCTTGGGCGTCCGGTACGTGATCAGTGAGCCGCCGCCCTTGCGCGCGTCGCTCCACGTCCCCGGGATATCGATCACCGCGAGCGCGCTGGTCGGGAAGTCCTGCGGGCCCTCGCCCGCCAGGTCGTGGACGAACTGGTGCACCGACGGGTTGTGGCCGATGAGCAGCAGCCTGCGCACGTCGTCGCCGGTCCCGCGGACCAGGTCCAGCAGGACGTCCGGATCGTTGTCGTAGATGCGGGACTCGTAGGCGACCTCGCTGGTCGTCAACGCCAGCCCGACCAGGGTCTGCCTGGTGCGCACGGCCGTGGAACACAGCACCGCGTCGGGCGTGAGGCCCCCGTTGCGCAGCCATTCCCCGGTCGCCGCCGCGTCCCGCCTGCCCCGTTCGTTGAGGGGACGGTCGATGTCGGCGAGTCCTGGTCCTGCGGCGGCCTTGGCGTGGCGGAGCACGATGAGCGACGGCATGCCCGCAACCCTAGGGCGTGTCCGGTGAATCTTGGTATTTGGCTGAGGTCGATCACCGGGTTGGGGTGCGATGGTCGGTATGGTGCGTCGTCATGAGCTGACCGATGCCGCGTGGGCGCGGATCGAGTCGTTGCT
>NZ_BSTM01000031.1 GCF_030269515.1 Actinomadura sp. NBRC 104412 | reverse complement strand
CCACCTAACCTCAAGGTGTTCCGCTCGCAAGATGCCCTCGCGGAGTGCGGGTGATCGCCATCAAGAGAAACGAACAATGGGGGTACTACTTCGGCACAGCCGACGGCTCGTACCGCTTCCTGTTCTCCTGCACCGATCCCGCCAGGGCCGTCATGCACCTTCGCAGACACCTGGAGAACCCAACAGACCCGCCATGATGCCGACCGGACGGCAGGACCCCAGCGGAGCACCAGGGAGCCCTCCCCACCAGCCTCCCCCGAGTCCTCCCCTACAGATCACCCCCGAGGTTTTAACAGGTCACAAGCCGCCCAAACCGCCCCGCCAGCTTCCGTGACCCATGGTTGACTCGGGGGCGGAGCCCCCTGCCGGAGCCGTAGAGACCGAGCCCCGATCCCGCACCGGCAGGGGTGGGGGTCGCCCCCAAAAGGACATGCGGCCCGGCGGGACGAGACGCCGCAGCCAGGAACGAGCGAAGGCGCGTCCACTCCGCACCTGAAGGCGCCAGAAGTCGGCTCCTCCATACCCCAGTCGAGCCAATGGGGCAAAGCCCCCAACGGGGGGCAAGGGGCAAAGCCTCGAAGGGGGTGTCGGGGGCGAAGCCCCTGACCGGGGTCGTAGGGGCGGAGCCCCTACCCGGGGTCAGTGGCCGCCGCCGCGAGCCGTCAAGGCGAGCGGCCGGGGGCCGCTGACCCCGCACCGGGCGGCGTGGAGGGTCGCCCTCCCACATATGTCACAGCCCCAACGGGGGTGCAGGGGGCGGAGCCCCCTGCCGGGGGTGTCGGGGGCGGAGCCCCTGACCGGGGTCAGTGGCCGCCGCCGCGAGCCGTCAAGGCGAGCGGCGGTGGTCGCTGGCCCCGCATCGGGGGGTGTGGGGGGTCGCCCCCCCCACACGACAACGTCAGGTGGGGTCGTCTGCGGGAGGAGTGGTGCGCAGGACGGTGGTCACGCGGTTCGCAACGGCCACGAGCGGTACGGCCACGGCGGCACCGGCGATGCCTCCGAGAAGGGTCCCGGCCGTGACGGCGACCAGGACCACGGCGGGGTGCAGGCTGAGGGCGCGGCCCTGGATCAGGGGTTGCAGCAGGTTTCCCTCGGCCTGCTGGACGACGATGACGGCGGCGAGCACCAGGAGGGCGTCGCCGGGGCCGTTGGTGACGAACGCGACGAGGACCGCGGCGGCGCCCGCGACGGTGGCGCCGATGATCGGGACGAACGCCGCGATGAAGGTCAGCAGCGCCAGCGGCAGGGCCAGCGGGACCCCGATCAGGACGAGGGCCACGCCGATGCCCACGGCGTCGACCAGGGCGATGAGGACGATGCCGCGCACGTAGGAGACCAGCGTCACCCATCCGGCCTCGGCCGCGGCGTCGAGCGAGGAGCGGAACCGGGCGGGGAACGCGCGCAGCGTCCACTGCCACATGGTCCGGCCGTCCTTCAGCATGAAGAACAGCAGCACGATGGCGAGCAGGATGGAGCCGACCGCCTGCGCGGCGACGGTGGCGCCGCCCACCGGATCGGGCGCGGCGCCGCGGGCGGCCCTCATGACGCCGTTGACCACCGAGTCCACCTGCGCCTGGCTGATCGGGAACGGGCCGTTCAGCGCGAAGTCGCGCAACCTGCCCAGGCCCGCGTTCAGGCTGCGCTGGAGGTTCGGCACCTGATCCACCACCCGTTCGCCGATCAGCACCAGCGACCCGGTGACGACCACCAGCAGGGCGAGCACCCCGGTCAGCGCCGCGATCCATGGCGGCACCCTCGCGCGCCGCAGCCGGTCGGACAGCGGGTGGACCAGGGCGGCCAGCAGCAGCGCCACCACGATGGCCAGGGTCAGCGGGGCCAGCTGGACGAGCAACTGGACCAGCAGGTAGACCGTTCCCGCGACGATCAGCACGCAGGCGCTCGCGAGCGCCGCGGTGCGCAGCGGGGCGGGCACGGCGTCCCATCCCCGCGGATCCCTTCGGTCGGCGGCGGTCATCGTGCCGCACGTACCCGCCCACGATCATCGGAACCGGCCGGCCCACGGATGGGCGCCGCCCCGGGACGGACCGTTCAGCCGAGGGCGCGTAGGGACTCGCGGAGGGAACCGACCGTGGCGAAGACGGCGGTCGGTTCGTAGCCGCAGTGGGCCATGCAGTTCGCGCAGCGGTCGTCGCGGCCACGGCCGTAGGCGTCCCAGTCGGTCTCCTCGACCAGCTCGCGGTAGGTCGCGGCGTAGCCGTCCGACATCAGGTAGCAGGGACGCTGCCAGCCGAAGATCGAGTAGGACGGGATCGCCCACGCCGTGCAGCCGAACTCGGCCTTGCCCTCCAGGAAGTCGAGGAAGAGCGGCGAGTGGTTGAGCCGCCACCGCTTCCGGTTGCCTCCCGCGAACGCCTTGGCGAACAGCTCGCGCGTCTCCCGTACGCCCAGGAAGTGGTCCTGGTCCGGCGCCCTCTCATAGGCATAGCCCGGGGAGATCATCATCTGGTCGACGCCCAGGTCGTCGTTGAGGTAGTCGAGCACATCGATGACCGTCTGCGGGCTGTCGGTGTTGAAGAACGTGGTGTTGGTGGTGACGCGGAAGCCACGGCGGCGGCACTCCCTGATGGCCTCGACCGCCTGGTCGAACACGCCGTCCTTGCACACCGAGGCGTCGTGGCGCTCGCGCAGCCCGTCGATGTGCACCACCCAGGTGAAGTACCGCGACGGGGCGAACCTGTCGATCTTGCGCGGCAGCAGCAGCGCGTTGGTGCACAGGAAGACGTACTTCCGCATCCTGATGAGCGCCTCGGTCAGCTCCGCGATCTGCGGGTGCATCAGCGGCTCGCCTCCGGCGATGGAGACCATCGGCGCGCCGCACTCGCGTATGGCCGAGACCGCCTGCTCGACCGGCATCCGCTGCTTCAGGACGCTCGCCGGGTGCTGGATCTTCCCGCACCCCGCGCAGGACAGGTTGCAGGCGAACAGCGGCTCCAGCTCCACCAACAGCGGGAACTTCTTCTTGCGCAGGAGCTTGTTGCGCAGGATGTAGCTACCGATGCGAAGGCTCTGGCGGATCGGCATTCCCATTAGCCTCGTACCTCCTTGGCGGGCGGGAAGCGCGGATGCCCGGCGGACCGGGCGGCCCAGGCGGACAGCACAGGGACGGCCCGCCGCAACCGGTGGAGCGCCAGCAGGGCCCGGTACGGCGTGCCGAGACTCGCCAGCGGCTTGTCGGGGGTGTCGACGATGGCGCGCAGCACCACGAAGGGACGGCCGTCCGCCCCCGACGCGAGGGGCGCGGACTCCATGTCCACGGCCAGCGCCCCGTCCACCGCGAGGCGCGAACGTGCCGCGCCGGTGACGATGCGGTCATGCGTGACCAGCGGAGCGCCCCACGCGGGCAGTCCCGCCTCGGTGAGCAGCGACAGCAGGTCAGCGGCCCAGGGGCACGGGACGCGCCGCTCACCGGCCCGCACCTCGGTGGCCACGAACAGGTCCCCGGGACGCGGCCCGGCGGCGGTGAGACCACCGGCGAACCCCAGGACGGCCAGCGCGTCCCCGGCGGGAAGGCGAGGGACGGCGGCCGCGGCACGGCGCGGGCCCACGCCGACCCGCACCGTCGTCCGGCCCCGGCCGCGCACGGCCAGCGTCTCGATCCGCAGGGCGGTGCAGACGACCAGCCGGGTCATGGCACCTGACCTCCTAGGCACGGCAGCGGGCGGCCTGGACGGGCTGCGGGCACCGGAAGGAACGCCCATCGCGCGGGTCCCGGCTCCGTCGCTCAGGGTCCTCCTCCAATAGTGATCTCTTATCCCCTTCCGGTCCACGCCACTCCCCCGGCGGATCACCGGGGTTCTCCGAGGGCCTCGGGGACGGCCTGCCGTTGCCGGGCGTGCGGAGCAGGAACACCCCGCTGAAGACGACCAGGCCCGACCCGATCAGGACGGTCTGGACCGGGTCGAAGCCGAGCAGGGTGACGTCGTGCCGCCTGAGCACGTCCGCCGCGACCCCCGCGAGCAGGGCGGCCAGGGCCAGCCCGGCACGGAGCGAGGCGTGGAAGGCGGTCAGCGCGAGGTTGCGCGCGTAGCCGCCGAGCCCCTCCTGGATGTAGGTGAGCGCGCCGACGAGGGCGCTGGTGGCGGCGGCGCCGAACAGCGCGGCCCCCAGGAACGCCGGGATCTGCGACCCGATCGCGCCCATCGCCGCGATCACCAGGCCCTGCGTCGCGATCGCCACCCGGATCTGCGTGGGGAGGGCGCTCGTCCAGTGCCTGCGCAGGATCAGCAGGCCCAGCACGGCGCCGACACCGAACATCGTCACCAGCAGCCCGAACCCGAACGGACCGGCGTGCAGGACGTTCCGGACGAACAGCACCCCGACCGAGAACAACGCCCCCAGCCCGAGCGCCACGACCGCCACTCCCGGCAGGATGCCGCGCACGACGGGGATCCGCAGCGCGGCGAGGAAGCCCTGGCTCGGCCTCGCGCGATGAGGGTGCCATCGCTCACCGCGCCGCCGCTCGGGTGCCGGGCGCCGTTCACGGGCCGCGCCGCTCGTGGCGCCGGTACGTTGGGCGCCGCCCGTGCCGTTCTGGTCGCCGTGGCGCGGGCCGAGGTCGGGGATGGAACGGATCGCCAGGTAGGACACCAGGTACGACAGCGCGTCCAGCCAGAACACCAGAACGTACACCCAGTGCCCGGCCACGCCGAGGGACCCGGCGAGCCAGGTCAGCAGTCCCAGCAGCCCGGCGCCCAGCGGGATCATGCCGTACTGCGTCCCGAGCGTGATGCCGTTGGCCAGCTCCAGCGTGCGCGGGTCGTGCCCGCTCTCGCGGTCCTCGATCAGGAGGGGCAGGGCCGCGTCCCGGGCGGGCAGGAAGGTCAGGCCGACGACCTCGATGGCGAAGGCCCACAGGTAGACCCACCACAGGTGGGGAAGGACCGGCAGCGCGAAGGCCATCCCCGCGCGGATCAGGTCGGCGGTCATCATCACGTTGCGCCGCGGCCAGCCGGTCACGACACGGGCGGCGAACGGCGCGCCCAGCGCCGAGGGGAGCAGCCGCAGAACGAGGACGCCGCCCACCGCGGTGGTGGAGCCGCTGAGTTCCAGGACGAGGTACAGCAGGGCCAGCGTGCCCATCCAGTCGCCCAGCGAGGAGACCGCCTGGCCGATCAGCAGGTGTCGGAAGTCTCGGCGGCCCAGAAGATCCCTGATCCCCATGCATCGCCCCCTGCCCTGCCTGCCCGTGCCTGCCTGCCCCTGCCTGTCTACCTACCCCTGCCTGCCTCTGCCGCCGACCGAACTCCCCCGGACTACCTATTCCCGGCGATCGCCAGATATGCCTGCCGACCCCCCGGCGAGGCGGCACGAGCGCCCTCGACGCCCTCGTTAAACTGCGACGATGACCGTGGACCCCGGCCGGATGACGGGACGGGTGGCGCTCGTCACCGGCGCCTCGTCCGGGCTCGGCGCGGCGATCGCGACCGCGCTCGCCCGGAACGGCGCGCGGATGGTCGTGCACGGCCGGGACGAGGAAAGACTCGCCGGCATCGCCCGTCTCACCGGCGGCACCCCGATCGCCGCCGACCTCGCCGATCCGGCGGCCGTCCGGGAACTGGCCGCGCGGGCGCTGGAACCCCACGGCCGTCTCGACGTGCTCGTCCATAACGCGGGCTTCGGCTGGGCCGGCCCTCTCACCGGCATGGATCCCAGGGAAACCGATCGGCTGCTGGCGGTCAACCTCGCGGCGCCGATCGCGCTGACCCGCGCGTTGCTGCCCGGGATGCTGGAACGGCACTCGGGGCACCTGCTGTTCGTGTCGTCCATCGCCGGACGGCTGGGCGTCGCGGGCGAGGCGGTCTACGCCGCGTCCAAGGCGGGCCTGGACGTCTTCGCCGAGAGCCTGCGGCTGGAGCTGCACGGTACGGGGGTCACCGTCGGGGTGCTGGTGCCCGGCCTGGTCGACACCCCCTTCTTCGAGCGACGCGGGCGGCCCCACCCCCGGCGCGGGCCACGTCCGATCCCGCCGGAAAGGGTCGCGGACGCGGTGGCGAGAAGCGTCGCACGCGGATCGGCGGAGGTCCATCTGCCGCGCTGGCTACGGCTGCCGGTCGCCGTCCGGGCCATCGCGCCGGGCGCGTACCGCTCGCTGGCCGCGCGCTTCGGCGCCCGCGCCTGACAGTCGGGTGACGCGGCCTCGTGCGCACCTCCCGCCTATGCCTCAGCCGCTGCCGTGCCACTCCAGCAGCAGCACCGTGGCGTCGTCGTCGAACCCTTCCTCGTGGTATTCGAGGATGCTGTGGACGAGGCGCCGGAGCGTTTCGGGCACCGGGAGCCCGGCGGCGTTGTGGCGGATGATGAAGTCGATGAAACGCTCAAGCCCGAACATCTGCCGCTTCGTGTTGCGCGTCTCGACGACGCCGTCCGTGTAGAGGATGATCCGGTCGCCGGGCTCGAGCTGCTCGTGGCACAGGGTGGGTTCGCCGCCGAGCCCCGTTCCCAGCGGGACGCCGGGCGGGCAGTCCAGGGTGGCGACCCAGCGCCCGCGGCGGATCACCACCGGCGCCGGATGCCCGAAGTTCGCCCAGGACAGCAGGCCGGTCCGGGTGTCCAGGTCGGCGATCAGCCCGGTGACATAGCTCTCGCCGCCGAACTGCCTGTGCAGCACGGTCTCGATGGCCTGCCCGGTCTCGATGGGTCCGGCGCCGTCGATCCGGCTGTTGCGGGCGACCGCCACCGTCAGGCCGGCCATCAGCCCGGCCGCGGTGTCATGGCCCACCGCGTCGAAGATCGACAGCTTGACGATGTCCCCGGCGAGGGCGTAGTCGAAGGCGTCCCCGCCCGGGGCGTAGGCGGGTTCCAGCGCCGCGCCGATGGTCAGGCGGTCGTTGGAGAAGTTGCGCGGTGGCATCAGCCGCCACTGCGTCTCGCCCCAGACCGACATGGGCTGGGTGCGGATCAGTTTGGCGTAGGCGTCACTGAAAGGCCGCTTGCTGACCATCAGCAGCGCGGTCAGGTCCGCCAGCCGCGACAGCAGCCGCAGGGCGCCCGCACGGTCGGGTTCGACGGAGGCCCGCAGCACGCCGATCCGCTCGGCCCCGCTCAGCAGCGGGACCCACCACACCTCGAGACCGCCGTCCGTGGAGTGGCCCTGCACGATCTCACCGTTCCGGAACGCCCGCCCGGCCAGCGTCCGCTCGACGTTCAGCTTCGTCGGCTCGCCGCTCACCGGCGGCCCGGCCTCGTCCCGGCCGGTCATCAGATGCAGGCCGCGCTGCTGCAGGTCCACGACATAGATCAGCACGTCGTGGAAGCCGGCGTGCCGCGCGTGCTCGGCCACCGCGGTCGGCACCTGAAGCATCGACATCAGGTGGCTGGCCTCGACCAGATCACCCAGTAACCGTTCCCCGGCCTGCGCTGCCATCGGTCTCGCCCCTTGACCTGCCCATGCCCAGCAGGATCTCAGGGAAAACCCTCCGGCTGGGCGAGGGAAACGGGGATCACCGTGCCGCGCTCACCGTGCCGCGCTCACCGTACGATGGCGCGCAGCACCCCGGCGGCATCGGCGGGCCCGAACGTGGGCGGCCGGGGCCGGCGGCCTGGTCCCAGCCGCACCACGACAGTCCTCGACCCGGGATCGACCTGGACGAGCTGGTTGCCGAGCCCCAACGCCCAGAACATGCGGTCGGGCGCTCCAGGCGCGATGCTTTTCGCGTTCCGTCCGGCGCCGCCGTCGTCGCGAGCCCCGGTCGCGGCCAGCGGGCCGACGACCGTGCCCCGCTTGTTGAGCCACCACAGGTAGCCGTAGGCGTCGTTGAGCTTCGTCGACGGCCGCTCGGTGGACGCCTTCACCCACTCGGCGGACACGATCCGCCTGCCTCCCCACTGGCCCTGGTTCAGCATGAGCTGCCCGAGGCGCGCCAGGTCACGGCAGGTCGACTGCATCCCCATGAACATCTGCGGGTTGCCCGAGCGGTCCTTGGTGAGCGTCGTGCGCGTCATCCCCAGCGGCTCGAACAGGCGGGTGCGCGCGAACGACACGGCGTCCTGCCCGGTGGCGCCTCTCAGCACCCGATCCAGCGTCTGGATCGCCGCGTTGTTGTAGGCCCACACCGTGCCGGGCGGACGCGCCTGCTTCAGACCGATCGCATACGAGGTGCGGTCCCGGGCGAAGATCAGCCGCCCGTAGTCGCTGTTGGTGCTCCACTCGCGTCCCGAGTCGTTGCTCAGCAGGTCACGGACCGTCACCTGCTCGGACGGCGTGCCCCGCCACTCGGTGATCCATTTGGACGCACGGTCGTCGATGCGGAGGGCCCCGTCGTCCTGGGCGATGCCGACCAGGAGGCTCGCGACCGACTTGGTCACCGAGAACACCTCCTGCCCCGCGTCCGGCCGTCCCTGCCGGAAGTACCACTCGCCCGCGAGCTTGCCGTCCCGCACCACCGCGAGGCAGTTGGACGCGCCCCGCTCGGCCTTGTCCGCGAGCCGTTCCAGCGCGGCGGCGTCGAGCCCCACGCTTCCCGGCGCGACCTTCTCCCAGTCCCATGCCCGCGGACGCTCGGACGGCGGGGCGTCCACAGGCGCGCGTCCCGCCACCGAACAACCGGCGGCGGCGACGACCACCAGCGTGAGGAACAGACCACCGGCCGGACGCATCACGCCGCCTCCCACCCTCGACCGACACTCACCCCGATCCAACACAGGCAGATGTTAGATCCGCATCAGTAAGCCGTCGGAGGCGGCGGCGCGGCGCGCCCGAGCGGCTCATCCCAGCCGGGTGAGGACACCGGATTCGAGGACGATGACGACCCCGATGACGATGAAGACGGCGGGGACGAGCCATGGCCCGTAGCGCTCGACGAAGGCGATCATCCGCCGGTGGGAGCCGAGCCAGGACGCGGCCAGGCACCACAGCGCGACACCGGCCGCGAACACGGCGATCGTGACGGCGGTGGCGGCGGGGCCGATCGTGCGGAAGACCGGCGTGTAGACCGAGATGTTGTCGGCGCCGTTGGCGATCGTCAGCCCGGCGACCGCGAGCGTGCCCGACACGGCGGGCGGGGCGGCCTCCTCGTCGGAGCCGCGGGCACGGATCGTCCCGATCAGCGCGTACACGCCGAGCGCGAGCGGGACCAGGCCGAGCAGTCCCACCCGGTCGTCCGGGACGAGCGTCAGGCCCAGCGCGGCCGCCACCGACACCGCGACCAGGGCGGCGACGCCCACGTACTGGCCCGTCCAGATCTGCCGTGGCAGGGGCCGCCCGGCCGACCGCGCCCCGAGGAACAGCATGGTCAGGAGGATGATGTCGTCGATGTTGGTGCCGGCGAACATCCCGGCCGCCGCCGTCAGCGTCCGTCCGAGTTCCGCCACGCCCGAACCCTACCGGCGGCCGCGCGGTCCGGGCGGTTCTAGCCGTGGACGGTGGGCAGCCCCGCGGACGCCCATGCACGGAAGCCGCCCTCCAGGTCGGTCGCGCGGTGCAGGCCCAGGTCCTGAAGGGACGCGGCGGCGAGGCTGGAGGTGTAGCCCTCGGAGCAGAACACGATCACTCTGAGGTCGTACCCGTCGACCTGCGGCAGGCGCGCGTCGCCGACCGGGTCGAAGCGCCATTCGAGGACGTTGCGCTCCACGATGAGCGCGCCCGGGATCTCGCCCTCCTCGGCCCGTTGCGCGGCGGGCCGGATGTCGACGAGCAGCGCGCCGTCCCGGGCCTCGTCGTGGGCCTGCGCGGGCCCGACCCGGACGAGGCGGGCGCGCGCCTCGGCGAGGATCTCGTCGATGGAACGCGCGCCCTCGGGCCTCGCCGTCGTCACCTCGGCCGTCACCACTGCTCCGCCGTCTCGCGGGCGAGCGGGATCAGCTCACCGTCCGCGGACAGCTCGTACCGGTGCATGGTGGTCAGCGGCGGCGAGTAGACGTGGACGCTCACCGCGGGCGCGGTCGAGACGTTCCGCACCTCGTGGATGTACTCGGCCCCGAACGCGCGGACCTGGCCGGGCGTCACCTCCCGGGTGCCGCCCAGGTCCCGCTCCTCCAGGGAGCCGAGCGCCACGGCGAACGCGCCGCGCGACCCCCCGTGGTCGTGCAGCCCGGTGCTCTGCCCCGGCAGCCAGCTGATCAGCCAGATCTCGTGGTCCTCGTCCCGGTGCAGGCGCTCGTACCAGCGTCCCTGCGGGCTCAGCCGGACGCGCGGCAGCCATTCGTCGGGGTCGGCGGCCAGGGCCGCGGCGGTCTCGGCGGGCAGCAGCGTGGCGGGCGCGGATGTCGTGCTCATCGAAGGGCTTTCCTCTGTTCGTCGTCCTACCTGGTCCTTGTCGGGTCAGGCGGGACGACACAGGTCGCTGGCCTGCCGCCGGAAGTCGACGTGCAGGCGTGACCACAGAGGAAGGCACGGCCGCATGTCGGCCAGAGTGCCATCATTTTCCTAGTGAGTCAATCTGGAATACAGGATTTTATCGAGGGCGCCGGCGGCGGCCTCATCCGCGGGCAGGTAGGCCACGAGCCGCTGCTCCTCGTCCGTGCCCGGCAGGAGGAGGCTCTCATAGGCCAGGGTCAGCGTTCCGGCCTCCGGGTGCGTCCAGCGCTGGACGCCCGTCCAGGCGGGGAGCGCGGCGGCGGCCGTGTACCGGCGGCCGAACTCGTTGCCGACCGTGATGGACAGCTCGTCCGCGAGCGCCGCCGCCACCTCGTCGCCGAGGTCCGCCGCCGCCCTCAACGCGGCCGCGCGCTCGTCCGCCAGCCGCTCCCAGTCGGGGAACACCGTACGGGCCTTCGGATCCTCGAACACGAAGCGGGCGAGGTTGGGCCGGTCGCCGTCCAGCAGGCCGGTCGGCTCCGCGAGCAGCCGGAACCCGTCCGTCCAGGCGAGCAGGTCGTCACCGGCGTCCATGACGAACGCGGGAGTGGATTCGAGCCGGTCCAGCAGGGCCCGCACGGTGGGGCGCAGCTCGGGGCGCGCGGCCGCCTGCTGGCACATCGCTCCGCTGCCCACCTTGACCAGGCGATACAGGTGGACCCGTTCGTCCGGGGTGAGGCCGAGCGCGTCGGCGAGCGCGCCCAGGACCTGGCTGGACGGATGCCGGTCGCGTCCCCGTTCCAGGCGCGTCAGGTACTCGACGCTGATCCCCGCCAGCTCGGCCAGCTCGCTCCGGCGCAGGCCGGGCGTCCGCCGCCGCGGGCCGTCCGGGAACCCGACCTCGGAAGGGGCGGTCGCCTCCCGCCTGGCCCGGAGGAACCCGCCCAACGCGTTCTCGGCCATGCCGCCGAGTCTAGGCGGGCGGCGCCTATCCCTCCCGGGCTCGTCCCGTCATGGGGGCCCTGCCAGGGCCTCCCTACCGCGAGCGGGCCGTTCCAGGCTGGAGGCGGAGACGGGCGAACGGCGCCCGTCCGGATTGGAGTGATCTTGCGATACCGGCTCTTCGGCCAGACCGGGCTGCGCGTCTCGGAGATCCTGCTCGGCACGATGGTCCTGGACGACGCGGACGAGGCCCGCCGCATCCTGGACGTCTACGCCGACGCGGGCGGCAACGTCCTCGACACCGCCTCGGCCTACGGCGACGGGGAGACCCTCCTGGGCTCGATCATCGAACGCCGCGACCGTTTCGTCATCGGCACCAAGTACACGCTGTCGCGCGACAGGTCCGACCCCAACGGCGCGGGCAACCACCGCAAGAACCTGACGCTCTCCCTGGAGCGGAGCCTGCGCCGACTGCGGACGGACTACATCGACATCTACTGGGTGCACATCTGGGACCGGCACACCCCGATCGAAGAGACCATGCGCGCCCTGGACGATGCCGTACGCGCCGGGAAGATTCTTTATGTCGGCATCTCCGACGCGCCCGCCTGGATCGTCTCCCGCGCGAACACCCTCGCCGAATGGCGCGACTGGACGCCCTTCGCCGGCCTCCAGGTGCCCTACAACCTGCTGAGGCGCGACATCGAACGGGAGCTGCTGCCCATGGCCGAGTCGTTCGGCATGAGCGTCGCCGCCTGGGCGCCCCTGGAACGCGGCATCCTGGCGGGCGCCACCGCGTCCAAGCGGAGCGACCCGGGCAAGCTCACCGAGCGCGAGCGCGCGGCGGCCCAGGCCGTCGCCAAGGTCGCCGGTGACCTGGGCGTCCGCCCCGCGCACGTCGCGCTCGCGTGGATGCGCGCCAAGTCCAGGGCGGTGCTGCCGCTCGTCGGCGTGAGCAGCGCCGAGCAGCTCACCGAGAACCTCGCGGCGATCGACGTCGCCCTCCCACCCGACGCGGTCCGGCGGCTCGAGGAGGCCGTGGAGTTCGAGGCCGGATTCCCCGGCGATTTCATCGCCGAATGCGAGCCGTCCCCCTTCGTGTTCGGCGATGTCGCCACCCAGGTCGAGGGGCGCGTCCCGGCCTGACAACCCGCAGAGAAAGACGCCTGGGACTGCTCCGGGACGCTTGTTAGTGTTCGTGGCGTGTTGGTCGGGCGCGACGTGGAATGGGGTCGCGTCGTCGGTGTGCTCGCGGGCGCCCGCGACGGGCGCAGCGGGGGACTGGTATTGCGCGGCGAGGCGGGGATCGGGAAAAGCTCGCTGCTCGCACGGGCTGTGGCGGACGCCGAGACGCACGGAATGCTGATCGTCCGCGGGATGGGGGTCGAGTCCGAGACCGAGCTGCCGTTCGGCGGGCTGCACCAGATGCTGTACCCGTTCGCCGACCGGTTCGACGGCCTTCCCGGGCAGCAGGCGGCGGCGCTGCGGTCGGCGTTCGGGCTGGACGACACCGGCGCGGCACCCGACCGCTTCCTGATCGGGGCGGCCACGCTGACGTTGCTGTCGGAGCTGGCGGGCGAGCGGCCGATGCTGTGCGCCGTGGACGACGCGCAGTGGCTCGACCAGGCGTCCGCGGACGCGCTGTTCTTCGCCGCCCGCAGGCTCGGGGCGGCCGACCCGATCGCCATGGTCTTCGCGGTCCGCGACTCCGCCCGGCCCTTCCCCACACCGGGGCTCGACGTCCTCCGCCTGGGCGGCCTCGACCGGGACGCGGCGCGCGAGCTGCTCGCGGCCCACGCGCCCGCGCTGACCGTGCCGATCCGCGACCGGCTGCTGGACGAGGCGGGCGGCAACCCGCTGGCGCTGATCGAGCTGGCCTCCGTCCTCGCCCAGGGGGACGCGGACCCCGCGGCACCGCAGGTGGGGCCGCTGCCGGTCGGCGGCGGGGTGCAGGAGGCGTTCCGCCTCCAGCTCGCCGGGCTGCCGGAGGCGGCGCGGCTGATGCTGCTGGTGGTGGCGGCCGACAGCACGTCCGACGTGGGCGTGGTGCTGCGCGCCGCCGCCGAGCTGGGACTGGACGCGGCCGACCTCGGCCCGGCCGAGGAGGCGCGGCTGGTCGTCCTGGCCGGCGACGAGGTGCGGTTCCGGCATCCGCTGATCCGCGCCGTCACCTACCAGGACGCGGCCCACCACCAGCGGATGGCCGTCCACGGGGCGCTCGCGGCGACGCTGGCGGGGGACGAGCACGCCGACCGCCGGGCCTGGCACCTGGCCGCGGCCGCCACCGGCCCGGACGAGCGCGTCGCGGCCGAACTGGAGCAGGCCGCGCACCGGGCGGGGCGCCGGGGCGGGACGTCGGCGGTCGCCGCCGCGTACGAGCGCGCGGCACGGCTCAGCACCGACCGGGAGGGCAAGGCCCGGCGGATCGTCCATGCTGCGCGTGCCGCCTACGACGCCGGACGGCCGGACCGGGCCACCCGCCTCGCCGCCGAGGCCGCGACCCTGACCGCCGAGCCCGCCGTCGCCGCCGAGGCCGCCTTCGTCCGCGCGCAGGTGGAGTACGAGCGCACCTCACCCGCCGCGGACGCGGCCCTGGCGCTGGAGGGCGCGGAGCTGATCGCCGCGTCCGACCCCGAGCGGGCCGTGTCGATGCTGACCGAGTCGCTGTGGTGCGCCCGCGACGCCTGCGCCCACGACCTGGTGCGGCGCGGCGTCGACAAGCTCAGGACGGTACGGCTGCCGCCCGGGTCCGCACCCGCCCCGGTCGTCGGCGCGCTGATCGCGTACGGCGACCTGATCGAGGGCCGGGTGGCCGAGGCCCTGCCGCCGATGCGCGCGCTGGTCGCGGCGGCCCGCGCGGGCACCGTCCAGGAGCTGGTGGAACGTGTGATCGCCGGGTACATGGGGCTGCTGGCGGGGGACGACGAGGCCGCGATCGACGTGCTGGAGTCGCTGGTCGCCGACGCGCGGGGGCAGGGCGCGCTGGGCTGGCTCCCGTACGCCCTGGAGCCGCTGGCGATCGGGCGCCTGCTGAGCGCCGACTTCAGGGGCGCCGAGGCCGACCTCGCCGATGGCCTCTCGCTGGCCGCGGACATCGGCCAGGACATGCAGGCGACCGTGCTGGAAGGGGTCGCGGCACGGCTGGAGACGGTGATCGGGGACCCGGACCGGTGCCGTACCCTCGCGTTCCGCGTCCTCGACCACGCCGACCGGCATCCCACCAACGCGGCCCTCGCGACCTGGGGGCTCGGGCTGCTCGACTTGGCGGTGGGCAACGCCGGCGGCGCCGTCCGTCACCTCGCGGCCGTCTGCTCGGGCCCGGCCCGTCACGATCTCCTCATACGCGCCGTCCCCGACCTCGTGGAGGCCGCCGTGCGCGGCGGGCGGGACGACCTCGCCCGCGACCACCTGCCCGCGTTCCAGGCGTGGGCGGAGCATGCCGCCACCCCCACGGCCACCGCGCTGTCCCTCCGCTGCCAAGCCCTCATGGCCGGGGACGAGACGGCGGCCGACCACTACGCGGCGTCCCTGGACCTGTCCAAGGGACACGCCTACGACACGGCCCGGACCCGGCTCCTCTACGGCGAGTGGCTGCGCCGGCACCGCCGCCGCACCGAGGCCCGCGACCAGCTCTCGCGGTCCCGGGACGCCTTCGGCAGGCTCGGCGCCGCCGCCTGGGCCGACCGCGCCAGCACCGAACTGGAGGTGCTGGGAGACCGTCCCGTCGCGCGCCCGCACGACGCGGACCTCCACAACCGGCTCACACCGCAGGAACTCCAGGTCGTACGGCTGGCCGCCGCCGGTTACAGCAACCGCGAGATCGGCTCGCAGCTCTACCTCAGCCCCCGGACGGTCGGCCACCACCTCTACAAGGCGTTCCCGAAGATCGGCGTCACGCGGCGCGCGGAGCTGTCCCGCCTGGAGCTGTGACCGTATCCGTCATCCACCCGCACCGGCCCTCGTCCGACCACCCCGAAACGCCCTCTGACCTGCGTTCTCACCACACCAGTCAGCCGACCGATGCGGGCCTTGCGGCCCCCTCCCTACCGTCGTGGTCACCCAACGACGGGAGGACGACATGCTTCTGGAGAACAAGACGGCGGTGATCTACGGCGGTGGCGGGACCATCGGCGGAGCGATGGCCCGCGCCTTCGCCGCCGAGGGCGCCCGGGTGTTCCTGGCCGGGCGCACGCCCGCCACGCTCGACGCGGTCGCCGAGGACATCCGCGGCGCGGGCGGGCTGGCCGAGACCGCCGTGGTGGACGCCCTGGACGAGGGGGCCGTCAACGGCTGGGTCGACTCGGTCGCCGACCTGGCCGGCGGCGTCGACATCTCGGTCAACGTGATCACACAGGACTCGATCTTCAAGCCGATGGCCGAGATGCGGGTGGAGGAGTTCACCGCGGCCCTCGCAAAGGCCGCGCGCTCCTACCTGCTGACGTACCAGGCCGCGGCCCGGCACATGGTCAAGCAGAACTCCGGGGTGATCCTGAACTTCGGCGGCTCCGACCGCACCAACTCCGAGCCCGGGCTCGGCACCGTCCAGGTCGCCTGCGACATGATCGAGGGGATGCGCCGCCAGTGGGCCTGTGAGCTGGGCCCGCACGGGATCCGCGTGGTCACGATGAAGACCGGCGGCGTCCTGGAGAGCTTCCCGGACCTGCCGGAGATGGAGCCGATCAAGCAGAAGATGATCGACGCCACCCTGCTCAAGCGCGCCGCGAGCCTCCAGGACGTTGGCCGCGTCGCGGCGTTCCTGGCCTCCGACCACGCGGCCAGCATCACCTCCACCGAGATCAACATCACCGCCGGCGCCCTCGTGGACTGACCAGGGGCGGACTCGGGCGAACGAGGGTGAGCGACCGGTCACGCCAAGTCACGAAGGTTCCATCCGTTCCCGCGTGAGGAATGATGCGAGGATGAGCCTGCCGATCCTGCTGACCGTCGACGATGACCCGTCGGTGTCCCGGGCCGTGGCCCGCGACCTGCGCCGCCGCTACGGGCGGGACTACCGGGTGATGCGGGCCACGTCCGGGGCCGACGCCCTGGAGGCGCTGCGCGAGGTCAAACTGCGCGGCGACGCGGTCGCGGCGATCCTGGCCGACTACCGGATGCCGCAGATGAACGGCATCGAGTTCCTGGAGCAGGCCATGGACCTGTTCCCTCGGGCACGGCGGGCCCTGCTGACCGCCTACGCCGACACCGAGGCCGCCATCCAGGCGATCAACGTGGTGGACGTGGACCACTACCTGCTCAAGCCCTGGGACCCGCCGGAGGAGAAGCTGTATCCGGTGGTGGACACGCTGGTGCAGTCCTGGCAGGAGACCCCGGACCGCCCCGTGAACGAGATCAAGGTCGTGGGGCACCGCTGGTCGCCGCGCTCGTACAAGGTGCGCGACTTCCTGGTCCGCAACGCCGTGCCGTACCGCTGGTACTCGGTGGAGGAGCCGGACGGGCTGCGGCTGCTGGACGCGGCCGAGGCCGGCCCCGACGACATCCCGGTGGTGATCCCGCCGAACGGGCGGGCGCTGGTCCGGCCGACCGGCGCCGAGATCGCCTCGGCGGCGGGGCTGTCCACCGACCCGGCCCAGGACCTCTACGACCTGGTCGTGGTCGGCGGCGGCCCGGCGGGGCTCGGCGCGTCGGTGTACGGGGCGTCGGAGGGGCTGCGCACCCTGCTGGTGGAGAAGCGGGCCATCGGCGGGCAGGCGGGCACGAGCTCCAAGATCGAGAACTATCTGGGCTTCCCGGACGGCGTGTCGGGCGCGCAGCTCACCGGCCGGGCACGGCGCCAGGCCCGCAAGTTCGGCACGGAGATCCTCACCGCGCGCAGGGTGGTGAGGCTGGAGGCGCGGGGCTCGGCGCGGATCCTCACCCTGGACGACGACACGGAGGTGACGGCGCACGCGGTGGTCCTCGCCATAGGCGTGATGTACCGGGTGCTGGACGCGGAGGGCTGCGACGAACTGACCGGCCGCGGCATCTACTACGGGTCGACGTTCATCGAGGCGGACGCGATCCAGGACGAGGACATCTACATCATCGGCGGCGCCAACTCGGCCGGCCAGGCGGCGGTGTTCCTCTCCCGGCGCGCCCGCTCGGTGACCCTGGTCGTGCGCGGCAAGGAGCTGCGCCAGTCGATGTCGCACTACCTCATCGAGGAGATCCGCTCCATCGACAACATCAACGTGCGGCTGCGCACGACCGTGGTCGGCGCGCACGGCGACGAGCACCTGGAGGAGCTGACGCTCTGCGAGCAGGACGGCGGCCAGACCGAGCGGGTCCCGTGCCGGCACGCCTTCGTGTTCATCGGCGCCACCCCGCACACCGAGTGGCTGGGCGACACCGTGAAACGCGACCAGCACGGGTTCATCTGCACCGGGTCCAGCCTGCTGGTCGAAGGGGCCAGACCGCCGGGCTGGACGCCCGACCGCGACCCCTTCTACCTGGAGTCGTCCATCCCGGGCGTGTTCGCCGCCGGGGACGTGCGGTCCCAGTCCGTCAGGCGCGTCGCCTCCGCCGTCGGCGAGGGCGCTATGGCGGTGGCGCTCGTCCACCGCTATTTGGAGGAACGGTGAACGACCAGGAAGCGGTGAGGATAGACGAACTCCGTACCAGGCCCGATGAGCTGCGGAAGCTGTTCCTGTTCGAGGCGCTGACCCCCGAACAACTGGAATGGGTGGCCGCGCACGGAGAGGTGGAGACGTACCCGCAGGGCGCCGCGGTGATCCGCGAAGGCGACCCGGCGACGTGCTTCTACGTCCTGCTGGAGGGAACGCTGCGGCTGACCCGTCAGGTGCGCGGCTCCGAGATCGAGCTCAACCGCACCGGCCAGCGCGGCGTCTACACCGGCGCCACCCAGTTCGTCCTGGCCGAACGCCAGCCCGACCAGCGTTACATGCAGACGGTGTACGCGCTGACCGACTGCGTGCTCTTCCAGCTTCCCGCACGGGAACTGGGCGACCGGTTCCGCGAGTGGTTCCCGATGGCCACGCACCTGCTGGAGGGGCTGTTCGAGGGCGGCCGCAACATCCGGCAGATCGTGGAGCAGCGGGAGCGGCTGCTGGCGCTGGGCTCGCTGTCGGCGGCGCTCACCCACGAGCTGAACAACCCGGCCGCGGCGGCGGCGCGGGCCACGGCGTCGCTGCGCGAACGGGTCGCGGGCATGCGGCACAAGCTGGCGCTGCTCGCCAAGCACGACATCGACCCCAACCTGCTGGAGAGGCTGATCGACGTCCAGGAGGACCTGGTCAAACGGGTCGCGGACGCGCCCCAACTGAGCGCGGTGGAGGCCGCCGACCGGGAGGACGAGCTCACCGACTGGCTGGACGAGCACGGCATCGCCGACGGCTGGGACATGGCGCCCTCCCTCGTCCCGGCCGGGATCACGGTGCACGACCTGGACGGGATCGCGGAGAGCGTCGGCGACACGTTCGTCACCACCGCCCTGCGCTGGCTGACCTACTCGCTGGAGACCGAGACGCTGATGGGGGAGATCGAGGACGCCACGTCCCGGATCTCCAACCTGCTGGCGGCGGCCCGGCAGTACTCCCAGATGGACCGGGCGCCCTACCAGCGCGTCGACGTCCACCAGGGACTGGACTCCACCCTGGTCATGATGGCCAGGAAGATCGGTCCCGAGGTGCGCGTGGTCAAGGAGTACGACCGCTCCCTGCCGTCCATCCCGGCCTACCCCGGCGAGCTCAACCAGGTGTGGACGAACCTCATCGACAACGCCGTGTCCGCGATGGCCCACAAGGGCACGCTCACCGTGCGCACCACGGCCACCGAGGACGGCTGTGTCCAGGTCGAGATCGGCGACACCGGCTCCGGCATCCCGCAGGAGAACCTGGAGCGGATCTTCGAGCCGTTCTTCACCACCAAGCCGATGGGCGAGGGCACCGGTCTCGGCCTGGACATCTCCTACAAGATCGTGGTCAATCGCCATCACGGCGATCTCCGCGTCACCTCCCGTCCGGGCGACACCAGGTTCCAGGTCATCCTGCCGATCCAGGAGAAGACCCGGCCGTCGGAGGGATGACCGGTCACGGGCACGCCGGGTAGAGCGGCCGGGTGCCGGTGTTCCGGGCGGCGGGATCGGTGAAGCGGCAGCCGTAGGCGGGGTCCGCAACGACACCGCGGGTCTTCACGTCGTCGCCCGGCGGGCGCACGCCGTACCGTTCCCAGCGGACCAGGTCGTCCCAGGCGTCGCCCGCCTCCTTCGGCGAGAACTCGCAGTGGCCCGCGGCGCGGATGGCGCGCTGCACGAGCAGCCTGGTGCGGCCGTGGCGGGCCACGTCGTCACGGTAGAGCTGCTCCATCGAGAACGGCACGAACAGGTCCCCGAGGTTGTGCAGGGACAGGACGGGCACGCTCAGCCGTCCCGAGATGCTCGGGTTCTCGGTCAGCCTCCGGGTGAAGCGGAACCCCGGCTCGGCGGGACGGACCCGCTGCACGGTCCTGTTGACGTTCACCGGCTTGTCCGGGACGTACCGGGTGCGAAGGTTCGTCGCGACCTGCTCGGGCTCCTGCGCCAGGGTGCCGTCGGGGAGCCGCGGCGTGGCCAGCCCGAACAGGAAGCGGTACCAGTTCGCGAACGCGGCCGCGTCGCCGGGCCGCGGCCCGCCGCTCCGGTTGATCACGATCGAGCGGAACTGCTTGCCCAGCGCGTTGGTGGTGTCGGGGCCGGTCGGGGTGAGCCCGGTCAGGCCGAGCGCCGCCTGGATCTTCGGGACGACCACCGTCTGGTAGTCCGCCGGGACGGGATAGGCGGGCAGGTCCGCCAGATCCTGCGCGACCACCTGGAAGTCGAGGAAGAAGTCGAACAGGCCGTGGTCGCCCATCACTCCGCACATCGGCATCGCGGCCTCGTAGTAGCCCGGGTACTCCTCGATCGACCGTCCCGTGATATGGCCGCCCATCGACACGCCCATGATGAACCGCTTCTTCGGCTTGCCCACGAGACGCGCGAAACGGTCGGCGAGATGCCGGGTGCTCAGGACACCGGCCTTCACGTCGTAGTCGTTGGCGTAGTACGACGACGACGCCCACGCGAACCCCTGGCTCACCAGCTTCTGCCGCAACCCGAACGCGGGCGGCTCCGGAGACAGCACCCTGGACTCGCCGACGAACCCGTGCGCCCACATCACGAGCTGCCCGTTCCACCGCGCCGGCACTTCGATGATGTACGCGGCATGCCCGGTCGTCCCCTGAAGCACGCGCGCCTGTCGTCCGTCCACGACCAGCGGGGCCAGCGGCGGATTATTGATCGTGTACCCGGGAAGCGGCTGGTCGTCCGGTACGGGGTCGTGCGGCCTACCCTGGGCCGCCACCGGCGCCGCGCCCGCGATAGCCAAGGTCAGGCCGCAGAGCACTGCCAGGCACCGCCTCGCCCTCCGCGCGTGTGCCCGTTGTCGCCGGTGAACAGGACGGCTCATGGCCGTCACCTCCTTGGGGGGTGGTGGCCGCCGCCCCGGACGGCGGCAGCCCGAGACGGCGTTTGAGGATCTTGCCGGTGGGGCTGGTCGGGAGCTCGTCCACGAACCAGACCTGCCGGGGGTACTTGTAGGCGGCGACGCGTTCCCGCACGAAGGCGCGCAGCTCGTCCGGGCCGACCGGGGCGCGCACCGCCACGCACGCGGCGACCTCCTCGCCCAGTTCGGGATGCGCGACGCCGACCACGGCCGCCTGGCGGACGGCCGGATGCTCGTACAGCACCTCCTCGACCTCCCGCGGGTACACCGTGTAGCCACCGCGGATGATCACGTCGCGGCGCCGGTCGACCAGGAAGAAGAACCCGTCCTCGTCCATCCGCCCCAGGTCGCCGGTGTGGAACCAGCCGTCCCTGACCGCGTGCGCGGTGGCCTCGGGGTCGTTCCAGTAGCCCTTCATGACATTGGGGCCGCGCACCACGATCTCGCCGATCTCCCCGGCCGGCAGCTCGCAGCCGTCCTCGCCGACCACCTTCATCCGCACGTCCCGGATGGGCAGGCCGATCGAGCCGGGCCGCCGTCCCGCGCCGCCCCGGTTGGACGCGCTGACCGGCGAGGTCTCGCTCAGCCCGTAACCCTCGATGATCTGCACGCCGAACCGCTCCTCGTACGCGCGCAGCACGTCCACCGGCATCGCCGCGCCGCCGCTCACGCACAGCCGCAGCAGCGACAGGTCCGACACGCCCGGCTGGTCGAGCAGCGCGATGTACATCGAGGGCACGCCCTGGAACACCGTCACCCCGTCCCGCCTGATCACTTCAAGGGCGCGCGACGCCTCGAAACGCGGCAGCAGCGTCAGCCGCCCGCCCGCGTAGATGGTGGCGTTCAGCGAACAGGTCTGCCCGAACGCGTGGTACAAGGGGAGCGCTCCCAGCACGACGTCGTCCACACCGAGCGCGTGCATGTGAGCCACCGTGGCCGCGTTGCCCCCGAGGTTGGCGTGGGTCAGCTCGATGCCCTTGGCCCTCCCGGACGTCCCGGCGCTGTAGAGGATGACGGCGGTCTCGTCCCCGGACATGGGCGCGATGTCGTGCTCGGGCGCCACGCCGCGCAGCAACCGCTGGAACTCCTCGGGCACCACGAACAGGAAGTCGGCGCGGGTGCCCGCCGTGCCCGCCTCCACGGTCTCGGCGTACGCATGCCAGGCGATCACCAGCCGGGCCTCGCAGTCCCCCAGATACGCGGCGATCTCCCGGCGCTTCAGCAGCGGGTCGAGCGGGACGACCACGGCCCCGATCCGCAGTAACCCGTAGTAGACCACCGCGAACTCGGGCACGTTCGGGAGCATCACGGCGATCCGGTCGCCGGGGCCGATGCCGCGGCGGCGCAGCAGCGCGCCCACCCTTGCGCTCATGACCTCCAGCGCCCGGTAGCTCAGCGCCGCCCGGTCCAGCGTGAGGGCGGTCTTGCCGCCGTGCCGCCCGGCGCCGATGCGCAACCGGTCAGCGAGGTTCATGGCTGTTGTCGTGTGGGGGGGCGACCCCCCACACCCCCCGGGGACGCGGCGGCCGCGTCCCTCCGCTCGCAGAACTCGCTCCAGGCCACGGCCTCTTCGCCGCGGTCAGGGGCTCCGCCCCCAACACCCCCGGCAAGGGGCTCCGCCCCCTGCACCCCCGTCCGGGGGCTACGCCCCCCGCGCCCCCGGTCACCACTGGGATCAGGAGCTCATTTCGCTGGGTCATGATGCGACGTTATGTCGGCCGTCCCATGGCTCTCATTGGTCGCGGAAACCAGTCTTTGCCGCGCGGAGTTGGTCCCAGGGGCGGTCCCCGGGGGTAGCGCGTCCTGAAGGGCGATCGCCACCAGCAGGTCGACCAGGTCGGTGATGTGCCGCAGGTTGCGGCCGGTGCGTTCCTGGATGCGGCGCAGCCGGTACTGGGCGGTGTTGTGGTGAATCTGCAACCGCTCGGCCGCGGCGCGCAGGTTGAGGTCGGCGGACGCGAACGCCCTGATGGTGGCGGTGAGCACGCCGCCGCGGGCCCGGTCCTCGGCCAGCAGCCCGGTGATGCGCGGATCCACGAGGTGGCGCGCGGTGTCGTCGGCACGCATCGCCATGTACTCGAACGGGCTGATGCGGGGCAGCGCCGCCACCCCGCCGTCCTCCGGCAGGAACTCCAGCACCGCCCGCGCCTCGTGATAGGCGCGCGGGATCTCCTCCACGCCCTCGACCACGGTGCTGATCCCCACGGCCAGCGCGATCCCCTCGGCCAGCAGGTTCGCCTGCACCTCCTGGAACCGGTCGCACAGCTCCTCGGGGTCGCCTCCCGGTCCCAGCGCGGGCACCGCGACGATCTCCGACTGGCGGACCACCGACAGCGTCCGGCGCCCGTTCACACCGGTGCGGGCGATCGCCGCGCACGCCGCGTGCCGCGCGTCCGCGCCGTTCCCCGGCGAGGCGCTGGGGCGGGACGTCGCCGCCGTACCGTCCTGGCCGACCAGGACGGCGCTCACCACCATCAGCGGCGCGCGGGGATGGGTGACCAGGCCGTGCGCGTGCGCGGCGGCGAGCTGCGGCCCGCGGGTCGGCATCTCACCGGCCAGCAGCACCTCCACCAGGTCGCGGCTCTCCCGTACGGCCTCGGCCGCCGCGTACTGCTGGAACTCCATGTACGCGTTGGCGGCGTGCGTGCTGGCGAAGTCGCAGTACCGCATCAGTGGCCCCGCCAGCGTGAGCGCCGCCTCGTGCCCCGCGTACGACCCGCCCGCGTGATCGAGCACCGCCTCCCAGAACACCTGCTGCCCCACGCGGAAGGCGTTGATGTAGTCGGCCAGCGCGAACCCCGCCTGGGCGCGGCGCATCGACGCGCGCCGGCTGAACGCGATGTCCTCGAAGGTCACCGTGCGCTCTTCGAGGAAGATGGCCAGTTTGGTGCGGTAGTGGCGGTGCACCTGCTCCAGCACGTCGGCGTGGAAGCCGGCGTCCTGCGCCTCGTACGCGGGGATCTCCGTGCACATCACGGCGAGCGCCCGTTCCGCCAGTTCGTCGACTCGATCGAGGAGTTCGGCAAGGATCCGTGAGCGTTCGGCACGGACCGTGTCCGCACCGGTGAGCGTTCCCGTGCTGAAGCCACCGGACATGCCCGGATGATCCATGTCACAGAGCGGGGCGTCAACGGGCCGTGACACGTCCGAGACGCGGGCTGTTCTCTGCGGACAACTCGCCGGTCCCATCTTGGGTTCTCGTGCCCAATGTGCTCTCTGAGGTGCGGATTCTACGCTGACGCCCTACTCCAGAACCTCGTTCCGCCGTCCCACCGAACCACCCCGAAGGCAGGAGGCCGGATGCTGGAGGTTGACGACCTCACCGTTCGCTTCGGTGGCATCACCGCGCTGGACGGTGTCGGCTTCGCCGTGGAGCCCGGCGAGATGGTGGGACTGATCGGCCCGAACGGCGCCGGCAAGACCACCCTGTTCAACTGCCTGACCCGCCGGTACGAGGCGAACTCCGGCCGGGTCGTCTACCAGGAGCGCGACCTCCTGGCCGAGCCTCCGCACGCGATCGCCGCCCTCGGCATCGCCCGCACGTTCCAGAACCTCGGGCTGTTCCCGCGGATGACGGTGCGTGACAACGTCATGGTCGGCGCGCACCACCACGGCCGCACCGGCTTCGTCAGCGCGAGCCTGCGGCTGCCCTCCGTCCGCCGCGAGGAGGCCCGGCTGCGCGCCGAGGCCGACGAGGTGCTGGACCGGCTCCAGCTCACCGACGTCGCCGACCACCCGGCGGCGGGCCTGCCGTTCGGGACGCTCAAACGGGTGGAACTGGCCCGCGCGCTCGCCGTCCACCCCAGGCTGCTCCTCCTGGACGAACCGGTGAACGGCCTCAGCTCGTCGGAGGTCGACGACTTCTCCGACCTGCTCAGGACCATCCGCGCCGACCTGGACCTGACCCTGATCGTGGTGGAGCACCACATGGGCTTCGTGATGGGCATCTGCGACCGCGTGATCTGCCTCGACTTCGGCCGCAAGATCGCCGAAGGCCCACCCGACGAGGTCCAACGCAACCCGTCCGTCATCGAGGCGTACTTGGGGACCGCAGCATGAACGAGCGAAGCGAGTTCATGCCTGCGGCGGTTGCCGGGGGGTCTGGGGGGTCGACCCCCCAGAAGAAACACAGCATGAACGAGCGAAGCGAGTTCATGCCTGCGGCGGTTGCCGGGGGGTCTGGGGGGTCGACCCCCCAGAAAAAACACAGCATGAACGAGCGAAGCGAGTTCATGCCTGCGGCGGTTGCCGGGGGGTCGTCCCCTCAGGACAAACACAGCATGAACGAGCACGAGCCTGCGGCGGTCGATGGCATGAGCGAGCACAGCGAGCACAAGCCTGCGGCGGCGGATGAGGGCGCGGAGAAGAGGGATTCCGCGGGTGCGTTCCTGGTCGTCGAGGACCTGCACGCCGGGTACGGGGCGGTGCGCGTTCTGGAAGGCATCAGCCTTTCGGTCGGGGAGGGCGAGATCTGCGCGATCCTCGGGCCGAACGGCGCGGGCAAGACCACCCTCCTGCGCGCCCTGAGCGGTGTCGTCAAGGGGCGCGGCAGCGTGCGGCTCGACGGCGTCTCGCTCTCCGGGCGTTCCCCCGACGCCGTGGCCCGGCTCGGTGTCGCGCACGTCCCGGAAGGACGCGGGACGTTCATGCCGCTGACCGTCGAGGAGAACCTGCGGCTCGGCGCGTTCGCGCGGCGCGACCGGGCCGCCGTCCAGGCCGACCTGGAGCGCGTGTACGGCCACTTCCCCGTCCTGAAGCGACGGCTGAAGCAGGCGGCGGGCAGTCTCAGCGGCGGTGAGCAGCAGATGCTCGCGATCGGCCGCGGGCTGATGCTGCGGCCCCGGCTGATGCTTCTGGACGAGCCGTCCCTGGGACTGGCCCCGATGGTGACCAGGGAGCTGTTCGGCATCGTGCAGTCGATCAACCGGGAGGAGCGCACCACCGTGGTCGTGGTCGAGCAGAACGCCCATCTGGCGCTGGACATCGCCGATCAGGCGCACGTGCTGGAGACCGGCCGGATCGTGCTGTCGGGCTCGGCGGCCGACATCCGCGCGGACGAGCAGGTCGCCCAGTCCTACCTCGGATACCGGATCTAGGCATGACCGACTTCCTGCAGCAGATCGTCGAGGGGCTCGGCGCCGGCGCGATCTATGCCAGCCTGGCGCTCGCCCTGGTGCTGATCTACCAGTTCACCGGTATCGTCAACTTCGCGCAGGGCGAGCTGGCGATGTTCGCGACCTACATCGCCTGGCAGTTCGTGGACGGCGGGATGCCGTTCTGGCTGGCGCTCGTGCTCACCCTGGCCATCTCCTTCCTCGGCGGGATGGCGATCGAACGCGTGATCATCCGTCCGGTGGAGGGGGCGCCGGAGCTGACCGTGGTGATCGTCACGGTGGGGCTGTTCATCTTCGTCAACGCCGCGGCCGGCTGGATCTGGACGTTCCTCATCAAGGACTTCCCCAACCCGTTCCCGCGCGGCGCGCTGGAGGCGGGCGGGGTGAGCGTCGCCTACTCGACGCTGGGCGTCCTCGCCGTGGTCGGGGCCGTGATGGGCCTGCTCTACCTGCTGTTCCAGTACACCAAGATCGGCCTTGGGATGCGCGCGGTGGCCACCAACCCCGACTCGGCGCGGCTGGTCGGCATCCGGGTCGGCTGGACGCTGGCGCTCGGCTGGGGCCTGGCCGCGATGGTCGGCGCGGTGTCCGGCGTGCTGGTGGCGCCGCTGCTGTTCCTTGAGCCGAACATGATGGGCGGCGTCCTGATCTACGCGTTCGCGGCGGCGACACTGGGCGGCTTCGACAGCCCCATGGGCGCTGTCGTCGGCGGCCTGATCGTCGGTATCGCGGAGACCCTGGCGGGCGCCTATGTCGGCTTCATCGGCTCCGACCTGAAGATCGGCGTACCGCTGGCCGTCATCCTCGGCGTCCTGCTGCTGCGCCCCCAGGGCCTGTTCGGCCGAGCGGCGGTGGAGAGAGCGTGAGCGGGCCGGAGGGGCGCGGCGCCGTCTGGACTGAGGAGCGCAGGGAGCGAGGAACGAGCGACCGAAGCGACGAGGGAAGGCGGCGCCTAAAAGCGCCCCGCAGGCACGCGGGCCAACACAGCATGACCGGGCCGCAGGGGCGCGGCGCCACCTGGACTGAACAGCGCAGGGAGCAAGGAACCAGCGACCGAAGCGACGAGGGAAGGCGGCGCCACGAAGCGTCCCGGAGGTTCGCGGGGTACACAGGATGAGCGAGAAGACGAAGGTCGGGCTGGAGAAGACCGCGTCCGACGACGAGATCCCCGCGGCGCCGGTGAAGAGCGACGAGCGGGTGCCGGAGGGCCGGGGTTCCGTGGTGGCGCGGCTGGTCGGGCTGGTGAGGAGCCGGCCGCACCTCGTCGCCGTGGTGGTGCTGCTGGTGGTGGCGCTGTACGTGCCGTTCCAGCTCGTGCCGTTCCGGGTGTTCCAGTTCACGATGGTGATGGTCTACGCGGTGGCGTTGCTGGGCCTGAACCTGCTGGTGGGGCACAGCGGGCAGATCTCGCTGGGGCATGGGGCGTTCTACGCGGTCGGCGCGTACGCGGCGGCGATCATGATGTTCCGCTGGGACGTGCCGTACCCGCTGACGCTTCCGGCCGCGGCGGTGGTGGCGTTCGTGATCGGGCTGGCGCTGGGGGTGCCCGCGACCCGGCTGCGCGGTTTGTACTTGGCGCTGGTCACCCTGGCCATCGCGGTCTTCCTGGTGCCGCTGCTGAAGCGGTTCGAGTCGGTCACGGGCGGGTCGATGGGCCTGTCGCTGGAGAAGCCGCAGCCGCCGGCCTGGACGGGGCTGGCCGAGGACCAGTGGCTGTACCTCATGACGCTGGCGGTGACGATCGTGGCGTTCGCGGTGACCTACAGCCTGCTGCGCTCGCGGGTGGGCCGCGCCCTGCACTCGGTGCGGGACAACGAGACGGCGGCCGAGGTCATGGGCGTGCGGCTGGCCTCGTACAAGAGGCTGGCGTTCGCGTGGAGCGCGATGTTCGCGGGGGCGGCCGGCTGCCTTCACACGTGGACGTTCGGGTTCGTCTCGCCGGACTCGTTCACCGTCAACCTGTCGATCATGCTGCTCGCCGGGATCGTCGTGGGCGGCCTGGGCTCGTCCTGGGGGCCGCTGCTCGGCGGGCTGTTCGTGATGTTCGTGCCCAGCCTGTCCCAGGAGACCAACGAGGCGGCACCCGGAATGATCTTCGGCCTGCTGATCATCGCGGTGATGTACGTGGCCCCGACCGGGCTGGCCGGGCTGGCGGGACGAGCTGCGCAGGCGCTCAACCGGAAGGGATAGGACATGCGGTCATTCGGAGGCGGGACGGTCCGTGGCACGGCGGCGACGGCGGCCGTGCTGCTCGCGGCGACGATGCTGGCCTCGTGCGGGGGGCGCGGGGAGGACGGGGGCACCCAGGCCTCCGGCGAGTGTCAGGGCCAGCAGACGACGGGTATCACCGACAAGACGCTGAAGCTGGGCGGGGTCTACCCGCTGTCCGGCCCGGCGTCGGCGTACGGGGACATTCCCAAGGGCATCCAGGCGTACTTCGAGTACGTGAACAAGGAGAAGGGCGGTCTGGACGGGCGCCAGGTCGAGTTCGTCGTCCGCGACGACGGCTACCAGCCGCCGAAGGCGGTGGAGGAGGTGCGCCGCCTGGTCGAGCAGGAGCAGGTGTTCGCGCTGTTCCAGACCCTGGGCACCCCGTCCACCACGGCGACCTGGGACTACGCCAACCAGCGCAAGGTGCCGCAGGTGTTCGTGGCGACCGGCGCGTCCAAGTGGGGTGCGGACACCAAGCACCCGTGGACGATCGGCTGGCAGCCCAACTACATCTCCGAGGCCCGGGTGTACGCCAAGTACCTCAAGACCGAGAAGCCGAACGCCAAGGTCGCGGTGCTCTACCAGAACGACGACTTCGGCGAGGACCTGCTGGGCGGCTTCAAGAAGGCGATCGCGGGCAGCCAGATCTCGATCGTGGCGGAGCAGAGCTACGAGGTCACCGACCCGAGCGTGGATCCGCAGATGCGGAACCTGTCCGGCTCGGACGCCGATGTGTTCCTGAACATCACCACGCCGAAGTTCGGGTCGCAGGCGCTGGCCGCCGACGCCAAGCTCACCGACTGGAACCCGCTGCACATCGTGAACAACGTGGCCGCGTCCATCACCGTGCTGCGGCCGGTCGGGTTCCAGAACGTGCAGAACGTGGTCTCGTCCACCTACTACAAGGACCCGGTCGACCCGCAGTGGGCGAACGACGCGGAGATGAAGCTGTACAAGGCGAAGATGAAGCAGTATCAGCCGAACGCCGACCCGAACGTCCCGTACCACGCGTTCGGCTGGGCGGTGGCGGACAGCTTCGCCAAGACGTTCACGGCGGCCAAGTGCAAGACGCGCGAGGGCCTGCGCGACTCGATGCGCAGCCTGAACAACGTCCAGGTCGGGATGCTGTTGCCGGGCGTCACGATGACGACCTCCAAGGACGACGGCTTCCCGATCGAGTCGATGCAGATGATGCAGTTCAAGGGCGAGCGGTGGCAGTTGCTCGGCCAGGTCATCGACACCCGCAAGGAGTTCGGCCCGCTGACGGGCTGACCGTCGGATCCCCGGCCGCCCGCGGCTGAGGATGGATCTGCGGCCGCCTCCCGCCTCAGAGGTAGGCGATGAGGCGGCCGCAGACGATCACGGTCGGCCAGGCGATGAGGGACACCACCGCGGCGGCCCGCGCGGACGGCGGGGTGCGCGCCGCGGTGTCCCAGTGTTCGACGGTGCGGAACACGCCGGTGTGGAAGACGAGGACGTTCAGGGCCGCCGCCCCGATGAGCACCATCTTCACCTGGAAGGCGGGGTTGTAGGCGACCTGCGTGGCGTTGGCGGAGAACAGCAGCGACCCGCTCGCCGCGGCCAGCCCGAAGCCGGCGCGCGACCAGGGCAGGGCCTGCCGCGCCAGTCCGCTCACCGGCACCCGGCGCGCGAAGCCCAGGAGGCGCAGGTCGAACACGGCGATCGCGCCGAACATCGTGGCGAGCCCGATGAGGTGGGCCGATTCGGTGAGCGGGTAGATCCACCGGCCTCCTCGCACGGCGCCGGCCAGCGGGGTCTCCTCCACCCAGGTCAGGACGTCGAGGAACGTCACCCGCCGCCCGTCCCGCCCGAGGCCCCGCCCGTGCGGCGCATGCGGAGGCGGATCAGGGCGATGACGAAGCCCGCCGCCACGGCCGCGCCGCCGCCCAGCAGGAACAGCGGCGGGTCGCCGTCGCCGGACCGCGACGCCGCCGGAATCCCGGAACGGGTCGCCGCGGGGACGCTCGCGGACGGGCTCGCGGACGCGCTCCGCCCGGGACGCACCGCCCCGACGCACCGGTCGACGAACCGCGTGAACGTGCCCCGGTAGCGGTAGGCGTCGCCGGCCGCGTACAGCATCTGGACGCGCAGCTCGCCCGAGTACTCGTCGCCTTCGGCGTCGCACCGCCGGTACACCACGGCCGCGATCTCGTCCCCCACGCCGGGAGCGCCGGACATGCCCGCCAGCGTGCCCGTCACGTCCGGTGGGAGCAGCAGGTCACGGACCTGCCCGGCGCCCTCCGGCGCCGGATGCCCCGTCCAGTTCTCGTATCCGCCGAGCCGGCGCACGTCCGGCAGGTCGCGCGGCACGGTCAGGTTCGCCGGGACCTCGATCCGCATCGTCCCGTGCGGGAACGCGTACCGGGCCTGAATGATGCGGCCTCGCAGGTAGAGGGGGTGACCCGAGTCGTACCTGCCGGTACCGCCGTGGTGGGCGAGGATGCCGTGCAGGACGAGCAGCCTGAGCGCGGTTCCTGCGAACATGGCCACCTTTGTAGTAAAAGCCACATAAAGGACCCAGAAAGGCGGGGAATGCCGTGCCCTCCCGACCGCAGGTCGTCGCGTTCGACGTCATCGAGACCTTGATAGCCCTCGAGCCGCTGCGTGCCCGTTTCGTGGAGGCGGGCCTACCGGGTCACCTGCTGGAGACCTGGTTCACGCGGACGCTGCGGGACGGGATGACCCTCAGCGCGACGGGCGACTTCGAGCCGTTCCGTCCGGTGGCGGAGAACGCGCTGCGCGCGGTCACCCGGTTCGAGGTCGGGGACGCGGCGGTCGCGCACGTCCTGGACGGCTTCGCGACGCTGCCCGCGCACCCGGACGTGGAGCCCGCGCTGCGGCGGCTCGCGGACGCGGGCGTCCGGGCGATGCTCCTCACCAACGGTGCCCGCGCCACCACCCTGGACTTCGTCGAGCGCCACTCCCTCACCGACCTGATCGAACGCGTCGTCACGGTCGAGGAGGTGCGACGCTGGAAACCTCCGGCCGTGGTGTACGAGCACGCCGCGTCCGTGGCGGGCGTGCCGGCCGACCGGCTCGCGCTCGTCGCGGCGCACGCCTGGGACTGCCACGGGGCCAAGCGCGCCGGGCTGGTCACCGGCTGGGTGTCCCGCCTCGAACGCGACTACTCCGCGATCTTCGCGCCGCCCGACGCGCGCGGCGACGACCTGGTCGAGGTGGTGGACGCCCTGCTCGCGCTCTAGCGGGCCGCATCCGGCGTTCCCTTGAGCACCGCCACGCTCAGTAACATTCGAGGTGGTTCCGAGGAGGGGACGCCGATGGCCGGCAACGTACGTCCGATCACCTTGGTGGGGACGCCCGTCCTGCACCGGCCCTGCCGCGAGGTCGAGTCGTTCGACGACGACCTGGCACGGCTGGTCGACGACATGTTCGCCAGCATGTACGCGGCGGAGGGCGTGGGCCTCGCCGCCAACCAGATCGGCGTGGACCTGCGCGTCTTCGTCTACGACTGCCCGGACGGGAACGACGTCGCCCAGAAGGGCGTCGTGGTCAACCCCACCCTCGTCCTGCCCGGCCTGGACGAGCGCCGCCTGGACGACGGGGAGGAGGGCTGCCTGTCGGTTCCCGGGGCGCACGCGCGGCTGGCCCGTCCCGACCGCGCGACCTGCCACGGCCTCGACGTGCGGGGCGAGCCGGTGACGGTCGAGGGCACCGGCCTGCTGGCGCGCTGTCTCCAGCACGAGACCGACCACCTGGAAGGCCGCCTCTACATCGACCGGCTGTCCAAACGGGCCCGCAAGCAGGTGCTCAGGGACTACGAGAACTTCCGCGCCGAGGCCGCCGCCGGTGCCGACGTCGAGCCCTCGCCGGGGGCCGAGCCCGGCCTCTAGAGCAGCGCCTCGTAGGCGTCGAGGACGGCGTGGAAGTCCGCGACCGGGAGCTCGCAGGACCGCCCGTCCAGCCACAGATGCTCAAGCCGCACCGACTCGGCACCGCGGATCAGATGGCAGGCGTTCCCCGTGTGCTCCCATCCCGGCTCTGCCGCGCGCAGGACGCCGATGTGGTGCCTGTGGCACTGGACGTCCTGGAGCAGGAACGCGGCCAGCACGTACCGGCGTCCCGTCACGCAGGGAAGCCCGTCGACCAGCGACATGACCTCCTCCGGAGGGGGACAGCCCATCACCGGGAAGAACGTGCGGATGTGCGCGGCCGCGCCACCTGCCGCCCCGGGCTCGACGGGCAGCCGCCCCACCCCGTTCGGATCGAGGTAGCCGTGTCCCGGCACATCGGCGACCACGCCCGCCCACGCTCCCGGGATGCCCGGGATGAACGTCGCGTCGTCCGACATCAGCGCCCCGACCAGGTCCGTCATGACCCGGACCCCGTCCACCCGGCGCGGCAGGAAGGTTTTGGTGCCCGTCCAGACCCGGCCCGTCTCATGGTCCTTCATCGCCAGGTCCGCCCAGTACACGCCCGTGCCCGCGCCCATCACGCCGCGCGGCAGGCAGTCGTCGGGATGCGGGGCGAGCCCGGCCACCTCGGTGAGAACCGCGTGGGACGTCTGGAGCAGTCCCCACCCCCACGCGGGCGCCGCGACCCGGCCGAGCGCCAGCATCATCACCGCCGGTCCTGGGCCCGTTCCCGTTCCGGGCAGTTGGAACGCGGGCGGCGGTTGCGGCGCCTCGGCCGCGAACGAGTCGTAAAGCGCCTGCTTGTACGCGGCCAACGCCTGCCGGAACGTCTCGGTGTCCAGGCTCGTGATCGAGCCGTTCATCGTGCCGATCAGGGTGGTGGCCCCGGTGACCTGCACCGTGTACACCGACCCAGGCCAGATCACGGCGGGATCGTCGTGGTCCAGCTCGTCCAGCAGCCAGTCCAGCACCGGCAGCATGGTGACGACGTCGTCGGCGCCGAGCAGCCCGGCCAGGTGCCCCTCGTGCCCCGGCGCCGCCCGGCACTCGATCCGGCCGGGTTCCAGGATCCGGAACGTCACCGGCAGTTCGCGGTCGGGCACGAAGCGCGGCAGGCCGCCTTCCGCCTTGATGTGCTCCAGCGTCCGCCGGTGCTCGGCAAGGCCGACCAGCTCAAGGTATTCGACCAGGCAGGCGTCCAGCACGGCCGGGTGGACCGCGTACTCGGGACCGTTTCCGTCGACGGCGCGCACGTGGACCACCGCGCCGTCGTAGTCGAGCACGTGATACCGGTACCGGGACCGCCACGGCAGGTAGGGGTCGCCGGACGACAGCAGCGCCCGCGTCCGCGCGATCGTCGTGATGCGCAGTCCGAGATCGCGGACGAAGAAGTCGCGCAGGGGCTCGTGTCCGGGGTCCGCCTCGACGACCACCCGGGTGTCGTCACCACGGAAGCGCAACGGCAGCGGCATCGTCATCGTCATCGTGCGATTATGCCGCCGTCCAGCCCATAAAGCGGCGCATCCCGCCAAATATCCGCCGTCCCCACGATCCCGGGGCGCCCACCGCGCGACCGGGCACGGCGCATTTCCCGCCCCGGCCGCCGAAAAAACGGAAGATCAACGGTTGACAGCGCACCGGACCATACGGCTAATATCTATGCCATGGGTTCCTGATCCGCATGGGTTGAGCCGCCGCAGCAGTCCAGCGGCCCGCTCCCCTCTCTTCGGCGCCACCGGCGCTCTCATCCCGCATCTCGCCTCGTAACACGTTCGCATCGGCATGCCCGCACGTGTTCTCGCACGTCCGCGCGTGCCCGACGGTGGTCGCCGACCGGGGCCGATGCCACGCCGATTCCAGTCCACGGACCATTGTCCGCGACCTGTCGAACGCCCGTTCGCGGCCGTTCCACGGTCGAATTCGCCATGCCCGGAGGTGTCAGTTCATGCGTGCCGTCCAACAGAATTCAGGTGACGACAAGCCTTTCCAGAAGGCCCTGAAGAAGAAGGGGAAGAACCGGGGCTTCGACCCCCGGTCCAACGGCTTCGCCCGTAACCAGGGCCGCAACGCCCGCCAGATGCCCAACCGCCGTCTCCAGCGCGGCCGCTGATCCAGGGGATCCGTCGGCCCCCGGCGCCGAGCGCGCCGGGGGCCGACGCCGCCCGCTCCTTCACGCGAGAGCCGACTGGCCGCCGTCGTACACGAGCAGCCCGTCGTCGCGTACGCGGGCGGCGGCGAAGGGCTCGTGCTCGGTCAGCCTCCCGTCGTGCATGAGGTGCGCCACGGGCACGTCCCGTACGAGCACCAGGAAGTCGGCGACCAGCCGCCGATGGCAGCGCCACCACACGCTCTCGCTGCACATCACCGCCACCGCACCGTCCCCGTCCGCGAGCAGATCGTCGATCGCGTCCGAGAACTCCTCGGTACGCATGTGCGCGGCGTATCCGCGGAACATCTGCTCCCGCCACGCCACATCAGGCGAACCCGGTGGCGGACGGCGGAACCCCCCGAGGCGTTTGTCCCAGCGGTAGCGGATCCCGTGCTCGGGCAGCCACCGCTCCAGCTCGCGCCGGGCCACGTGCGGGTTGCGCCGGCTTCCGGGCGCGGTACGGATGTCCACGAGCGACCGGACGCCCGCGCCGCCGAGCAGTTCGAGGATCCGCTCCTCGCTCGCGGTGCCGTGCCCGAAGGTGATCAGCCGTGTGTCCACCCTCCCCCTCTACCCCGTCCGGTCCTCCTTGACGGGACGGCGGCGGATGAGGTTCATGGCGCGCAGGGTCAGCACCGTCCGCTCGTCGTCCTTGGTGATCAGCTCGCAGCCCGTGGTGACGATGCCGCGGTCGGGCTTGGACCTGGACGGCCGCGCCGCCAGGATCGTCGTGCGCAGCCGTACCGAGTCGCCGGGACGCAGCGGCGCCGGCCAGCGCAGCTCGTCGATCCCCGGGGACGCCAGGCTCGCCCCTCGCGGCAGATAGTGATCGGCGATCAGGCGCATGCAGAGGGCCGAGGTGTGCCACCCGCTGGCGATGATCCCGCCGAACGGCCCGGTGGCGGCGTACTCCCGGTCGACATGGATCAGCTGGGGGTCGAACCGTTCCGCGAACTCGATGATCTCCTCTTCGGTCACGGTGAGGTACCCGTACTCGTGGACCGCGCCGGGGCGGTAGTCCTCGAAGTGGCGCTCTTCGGGAGGGACGGGGAAGTCGGTGTCGCTGAGCGTCCTGGTCGTACCGTTCGTCATGCGATCAAGCATCGCGCACCCCGTCCCGCGCCGCCGCCCCGGTCGGCCCTTGTGGAAGGGCGCCGGGCGTTCCGGCCGGTCGACAGCGGAGACGAGCCGCCCGCGCCCGTCCTGACGCGGACCCGCGTTCTTGACGTGCGGGAAGGGGCGGGCAGACTGGACCGGTGGTCATCAAAACGCTGCGGCCCAAGGACTACAACGAGGTCATCTACGTCGGGCACTTCTTCCGCAAGAACGTCCCGGTGATCATGGACCTCACCGGCCTGTCCGACGAGGTGGCACGGCAACTGGTGGACTTCTCCGCCGGGCTGATCTGCGGCCGGGGCGGCGACATGGAGAGACTGAGCCCGAAGGTGTTCCTGCTGCTCCCCGCCGGAATGCACAAACCCGCGCACGTCAACGTCCCGTAGCCCGTCTCCGGTCAGGTGGTCGCGTCGCCGGGTGGGCGGATCACCAGGCTCGCGAGTGCTCGCAGGATGCCCGTGAAATCGGCCACGTCCGACCGGCAGGAAGGGCACTCCTCCAGATGGACGCTCATGCGCTCGCGGTCGCCCGGGGCCAGGATGCCCAGGGCATAGGCGGCCGTGTCCATCCGGAAGGGGCATCTCATCGTCGATCTGGGCGGCCTTCGCGGGCGCGCTCGAACCAGCCGGGCCAGAGGCGCCGGGCCACCCGGGCGTCGAGCCGCCCGCCCAGGTGCATGGACCGCCAGACACCGCGGTAGCCCGGGAGGACACCGGCGGCGATGAGCACGTGCCCGGCGATGAGCACCGTGCAGAGGTGGGTCGACCACTTGTGGAGGCGGGCGAGCACGGCGAACGTGGGTCCGCCGTGCAGGAGGACGAGCCCCACGCCGCTGCCGACCAGGACGAGCAGGGAAGCCGCCAGCAAAACGTTGACCACCCGCTGCCCGGGGTCGAAGTGCCCTTCGTGCCGGGCGAACCGTCCCGTCAGGACGGCGGACGGCCACGTGCGGAACCAGCGGACGTCGCCCCTGCGGAATCTCAGCGACTCCACCGCGAACGTCCGGGCCGCCCGTACCCCGAGGACCGGCCCAGCCACCAGCAGCACCGCCAGCGCCCAGCCCACGGCCTTGTGGACGTCCGTGTCCGGCACGCCGGTCAGCCGGGCCACCGGGCTCGGGTCGCCCTCGTGCCCGAGCAGCAGCCACCATCCGGTGCCGAGCAGCACCAGGACCGTCAGGTAGACGCCGGCGTGGAACCACCGCGCCGGGCGCGCGTAGCGTTGGACGACGACGCGGCCCGGTTCACGGGTAGTCATAGCCGCCGCCCCGGGACGGCGCCGTGGTCTCGGTCTCACCGCCTCCGGAGACGTTCACGTTGACCTGCGCGGACGCGCCCGCGTCCGAGTGGTCGGCGTGCTGGAGCGTCACCCCGATGCGGTGCCGTCCCGGCGTGAGGCCGTCGATCCGGTGGGTCGTGGACGTGACGACCTTGTAGTCGTCTGTCCTGCCGTCGATGGTGACATGGACGTGGTGCTTGCCGGACTCCTCGGGTCCGATGTCCTCGCTGCTGGTGAACGTCAGCGTCACGGGGGCCGTCACGGTCGCGCCCTCGGCCGGCGAGGTGATCGTCAGCGTCGGCCCACCGCCGCCCGCCGCGTCCCCGTCGCCCGAGGCCCCCGCGCCCGAGCAACCGCCGAGCGCCAGCATCGCGCAGGCGAAACCGGCCGCCGCCAACCCCTTCACGCGCATGGCCATTCGATCTCCTCCTTCGCGGAGCGAGTGTCGAAGGTAATACCGCCGGGCGGCCGGAAAAGATTCTCCTGCGGGTGAACCTTTTCGCCTTCGGCAGCCGTATTACTTCTGTGGGAACTCTCAGATGAGTCGTTGCTCGCGGGTATGGCCGCGGGCGACGCGGAGACGGCCGCCGTGTTCGTCCGGCGATATCAGGCACGGGTCTATGGCCTGGCGTTTGCGCTGGTCGGATCGTCGGCGATCGCCGAGGAGATCGCGCAGGAGGCGTTTCTGCGCGCCTGGCGCCATGCCGGTGCCTACGATCCGCGAAAAGGCCGCGCGGTCAGCTGGCTTTTGACGATCACCAGAAACCTGGCCGTGGACGCGGTGCGGCTGCGCGGCGATATGCCGGTCGATCCGCATATTCTGCTGAACACGCTGACCAGGAATGAGCGGGCCAATCCGGCGGCGGCCACGTTCGAGGACACCGAGGAACTGCGCGCGGCGCTGCGCGCGCTCCCGCCCGAGCAGAGCACCCCGATCGTCCTGTCGGTGTTCTACGGGCTGACCGCCACCGAGATCGCCGACCGCGAGCGCATCCCGGTCGGCACCGCCAAGACCCGGCTGCGCCGCGGGCTGGCCAAACTCCGCGAGGCGCTGGGAGTGACCCATGACTGACCGTCCCGCCTGCACCGGCACCCGCCCGCTCCTGCCGGAGCTGGCGGCGGGCATCGCCTCGGCGGAGGAACGCGCCAGGTCGCTGCGCCATCTCGCCGGATGCGGGCGGTGCCACCGCGAGCTCGAAGCGCACACCGCCCTCGTCGACGAGCTGCTCCTGCTCGCCCCCGAACGGCAGCCGCCCGCCGGTTTCGAGGCCGCCGTCCTCGCTCCCATGACCCAGCGGCGCGGGCCCCGCCGCCGGCGGCTTCGCGACACGGCCCTGCTGGGGGCGGCCGCCGTCCTCATCGCGGCGACCTCCGCGGGATCGGTATGGCGGCAGACGGAGGACGACCGGGCCCTGGCCGACGGCTATCGCGAGACCCTGGCCGTCGCCAAGGGCCGCTACCTGAAGACGGTCGCCATCAACGGGGCCGGCACCACCCCGGCCGGTTATGTCTTCGCCTACCAGGGCACCCCCGCCTGGCTGTTCATCACGATGCCGGGCGACCTCCGCCAAGGCGACTACCGGATCACCCTGACCAGCCGCGACGGCCGCACCGTCCCCCTGGGCACGATGACCGTCCGGCCCGGCGGAGGTTCGTGGGGGCGGACCATTCCGCTGGACGTTCACGACATCCTCGTCCTCCGCATCCACGACCCGGGGGGCGACGAGTTGCTGGCCCGCTTCATGGTCTAATCTAGACATCGATCATCCAGAATGCGGAGGGACGCCGATGGACCAGGTGCTCACCGGTACGGGGTGGCAGGGGGAACTGCTGGACCTCGACGCGTACCTGGAGCGCATCGGCTACCTCGGCGACCGCTCGCCCACGATCGCCGCGCTGCGGGCACTGCACCGGGGGCATGTCACGTCCATCCCGTTCGAGAATCTGGAGATCGTGCTCGGACGTCCCATCGTCCTGGGCGTCGAGGCTTTGCAGGACAAGCTCGTCCGGCGGCGGCGCGGGGGCTACTGCTTCGAGCACACCGAGCTGTTCGCCGCCGCGCTCGAACGGTTCGGGTTCACCTTCACCGCCCTGTCGGGACGGGTGCAGCTAGGGGCGCCGGAGCTTCGTCCGACCACGCACGCGCTGGTCCGGGTCGAGGTGGACGGCGGCGTGTGGCTCTGCGACGTCGGCTTCGGGTCCGGCCCGCTCGCGCCGCTGGAACTCGTCGACGGCGCCGAGTCGGTGCAGGAGGGCTGGGCGTACCGGCTCGAACGGCTCACGGCCTCGCAGGGCGGCCTGCCGGGCGTCGAGCAGTGGGCGCTGCACGAGCGGGGCCCCGAGGGGTGGGTGCGACGGCACGTGTTCACGGTCGCGCCCTCGTACCACGTCGACTACCACCTGGCGAACTACTACGTGTCCACCAACACGCGGTCACCGTTCACCGGCCGGCTCTACGCGCAGCACTTCGCCCCGGACGTCCAGCACCAGCTCGACGACACCCGCCTGACGATCACCCGCCCCGAGGGTCCTGTCGAGACCCGCGTGGTGGACCGGGACGAGGTACCGAAGATCCTCGCCGAGGTCTTCGGTATCGAGCTCGGCGCCGACGACACCGCCCGCCTCGTGGCCGGGCTGCCGAAGGCGTGACGGCATGAGGATGAGCGAGGGCGTCGAGTGGGCGGTGCACATCTGCCTGCTCCTCGACTGGCTGGAGTCGGACCGCCCGGTTCCCACGACCCGGCTCGCCGCGAGCTACGACCTGCCGCCCCCGTACCTCAACAAGCAGCTCCAGGCGCTGGTCAGAGCCGGGATCGCGACCTCCACGCCGGGCGCGGGAGGCGGCTTCGCCCTGGCCCGCCCGCTGGACCAGATCACCTTGATGGACGTGGTCGCCGCGATCGAGGGCCCGGACGAGGCGTTCCAGTGCACCGAGATCCGCCGCCGCGGCATGGGCGCCGGGTCGTCCGGACGCGAAGCCGAGATCCCGTGCGCGGTGAGCATCGCGATGCACCGCGCCGAACTGGCGTGGCGGCGCGCCCTGGCCGCGCAGACCCTCGCCGACGTCCGCAAACAGGCCGAACGGGTGTCGCCCCGCCTGGGCGAACGCATCCGGGCCTGGCACGCCCGTAACTGACCCGCCCCCGGCTCGTACCCGCCGACCCGCGCCCTTCCTGTGGCGTGAATCTGGACAAGAAATGTCCAATTAAGAGAAGGAGACACACATGAAACCGCGCATGGACAACATCTCCGCGCTCGCCCCCGCCGCCTACAAGGCGATGCACCAGGTCGAGAAGTTCCTGCACGAGAGCGGCGTTCCCGACACCACGCTGCATCTGATCAAGCTCCGCGCGAGCCAGATCAACGGCTGCGGCCTCTGCGTCGACATGCACTCCTACGACGCCAAGCAGGCCGGGGAGACCGACGAGCGCCTCTGGTCGGTGGCGGCCTGGCGCGAGGCCCCGTACTACACCGACGAGGAGCGCGCCGCTCTCGCCCTCACCGAGGCCGCGACCCGGATCGCCGACAACCCCGGCGGTGTCCCCGACGACGTCTGGGAGCAGGCCGCCGACCACTACGACGAGGAGACCCTGGCCGCCCTGATCATGGGGATCGCCCAGATCAACGCCTGGAACACCATCAACGTGACCATCCGCCAGACCGCCGGGGCCTACCGCCGCGCCGCGGCCGCGAGCGCCTGACGGTCGCGCCCGGCCTCCGGAACGGCATCCGGCCGACCGGAGGCCAGGCGAGGCGCCCCCAATACCCCCGAACGAGGAAAAACCCTTCGATGTGGGTACGGTCCTCCCGGGGTCCCACTTACCCGGCACAACCAAGGAGCGGCGAGCATGGCGGAGACCTATCTCAGCCGCCACCCCGGGCACATCCCGCTCGGCACGCTGGACGAGATGGCCGACCTGTACGAGCGGGTCTACGCCGAGCCGCCCTACAACTCCGCGCCGAAGTTCTCCCGGGCACGCTTCGTCAGCAGAACGCGCGAACAGGCCCTCACCAGGGACTTCACCCTGATCACCGCCCGCCGGGACGGCGTGCTCGCCGGCTACACCTTCGGCTTTCCCATGCCGCCCGGAGCCTGGTGGGCCGCCGCGTCCAGGCCGTCCACCGCGATCCTCGCCGCGCCCAAATTCGCCGTGATCGAACTCATGGTGGACAAGCCGCGCCGCAGGGAGGGCATCGGCCGGGCGCTTTTATCGGCGCTCCTCGACAACCGTCCCGAGCCCTACGCCACCCTCGCCGCCGTCGTCAATGCCGACGCCTACGGCTGGTACCTGCGGAACGGCTGGCGCAAGACCGGCGAATTCCGCGTCGAACCCCCTTTCGCCGACGCCCTTCTCCTTGACCTGCCCCGCTGACCAGCAAGGATCTCGTTTCACCGGACGACCCGGCACACATGAGATGTGCGGGCCGGACATAGTTCACCGCCGACTGGCGAATTTCGTACTCGCACAATTCTTCCACAGACACGAAGGGGTCCGGAAAAATGTCGGTGAGGACAGGTGCCATGACCCCGTACCCGGGCAACAAAAAGATCCGTACGGTTGCAACTTTCGGGCGTCCGGCGTTCGTTGTCCAGGTGAGGCTCGCTGGACCCGCCCCGCGCGCCCGACATGGAGGAGTTCGGTATGGCTTCGCTCGTTGATCGGATCAAGCGTTTTCTGCATAGTCCCCAGGGGCGGCAGGCCCGCGCCCGCGCCGAACGGCTGGCGCGCGACCCCCGTACGCAGGCCAAGGTGCGCGGCATCCTGGCCAGGCTCCGTGGCGGGCGCCGCCACTAGAGCCGCGGATCCCGCCCGGTCCGGCGGTTCCTATTCTGGACGCCGTGAACGACGACTACGCGCATTGGGTGACGGTTCCGACGCGGTGGAAGGACAACGACCTCTACGGCCACGTCAACAACGTCGTCCATTACTCGCTGATGGACACGGCCATCAACGAGTGGATGATCCGGTCGGCCGGGTTCGACCCGGGCACGGCCGAGGTCATCGGGCTGTGCGTGGAGTCGCACTGCTCGTACAAGGCGGAAGTGGCCTTCCCTGAGCCGATCCAGCTAGGGCTGCGGATCGGGAGACTCGGGCGTTCCAGCGTCCGATGGGAGGTCGGGCTGTACCGCCCGGACGGGACGCTGGTCGCCGAGGGCCATTTCGTGCACGTGTTCGTCGGCCGTGAGGATCGGCGGCCGGTCGCCGTCCCCGAGCCGATCCGCGCCGAGATGGAGAAGCTGGTGGCCCCGGGACGCCCGGACGGGGACGGCTAGTCGCCCCCGAAGATGTGCTCGGCCAGCACGCGCTCGAACCCGGCCTCGTACCGCTCGTAGTGTTCTCGCAGGTCAGAGCCGGGCCAGGCGTCGGGCAGCAGCGGTACGGGCAGGAGCGGGTCGCGGAGCAGGTGGCGCCGTACCGCCGCCGACACCGTGAACCGCTCGGCCAGCGTACCGGCCTTCCCGAGAAGGGCACGCAGGTCATGGGCCGTGGACGCCCAGGCGTCCAGGTCCCACAGCGTGGCGGCCAGCGCCGCGGGATCGCCTTCGGGGCGCCCGGAGAGGAAGGTGCACTGGCGTTCGACGATCGGTGGGCGGGAGTCCCTGGTCAGGTTGGCGGGCCGCAGCCAGGTGCCTTCGCGCAGCTCGGCCAGCCGCAGCTCGGACATGGCCTGGCGCAGCGCGGCGCGCTCGGCGGCGGGTCGGCGCTCGGCGGTGATCACGGCGATCTCCCAGGTGCCGTCCCAGGGCCGGGTGCGCGGGAAGCGGCCCTCGTCCTGCCGGGCCTGCCGGAGCCGCAGCCGTTCGGACAGCTCGTAGACGCCGCCGGTCTGGACGAGGTCGCCGGAGGCCACCATCCGCGACAGCGCCACCCGGATCGTGCCCTCGGCGATGCCGAACAGCTCGCCGACCCGGACGAAGCCGCGGGCGCCGAGGCGGGGCGGGTGCAGCCCGAGCAGCGTGCTGAGCACGACCGACCGCGCCGTCAGCGGCCGCAGCCCGAGACCGTTCGCCATCCGAGCACCCCTCGATTACAGACTTCCGCCAGGTGTAGCAAGAGTGTAATGTCCGGATATGGCCTCCTACCTCATCGAGCCCGTGGACAGGCTCCCCTTCGGCGGCCCCGGCAAGGCCCGCCGGTACGCGACCGAGCGCTACCAAGGGGCCGTCGGCCTCAACTGGTACACCAGCGACCCGACGTTGCGCTTCCTCATGCGGCGGCACCTGGGAGCGGACGGCCTGGCGTGGGCCGAGCCGCGCCTGACCGAGCTGGGCGCGCTGATGGGCGGCCCGGTCGCGCGGTGGGCGGAGGAGACCGACCGCAACCCGCCGCGCCTGGAGAAGTACGACCGGTGGGGACGCGACATCAGCCAGGTCGTGATGCCGGCGTCGTTCGAGGCGTCCCGGCGCGAGCTGGTGGCCTCCGCCGCCAACCGTCCCGAGTTCCACGCGGAGGCCAGGGCGGCGGGCGTGGACCCGGCGCCGATCGAGGTGGCCTGGAGCTACCTGCTCGACCAGGCCGACATCGGGATGGCCTGCGCGCTGGGCACGGGCGGCGACATGGTGGTGCGGCTGACCGAGCTGTTCGCGCCCGAGGACGTCAAGGCCCGCGTGCGGGAGCTGTTCGCGGCCGGTGAGTTCTCCGGAGAGGCCGCGCAGATGCTCACCGAGCGCTCCGGCGGCTCCGACCTCGGCGCCCTGGAGTCCACCGCCTCCCCCGACGCCGACGGCGCCTGGCGGCTGAACGGCTTCAAGTGGTTCGCCTCCAATGCCAACGGCTCGGCGTTCGTGGTGCTGGCCAAGCCCGAAGGGGCCGTGGACGGGGTGCGCGGCATCGCGCCGTTCCTCGTCCTGCGGGATCGGCGGGACGGGACGCGCAACGGCGTCCGGATCCGGCGCCTCAAGGACAAGCTCGGCACCCGCTCCGTCGCCTCGGCCGAGATCGAGTTCACCGACGCCGAGGCGTTCCTGCTCGCCCCGGCGTCCACCGAGGGCGGCGCGGGCGACGGCAAGGGCCTGGCGCGGATGATGGAGCTGACCAACGGCGCCCGGCTCGCGATCGCGGCGATGGGCCTGGGCTGCGCGCGCCGGTCGCTGGTCGAGTCGCTGTGCTACACGCGGGCCCGCGAGGCGTTCGGGGCGCCGCTGTACGAGCAGCCGCTGATGCGCCGCAAGCTGGCGGAGCTGATCGTGGAGACGGAGGCCGCGCAGGCGCTGGTGTTCGACGGCTACCTGGGCCGTCCCCGGCTGCGGCTCGCCCCCGCGCTGATCAAGCTGCGCGCGGCCCGGCTCGGCGTGACGGCGGCCGGCGACGCCATCGAGATCCACGGCGGCAACGGCTACATCGAGCAGTGGCCGGTCGCGAGGATCCTCCGGGACGCGCAGGTCAACCCGATCTGGGAGGGCGGCGACAACATCCTGTGCCTGGACGTGCGCCGCGCCATGGACAGGGAGCAGGCGCACCTGCCGTTCCTCGACCGCGTCGAGGAGGCCGCCGGCCGCGCCCCGGAGGGCGACGCGGCCACGGCCGACCTCGTCCACCAGCGCGTCGGCGACCTGCGCAAGGCGATCAACCGGTGGTCGGGGCTGGACCGGGCCACGGCCGAGGCGCGCCTGTACCCGCTGGCCCAGTACATGGCGGACGTGTACGCGGCGGCGCTGCTGCTGGAGCAGGCCGGCTGGGAGCGTGCCGAGCTGGGCACCGACCGCAAGGCCCTGGTCGCCCGCCTCTACGCGTCCGCGCACCTGGCCGACCACGGCGCCCTGCGGGGCATCGACGCCCCGTCCGAGGATCTCGAACGGTTCAAGGATCTGGCGGACGGCGCCCTGATCGACCCTCGGCCGCCCGTGGATGGTTGACCGAACGGGGTTCGGCTCTTAGGTTCCTTGCGGGCGGCGCTGCCGATCGAAGGAGCCGGACACATGAGCCTCACCGTGGAGGAGGCGGGCCGCGCGCTCGCCGATCCGACCGCGTACGCCGACGACGCCCGGCTGCACGCGGCGCTGGCCCTGCTGCGCAGGGACGCCCCGGTGCACTGGGTCGAGCGGGACGGCTACAACCCCTTCTGGGCGATCACCAAGCACGCCGACGTCCTGGAGATCGAGCGCAACCACGAGCTGTTCCTGAACGCGCCGCGCCCCCTGCTGGCCACGGCCCTCCAGGACCAGATCAACCGCGAGCGGGCCGAGCAGGGCATCGCGCTGCGGACGCTCATCCACATGGACGACCCCGACCACCGGGTGATCCGCGCGATCGGCGCGGACTGGTTCCGTCCCAAGGCGATGCGCGAGCTGGAGCCGCGGATCAGGGAGCTGGCCCGCCGGTACGTCGACCGGATGGCGATCCTCGGCCACACCTGCGACTTCGTCCAGCAGGTCGCGGTGCACTACCCGCTGTACGTGATCCTGTCGCTGCTCGGGCTGCCGGAGTCCGACTTCGACCGCATGCTCAGGCTCACCCAGGAGCTGTTCGGCGGCGACGACTCCGACCTGCGCCGCGGGGACAGCCCGGAAGAGGTTTTGCAGGTCCTGATGGACTTCTTCGCCTACTTCCAGGAGTTGACCGAGGCCCGGCGCGCCCGTCCCACCGACGACCTGGCCTCCGCCATCGCCAACGCCAAGGTGGGTTCGGGTGGCGTAATGGGCAGGGACGGGGAGCCGCTGAACGACTTCGACACCGCCTCCTACTACGTGATCATCGCAACCGCCGGGCACGACACCACCAGCTCCACCGTCGCCGGCGGCCTGCACGCGCTCATCGAGCACCCCGACCAGCTCCGGCGCCTGCGGGACGACCCGTCCCTGATGCCGCTGGCGGTGGAAGAGATGATCCGCTGGGTGACCCCGGTCAAGGAGTTCATGCGCACCGCCACCGCGGACTACAAGCTGCGGGACGTCACGATCCGCGAGGGCGAGTCGGTGCTGCTGTCCTACCCCTCGGCCAACCGGGACGAGGAGGTCTTCGACGACCCGTTCGCCTTCGACGTGGGCCGCGACCCCAACAAGCACCTGGCGTTCGGGTTCGGCGTCCACTACTGCCTGGGCGCGGCGCTGGCGCGCATCGAGACCCGCGCGTTCTTCGAGGAGCTGCTGCCCCGGCTGGAGTCGATCGAGCTGGACGGCACGCCCGAGCTCACCGCCACCACCTTCGTCGGCGGCCTCAAACGTCTCCCGATCCGCTACTCGCTGCGGGGATAGTACGCCAACGCACCCTGTTTGCGGACCCTGCTAGCGGACTCTGTGCAGCAGGTCCTCGCCCGCGGCGAGGCGGCGGCAGTTCTCGACGGCGGTGTCGAAGTAGCGGTCCCAGGTCTCCCTGGTCAGGTACGCCACGTGCGGCATGACCACCACGTTGTCCAAGGCGAGCAGCGGGTTGTCCGGCGGCACCGGCTCCTGCTCGAACACGTCCAGGCCCGCGCCGCCCAGCCAGCCCGACGACAGTGCCGCGACCAGCGCCGCCTCGTCGATGATCGCGCCACGGGCGGTGTTGACGACGATCGCGCCGGGCGGCAGCAGCGCGAGGCGGCGCGCGTCCAGGAGGTGGTGCGTGTCGCCGGTCAGCGGGATGTGGACGGAGATGATGTCGCTCGCCCGCAGCAGGTCGTCCAGCTCCCGCCAGGCCGGGTCGTCCGGGCGCCGCGTCCGCGAGGTGTACAGGACGCGGGCACCGATCGCCTCCAGCATCCCGCGTACGAGACCGGCGATCTGGCCGCCGCCCAGCAGCCCGACCGTGCGGCCGCTCAGCTCACCGCCGACCAGGGCGCCTCCCGCGGGCCAGCCGCGTCCCTCCCGGGTGCGGGCGTCGAAGGTGACCACGCGGCGCAGCGCGGCGAGCATCAGCAGCAGGGTCGCCTCCGCGACGGCCTGCGCGTTGCGGCCCGGCATGTTCGCAACCGCGATCCCGCGCGCCTCCGCCGCGTCCAGGTCGATCGTGTTCACCCCGGTACCGAGCTTCTGGACGAGGCGCAGCCTCGGCGCCCGGTCGAAATCGGCCGCCGTCAGAGGCCGCAGATTGTGCCAGATGACCTCCGCCTCGGGCAGCAGCTCGGCGAACCGCTCGTCGTCCTCCTGCGGGCAGCTCACCACGTCGAGCCCGTCGGCTCCGGGAAACTCCACGTCGTAGTGCAGCAAAACCCGCATTCCCGCCCCTCTTCGTTGGTAGGTCACCCCGTAGTATTTCGCGGGCCGCGAGGAGGGGTCATGCTGGATCGGGCGCAATCGCTGGAACGGCTGGGCATCGAGCATCCGATCGTCCAGGCGCCCATGGCGGGCGGCGCCTCCACGCCGGCGCTGGCGGCGGCGGTGTCGGAGGCGGGCGGGCTCGGGTTCCTGGCCGCGGGCTACAAGAGCGCCGCCGCGGTACGGGAGGAGATCACCCAGACCCGGGCGCTGACCTCGCGTCCCTTCGGGGTGAACGTGTTCCTGCCCGCGGCGGACACGGTGGACGGCTCGGCCGTGCGGGCGTACTGGAAACATCTGCTGCCCGAGGCCGAACGGCTGGAGGTGGGGCCGGGAAGCCCGCCCGGTGATCGCACCGACGGCTGGGACGCCAAGATCGAGGATCTGCTGGCCGACCCGCCGCCCGTGGTGAGCTTCACCTTCGGCTGCCCGGACCTCGGCACGGTCTCGGAGTTCCAGGTCCAGGGCACATTCGTGATCGTCACCGTGACCACGCAGGACGAGGCCCTGTCCGCCGCCACCGCCGGTGCCGACGCGCTGTGCGTCCAGGGAGCGGAGGCCGGTGGCCACCAGGGGTCGTTCGTGAACGACACGGCCGGGACCCCGCTGCGGGAGCTGCTGCCCGCCGTCCGGACGATCACCACGGTGCCGCTGATCGCCGCCGGGGGCCTTGGAACGGGCGAGCACATCGCCGAGGTGATCGAACTGGGCGCCGACGCGGCACAGCTGGGGACCGCGTTCCTGCGCTGCCCCGAGAGCGGCGCGCATCCCGTCCACAAGGCGGCGCTGGCCGACCCCCGCTCCACCCAGACGGCGCTGACCAGGGCGTTCACCGGACGTCCCGCGCGGAGCCTGGTGAACAGGTTCGTCGAGCAATACGGGGAGCACGCGCCCGCAGCGTACCCGGACGTCCACTACCTCACCTCGCCGCTGCGCAGGTCCGCGGCCGAGCGGGAGGATCCGGACGCCATGAGCCTGTGGGCGGGAACCTCGTTCAGGCTCGCCGTGGACGCGCCCGCCGCCGAGATCGTCGCCACCCTGGCGGAGGGCGTCCAGCGCGCCTGACCGGGGGCTTTGCGACATCTTGGGAATACCGGGCCTTTCCCCGGGTACGCGCGGCTAACGAAGCCAGTCAGCCGAGACACCGGGGGAGCGAAACACGACGGCGTCCGTCCCGTACGGCGCGATACCCGCCCGACGCCCCGGAAGGAGAGACGAATGGCCGAACCGACACCCGCGGACGTCGAGCGGCTCTGGGAGCAGTTCCACCAGGTCGTCAACATGACCTCGGACGAGATCCGGGTGTGGCTGCTCACCGACGCCTCCAACGAGGACGGCGCGTTCTCCCCGGATCCGGACATGCACCTTCCGGAGCTCGGCACCCAGGTGGTGGAGGTGCTGCGGAAACGCAAGATGGACCTCACACCGCACGACACCGACGTGATGCGCCAGGTCGTGGACTACGTCGAGGACCGCACGGAGAATCCGCCTCCGAGCGCCGAGCGGAACGAGGAGTGGCGGCGGTCGCTGATGTCCGTCGGCCACGACCCGCTCAAACCCTGACCGCTCATCGAGCGGAATCGGAGGGAGTGGACATGCCGAATCCCCAGCAACGCGAGATCAGCCGGTCCGAGCGCACGGCCGTGAACGAGCAGCCCGCGCCCGAGGCCACCGACCCGAAGGCGACCCGCCAGAAGGGCCACGCCCACGGGACCGACAAGGGGAACAAGGGCGGCGGCAAGGGCGGCGGCGTACCGCCCGACCAGCAGTCGCCCTACCCTGGCTGAGCCTGTGGAAAGCGGGCCGCGCGAGATCGTCTCGCGCGGCCCGCGTGTCACGATCAAGGGACCTCGGTCTGCGAGCTGTACCCGTCGTCTTCGCCACCGGGGGTGTCGGCGGGGGCGTTCGGGGGGTCGGACGGACCGGGCTGGTGCTCCTCCGCGAAATCGGGCTCCTCTTCCTGCGGCGCGCCGCTCTCCGCCCGCCGATCCGCGAACGACTTCCTGTCGCTCTTCTCGGTCATAGGCAGCCGATACCCGTCGAACGCCGACCCAGTCGCCTACGATCCAGGCGTGCGGACCCTGGTGCTCTGGGACATCGACCACACGCTGATCAACGCGGGCGGCGTCGGCCGGGAACTGTACGCGGCGGTGTTCCAGCAGGTCATCGGGCGTCCCCTGGAGAGGCACGCGGAGATGGCGGGCCGCACCGACCGGGCGATCACCGCGGAGACGCTGCTCCTGCACGACATCGAGCCCACCGGCGACCTCATCACGACGTTCACCGCCCTGCTCGCCGAGTCGTTCGCGACGCGCCGCCACGAACTCGCCGTCCGGGGCCGCGTCCTCGCCGGAGCCCACGCCGCCCTGCGCGCCCTCGCCGACCGCCCGGACGTGGTCCAGTCCGTCCTCACCGGCAACATGGAGCCGATCGCGCGCTACAAGCTGCTGGCCTTCGGGCTGGACGGCTTCGTGGACTTCCAGGTCGGCGCCTACGGAATGGACGGCGTGGAACGTCACCCGCTGGTGAGGCTGGCCCGCGAGCGCGCCGAACGCAAGTACGGCCAGGTCTTCGACGAGTCCACGACCGTCCTGATCGGCGACACCCCGCACGACGTCCGAGCGGGCCACGAGGGCGGCGCGAGGGTCGTGGCCGTCGCCACCGGCTCCACCACGGCCTCCGCCCTCCGTGCCTGCGGCGCCGAACGGGTCATCCCCGACCTGACCGACACCGAGACCGTCCTGGAAGCCATCCTGACCCCCTAGCCCGGCCGGACCGCCGCTCGATCACCGCCCAGCATGGGGGGTCGGCGACACTGCGCACGGGTCTACTTGGAACCGGCGGGCATGGCGCGTGTTCGTGTGGCAGAGCGAGGTCGGTGGGCACGCGTGAGGTTGACGGTCGGGCCGGCCTACGGGGAGGTCACGGGGAGGACGGGTTGTGGAGGCGGGTGGCGGGGAGTTGGGTCAGGCGGGTCGTCGTGGTCGCCGGGTCGGAGATCAGGGCGGCGGGTTCGGTCTTGAGGAGGTCGGCCAGGGGGAGGACGGCGCAGAGCAGGGAGCTCGGGGTCCGGGTGATGATGAGGGGGCCCAGTTGGGCTCCGCCCTGGTCGATCTGCTTGAGGGCGCCGATGAGGTCTTGGACGGGGTCCAGGTCGGCGTCGTCGGCGGGTGGTGTGGAGAGGTCGCGGAGCAGGTCGAGGAAGTCGCGTTCCAGTTCGCGGGGGCTTCGACCGGTGAAGTAGTAGCGGGTCTGCCAGGCCGAGTCGCTGTCGGGCATGCGGTAGGCGGCGGGGGCGGTCAGTTCGACGCGCAGGCCGTACTGGGCGGCGAGGCGTTCGTAGGCGTGGGTGAGGTCCGGGCTCGGGCTGGCGGCGGAGCCGAGGGCGCCCGCGATCGTGTCGGCCGGGTCGGCGCCGAGGGACGTGGCCACGGACGCCTCAAGGCGGGCGACGAGATGGTCGCGGAGGCGGGTCACCTCGGTGTCGAGACGGTCGATGGCCTCGTTCTGCTGGTTGAGGCGGGCGTTGACCTCGGGCAGCATCCGATCGTTGATCTGGTCGATCAGGGAGCGGATCCGGGCGTCGGCCTCGATCACCGATTCGGCCTGTTTGGCCTGGGTGGACGCCAGGCGGGCGATCTGCTCGTCATGGGTGGCGTGGTGGTGTTCCAGCTCGCCGCGGACGCCCTCCAGGAGGCTCAGCCGCCTGCGCAGATCGGGGAGGTCCGGGACGGCGGGGCGCCTGCGGTCGAACGCCAGGTAGAGTTCGCGGCCGGCGATCGCCAGGCAGAGCAGGACCAGAATCCATGTCATGGGCACGACCCTCCGGATGAGTCCTGGCAGGCAGGATATTCACCCTGGTGGGGACGGGGCAGCCCAAAGCCCGGTTTGCGTGGCCGTGACGGGGTCAGCGGTTGAGGTAGGCCAGGACGGCGAGGACGCGGCGGTTGTCGTCGTCGGAGACGGCCAGGCCGAGCTTGTCGAAGATGTTGGCGGTGTGCTTGCTGATGGCCCGTTCGGTGACGACGAGCTGCTGGGCGATCGCGGCGTTGGAACGTCCCTGCGCCATCAGTTCGAGCACTTCGAGCTCGCGGGGGGTGAGGCGGGCCAGCGGTTGCTCGCGGGTGGTGCGGGCCACCAGCCGGGAGATGACCTCGGGATCCATCGCGGTGCCTCCGGCGGCGACCCTGCGGACGGAGTCGATGAACTGGGCGGCGTCGAACACCCGGTCCTTGAGCAGGTAGCCGATGCCGCCGGTGCCGTCGGCGAGGAGCTCGCGGGCGTAGAGCTGCTCGACGTACTGCGACAGCACCAGCACCGGCAGGCCCGGCACCTGGCGGCGCGCCTCCAGCGCGGCCTGTAGTCCCTCATCGGTGAAGGACGGCGGCAGCCGCACGTCGACCACCGCCACGTCGGGACGGTGGTCGAGCAGCGCCTTGATCAGCGACGGGCCGTTGTCGACGGCGGCGGCGATCTCGAAGCCGTGCGCCTCCAGCATGCTGACCAGGCCCTCCCGCAGGAGGGCCAGGTCCTCGGCCAGGACGACGCGCATCAGCGGCAGCTCACGGGTGGGACGTGGTACGCAGGTCGCACGGAACCTCCAGGGTGACGATGGTGGGGCCGCCGGGCGGGGAGCTCAGGGCCAGGACACCGTCGAAGGTACCGATCCGGCGTTCGACGCCGCGCAGCCCCGTACCGGCCTCCAGAGAGGCGCCGCCCTGCCCGTCGTCGGTGACGGTGGCGCGGAGGGTGCCGTCGTTGTGCGTGAGCTCCACCCACACGCGCCGGGCGCCGGAGTGCTTGGCGGCGTTGGTCAGCATCTCGCAGACCGCGAAGTAGACGGCGGACTCCACCGGCGCTTCGGGACGTCCCGGAAGCTCGACGGTCACCTCCACCGGCAGCGGGTGGTCGAGCGCGAGCGCCTTGACGGCGTCCCCGACGCCGCGGTCGGCCAGTACGGGCGGGTGGATGCCGCGGACGAGGTCGCGCAGCTCGGCGAGGGCCTTGGCGGACGACGCGCGGGTCTCGGCGAGCAGCAGCCGGGCCTTCTCCGGGTCCTTGTCGAGCAGGTGCTCGATCGCGCCGAGGCTCATGCCCATCGCGACGAGCCGGGCCTGGGCGCCGTCGTGCAGGTCCCGCTCGATGCGGCGCAGCTCGGCGGCGGAGGCGTCCACGGCGTCGTGCCGGGTCTCGGTCAGGTGCTGGACGCGCAGCGCCAGCCTCGCCTTCTCGGTCGGGCCGAGCAGCCAGCGGGCCCACCGGGCGTGGTAGTCGAGCATCGCGGGCCCGATCAGGAAGCCGATCGCGATGAAGAGGGTGCCGAGGACGGCGGTGCCGACGACCCGCTCGGGCTGCTGCGTGTAGTCCTGGCTGATCGGGATCATCGCGTACCAGTCCTGGGCGCCGATGTCGCCGAGCACGGCCCCGGCCCACATCGACAGCATCCATCCCCACACCCCGTACACGATGAGGAGGAACGGCAGCGCGCAGGTGAAGATGGCCACGATCGGCTCGCACATCAGGAACGAGTAGTCCCGCCAGGTGGCCGGGTCGGAGACGGCCCGCATGAAGCACCGCTGCGCGCGGCTCATGGTGGCGAAGCGCGGGTCCTTCTCGTGCGACAGGTAGGGACGTTCGATGCGGCGGCCGGTCCATTCGCCGATCCGGTCGCGGTAGACGTTGGTCATCCGGCGCTGGAGCCTCACGGCGGAGGGCATCATCGGGATGCCCAGCCCGATGCTGATCATCGACACGGCGGTGTTCATCCAGGCGACCACGGCCATCGTGGGGAACGAGAGCAGCCACAGCCGGAAGCCGCGCCACGGGGCCCGTGCCCGCGTGTCCAGCCAGGTCCGCCGGTCTTCCCGCGTCATGTCGCCTACCACCGGTTCCTCCGCACGTCGCCTGGGATCACGGAGTCCAGTCTTCGGCCGATCCCCGGCGTGCGCAGTGTGCCTTCATCCCCAATGGGGGTGTAGCCAGCTACACCTCCCGGCCACGCCCCCTGGCTCCACCATCGCACGCGAGAACGGTCAAAGGGAGACGAAGGTCATACCGCGTTTCTTGAGCTCCGGGATGACGTACCGCAAAGCCTTCAGCGTCTGGGACCGGTCACCGCCGCCGTCGTGGACGAGCAGGATGTTCCCGGCCTCGCATTTGAGCAGCGCCTTCCGGATGCGGCCGACCCCCGGGCGGGACCAGTCGCGGGGGTCCACCGCCCAGTCCAGCGGCAGCATGCCGTGTTCGGCGACGACGTCGAGCACCCGGGGCGTCCAGTTGCCGCCGGGGGCGCGGAAGAACGTGGGGACCACCCCGGAGACCTGCGCGATCCGGTCGTGCGCCTCGCCGATCTCCGTCTCCAGCCGCTTCCTGGACATCCCCCTGAAGGAGATCGGGTGGTTCATGGTGTGGTTGCAGATCTGGTGCCCGGCGTCCACGATCCGCCGCGTGATCTTGGGATACCGCTTGACCTGCGCGCCGATGGTGAAGAACGTGGCGCGTACGCCGTGTTCGTCCAGCAGGTCCAGGATCCGCGGGGTCCACCGGGGGTCGGGGCCGTCGTCGAGGGTGAGCGCGATCGATTCGCCGGGCGGCGGCGGGACGAGCTGCCGGAGGTCGCTGATGGGCTTCTTCGGCGTCGTCGCGGCGAGCCGTGCGGGCGTCCAGGACGCGGGGCGGGGCTTGGGCCGCCGGGGCGGCGTCGCGTGGGTGGCCGGGCGCACGACGAAGCGCGTCTGGTCGGCCATCCCGGCGCGGGACGGCGCCGCCGCGTCGGCCGCCAGAAGCGCCGCGCCGCCCACGCCCATCAACCAGAGGGCCCTGCGGCGGGTGATCAGTTCCGAACGGTCCAGCCGCAGGTCAGAGGGGTCCAAGCGGAGATCGAAGGGGTTCAGCCGCACATCAGAACGGTATCGGTGCGAGCGGGGTGATTGTGACGGAAGTGATCATAATCGGCCCCGACGCCGGTGGACCGAGGGGTGGTGGCGACGGGACGGCTTGGCGATCGTCGGAAGTGGTAGGGAGATCATATGGGCATCGACAGGGACGCGGTGGACGCGCTGGGCGACGAGGTTCTCGACTGGCGTTTCAAGGCGATACCCGCGTCCGCTTACGGAAGCACCGTCCGGGACTACGTGCGCGCACACCGGCCCTTGGACGAGTTCGGCACTCCCCTGCTGACGTTCGACGAGAGCGCGCTCAACCACAACGTGCGCCTGATGGCCGACTGGACGCGCGAGGCCGGGGTGGAACTCGCCCCGCACGGCAAGACGACGATGGCCCCGCAGCTATGGCTGCGGCAACTTGACGCGGGCGCCTGGGGCATCACCGTTGCGAACCTGCCTCAGGTGCGGGTGGCGCGGGCGTTCAAGGTGCGCCGCGTCCTGCTGGCCAACTCGCTGCTGGACGAGGCGGGCCTGGCATGGCTGGCGGGCGAACTCGAAAAGGAGCCGGAGTTCGACTTCCTGTGCTGGGTGGATTCGGTCCGTTCCGTGGAGTTGATGGACGAGGCGCTGCGCACTGCGCGCGCGCAGCGGGTGGTCGATGTGTGCGTGGAACTCGGCGGCCCTCATGGACGAACCGGCGTCCGGGATGAGAACGACGCCGTCACCGTGGCAGAGGCCGTCCGCAAGGCCGCGACGCTACGGCTGGTGGGCACCGCCGGTTACGAGGGTGCGCTCGCGCATGACTCGTCCAGCGAAGGGCTGGCCGCGGTCGACACCTACCTGCGGCGGCTGGCCGACCTGTACGGGCGGCTCTCGTACGAGACGGACGAGCCGGTGGTGACGGCGGGCGGCAGCTCGTACTTCGACCAGGTCGTGGACGCGCTGGGCGGGCTGGACGCAACGGTGGTGCTGCGGTCGGGCGCGTACATCATCCACGACGACGGCTTCTACCGGCAGATATCCCCGTTCGCCCGCACCCTCCCAGGCCCGGACCGGTTCAGGCCGGCGATGCACGGGTGGGCGCGCGTGGTGTCCCGTCCCGAACCGGGACTGGCGTTGCTGGACGCGGGCAAGCGCGACCTCCCGTTCGACGAGGACATGCCCATGCCGCAATTCGTCCGCGGCAGGGGCGCGCAACCGACGGCGGAGGCACGCATCACCGCCCTCAACGACCAGCATGCCTACCTGCGCGGCTCCCAGGCCGAGGTGGGTGAGGTCGTGCGGCTCGGCTTGTCGCATCCGTGCACCGCCTGCGACAAGTGGAACCTGATCCCGGTGGTGGACGACGCGGACGCGACCCATCCCGTAATCGTCGACCTGATCAGAACCTGGTTCTAAGCCGCCGGGGCGCGCCGTCTCAGATAGTGGCGCCGCCCCGCATCTTCGCTGTTCGTCGATGCCGCCGACCGGCCGCTCCATGGCCCGGTCCGGGCTCGGGACGGTCGCTCGAAGTGTCCTGTCCTTGACACTCCCGGCCCCGGAACGACCGTAGGCGCGGCCTCGGTGTCCGAAGGCATCTACTGGGGCGTCGTCCGGCACGAGTACGACGGGATCGTGGCCGACGCTTACACGCCCGACTTCAAGGTCACGGTCGCCGGCAGGCGTCACCAGGCGTTCGTGCACGTGCCGCCCGCGCTGGTGGCCGTGGACGTCCAGCAGGGGGTCCGGGAGACCTCCATCGCCTGACGCAAGGCAAGGCGGGGCGGCCCCAGGCCGCCCCGCCTTGCTTCGGGGTCAGGACTTGGTGAGGGTCAGGCCGCTCGCCGGGGCGACCGTGAGGGCGTCGGCGGCTTCGTCCAGGTCGACGACGACCTCGTCGCCGTCCTGGATGTGGCCCGACAGCAGCTCCTTGGCGAGCTGGTCGCCGATCGCGGTCTGCACGAGGCGGCGCAGCGGGCGCGCGCCGTACAGCGGGTCGTAGCCGGTCAGGGCCAGCCACTCGCGGGCCGCGTCGGTGACCGTGAGGGTCAGCCGGCGGTCGGCCAGGCGCTTGGCGAGGCGGTCGACCTGGAGGTCCACGATGCGGGTGAGCTCCCGGGTGGACAGGGCGTCGAAGAGGATGACGTCGTCGAGCCGGTTCAGGAACTCCGGCTTGAACGCGGCGCGCACCGCGTTCAGGACGGCGTCCCGCTTGGCGCCGTTCTCCAGCGTCGGGTCGACGAGGAACTGCGATCCCAGGTTGGAGGTGAGGATCAGGATCGTGTTCCGGAAGTCGACCGTGCGGCCCTGCCCATCGGTGAGCCGTCCGTCGTCGAGGACCTGCAGCAGGACGTCGAAGACCTCCGGGTGGGCCTTCTCCACCTCGTCCAGCAGGACCGCCGAGTACGGGCGGCGCCGGACGGCCTCGGTGAGCTGGCCGCCCTCCTCGTAGCCGACATAGCCGGGCGGGGCGCCGACCAGGCGGGCCACCGAGTGCTTCTCGGAGTACTCGCTCATGTCGATGCGCGTGATCGCCCGCTCGTCGTCGAACAGGAACTCGGCCAGGGCCTTGGCCAGCTCGGTCTTGCCCACGCCCGTGGGGCCGAGGAACAGGAACGAGCCGGTGGGGCGGTCGGGGTCGGCCACCCCGGCGCGCGCCCGGCGGACCGCGTCGGACACGGTGCGGACCGCGGCCTCCTGGCCGATCAGCCGCTTGCCGATCTCGTCCTCCATGCGCAGCAGCTTGGCCGTCTCGCCCTCCAGGAGCCGCCCGGCGGGGATGCCCGTCCAGGACGCGACCACGTCGGCCACGTCGTCCGGCCCGACCTCCTCCTTGACCATGGCGTCGCGCTGCCCGTCGGCCTGCTCGGCGGCCTCGTTGAGCTGCTTCTCCAGCGCGGGGATCTCGCCGTAGGTGAGCCGGGCGGAGGTCTCCAGGTCGCCGTCGCGCTGGGCGCGCTCGGCCTCGCCGCGGAGCTGGTCGATGCGCTCCTTGAGCTCGCCGACCCGGTTCAGCCCGGCCTTCTCCTGCTCCCACCGGCCGACCAGCGCGTTGAGCTGCTCCTGGCGGTCGGCGAGGTCGCGGCGCAGCCGCTCCAGGCGCTGCCTGGACGCCTCGTCGGTCTCCTTCGCCAGCGCCAGCTCCTCCATCCTGAGCCGGTCCACCGAACGCTCCAGCTCGTCGATCTCGACGGGACGCGAGTCGATCTCCATCCGCAGCCGGGACGCCGACTCGTCCACCAGGTCGATCGCCTTGTCCGGCAGGAACCTGGCGGTGATGTACCGGTCGGACAGGGTCGCGGCGGCGACCAGCGCCGAGTCGTTGATCTGCACCTTGTGGTGCGCCTCGTACCGGCCCTTGAGCCCGCGCAGGATCGCGATGGTGTCCTCGACCGTCGGCTCGCCCACGAACACCTGCTGGAACCGGCGCTCCAGGGCCGCGTCCTTCTCGATCCGCTCGCGGTACTCGTCCAGCGTCGTCGCGCCGATCATGCGGAGCTCGCCGCGGGCCAGCATCGGCTTGAGCATGTTGCCCGCGTCCATCGCGCCCTCGGCCGCGCCCGCGCCGACCACGGTGTGCAGCTCGTCGATGAACGTGACGATCCGCCCGTCGCTCTGCTTGATCTCGTTCAGGACGGCCTTGAGCCGCTCCTCGAACTCGCCGCGGTACTTGGCGCCCGCGACCATCGCGCCCAGGTCCAGCGCGACCAGCCGCTTGCCGCGCAGCGACTCGGGGACGTCGCCCGCCACGATCCGCTGCGCCAGGCCCTCCACCACGGCGGTCTTGCCGACGCCGGGCTCGCCGATCAGCACCGGGTTGTTCTTGGTACGCCGCGACAGCACCTGCACCACGCGCCGGATCTCGGTGTCCCGGCCGATCACCGGGTCGAGCCGGCCGTCGCGCGCCGCGGAGGTCAGGTCGATGCCGTACTTCTCCAGCGCCTGGTAGGTGTCCTCGGGGTTCTCGCTGGTCACGCGGGCGTGCCCGCGGACCCGCTCGAACGCCTCCAGCAGCGCCTGCGGGGTCGCGCCGAACTCCTTGAGCAGTCCCGCGACGGGACCGCCGTCCGCGGCCAGGCCGACCAGCAGGTGCTCGGTCGAGACGTACTCGTCCTCCAGTTGCTTGGCGCGGTTGGCCGCGGTGTTGAGCGCCACGATGAGCTGCCGCGACATCTGCGGGGACGACAGCGTCGAACCGGCCGCCTTCGGCATCGCCGACAGTTGCTCCTCGGCCCGGCGGCGCAGCGCCTGCCAGTCCGCGCCGACCGCCTCCAGCAGCGGGACGGCCGTGCCCTCGGGCAGGCCGATCAGCGCGACCAGGAGGTGCTGCGGCTCGACCTGCGGGTGACCCTCGGCGGCCGTCCTGCGGACGGCCACCGACACCGCCTCCTGGCTCTTCTGCGTCAGCTTGTAGTCCATATTCTCTTTTCCCCCGTCAATCCTTGCCGCGCCTCTCCTGCCACACCACGACGCTGGTGTGGCGGATCGGCACCAGATCGCCGCCCGGAGCGCCGGACGCGGCCTCCGGGGCCTCGCCCCGCCGACGCTGCTGCGCCAGCCGCGCCGCCACGGCCCGGGTGGACTCCAGCTCGTTGGCCAGGTCCTCCAGCGCGGCGTGCGCCTTGGCCAGTTGCTCGCGCAGCATGACGTTCTCGCGCTGGAGCTCCAGGATGTGCTTGATGCCGGACAGGTTGATGCCCTCTTCCTGGGAGAGCCGCTGGATCTCGCGGAGCATCACGATGTCCCGCATCGAGTAACGACGGCCACGGCCCGCGGCGCGGCCGGGCGACACCAGTCCCATCCGGTCGTAGGTGCGCAGCGTCTGCGGGTGCAGCCCCGAAAGCTGCGCCGCCACCGAGATCACGTAGACCGGGGTGTCGTCGCCGAACGGATCAGCGTTCATGACTGCCTACCTTTCTGGGGAGACGACCCCCCAGACCCCCCGGCAAGAGCCTTCGGCATCACGCCCTCACTCCTCCCGTGCCTTGGCCAGCAGCTCGCTGCGCAGGTCGTCCCCCGCCCCGCTCGCGCGCAGCCGCTCCAGGGCCTCGCGGGTCTGGTCGTCGACCTTCTGCGGCACCTGCACGTCCACCGTCACCAGCAGGTCGCCCTTGGTGCCGTCGCGGCGGGTCGCGCCACGGCCGCGGACGCGGAACGTGCGGCCGTTCGGCGTGCCCTCCGGCAGCCGCAGGGTCACCGGCTGCCCCTGGAACGTCGGCACCTTGATCTCGGCGCCGAGCGCCGCCTCCGGGAACGTCACCGGGACGGTCAAAGTCAGGTTGTCGCGGTCACGGCCGAACACCGGGTGCGGCTTCACCTTGATGTCCACGTACAGGTCGCCGGCCGGGCCGCCGTTCTCGCCCGGAGCGCCCTTGCCCTTGAGCCGGATCTTCTGGCCGTCGGCGACGCCCGCGGGGATCCGGGCCTGGATGGTACGGGTGCCGGTCGCGCGGCCACTGCCGTGGCAGGTCGGGCAGGGGTCGTCCACGACGAGCCCGCGGCCGCGGCACTCCCGGCACGGCTCCTGGAAGCCGAAACTGCCCAGGTTGCGGGTCTCGTGCCCGGTGCCCTCGCAGTTCGGGCAGACCCGCGGCACCGTGCCCGTCCTGGCCCCGGTGCCGCGGCAGCTCGGGCACGCGGCCTCGCTGGTCAGCTTGAGCGGCACCGTCACGCCGTTCATGGCCCGGCCGAACGACAGCGTCACCTCGGTCTCCACGTCCGCGCCCCGGCGGCCCCTGCGGGCACCGGCCGTGCGGGTACCGGCTCCGCCGCGACCGAACAGGCCGCCGAACAGGTCGCCGATCCGGTCGCCCGCGCCGCCCACGCCTCCGGTCCCGGACTGTCCGAAGAGGTCCCCCAGGTCGAACCCGAAGCCGCCCTGCTGGCCGCCGCGGAACCCCCGCGGCATCGCGCGGACCGCGTCGTACTCCTTGCGGCGCTTCTCGTCCGACAGGACGTCGTAGGCTTCGGACACCTCCTTGAAACGGTCCTCGGCGTCGCTGTCGCCCTTGTTGGCGTCCGGGTGGTACTTGCGGGCCAGTTTGCGGTACGACTTCTTGATCTCGTCCTGTGAGGCGTTCTTCGCGACACCGAGGACCTTGTAGTAGTCCTTTTCCAGGTAGTCCTTGGTGCTCACGGCGCCCCGCTCTCTGCTCGTGCCACTGCTTTATGGTGAAACGTCCAGGTCGTGCCTGGCGTCAGCTCATCTGTACCTCGGGCGGCCCCGCTCCGGAAGGCAGCGGGGCCACCGCGAGGGTCCGCCCTCACCGGCGGTCGCCGGGACGGGCGCCGGGTCGTGCGGGGCTCCGCCGGTCAGGCGTCGCCCTTCGGCCCATCGGTGTCCTGCTCACCGTCGGACGCGGCCTCCGCATCGGGCGCGGCCTCGGCCGCGGGCCCTGCGGCCTCCGCATCGGCGGCGGACTCGGCGTTCGGGTCCGGCTCGGCCACCGCGACCCTGGCGGGCCGCAGGATGCGCTCGCCGATCCGGTAGCCGGGCTGCAGCACGTCGGTGACGCTGGTCTCGGTCACCTCGGCCGAGTAGCCGTGCATCAGCGCCTCGTGCACGACCGGGTCGAAGGGCTCGCCCTTCTCGCCGAAGCGGGTGAGCCCGAGCTTGCCGGTCGTCGCCTCCAGCGACTCGGCCACCGACTTGAAGCCGCCGACCAGTTCGCCGTGGTCGCGTGCCCGGCCGATGTCGTCCAGTACGGGAAGCAGTTCGTTCAGTACGTTGGCCAGGGCCTGCTCGCGCACCGCGACCCGGTCCCGCTCGACCCGCTTGCGGTAGTTGTCGTACTCCGCCTTGAGCCGCTGCAGGTCCAGGGTGCGCTCGGCGAGCTGCGACTGGAGCGCGGCCACCTCCTCGCCGACCTCCTTCGCCGGTTCGCCGCCGGAGGCGGTCCCGCCGGACGGGCCGGGCGACGGCGGCGTGGCCGCCGTCTCCCTGACCTTGCCCGTCTCGGGATCGATGCGCCGCTTGTCGCGGATCACCGGTCCCTCACGCTCCTCGCCCTCGCCCTTGGTGGGAGGGGTCGTCACGCGGCACCGTCCTTCTTGTCCTTGTCGTCGTCCACGATCTCGGCGTCGACGACCTCGTCGTCCTGCCGGTCGTCGGCGCCCTGGGCGTCGGCCGTCGGGCCGGCGTCACCGGCCTGCGCACCGGCGTCGGCGTTCTGCGCGTACATCGCGGCGCCCATCTTCTGGCTGACCTGGGCCAGCCGTTCGGCGCTGGTACGGATCGCGTCGACGTCGGTGCCCTCCAGGTTCTTCTTGACCTCGGCCACCGCCTCCTCGACCTCGCTCTTGAGCTCCGCGGGAACCTTGTCCTCGTTCTCCCGCAGGAACTTCTCGGTCGAGTACGCCAGCGTGTCGGCCTGGTTGCGGACCTCGGCCTCCTCCTTGCGCCGCCGGTCCTCCTCGGCGTACTGCTCGGCGTCCCGCACCATCCGCTCGATGTCCTCCTTCGGCAGCGCCGAGCCGCCGGTGATGACCATCGACTGTTCGCGTCCGGTGCCCTGGTCCTTGGCCGAGACGTTGACGATGCCGTTGGCGTCGATGTCGAAGGTGACCTCGATCTGCGGCACGCCGCGCGGCGCCGGGGGAAGCCCGGTGAGCTGGAAGGTCCCCAGCTTCTTGTTGTAGGCGGCGATCTCCCGCTCGCCCTGGAAGACCTGGATCTCCACCGACGGCTGGTTGTCGTCGGCCGTGGTGAAGGTCTCCGAGCGCTTGGTGGGGATGGTGGTGTTCCGCTCGATGATCTTGGTGAAGATGCCGCCCTTGGTCTCGATCCCCAGCGACAGCGGCGTCACGTCCAACAGCAGGACGTCCTTGACCTCGCCCTTGAGCACACCGGCCTGCAAGCTGGCGCCGATCGCCACCACCTCGTCGGGGTTGACGCCCTTGTTCGGCTCCTTGCCCCCGGTCAGCTCCTTGACCAGATCCGACACCGCGGGCATCCGCGTGGACCCACCCACCAGCACCACCTGGGAGATGTCGCCCACACCGATCCCCGCATCCCGCAGCACCTGCTGGAACGGGCCACGCGTGCGCTCGAGCAGATCAGCGGTCATCCGCTGGAACTCCGCCCGCGTCAGCTTCTCGTCCAGATGCAGCGGACCCTCCGCCGACGCGGTGATGTACGGCAGGTTGATCTGCGTCTCCGACGACGACGACAGCTCGATCTTGGCCTTCTCCGCCGCCTCACGCAGCCGCTGCAAGGCCATCTTGTCCTTGCTCAGATCCACCCCGTTGGCGTTGCGGAACCGCTCCACCAGCCAGTCGACGACCTTGGAATCCCAGTCGTCACCACCCAGATGGTTGTCGCCCGAGGTGGCCTTGACCTCCACCACCCCGTCGCCGACCTCCAGCAGGCTGACGTCGAAGGTCCCCCCGCCCAGGTCGAACACCAGGATCGTGGCCTCGTTCTCCTTCTCCAGGTGATAGGCCAGCGCCGCGCTGGTGGGCTCGTTGATGATCCGCAGCACGTTCAGCCCGGCGATCTGCCCGGCCTCCTTGGTCGCCTGGCGCTGATGATCGGAGAAGTACGCCGGCACCGTGATCACCGCATCGGTCACCGGCTCACCCAGATACGCCTCGGCATCCCGCTTGAGCTTCTGCAGCACGAACGCGCTGATCTGCTGCGGCGTGAACGGCTTGCCGTCGATCGTGGTCTTCCAGTCGGTCCCCATCTCCCGCTTCACCGACCGGATGGTGCGGTCCACATTGGTCACCGCCTGCCGCTTGGCGACCTCACCGACCAGCACCTCACCGTTCTTGGCGAACGCCACCACCGACGGCGTGGTCCGCGACCCCTCCGCATTGGCGATCACCGTGGGCTCCCCGCCCTCCAGGATCGCGACGACCGAGTTGGTCGTCCCCAGGTCGATACCGACCGCACGTGCCATGTTCCTCGTCCTCCGTCGGGTCCGTTCTGCGGTATGTGGCTCCGGCCGGCGCCTCTGCCCGGACGCACGTCCAGGCCGGGAGGGCGGCCGGTCGAGTCTGCTGTGGGTCAGGGTGCCGCCCCCTGATCCCTGATGTCAAATCACTTGAGTCAGTTCGGCTCAAGTTTGCTGACGGCTTCAGTAACAGGACGATTGAGTCGGCTATTCCGGTTCCCGGTCCCGCGAACCCGTTCGCCTACAGCGATCAGACCGCGGCGTCCCTCGCGTACCGGACCGGGGTCAGGCCGACGAGCCGCTTGAAGTGCCGGGTCAGGTGGGCCTGGTCGTAGAAGCCCGCCTCCACGGCGACCTCGCCCGCGGGCAGTCCCATCTTGAGCAGCGCCTTGGCACGCCTCACCCGGGCTTGGGTCAGGTACGCATGGGGCGTCATCCCTACGGCCTTGCCGAAGACACGGCACAGGTGGAACGGGCTCAGGCCCGTGAGCCCGGACAAGGTCTGGAGGGTGACGTTCTCCCTCGCGTGTGCTCGCAGATACTCCATACACAAGCGAACGGCGTCATGTTCCCGGCCGGCCGGTCTCGGTCCCCTGGGCGGCTCCCCGTGCCGACCGACCAGCAGGACGAGGGTCTCGGCCAGATACGTCTCCCGTTGGAGCGCCTCCGTCACGGGCGTCTCCGCCAGCCGGTGGAAATGGCGGAGGCGTGCCGTGACGTCCCGGTCCCGGACGAGGTCGCGGCCGAACCTGGGCGGCTTCCCGCCGCCGTCCGCGCCGAGGTCCGCGGCGATCCCGCTCATGAGAGCGGGGTCGGCGTAAAGGGCGCGATAGGTCCAGCCGGCGCCCGCCGGCGGGCCGCCCGCGTGCGGCTCCTCCGGGTTGAGCGTGATCACGTCACCTGGGCCGACCATGTGCGTGCCGCCCCGGTAGACGGCCGCGGCCCGGCCCCGTTCGGTGAGGGCGATGAAGAACTCCTCGTGCGCGTGCGGGCTGAAGGAGAACTCGGTGAGGCTGGCCCTGAACAGCTCCACACCACCGAGGTCCGGCGCGCGCCAGATCCGGGCGCCGTGCCGGTCAGGGGACGAGGTCCACCCGGTCACCACACCAGCACTCAATCACAGCAATTCCGTACAAGACCGGATATCTACGCTCGATCTAGCGTCCCCACCGTGAAGATGCTGGAGACGCAGGAGACGCGTACGAAGGAGTTGCTGGCCAGGACGGCGGAGATCGCGACCGAATGGCTCGGCACGCTCGGCGAACGGCCGGTGTCCGTCCGCGCCACGGCCGACGGGCTGCGGTCGAGGATGGGCCGCCCGCTGCCCGAGGAGCCCGTCGACCCGTTCACCGTGCTGGAGGATCTGGCGCGCGAGGCCGAGCTTGGCCTGGTCGGCAGCCAGTCGGGACGATACTTCGGATTCGTGATCGGCGGGGCGCTGCCCGCCGCCGTCGCGGCCGACTGGCTCACCTCCGTCTGGGACCAGTGCCCCGGGCCGTACGTGTGCGGTCCGGCCGCCGCCGTCGCGGAGGAGGTGGTCGGCGCCTGGCTCGCCGACCTTCTCGGCCTGCCGGGGGACGCCTCGTTCGCCGTCGTCCCCGGGTGCCAGACCGCCCACCTGACCTGCCTGGCCGCGGCGCGTCACCACGTCCTGCGGGCCGCGGGCTGGGACGCCGAGGAGCTGGGGCTGGCCGGGGCGCCGCCGATCCGCGTGCTGGTGGGCGCCGGACGGCACGCCAGCGTGGACCGCGCGCTCCGGTTCCTGGGCATCGGGCGTACCGCGATCAGCGTCGTCCCGGCCGATGGTTCCGCACGGATGCGCGTCGACCTGCTGCGCCGGGAACTGGACGGGCTCGCCGGCGCGCCCGTGATCGTCTGCGCGCAGGCCGGGGAGATCAACACCGGGGCCTGCGACGACCTGGACGCCATCGCCGACGCGGCGGCCGAGGCGGGCGCCTGGCTCCACATCGACGGGGCGTTCGGGCTGTGGGCCGCCGCGAGCCCGCGGCTGCGCCCTCTCGTCCGAGGGGCCGAGCGCGCCGACTCGTGGTCCTTCGACACGCACAAGTGGCTGAACGTCCCGTACGACTCCGGCCTGGCGTACTGCGCCCATCCGGAGGCTCACCGGGCCGCGATGAGCGTGAGCGCCGACTACCTGGTGCTGGGCGGCCCGGAACGGCCACGCGACCCCATCGACTGGACTCCCGCGTTCTCGCGGCGCGCCCGGGGCTTCGCCATCTACGCGGCGCTGAGGTCGCTCGGCCGGCGCGGGGTCGCCGACCTGGTGGAGCGGAGCTGCGACCTCGCCCAGGCGTTCGCCGCCGGGCTGAGCGGCGTCCCCGGCTGCCGGTTGCTGAACGAGGTCGTCCTCAACCAGGTGCTCTTCCGCTTCGGCGACGACCGCACGACCGACCTGGTGCTGCGCCGCGTGGTGGACGGCGGCGAGGCGTGGATGAGCGGGACCACGTTCGGCGGCCACCGGGCCATCCGTCTGTCGGTGTCCAATTGGCGGACGACCGAGGCCGACATCGACCGCACCCTCCGGGCGCTCCGGGACGCCGTGCGCTAGGACCGCGCCACGAGGTCGGCGGGGGCGGTGCCGGACGCGGTGAGGGGAAGGCCGAGCGTGGCGCGTTCGGCCAGCCACCGGCTCGGGCGGTAGCGGGGGTCGCCGGTGGCGTCCTGAAGGCCCGCGAGGATGTCGAAGACCTGGCCGGCCCCCACCTGGTCGCCCCATTCCAGCGGCCCGCGCGGGTAGCCGAGGCCGAGCCGGACGGCGAGGTCGATGTCCTCCGGACGGGCCAGCCGCTGCTCGGCGATGCCGCAGCCGACGTTCACGATGGACGCCAGGAGCCGCTGCGCGACCGTGGCGGGCGCGTCCCGCACGACGCTGACGGGACGTCCGGTCGAGAGCAGCGCGGCGAGCGCGGCGCGCCCGGCCTCCGGGGACAGGCCGGGATGGACGGTCAGGGTCAGCCGGGACGCGAAGCCGCCGAGAGGATCGACGCCCAGGGTCCGCTCGGCGGGCAGGCCCCTGAAGCCGACCATGTCCACCACGCTCTCGCCGACCGGCGTGACCAGCACGACCGCCCGGCCGGACGGCTCGTCGCCGTCCTCGACCTCGACCCCGGCGCCGGAGAGCAGCGCGGTCAGGGCGTCCCTCGCCTCGGGATCCCGGTCGTGGATCCAGACGGGTCGCGGCTGGGCGTCCGGAGCGGTGACCTCGGGCGGCTCCTGCTTGACGCCGTCCACATAGACGTAGAAGCCCTCGCCGGACTTGCGTCCGAACAGGCCCGCGTCCACCCGCGCCCGCCCGATCCTGGACGGGCGGAACCGCGGCTCGCCGTAGAAGCCGGTCCACACCGACTCCATCACCGCGTGCGACACGTCCAGCCCGGTCAGGTCGAGCAGTTCGCACGGACCCATCTTGAGGCCCAGCACGTCCCGGGCGATGCGGTCGACGTCCACCGGTTCGGCGGCGCCCTCGGAGAGGATCTGCAGGGCCTCGGTCACCAGACCGCGCCCGGCGTGGTTGACCAGGAACCCCGGCGTGTCCGGGGCCAGGACGGGTTCGTGCCCGAGACGCCGGACCAGGGCCATGAGCTGCTCGGTCAGCCATCCGGCCGTACGGGCGCCAGGGATCACCTCGACCAGCCGCATCAGCGGGACGGGGTTGAAGAAGTGCAGCCCGGCCAGGCGGCTCGGGTCCTCCAGGGCGGAGCCGATCGCCGTGATCGGCAGCGAGCTGGTGTTGCTGGCCAGGACCGTCCCCTGGCCGCACACCTTCTCCACGGCGGCGAACAGCTCGCGTTTGGTCTCCAGGTCCTCCCGCACGGCCTCGATCACCAGATCGCAGCCGTCCGCGGGGCCCAGCGGGTCGGCGATCGGGCGCAGCCGCGACCGGGCCGCGTCGGCCTCCACCACGCTCATGCGGCCCTTGTCCACGAGCCTGCCGTACATGGCGCCGATGTGGGCCACGGCGTCGGTCACCGCCTCGGGGTTCAGGTCGGCCAGTTCCACCGTGAGCCCGCCCGCCGCCGCGAGCTGGGCGATCCCGCGTCCCATCACCCCGGTGCCGATCACCCGGATCGTTCCGGCCCGCTCGGCCGTCCACTGCTCCATGTCGCCGCGTCCTTCCCGCAGGAAAACCTCGAACCGTCCGGCCTCTCCTCCCCCAGGGCAGGCTCTCACGTCCTCGCGCGCTCTCACCGGGGGCGGGCGATTTTGGGCGAAGCCACCATCTACCCCGGCACCGCCGTATTCGGGTGCAATGCGCCCACCTATTCTCGGTAGGACGTTGATCTGCGTGAGGAGCCAAGGATGCGCGACGCGGTGATCTGTGAGCCGGTACGGACCCCGATCGGCCGGTTCGGCGGCGCCCTGAAGCCGGTGCCGGCGGCCGAGCTGGCGGCGACCGTGATCCGTGCGCTGATGGAGCGCACCGGACTGCCCGGCGAGGCGGTGGACGAGGTGATCCTCGGCCAGTGCTACCCGACCTCCGACGCCCCGGCCATCGGCCGTGTCGCCGCGCTGGACGCGGGGCTGCCGATCGAGGTCGGCGGATCCCAGGTCGACCGGCGCTGCGGCTCGGGCCTGCAATCCGTGCTGAACGCCGCGATGCAGGTGCAGACCGGCGTCGCCGACCTGGTGATCGCGGGCGGTGTGGAGAGCATGAGCAACGCGCCCTTCTACACGACGGAGGCGCGCTGGGGCGTCCGCGGCGGCGGGCTGGAGCTGCATGACGGGCTCGCGCGGGGCCGGGTCACCGCGGGCGGCAGGAACCATCCCGTCCCGGGCGGGATGCTGGAGACGGCCGAGAACCTGCGCCGCGAATACGGCATTCCGCGTGAGGAGCAGGACCGGTTCTCGGTCATGTCGCACCAGCGCGCCGTGGCCGCCCAGCGGGACGGGCGCTTCGCCGAGGAGATCGTGCCGGTGACGGTGCGGTCCCGTAAGGGCGACACGGTCGTGGACACCGACGAGCACCCCCGTCCCGACACCACCGTGGAGACGCTGGCCAAGCTGCGTCCCGTCCTGGGCAAGAGCGACGACCAGGCGACCGTGACCGCGGGCAACTCCAGCGGCCAGAACGACGCCGCCGCCGCGTGCGTGGTCACGACGGCCGAGCGCGCCGCCGAGCTGGGGCTGCGGCCCCTGGTGCGCCTGGTGTCGTGGGCGCAGGCGGGCGTGCCGCCCCGCACCATGGGGATCGGGCCGGTGCCCGCCACCGCCAAGGCATTGGAACGGGCCGGGCTGAGCCTGGACGACATGGACCTGATCGAGCTGAACGAGGCGTTCGCCGCGCAGGTCCTCGCCGTGCTGCGCGAGTGGGGCCTCAAGGAGGACGACTACGACCGCCTCAACGTGAACGGGTCCGGCATCTCGCTCGGCCACCCGGTCGGCGCCACCGGGACGCGCATCCTGGCCACCCTCGCCCGCGAGATGGACCGCCGCCAGGTCCGCTACGGGCTGGAGACGATGTGCATCGGCGGCGGCCAAGGGCTGGCGGCGATCTTCGAACGGGTCTCCTGAGATCCCGAGGTCTCCTGAAAATTTCCGGGGTCTCCCTGTAACGACGGGCCGCCCGGTCCCACTTCCTGGTGTCAGTGCACATCCACACCGGAGGACAACGGAGGTGCGGTCGATGACCGCTGGGTCCGGAGAGCCGGGCGAGCCCGGGGACGCCGCGCGCTTCACCGCGATCTACGACGCGTGCAGGCAGCGCGTGTGGGCGTACGCGGCGGCGCGTGCGGGACGGCAGGCAGCCGACGACGTGGTGAGCGAGACGTTCGCGGTGGCGTGGCGGCGGCTGGACGACGTGCCCGAGCCGCCGCTGCCCTGGCTGCTCGGCGTCGCCCGGAACGTGCTGCGCGACCGCTACCGCGAGCAGGTGCGGCACGCCGCGTTCACCACGGACTTCGCCGGTGAGCCACCACCGGGGCGCCAGGGCGCCGCCGACGGCGACATCGCCGAGCGGGTCGCGGAACGCCTCGCGATACTGCGCGCCATGGCGGCGCTCCCCGACGGCGACCGGGAGGTCCTCATCCTGGTCGCCTGGCAGGGCCTCTCCACGAGGGACGCGGCGAAGGTCGTCGGTTGCAGCGCCGCCGCGCTGCGCGTCCGCCTGCACCGCGCCCGCAGGCGGCTGCTGCGCGCCGCCGGGGACGCCCCGCCGGAGCCCCGCGGAACGGCCGTTCCCTCCCACGTCCGGATGGTCACCAAGGAGATCTCATGAGCCGAGACGTGATGCGGGTCCTCGCGGAGGCGCGCCCCGCCGAACTGGACCCGGACGCCCCCGTCGACGCCTCGACCAGGGCCGCCGAGCTGGCGGCGGCCATGGCGGCACCCGCCGCCGATTCCCGGGCGGTCCCGCCGCGCCGCCGCGTCCGGCCGCTGTGGGGCGGCGGGCTGGGACTGGCCGGGGCGGCGGCCGCGGCCGCGCTGGTACTCACGTCCCTTAGCGGCGGGCCGGGTGAGGTCGTACCGGACCAGCGGGAACGGACGGACACCATGTCGGCCCGCGCGGTGCTCCTCGCGGCGGCGTCCAAGGCGGAGCAGGCTCCGGCCAAGGGCAAGTACTGGCGCGTCACCCGGATGTACCTGATCCCGATCAAGGTCGGCCCCAAGGAACGGCGCTACACCGTCGTGGAGGCGCGTATCAACGAGGAGTGGGCCGACGCGAACGGGGGCGGCTGGTTCGGGTACAGGACGGCCGGCGCCGCTCCGAGGAGCCCGCAGGACGAGAAGGCGTGGCGGCTCGACGGCTCGCCCGCGCGCTGGGACCTCGGGCGCGGCGACACGGTGGGGGGAGAGCGCCTGTACGTCCAGGTCAAGCCGGGCAAGGGGACGCTGGTGAAGTCGGCCGGGTCCCATGAACTGCACGTTCCCATCGCGGGGCCCGATCCGTCCTTCGACGACCTGCGAAGGCTTCCGTCGGATCCGGTGGCGCTGCGCGCGCTGGCCGAGAAGCGCGCCCTCTCCGACGGAGATGACGTTCCTCTGCAAGCGGACGGACCGCAGGCGCGGCGGGCGTTCGCGGCGGGCAAGCTGATCGACCTGCTCACCACCGCGCCGGTGCCGCCGAAGGTGCGGGCGGCGGCGTTCCGCGCCCTGGCCGGGATGCCCGGCGTCACGTCGGAGGGCAAGGCCGTGGACGCCCGCGGCCGGAAGGGAGTGGCGCTCTCGATCGTCACCCGCTCGCGCGGCGGTTCCACCAGCGTCCGGCTGATCATCGATCCGGCCACGTCGCAGGTGCTGTCCGAGCGGCTCGCGGCGCGGCCGGCGGCCAAGGGCGGCCCCGCCAAGGAACGCACGACCCTCTACCTCGGCGCGGGCTGGACCGACGAGGCCCCCCGGCCCCCGGCGCTGCCCTGACCCTCGTTGCCGTATCCGGCCGCCGTCCGCTCCGGACGGCGGCCGGTTGTTCGTCGTCCCAAGAACGGCGGGGCCGGGGTGGGAGGGAACATGGGGGTTTGCGTTTGACGAGGCCACACGTATATACCCGGTTCACGGCAGTGCGGTGCTCGTGTGGGCTGGACGTGGGCGACCCGTAAGCTACCACCGAGTAGTATTCGAGCCCCGGATGAAACGCGATCTGGAGCGAGTCCTACGCTGACAGCCGACGCCCGTACCTTCAGGAGGACGGAACCTTGCAGTACCCGATCACGTTGATCGTCGGGCTTGCCGGTACGGCGGTGGCGCTAGCGCTGGCCGGCCGGCGGGTGAAGTTCCTGTGGAGCCTGTTCCGCGCCGGACAGCCCGACCCGGAAAGGGTCCTCCAGGTGCGGCGGGACCCCAAGGCCGATGTCGAGGGCCAGGTCGTCGAGGTGCTGGGCCAGCGCAAGCTGCTGAAGTGGACCGTCGCGGGCGCGGCGCACTTCGCGGTGATGTGGGCGTTCCTGCTGCTGCTGACCGTGTACGGCGAGGCCGGCGTGCAGTTGCTGTTCGGATTGCACGCGCACATCCCGGGGTTGCAGACCTGGGGGCCGATCGGATTCGTCCAGGACACCATCGCGCTGGCCTGCCTGCTGGGGCTGGCCACCTTCACCGCGATCCGGATCAAGAACTCGCCCAAGCGGCTGGACCGGGCGTCCCGGTTCAAGGGCTCGCACACCGGCGGCGCCTGGCTGATCCTGTTCATGATCTTCAACGTGATCTGGACGATGCTGGCGTTCCGCGGCTTCGAGGTCGCCAACGGCAACTTCTCCTACGGCAAGGCCGGTTATGCCTCGTACGGGGTCGGGCAGGTCCTGTCGGGCCTCGGCGAGCCGGAGTCGGGCCTGCTGGTCGGGCTGGAGGCGTTCTTCCTGCTCGCGCACATCGGTGTCGCGCTGGCGTTCCTTGTCATCGTGGTGAACTCCAAGCACCTGCACATCTTCATCGCGCCGCTGAACGTGATGTTCAAGCGCCGCCCGGACGGGCTCGGCGCGGCGCAGCCGATGACGTCGGGCGGCAAGCCGCTGGACTTCGAGGAGGCCGACCCGGACGAGGACACCTTCGGCCGCGGCAAGATCGAGGACTTCACCTGGAAGGGCTTCCTCGACATGGCCACCTGCACCGAGTGCGGGCGATGCCAGTCGCAGTGCCCCGCCTGGAACACCGGGAAGCCGCTGTCGCCGAAGATGGTCGTCCTCGACCTGCGCGACCACGCGTTCGCTAAGGCGCCCTACATCCTCGCCTCCGAAGAGGAACGCGCCGCGTTCACCGACGAGCAGAAGGCCGCCATGCAGGTGGACAAGGAGCTCGTCGGCGAGGACGGCGTCATTCACCCCGACGTGCTGTGGTCGTGCACCAACTGCGGCGCCTGCGTCGAGCAGTGCCCGGTGGACATCGAGCACATCGACCACATCCTGGACATGCGCCGCTTCCAGGTCATGATCGAGTCGAGCTTCCCGTCCGAGGCGGGCGTGATGCTCAAGAACCTGGAGAACAAGGGCAACCCCTGGGGCATGTCGGAGATGAAGCGCCTCGACTGGGTCGAGGAGCTGGACTTCGAGGTGCCGGTCGTGGAGGACAAGCTGCCCGCCGACACCGAGTACCTGTTCTGGGTCGGCTGCGCCGGGGCGCTGGAGGACCGGGCCAAGAAGACCACCAAGGCGGTCGCCGAGCTGCTGCACATCGCGGGCGTGAAGTTCGCCGTGCTCGGGCCGATGGAGGCGTGCAGCGGCGACCCGGCCCGCCGGCTGGGCATGGAGTTCGTCTACCAGATGCTCGCCCAGCAGAACGTGGAGACCCTCAACGAGGCGGGCGTCAAGAAGATCGTCGCGACCTGCCCGCACTGCTTCAACACCCTGGGCAACGAGTACCCGCAGATCGGCGGGAACTACGAGGTCGTCCACCACACCCAGTTGCTGGCGCACCTGGTGGAGACGGGCAAACTCGTCCCGGTCACGCCGATCGAGGAGGACATCACCTACCACGACCCGTGCTTCCTGGGCCGCCACAACAAGGTCTACAAGCAGCCGCGCGACATCATGGCCACCGTCCCGGGCGTGAGGACCAAGGAGATGCACCGGCACAAGGACCGCGGCTTCTGCTGCGGCGCCGGCGGCGCGCGGATGTGGATGGAGGAGCGGATCGGCAAGCGCATCAACACCGAGCGCGTCGACGAGGCCCTCACCACCGACCCCGACACCGTCTCCACGGCCTGCCCGTTCTGCCTGGTCATGCTGGGCGACGCCATCAACGAGAAGAAGAACGCCGGCGACGCCAAGGAGTCGCTGGAGGTCGTGGACGTCTCCCAGCTCCTCATCCGTTCCATCAAGGGCGAGGGCAGCCCTCAGCAGAAGGAACCCGTCACGGCCGAATGACCTCCGGCGCGGCCGGGGCGCCACCGGCCGCCGGCATTCCGCCGGCCCCCGAAGTGCCGGCCCCCGAAGTGCCGACGGCTCGGGTGCCAGCGGCTCGGGGGTCGGTCGGCTGGGTGTCGGCCAGTGGGGTCTCGGCCGCTGGAGGAATCGCGACCAGGACCTCGAACAGGGGGCGGATCACCTCGGACGGGACGACGCCGCGCGCGATGAGCTCGTCGATGGAGGCGAACGGGCCCTGCACCTCCCGGACCGTCACGATGAGCCTGGCGTTCTGGAATCCGAGGCCGGGCAGCAGGGCGAGCACGTGCTCGGGCGCCGAGTTCACGTCCACCAGGCCGCCGTCGTCGAACGTCCTGGGCAGGTCGGGTCGTCCGATGTGCAGGTCCCTGGCGATGGACGGATGGTGCAGGAGCAGGGCGCGCGCCTGTTCACGGCGGGTCCTGCGCTCGATCAGCTCGACCACGTGCGGGTCGGGCTCCACCTGCTCGTCCGCCCCGCCCTTGTGCGACGGCCAGCCCGATCCGGTGAGCACCGCGACGTGCACGGCACCGCCGATGGCCGCGATCATGCCCGCGACCATCGCCACGTCGTCGATGGGCCGCAACTCCTCCGTACCCGTCCCGATCGTGAGCCACGAGAACAGGCTCAGCGCGAGCCAGGCGACGCCGGCCAGGGCCAGCCAGGGACTGCGCCTGCGTCCCGCGAGATAGGCGACGACGGCCCAGCTCAACGTGCCGCAGGTGAAGATCGGCACCGCGATGGCGATGACGCGCAGCCCCACGCGTAGCTGCCGCTCGGTGCGCTCGACCGCCTGTCGCTGCGCGAAACCGGCGCCCGCCATCGGCGCCCACGCCGGAGGAGCCGGCGGCTGGACCGCATGGGGCGCGTTGAGCCTCGGCGTGCTCTGCGCCGGGGCCGGGGCCGGTGGTTTCTGCCAGTTCAGCAGCGTCGGATCGGAACGCAGGATCCGCAGGTGCAGGTTCTGGAGCCGCTCGCCCGGCTCGACGCCGAACTCCTCGGCCAGGAACTCGCGGGCGTCCCGGTACGCGGCGAGGGCCTCGGCCTGCCGTCCCGACCGGTAGAGGGCGAGCATCAGCAGGTACCGGGCGCCTTCGCGGAGCGGGAAGTCGTTCACCAGCCGAATCAGCTCGGGAACCAGACGCGCGTGCCGTCCCAGCTCCAGCTCGACCTCCGCGCACGTCTCCAGGGCCGCCGCCCGGTCCTCCACCAGGCGCTCGCGGGCCGCGTCGAAGACGGGGCCGGTCAGCCCGGCCAGCGGCGTCTCACGCCACATCGCCAGCGCCTCGCCCAGCCGCTCGATCGTCTCCGCCGCGTCCGCCGCCCCGGCCCGCGCCGCCAGGGCGCCGCGGACCCGCTTCTGGAAGACCTCGGCGTCCAGGCCGTCCGGCGGGACGTGCAGCACGTACCCGGCGCTGGTCAGTTGCAGGACGCGGGCGGGCGCACGCGGCGACCGGTCCGGTTCGAGCACGCGGCGCAGCCCCGCGACGTACTTCTGGACGACGTTGGCGCCGTTGTCGGGTGGGTCCTCGCCCCAGACCGCGTCCACGATCGCCGTCGTCGGCACCGGGCGGTTGGGAGTCAGCAACAGCACCGCCAGGACCGCCTGCTGCTTGCCCGGCCCAAGGTCGAGCTCCTGCTCACCGCGCCAGGCGCGCAGCCGCCCCAGGATCTCGAAACGCAGTGTGGGAGCGTCCCGCGCGTCCATCACCACCTCCACTCACATGCCGCGGCAGGGGCGCCGCAGCCGAACGGCAGCCGGAGCACAGCGACGGCAGCGTGACGTCAGCCCGGCCGAATCACCCCACTGGACGCTCTCACTGAAACACGCAAGACCGACATAGGGGGTCGGAATGTCTGGCAAGAATAGGACGGCGCGCCTCGCGGTAGGGTTGCCGCTCGCCGCCGCCCTCGCGTTCTCCACGGCGGGCTGCCTGGGTGAGGACACCGTCACCCGGGCGGGCACCTCGGCCAAGCCGTCCCAGGCCACGAACGGCATCGACAAGCTGGAGGGCTCCGAGGCGTTCTCGCGCGCCACCAAGGCCACGCTGTCGGCCAGCTCGGTGCGCCTGCGCGGGCAGGTGCAGGACGGCGAGGACACCATCACCATGGACTTCCGCTACGCGGGGGCCAACCGGTCGGGCGGCACGCTGCAGATCGGCGTCCAGGAGATCGAGCTCATCAGGCTCGGCTCGGTGGTCTACTTCAAGGGCAACAAGCCCTTCCTCGAGGAGGTCGGGGGGAAGGAGGCGGTGACCGCCATGTCCGGGAAGTACTTCAAGACCTCATCCAAGGGCGATCCTGACTTCGCCGACATCCAGGGCTTCACCAACCTGGCCGACCTGGTGAAGGAGGCCACGTCCGAGTCCCAGGGCTGGCGGATCGACAAGCCGGGGAACGTCGGGGGCAAGCCCTCGATCGCCCTGGTCAGCCTGGCCGGCGACAAGATCCACGTCGCGACTCAGGGCCCGCCGTACATCCTGCAGTTCGACGACGGTCCGCAGAACCGCATCGACTTCCTCTCCTACAACGAGCCGGTGAACCTCAAGCGGCCTCCGTCGAACCTCGTCATCGACATGAGCGGCTGACCCCCTCCAACCTGTCGGTGGGGAGGTCCGTCCGGTACGCGCAAGGTCGCTCGCGCATGGAGAGGATGTGCCGCCGGGTCGCCGACGAACCGGCGGCACTTCGGGGGTGGGCCGCCGGGACATCGGTCCCGGCGGCCCGTCGCGTTCGGGGGTCGGGCGCGGTCAGCCGGTGATGGCCTTGGCGAAGTCCGGGTTGGCCTGCATCCACTCGTTCACGGCCTGCTGCGGCTTGCCCTTGTACTTGTTCTCCATCAGGTCTTCGAGCGTGCCGAGCTGCTGGTCGTTCATCCTGAACATCTTCAGCCAGGCCGCGACCTCGGGCTGGTCGCCGGAGAAGCCCTTGCGGCCCACGATGTTCACCCCGTCCGGCCGGCCCATCGCGCCCTTCGGGTCCTGGAGGTCGCGGATCGGGAACTTCGCGTACGCCCAGTGCGGCCGCCACAGCGTGACCACGATGTCCTTCCTGGCGTCGGTGGCCTTCTTCAGCTCGGCGAGCATGGCCGCCGTGGAGGACGTCGTGACCTCGTACTCCCCCTCCAGGCCGTAGACGGGCAGCATCTTCTCCTTGGAGATCCGGTACAGCCCGGAGCTCTTCTCAATGCCGATGATCTTGCCGCCGTAGGTGCCGCCCTTGCCCTTCAGATCGGCCAGCGACTTCAGGGGCGAGTAATCGGGCACGGCGATGGTCAGCGGCGCCTTGTCGTACCAGATGCCGATCTTTTCGAGCTTGTCGCCGTACTGCTTCCAGTAGTCCTCGTGCGTGCCCGGCAGCCAGGAGTCCAGGAACACGTCCACGTCCCCCTTGGACATGCCCGCGTAGAGCGGGCCGGTGTCGAGCGTCTTGACCTCGACCTTGTAGCCCTTGTCCTCCAGCATCCGTTCCCAGAGGTACGTGGCGGCCTCGCCCTCGGCCCAGCCCGCGACCATGCCGATCGTGATCTCCTTGTCGCCGGCGCCGTCCGAGCCGGCGTCCTCACCTCCACAGGCGGCGGCGGACAGGCTCAGCGACAGCGCGGCGGCCGCGACGGCCACGCGCTTGAACGTGAAGCGCATACTCGGAACGTTCCTTTCGGTAGCTCTGTTGCGAAACAGAGGGGAGCGGCCCCCGGGCTTGCCTCGGGGGAGGGACGTCCAGCGCGCCCCGTCAGGACGCGGACGCCTTCGCAAGGGCGCGGGCGACGGCGGTGCGGTCGCCCAGCGCGCTGGTCAGCCGGTCAAGGAAGATCGCCAGCACCACCACGGCCAGGCCGCCCTCGAAGCCCTGGGCGATGTCCACCCGCTGGATGCCCTCCAGCACCTCGTTGCCCAGGCCGCCCGCGCCCACCATCCCGGCGATCACGACCATGGACAGCGACAACATGATGAGCTGGTTTATCCCCGCCATGATGGACGGCATCGCCAGCGGGATCTGGATCCGGCTCAGGATCCGCCCCGGCGGCGTGCCGAACGCCTCGCCCGCCTCCACCATCTCCGCGTCCACGCCGCGGATCCCCAGCTCGGTCAGCCGCACCCCCGGCGGCAGCGCGAAGATGACGGTGGCCACCACACCGGGCACCACCCCGATGCTGAAGAAGAAGATCGCCGGGATCAGGTAGACGAACGCGGGCATCGTCTGCATCAGGTCCAGCACCGGCCGCACCGCCCGGCTCACCATGGCGTTGCGGGCCGCCGCGATGCCCAGCGGAATCGAGATCACCACCGCGACCAGCGCGGACACCAGCACCAGCGCCAGCGAGTCCATCGCCGGCTCCCACAGCTCCATGCTGTCGATCAGCCCGAAGCCCAGGAGCGTGAACAGCCCCAGCCGCCAGCCGCTCAGGAACAGCGCCAGCAGCGCGAACACCCCCGTCAGCACCAACGCGGGCGGCCCGGTGAGCACCGCGGTCAGCCCGTCCACCGTCCCCTCGACGGCCGCGCCGATCGCGTCGAACAACCACCCCAGGTTGTCCGTCAGCCAGGTGACCAGCCCGTCGAACCAGTCGCCCACCGGGATCCTCGGCAGCTCGACGTCAGCGGGCCTCAACGACACTGCCCTCCATCAGCTCGGCCGGCGGGACGTCGGTCCTGATCGCGCCCAGCGCCGCCAGCAACGTCACCCTGGGGATGACCCCGACCAGGACGCCGCCCTCGTCGGTCACCGGGACGGGCAGATCGCTCTCCGCGCACCGGGCGAACAGGTCGGCCACCGGCGTGTCCGGCGCCACCGGCTCCAAGTCCTCCGGATCCAGCAGCGCCTCCAACTCCTGGACGCCGTTCTGCACGGCGTCGGCCACCGCGGACCCCGTCACCTTGCCCAGCAGCCTCCGGTCCCGGCCCACCACGAACGCCGCCGAGGTCTGGTGCTCGCGCATCGTCCGCAACGCCGTCCGCGGCCCCGTGCTCGCGGGCACCGTGACCAGCGGCTTCTCCATCACCGAGCGGGCGGTCAGCACCCGCGTGCGGTCCACGTCCGCCACGAACTGCGCCACGTAGTCGTTCGCCGGGTCGGTCAGGATCTCCTCGGCCGTGCCGATCTGCACGATCCGGCCCTCCCGCATCACCGCGATCCGGTCCCCGATCCGCATCGCCTCGTTCAGGTCGTGCGTGATGAACACGATCGTCTTGCTGAGCCTCGACTGCAGGTCGATGAGCAGGTCCTGCATCTCGCGCCGGATCAGCGGGTCCAGGGCGCTGAACGCCTCGTCCATCAGGATGAGATCCGTACCGGCCGCCAGCGCGCGGGCCAGCCCGACCCGCTGCCGCATCCCGCCCGACAACTGGCCGGGCAGCCGGTCCTCCCACCCTTCGAGACCGACCAGCTTCAGGTACTCGCGTGCGGTCTCCGCGCGCTCCCGCTTCGGCACCCCGCGCACCTCAAGCCCGTACGCCGCGTTCTCCAGAACGGACCGGTGCGGGAACAGCGCGAAGTGCTGGAACACCATGCTGACCTTCTTCTGCCGCAGGTCCCGCAGCGGCCTGGCCGCCATCCGCGTGATGTCCTCGCCCTCGATCTCGATCGTCCCCGAGGTCGGCTCCAGCAGCCCGTTCAGCATCCTGATCAGCGTGGACTTGCCGGAGCCCGACAGGCCCATCACCACGAAGATCTCGCCCTGCTCCACCGTGAACGTGGCGTCCACCACGGCGGCGGTCACACCCAGATCGCGGATCTCCTCGGGTCCAGCACCCGCGTCGAGCCTTCGCCGCGCCTCGGCGGCCTTCCTGCCGAACAGCTTCGTCACGCTCTCCGCGCGGAGTATGGACACGATCTCCTTCCGCGTTCCCGCGGTCGCGGAAACGTCTGGCTCAACGCCGCCCGGAAGTGAGACGAGACGCATACCGGAGGCACGTCAACCGGACGGCAACGTCATGCGTCACACGAAACTACCCGCAAGCCAAAAAACTTTCACCTTTTGGTGATCTTGGTCACATCACCCGCCCGACCTGCGATCACACCCGCGTGCGGTGGAAGTTGAGATACGACCTGGACGGCGTCGGCCCCCGCTGATCCTGGTACCGCGACCCGTACTGCTTCGACCCGTACGGGTACTCCGCCGGCGAGCTCGTCCGGAACAGGCACATCTGCCCGATCTTCATCCCCGGCCACAGCTTGATCGGCAACGTGGCCACGTTCGACAGCTCCAGCGTCACATGCCCGCTGAACCCGGGGTCGATCCACCCGGCCGTCGAGTGCGTCAGCAACCCCAACCGCCCGAGCGAGCTCTTCCCCTCCAGCCGCGCCGCCAGGTCGTCGGGCAACGCGAACACCTCGTAGGTCGAGGCCAGCACGAACTCCCCGGGGTGCAGCACGAACGCCTCGTCCCCGTCCACCTCGACCAGCCGCGTCAGCTCCGCCTGCTCGATCGCCGGGTCGATGTGCGGATACTTGTGGTTCTCGAACACCCGGAAGAACCGGTCCAGCCGCACGTCCACACTGGACGGCTGAACCATCCCCGGGTCGAACGGGTCGATCTTCACCCGCCCGGCCTCGACTTCGGCCCTGATGTCACGATCGGAGAGCAGCACCCTGAAAAGCTACCGGCTCCCCCACCCACCCGCAGACCACCGCCCCACGACATCCGGTACCATGTCCAAGGCACACACCAAGCGGGTGTAGTTCAATGGTAGAACTTCAGCTTCCCAAGCTGACAGCGCGGGTTCGATTCCCGTCACCCGCTCCACCAAGAAGGCCCAGGTCAGAGGTAGCGAACCTCGAACCTGGGCCTTAGTCGTTTGGGGCCGGGGACCCCGATGAACGATTAGCGAGCGATTACACCACCGGGACCAGCACCCCGGCCGCGTCGTCGTCGCCGTCTTCGCTACACCCGTCACTACACGATGCCCAACCGCCACCGAGGTGCCGGGCAGCTCCTACGGTACTGGGACGTCGAACAACACGAAGAACTCCGCCGATGACGACCTCGTATCGGACTACGACGGTGACGATGTCGTGATGACCTTGACCCGCAACCACCTGCGCCCGAACCAGGCCCTCACCCTGCGATGGGATGTACCGCATGAGTCTGCGTGACGAGATCGAGGCCGTACTCCGTTCCTGGAACGCCTACGAGGTCAACAAGGGCGGATCCCCGATCATCGACTTCGACTGTCACCCAGGCGGCCCCGACCCCGAACCGGCGCCCGACCGCCTCACCGTCTACCGCCGGCTCACCGACCTACGCACACGCGCGGAAGGCCCTCTGGCCGTCCGCCTTGACGCCGATCTGGCCTACCTCGGCGCCCTGCTCGGCGAACACCCACCCCTCAACGACTACGTACGCGCCACCCAAGGCTGTGAACCCGCCGGATGGCCCGAGGAGTACCTGGCCAAGCGTTTCGAGCAGGCCCGCGCCGCCTTGGCCGACCTCGGCATCACCTGGGGAGCCGACACCAACACCGAACTACGCCAAGCCGAAGGCGTCCTGGACGTCCACGAGGCCCCCGACGCCATCCGCCAGGCCGCCGACGAACTTGAGCCCGCCGTCCGCGAGGCCACCGGCAGCACCGCGCCCTACCACCTGTCCATCGAGACCACCGAACAAGACGCCTACTGGGCGTACTGGCTCGATGGCGCCGGCCACGACGTCCGGCTACGCCTCAACCTCCCCAACGTCGAATTCACCCAGGCAGGCGCCCGCCAATTCGCCCTCCATGAGGTACTCGGCCACGGCCTGCAAAGCGCCAGCCTCACCGCCCAGGCAGCCGCCGAAGACGTCCCCTGGGTCCGGCTCCTGTCCATTCACGCGCCGCAACAGGTCATGCTCGAAGGACTGGCCCAGGCATGGCCCCTGTTCCTCCTCCGCGACGACAAGGTGCTGATCACTCGAGTCCGCCTCACCCACTACACACAGCTCGTCCTCGCCCAGGCCCACCGCGCCATCAACGCGGGCACGCCCACCCTGGAATGCGCCGACTACCTGAAAGCCTGCGTCCCGTGGTGGAAGGACAAGACCATCGCCCGCTACCTGGCCGACCGAGGCACCAGCCCCGAACACCGCTCCTACATGTGGGCCTACCCGGCCGGACTGGACTGGTTCGCAGCCCTGGCCGAGGCCGACGCTAAGGTTTGCGGGGAGGTGCTCCATGCCGCATACCGCCGACCCCTCACCCCGGCCGACCTCACCGAACTCTGGCCGTCCGGACCGCCTATCGGTGGACCCGGAGGCCCTGTTCGTCTACGGAAGCCTCCAGTTCCCTGAGGTCCTGTTCACCCTCATCGACCGCGTCCCCGACCACGAACCCGCCACCGCCGAAGGATGGCGCGTGGTCACCCTCCCCGAACGCGTCTACCCCGGCCTGATACCCGGACAGGACACCGCCCGCGGCTACCTCCTCACCGGCCTCACCCGACGAGTGGCGCACCCTGGACGCATTCGGACCCCGTCTATGAGTTGAAGTAAGCCAAGACGACTGGTCAGCCGACGACTTCGAAGCCAAGCACCTCCCCGCCTACATCGAACGCTGCGCCGCCTGGCGCCGCCGCTACGAAGACCAACAACAGGTCAGCTAACCAACAGACCACCAGGCACAAGCCGGGACACCAGCACCCAACACTCCCTGCACTCAGCCACAGGTCACACCAACTCAGCCGCAACAGCAGCCCCCCCTGTCTAGTCCCAGGTGATGCTTGACGTTCTAGTCCCAGGACATGCTTGACGGATGTTCTAGGTTTCACGGGGCGGCCTTGCGGGGCCGGTGGGCTTTGATGCTGCGGACGGGCTGGGTGGTGGTTCGCCGGACCGTCCGCACGTCGTCGCCGCCCAGCTCGATCGACAGCGTGGCCTCGGCGACGTGGATGGTGACCACCTGGCCGGCGTGCAGACGGCCGAGGGAGACCTTCTGCCCGGCGACCATGACCACGCCGGTGTTGCTGGCCCGGCGTTGCACGGTGACCGGTTCGGTGCGGGGCCGTGGCGGTGGCCCGGCCCGCCGCAGCCCGCGCAAGGCGCGGACCTGTTCGGGTGTGAACGGGTTGGGTCGGGTGCGCAGCAGCTCACGGGTGGTCAGATCGAAGAACATCAACGTGGCAGGCTCGATGCGGATGCCGACCCGGCGGCCCCGCAGGATCTCCGCGGCCAGCACCATCCGGCCGCCCAGGCCGACGTTGCCGTCCTTGTTCACGGTCCGATCCACCTCGACGGCGTCGCCGTCCTCGGCGGGCGGCAGCGGCGGCGGCCCGGCCTTGCGGGCGCCGCGGGCGGCCAGCGCGGTCAGGTCCGCGGTCGACAAGTGTGATCGCACCGACTTAATCCGCGCCCCGGCCTTCAGCAGGTGGATGACGTCGGTGTCGGCCCACAACGTCACCCTCACGCCCGCTTGGGCGGGGCCGAGCCAGAACTGGCGACCGGCCACGAACATGTTCCCGCTGGCCGGCACGGTCCGCTCGAACTCCACCGCCCCGCCATCCCACACCCTGCCCTCCGTGACGCCCTCCGTGATCGCTGCGGCTTGGTCCGGCGGGCCCGAATCGGCCGGCGGCTCGGTCGGTTCGGGCCCGCGGGCGGGTGGGACGGCGGCCAGGCGGACCGCGGCAGGCAGCCGCAACGGCAACAACTCCTGCTCATTCTGGGCGGCGCGGGTGTCGAACCGGTCGGCCGGACACACCATCCCCAACGCCTGATGCGGACGGCGGGTGTTGTACTCGACCACCCAGCCCGCCACCGCAGCCTTCTACTCAAAGCCGAGACTCCTAATCGTCATTTGCTCTCAATAGATGGCCTAGATAAGGCGATCGGTAACAACGAAGCTTATTGGCGCACGCTGGCCGCACTCATACGTGTAGGTGACTCAATATGTCGAAGAATGCTGGAGCGCAACAGTTCACGTCCACTGGAGTGGTGTATGGGGTCTGTGTGATCTATGACCGGTTCGTGTCGTGATGGGCGAGTCCCCGTGACGTGAGACGGCCACCTCGTGATCCTTCGAGTCGACCAAGACCAGTGAAG
>NZ_BSTM01000030.1 GCF_030269515.1 Actinomadura sp. NBRC 104412 | reverse complement strand
TATAATCCCTACAGGCGGCATTCCAGTATCGGGATGCACAGCCCCGTCACGTTCGAAGGGCTCAACCTGCCCTCAGACACCGCCGAGTGACCTCATCGCAGGTATCCGTGCAACGGGGGGAACCTCACTCGGTGCTTGGCACGTTGCTCGGCTGGCGGGCCACCTTCTGGGCGGTCGGTGCTCTCTGCCTGCCTGCAGCTTTCGGCATCCTGAAGGCAATCCCAGCAGGACGTGACGAAGATGAGGCGACCGGCAGGCCGGCGTTGCGAGCGGAGCTCGCCCAGCTCACACAGCGGCGGTTGATTCTGGTGATGCTGCTCGGCGCGCTGGTGAACGCTGCAACCTTCGGAAGCTTCACCTTCCTCGCCCCCGTGGTGACCGACAGCGCCGGGCTGGGCGAGTTGTGGATCTCTGTCGCTCTGGTGCTCTTCGGCGCCGGTTCCTTCGTGGGCGTCACCGTCGCTGGCCAGTTGTCCGACCGGCGTCCCGGTCCGGTCATCGCAATCGGCGGCCCGTTGCTGCTCATCGGATGGCCGTCCCTGGCGATGCTGGCCGACGAGCCGGTCGCCCTGTTCATCCTCGTGTTCTTGCAGGGCGCCCTGTCGTTCGCGCTGGGCAGCACGCTGATTACGCGGGTCCTCTACGAGGCCGCAAGAGCGCCCACCATGGCCGGCTCGTATGCGACGGCGGCGCTCAACGTGGGCGCCGCCGTCGGCCCCGTCATCGCTGCGGCCACCCTCAACACCGAAGCCGGGGACCTTGGGCCGCTCTGGGCAAGCGGACTCCTCGTCGCGGTCGCGCTACTCATCGCTCTCCCTCTCCTCACCGCCATCACGGCCGGACGGAGCGCGAAGGTGCTCCGGTGACACAACGCGAACGTGCCCTTGAACATCGAGGGACGCCGAAGGCTCGTGGAGCGCTGCCGCACCCGTCCGATCGCGCACGTCGCCGCCGAGGCCGGTGTCTCCCGCGCCTGCCTGTCCAAGTGGAAGAACCGGTACGACACGCACGGCGAAGTCAGGCTGCAGGAGCGCCCAAGCGTCCCGCGATCCTTACCGTCCCACCCCGGATGTCGTCGAACGGATCGAGCGGTTGCGGCGGCACAACACGTGGTCCGCCCGCCGGATCACCCTCGAACTCAATGAAAAGGCCGCCACCACCGTGGCGTTCCTCTGTCGTGGAGGAGATGCGAGATGCTGGCCGATCGGTCGACCATCGACCGATTCAGCAACGACTTTTTGTCCGGGTGGCTTCGCAAGATTCAACAAGGCGGTAGTCCGGGATGACCTACTATCGTTCAGGCTGTGATTGATATGCCGAACTATTCGGCGCGCGAGGCGGGGGGAGTGGTGGGTATATTCATGGAGCCTGGTGCTCCCAAGGGGAGCGCCATCGATGACTTCGATATCCCAGCCCCTATCTTGAAAGCGATGGACCTATCTGCGTCATACTCCATCCGCTTGACGGTGCGGTTATCAAAATTCTGGAACAGCACCTAAGCCCACGATGCCGCAGGGTAGAGCCGACCGAGGCAGGAACGGCAAACAAGCCACCTCCTGCCTGGAGTGTCCACAAATGTTCACCGGATTGGGTAACACGCCAGTCCGGCTATGCCGATCAGTGGCGGTCCAAGAGGCGTTTGGGGTGCATGCCGTCGACCATGCCGACGAAAGGCGGATGGATGCTGTAGCCGAGCATTCGACGGATGTCTTCCGAGACCTCACGGACGACATCCTGGCTGGTGGAGAGGGTGAACGCCTCTTGCGTCCGCAGCCAGGGCTGACAGTACTGGGCGGTGGCGGCCAGGCGTGGCGCGGCGCTGAGGTTGGCGCCGCCGCCGTGCCAGAGGGTGCCTACGAACAACACACAGGAGCCAGCGGGCATGACAGCGGTCACGCGGGAGTCCGCATCGGTGGGGGTTCTGCCGTTCGGCCAGCGATGACTGCCGGGGATGAGGACGGTTGCGCCGTTGTCGGCGGTGAAGTCGTCAATCGCCCAGATGGTGGCTACCGACAGCTCCGGTCGGGGGCGGGGAACCGGATAGAAGCCGTCGTCGGGATGCAGCAGCTGGGCGTCCTCGCCGGGCAGGATGTTGATGACCTGCAACTGGGACAGCAGGTAGTTGGGCAGCAGCAACCGGTCGATCAGGGCTAGGACGCGAGGGTGGTCAACGAGGCGGTCCACGGCACGGGTCTTGTTGAGCACGCTGTAGATCCGCTGGGTGCGATGGCCCTCGAAGGCGTTGCGCCCTGTCCGGCCGAGCAGCGGTGTGAGTTCGGCGCGAAGTTCATCGCACTCCTCGCGACCGAGCAGGTCGGTCAGGATGACGTAGCCGTCGCGTTCAAGCGCGGCCAGGTCGGCTCGGACCTGCGCGGGCTCGACGCCGCGGTCGCCACCACCGGTGGCCCGGTGCGTGCGAGCGAGATCTTTGGTCAGATCCTCCAGGCTGTGAACTTCGGGGTTGGTGCTCTGCTCGGTCATGATGTCCTCCCGGAGGTGTTCGCGGCACCGACGGCACCGGCGACGAAGGCCCACAGCTCGGCGGCGACTCGTGAGCGGTCGGGGCGAGGGGTGCGGGTCAGGGCGACCGCGACGGCCGTGTGAACGCCGCCCAGGATCGCTGCCACGAGCAGCTCGGGGTCCCGGTCGGAGGGCAGATCGCCGTCGCGCTGTCCGCGTGCGATGTTGCGGGCACCCTGCTCGATGGCCTTGTGCAGACGCTGCGTCTCGATGCCCGCCTTCCCGGCGTCGCCGCCCTGCCGGCTGAGTACGACGGGGGCGAGCGGATCGTCGTACAGGTGGTCGACCCAGGCGGTGACCCGTGCCCGCTCCCTCTCGTACCAGGTGTCGCCGTCGAACTCCCGGTTGGTGACCGCCTCGTCCAGCCGGTCGTGGAAATCGGAGATGACAGCGCTCACCAGGCCGCTGCGGGTGCCGAAGTAGCGGTAGGGCAGGCCGACGCTCACCCCCGCACGCCGCGCCACGGCCGCCACCTCGATGTCGCCGGTCGCGGCCATCTCCTCGGTGGCCGCCTGAAGTATCCGCTGCCGCGCCGCCGAGCCCCGGGCGGACCATTGCCGTTCCATGGCAGCGATCGTAAGTTGAGCTCAACTCAATTGCAACCGGGCACGTGGCCACGGTCTGGCGACCGCCTGCCCGATGAGTCGTGTCAGGCTGCCTTGGGGCACAGGCCGCCCCAGCGTTGTTGACGTTGGCCTCGTGTGGCTCAGTCGCCGGTGGCGGCGACGCCGACCTTTACGGAGCTGCGGACGGGAACGACGGGGCGGTGCACCATCCCTGCGGGGACGGTGAGTGCCTGGCGAGGGGCGGCCCCAGCTCAACGGCGTCGGCGTGCTCCAGCTCGATGTGAAACCGTCCGTCCAGGACGAAGAAGCACTTGTCCTGCTCATCGTGCCTGTGCCAGTGGAACCGGCCCTGCCTGACTCCTAGCGCACCCACACGTCCCCGACCTGGATCAGGTTGAACCAGGGTTCGATCATCGCCTGGACGTCCATAATCTGCATGGCGGTGAACAGCGGCTCGTAGCCAATGGCGTAGTGGCCTCTGATGGGGGCCAGGCGGGGATTGGCCATGCGTCGATAGTCGTCCGTGGACAGGGCGATCGAACGGTCGAGCCGGGCGGCGTTGTAGAACAGCTTCGGCGACCCCAGCAGCGCCGGATCGGCGATGAGCTCCAATCTGGGGTGGTAGCTGAAGGGGAGGACCGTGCCGCTGGGGCTGCCGGCCAGTTCCTCGGCCTTGTCGCGGCCGGCGAAGGCGGCGTAGGTGGCCTCCAGGAGGTCCTTGACCGCCTCCAGGTCCAGGCGGGCGTCACCGGGCACCACGGCCGGCACGTACCGGGTCCGCCTCTTGCCGATCTTGACCATGCCATTGTGCGGCCTGGGCTACGTTGTGTCCGAGCAGGGAACTGACCACCTCGGTGCGTCCCTCGGGCGGCGTCCAGGTCCGCGATCAGCCGCTCATAGAGCCCCGCCCGCCGCCCGCCGGCGGTCGCGGTCGCGCTGTCCATCTCACCATTCAACGCTCAGCGACTCCCTGGCCTGTGCGATCCGGTCCGCGTCGCGCTGGTAGAAGACCCACTGCTTGATCCTCTTGCCGCGTACCAGCCCGGCTTGGGCCGGCACCCGCAGGTGCTCACCGCAGGTCGGCTGGCTCACCCCCAGCTTCCGTCACGGACCAGGTCGCCGTCGCGCCGCGGCGGGAGGTGCCGCTCCGGAAGCTCCGCGGCGGCGGGCGCGCCTCCCCCTGGCGTGAGCGGGCCGTCCAGCGGCCCGACCCGGTTGCGCCGGTCGGTTACCAGCCCGGCCAGCTTCGCCGCAGCTCCTTTTTGTCGATCTTCCCGACCGCCGTCACCGGCAACGACGGCACGAGGACGACCCGCTTGGGCCGCTTGTAGGAGGTCAGGACCTCGCGGGACGCCTCCTGGATCTCCTCGGCCGTCACGTCGGGCCGGTCGGGCACGACGAACGCGACGACGGCCTCGCCCCAGTCCGGGTGCGGGATCCCGGTGACGGCCGCCTCCCGCACGCCGGGGACCTGGGCCAACGCCCGCTCGACCTCGGTGGAGTACACGTTGAGGCCACCGGTGATGATCATGTCCTTCTTGCGGTCGACGAGGTACAGGTAGCCGTCCTCGTCGAGGTAGCCGAGGTCACCGGTGTGCAGCCAGCCATCGCTCAGGGCCTCGGCGGTCTCCGCCGCCAAGCCCAGGTAGCCGATCATCGTGTACGGCGAGCGGGCGACGACCTCCCCGACCTCGCCCGGCTTGCACGGCGCCCCGTCCTCCCCGCGCACCTCGACCTGCGCCATCACCACCGACTGGCCACAACTGGTGAGGCGGCGGACGTTCCCGCCGTCGAGACGGTGGTCGTCGCGGCGCAGCCGGGTCAGGAAGTTCGGCGCCTCCGACTGGGCGTACAACTGCATGAACACCGGCCCGAACATCCGCAGGCCCTGCTCAAGCCGTTCGCGGCTGATCGGCGCGGCGCCGTACAGGATCGTGCGCACCGAGCTGGTGTCGACGTCCCCGCGCGCGGCCACCGCGTCGATCAACCTGTAGATCATCGTGGGCACCAGGAACAGGTAGCTGACGCGGTCGCGAGAGATGCGGTCGAGGATCCCCTCGATGTCGAAGCCCGGCTCGACGAACACCGACGCCCCCTTGGACAGCGCGGCCTGCAACAGGAACCCGGCGCTGTGCGGCAGCGGCGAGGTCAGCAGCAGCACGTCCTCGGCGACCAGCTCCATCTCGATCAGGTGCGAGAGCAGGTTCGCCGCGATCCCCCGTTGGGTGTGCAGCACACCCTTCGGCCGTCCCGTCGTACCGCCCGTGTACATGATCAACGCCAGCGCGTCGGGCGGCACGGCCGGCTCGTCGGCGAGCGGCGCATGGTTCACCGCGGCGTCCCAGGACCCCGCGCCCGGCTCGCCGCCGCGGACCACGACGTGTGGGTCCACGCCGTTCTCGCGGGCGGCCTCGATCACGTCGAGGCGGTCCTGCTCGATGAGGCACACCCGGGCCTTGGAGTCGGCGAGGATGTAGGACTGCTCCTCGGTCGACAACATCATGTTCAGCGGGACCTTCGCCGCCCCGAGCAGCGCGATGGCGAGGTCGGCCACGACGTACTCGGCGCTGTTGCGCAGGATGAGCGCGACCGGGTCGCCCGGCCCGACGCCGAGGTCGTCGAGGTAACCCGCGACCGCCCGCGACGCGCGATCCAGGTCCGCGTACGTCCAGGTCTTGCCGTCCGCGACCACGGCGCGGCGCGATCCATGGCGCCGGATCGCGGCCGGCAGATAGTCCCGCAGGATGGGCTCACCGGTCACGTTCGTCCTGTCCTTCCAGTTCTCGTCCGGGGTAGGGGCTGCGGGCGACCCGCATGGCGAGGCCGAAGGCCCGGTAGAGGCCGGTCAGCCAGACGACTTCCTGGAGCCGGCGCCAGCTGAGGCGGTCGAGGGCGGCGTCGAACGCGGTGTCGTCGAGGTCGCCGTCATCGGCGAGGCGGCGGGCCACGCGGTGGACGGTGCGCAGCGGCTCACCGAGCCGGGGCTCCGCGCCGGAGCGGATGCTCTCGGCGGCCTCGGGGGCGAGGCCGGCCGCCAGCGCCACCGGGTGATGCCCGGCCCACATGAAACCGGCGTCCTCCGCGGCCGCGACGACCAGGATCACCAGCTCGCGTTCCAGGACCGTCAGGTCCGAGTCGCGGAAGCTGGACGCGGCCTCCAGCATGGCCGCGCCGACGCGCGGGCTCGCCGCCATCAGGTCGAACGGGCCGACCAGCCGTCCGGCGTCGTCGAACGGGCTCACGCCGAGCGACCCGCCGCCCCAGTCGGCCCGGATCCGGTCGACCAGGGCGCGCTGTGCGTCGTCAAGGTCGCCGGCCGTCGTCCAGGGGGCGCGGCCCAGCCGCGGCCGTCCGCCGGTCGCCGGGCTCATCGGTTGCCGAGGTAGGCCCTGCGCACGCTGTCGGACCGCAACAGCGCGGCGCCGGTGTCCTCCAGCACCACCTGTCCGTCGGCGATGACATAGCCGCGGTCCGACAGCTCGAGGGCCTTTTGCATGTTCTGCTCGGCGAGCAGCACCGTGACGCCGGCCTTGGTCACGCGCTCGATCGTGGCGAAGACCTCCTGCACGACGATGGGAGCAAGGCCGAGCGACGGCTCGTCGAGCACGAGCAGCGACGGCTTGGAGATCAGGGCGCGGCCGAGCGCGACCATCTGCTGCTCGCCGCCGGACAGGGTGCCCGCGAGCTGGCGCGGACGACGCCCCAGGACCGGGAACAGGTCGTACACCTCTCCCAGCGCGCCGCTCGCTCTGCGCCGGGCCGCCGGATGGTGCAGGCCGAGCAGCAGGTTGTCACGCACCGACATGTCCTTGAACAGCCGGCGTCCCTCCGGCACCAGGGCGATGCCGAGCGCGGGACGGTCGGTCGCGGGCCGCGCCGTGATGTCGGTCCCGTCGAACACGACGGTGCCGCCGCTGATGGGCTGCATGCCCATCAGCGCTTTGACGAGGGTGCTCTTGCCGGCGCCGTTCGAACCGACCAGGGAGACGACCGAGCCCCGCGTGACCCGCAGGTCGACCCCGCGCAGCGCCACCGCTTCGCCGTAGTTGACCTTGAGATCCCTGACCTCAAGCATCGACCTCTCCTCCCAGGTATGCGGCGACCACGGAGGACTCGGCCAGCACCTCCTCGGGACGGCCGCTGGCCAGGTTGCGCCCCTGGTTCAGCACGTACATGCGGTCGGCCAGGGCCGCGACCGCCTGCACGTTGTGCTCGATGTAGACGACGGCGACCCCGCTGTCGCGCAGCGACGAGATCAGCTTCATGCCCTCCTCGGTCTCCGACGGGTTCAGCCCGCCGAGGACCTCGTCGAGCAGGATCAGCTGCGGGTCCAGCGCCAGCGCCCGGGCGATCTCAAGGAACTTGCGCTCGTGGAGGTTCAGGACGTCGACGGGGCGATCGGCGTGGGTCGCCAGCCCCACCCGGTCGAGCACGCCACGGGCACGCTCCAGCGCCGCCGGCCTGGACATGCGGTCGCGGCCGAACATGCACGCGGTCGCCACGTTCTCGACGACGGTGAACGACCCGAGCGGCCGCGGGATCTGGAAGGTCCGGGCGATCCCCAGGTGAGCGCGTCGATGCGGCGAGGTCCGGGTGATGTCCCTGCCGCGGAAGCCGATCGTCCCGCCCGTCACCGGGAACGAGCCCGCGATGCTGCTCAGCAAGGTGGTCTTGCCCGAGCCGTTCGGCCCGACCAGGCCCACGATCTCGCCTTCCGACACTTCCAGGCTGACGCGGTCGAGGGCGGTCACCCCGCCGAACCGCTTGGTGACGTTCACGCAACGCAGCAGGGTCATCGTGCCCCTCCTTTGGCGCCGAGCGCCACGCCGGCGCGTGAGAGGAAGCCGGACACGCCGTGCGGCATCAGCGCGATCACGGCGACGAGGCTCAGCCCCACGACGATCTGCGCCATCTCCGGCGACCCCAGCCCGAGGAGCGCCTCCCGCAGCGTCACGACCAGCGCGGCGCCGATGACCGGGCCCCACCACCGGCCCATGCCGCCGAGAATCGCCATCATGATCACGAACAGCGGGATGTTGAGCGCGAAGACCGCGCCCACCTCGACGTAGCCGAGGAACACCGCCTGCGGAGCCCCGGCCAGCCCGGCCAGCGCACCGCTCACCACGAAGGAGACCACCTTGTACCGGTAGGTCGGCACGCCCAGCGACTCGGCGACCCCCTCGTCGTCGCGGATCGACCGCAGGGCCGTGCCCCACCGCGTGGTGGACGTCGCGACGGCCGCGACCGCGCACAGCCCGGCGAGCAGGGCGGCCACGATGAACAGATTCCGCGTGCTCGATCCGATCCAGGTCCCGGCGGTGTGCTCGCGGACGAACACGCCCGAGCCACCGTCAAGGAACGACACGTTCGACACCATCGTCATCACGATGAACGCCATCGCCAGCGTCACCAGGCCGAACAGGTCACCGGCGAACCGCGGCGAGGAGAACACCGCGAGCCCCACGACCAGGGCGAGCACGCCTCCGACCGCGCCCGCGGCGAGCAGCGGGACGACGAAGGGGACGTCGGTCGAGCGCAGCACCGCGGCGGCCGTGTAGGTGCCGAGGCCGAAGAACACGCCGTGGCCGAAGCTCGCATACCCCGAGTTGCCGGAGAACAGGTTCCAGCTCAGCGCCAGCGCGACCCAGATCAAGAACTGGTAGCCGAACGAGACCGCGAAGCCGGAACCGAACACGGCGACCAGGACGACAGCCGGCACACAGCCGGCCGCGATCAGCTCGTGCCGACGCAGCGACGGATCAAGCCAGCGATTCACGGGGGACTCCCGACGTCATGCGCTCCCGGAACAGGCGCGCGAGGGGTTGCAGGGCGAGGAAGGCGAACAGCAGGCCGAACGTCACCGCCGGCGACCACTCCGGCGGGAAGTACAGCGACCAGGCGTTCTGGATCATCCCCAGCACGATCGCCGCGATCAGCGCGCCCAGCGGCCGGCCGAGCCCGCCGAGCAGGACGGCGACGACCACGGTGCCGACCCAGTTCAGCGGCAGGCCGGGCGACAGCGGCATCTTCAGCGCCACCACCATGCCGGCGGCCGCGGCGCTCGCGGCGGCCAGCCCGGAGACGACCAGGGCGATGGGCAGGATCCGCACCCCGAGGGTCTCGGCGATCGGGGCGTCCTGACGCATCGCCTGGACCGCCCTGCCCCACCGGGTGCGGTGCAGGGCCAACGCCGACGCCCCGACCGTGATCACCGCGACCACGGCCGCGACGAGATCGATCGGCGACACCGACAGCGAGCCGACCCGGATGCTGCGGGTGAGCCCGTCCGACAACCAGGACCGCATGGACAACAGGTCCGGGCTCCAGATCAGCGACATGGCGCCCTCGGCGACGATGAACAGGGCGAACGTGATCAGCAGGCTGGTGAACGCCTGCGCCTTGATGACGTGGAGGAAGTACTGGACCACCACGCCGATCACGAAGAACGCCGGCATCGTCACCAGCAGCGTCAGGTACGGGCTCCAGAGCTGCGTGGTGAGCAGCGTGTAGGTCAGATAGGCGCCCAGCAGTGTGAGTGAGAGGTGGAAGAAGTCGGGGACACCGAGGTGGCCCCATTTCATCGTGATCCCCAGCGCGATGCTTCCGAACAGGCAGCCCATGAACAGCCCGTTCAGCAACGTCTGCACCAAGGCGAGCGTCGATACCGCCATGTGCGGTCCTTCCGGGTTGCGCGGGTGCGGCGGGTCCACGCGTCCCGCCGCACCCGCATGCTCGGGTGGGCGGAGTCGTCAGGGCTTGTACCGGATCTCGGCTCCCGCGACGTCCTTCGGCCAGACGAGGACGCGCTTGCCGTTCTGGATCTGCGCCACCCGGTTGATGTCGCCGCCGTAGTTGTTGTAGCCGTCGAACGACAGCTCGCCGACGATCGTGTCGACCTTGTTGTCGTTGAGCCAGTCGATGATCTTCTTGTTGTCGACGCCCACCTCGTTGACGGCGGTCAGCAGCACCTGCCAGGCGGCGAACCCGGTGGCGGCCTGCGTCTCGACCAGCGGGAAGAGCTTCTTCCTCTGGGCCGCTTCGGTGAAGCTCTTGGAGAAGTACCGTGCGATGTCGGTGTCACCGAGCGGCGCGTGGTTCTCGTAGATCGAGGAGAGCATCATCCCCTCGGCCCGGTCGCCGAGGCCCGCGATCGAGGCGGGTGACGGCAGGGCGGCGTAGACGGTCTTCGGCGTGAACCCGATCGCGTCGAACGCCTGGTAGATGTTCGTCACGTCCGCGCCGAGCGAACCGAGGTAGACGAGGTCGGGGTTCCGGCCCGAGATCCGGGTGGCGATGGAGCTGAAGTCCGTCGTGCCCATCTCGTACTGGACGTTTCCGACGACCTCGACGCCTTCGGCCTTGAGCGCCTTCTCGAGCGAGGCGGTGTAGCTGAGGGTGGTCGGGAACTTGGCCGCCGCGAAGAACACCGACTTCGGCGGGTTGCCGGTGGACTTCAGCGCGTCCACCAGCGTCTTCGCCTGCGCGTCGAACATCTTCGACGGCTCGGAGACACCGCCGCCGATCTGCCACGTCGGGAAGTGGTTCTCCCCGATGAGCTTGTCGGGCGCGCCGTTGGTCGCGGTCGGGTACGCGTAGCCGGCCTTGGTGACCGGGCCGGCGCCGGCGAGCGTCGCCGCGCCGCCGTAGGGACCCATGACGAGGTCGACCCTGTCGCCGATGAGCCGCGTGTAGTTGGAGGTGACCTGGGCCGGGGTCGACTGGTCGTCGAGCACCTTCCATTCGATCGGTCGGCCTTTGATGCCGCCGCACCTGCCGACCCATTCGGCCACGATGTCCCCGACCGTCCGGTGGACGAGCGCGGTCGGCGCCAGCGCGCCCGTGAGGCTCAGGGACGCGCCCACCACGATGGGCTCTCCGGTCGGCCGGCTGCCCTCCTTGCACTCCATGCCTTCGATGGGGGCGACGAGCCTGGCGTCGGAGGGCGCGGCCGTCGCGCCGCCGCTCTGTGCGGGATCCTTGACGCCGCCGCATGCGGCCAACGCCATCACGGCGGCCGTGATCGCGGCGATCCCCGTACCGCGTCTTAGGGGGAGAAGCATGGTCGGGCCCCTGTTCAGTTGTTGAGGAAAGCGACAACCCGGCAGGGCGAGGCGCTGGTCCTGGGCAGCTTGATCGGGAAGAAGCCGACGTGGAATCCGGTGAGCGGCAGGGCGCCGAGGTTGTCGAGCTGCTGGATGATGAACGCTTCCTTGTCGATGATGGCGCGGTGCCCGTCCCACATCTCCTTCGGATCGCCGGTCGCCTTGTAGGCGTCCTTCATGACGGGGAACGGGCGGTCCCACGCCAGCGCGTCGGTGCCGAGGATGGTGGCTCCAAGGCCGGTCAGGTACCGGGTGCCGTCGCCGCTCATGCCCGGGTAGTTGAAGAACTCGGGGTCCTTCGGCTGGTAGCGCTCCTGGCCGGTGCGCAGCAGCACCGCGTCGCCCTGCTGGACCTCGCGGCCCGTCGCTTGGATCGCCTTCTCCAGCGCGTCGATCGGGATGGCTCTGCCGGGCTCGGCCCAGGGCCGCACGTCGAGCACCATTCCGGGCCGGTACAGCTCCGACAGGTCGATGTCACTGATGGTGCGCGCCGGCTTCCCCTCGATGACGCTGGCGCTGTGCAGCGGCGCGTCCACGTGGGTGCCGCAGTGGGTGTTCATCTCCGTGAGCCAGTCCTCGCCCCAGCCTTCCCTGTTGGGCAGGTCCTCGGGAGGGCACTCGAAGATCTCGATCATCCGGTCCCTGCCCTCGCCGCCGGGGTGCAGGTATTTGATCTTCGGCGCGAGTATGGTGTTCAGCGACTTGTACGCCTCGGGGACAAGGTCGCGGTTGGCCGGGTCGAGCGTCCGGGACAGGTCGACGAGCTTGGTCATGGCTGGGTTCCCTTTCTGACCTCGGTTGCGGGGGGTTCAGTACGGGAGCTGGACGCGGTTGCGCAGGACGCCGATGCCGGAAACCTCCAGCTCGACCTCGTCGCCGTCCTTCAGCTCCTTGCCGATCTCGACCGGGCTGCCGCTCAGGACGGTGCCCGTGCCGAGGACCTCGCCGGCGTAGATGGTGCGGCCGAGACTGAAGTGCGCGATGGCGTCCTCGAAGGAGTGGTGCATCGTCGAGCTGGACCCGTGTGACCACACCTCGCCGTTGACCCGGGCGGTCAGCTCCAGGTCGTAGGGCGAGCCGAGCTCGTCCGCGGTGACGATGCACGGGCCGAGGGTGTTGGAGCCGTCGAAGTCCTTGCCGCGCGACGGGCCGAGCTGCGAGGCCATCACGGTCGATTGCAGGTCCCGGCAGCTCCAGTCATTGAAGATCGTGTAACCGAGAATCGCGTCAATGGCGTCCTCCGCGCTGATATCCCGGCCGGTCCGGCCGATCACGGCGGCGAACTCCAGCTCGTAGTCGAGTTGACGCGTTTCCTGCGGGACGACGATGACGTCCCCCGGCCCACTGATCGCGGTGTGGTCGGCGTTGTAGTAGATGACCTGTCCCTCGAACACCTTGGGCATGTCGTACTTGCCCGTCGCCACCAGCCGCTCGTACTCGGCCTCGGGGTCGTCCGCGGCAGCGGCGAGCTTGCGGGCCAGGCCGCGGAACGCGGGTTGCAGGTGCTCGATGAACAGCGAGCAGTCACGCAGGCGCACGGGGTTGGGCAGCGGAGCCTTCAGCGTGACGGCGTCGAGGTCGTAGGCGGCGTCCACCGGGTGAAGCTCAAGCATCTCGGCCGCGTCGGACAGGGCCGGCCGGCCGCCGCGGATGAGCTCAAGCATCGAGGCGAAACGCGGGTCGCCTTTCGACGCGTCAGTCAGGCTGATGGCGGTCTTGCCCGTGCCGTCGATCGCGCCGACGTGGGTCCGGTTGTCAGCCGTGAACGTGATGAGCTTCATGACGTCCCTCTCGTCGGTGGGGTTCCACCGTGGCGAGAGTGACCCTCATCACCCCAGGTCTTGGCGCGCCATCAATTCACAGTGCCTTTGTCACGCCATGACATCCTCGTCGTCCTGCGTCAACACGTGCGTGAGTGCGTGCATCCGCAACGCGGTCTCAAGCCGGAAGCGGTCCTCGACGTCGCGGACGTCCACACCGAGCAGCTCTTCGATCCGCGCGATGCGGTTGCGCACGGTGTTGTAGTGGACGTGCAGGGCCGCGGCCGTGGCGGGAAGATGCCGGTCGTTGCTCAGGTAGACGCGCAGCGTTTCCACCAGGTCGGTCCCGCGGGTCTCGTCCGCGTCGAGCAGTGGGCCGAGCGTGTCCCGGACCATCGTGCGCAGATGTTCGAGCGGGACGCTCGCCAGGGGGATGATCCCGAGGTCACGGGCGGTCAGCACCGCGGACTTGCCCGTCCCGCGCAGCCCGAGCTCGCAGGCCGCCCGCGCCTGGTCGTAGGAGATCGCGTAGTCGCCGAGGTCCCGGCAGGACCGGCCCACGCCGGCGACCAGGTCGCGATACGGCCCGCGCACCAGCAGCGATTCCAGGCAGCACCGGACGTCCGTGTCGGGGTCGGTGATGTCCACCACCGCGACCAGCCGGCCCGAACGCACCCCGGTCGTGCAGCGCGGGAAGGCGCCCTCGATCGCGGTGGCGATGGGCGAGTCGGGTCCGATCTCGCCGCGCTTCCTGCCGATCACGACGACCTGGCCTTCCTCGGCGGAGAACCCCATCGTGAGCAGCCGCTGCCGGAACGAGCCGGGGTCGGCGATGCGTCCGGTCAGGAGCTGGTCGAGCATCTCCCCGCGGAGCTGCTCGACGGTCCGTTCGTGCTCCCGCAGGCGAAGGAACTGCAAGCGGAACAGAGCGGTCGCGAGCTCGACGGTCGCGGCGTCGACCTCGTCAAGGTCCGCGACGTCGACGACCGAGACGGTCAGGCCGTCGGTGCCCTGAAGCTCACGCCTCCAGACCACCCTGGGATTGCCGTCGCCGACGGCTCCCGCCGAGCGGAGCAGCTTGCCTTCGCGGTTGCGCAGCTCCACCAGCCCGCCCACCTTGAGGGCCAGCAGGTCCAGCGCCACGGCCGCGTCCCCCTGCGCGGCGAGACTGCCCGCAAGCGCGGCGCATTCGCGCTGCGCGCCGAGCGTCCGCCGGTACTTGCGTTCAACCTCACTGGCCCGCTGCTCGCGCCGGCCGTCCACGTCGAGCTGCCGCAACCGGATCGCCAGGTCCCGGCCGATCTGGTCGAGCACCACCTGCTCCTCTTCGGACCACGGGTAGGGGCGCCGCTGGGCGCCGTACAGGACCCCGAGCGCCTGGTCGCCCATCAGGAGCGGGACCACGAGCGTCGCCTGGATCCCCTCGTTGTCGATCAGCCGCTTCATCAGGGGAACGCGGCGCGAGTCGTGCCGGTAGTCGCGGCTCATGTACGGCCTGCGCTCCGCGGCCACCTTGCCGCCGATCCCCTCCCCGACCTTCAGCCGCCACGCCGACCGCATCTCGGCCGAGATCAGGCCGCAGTGCGCCCCCATCACCAGGTAGTCGCCCTCGACCAGCCCGGCCCAGGACACGGCGCAGCCGAGCGCCTCCACGACGTGGTCCACGGCGATCTGGAGGGCCTGCGTCGTGTCGTTCGCCGCCAGGAGCCGGCGCAGGAAGGCGGCGTCGGTTTCCTGCGGTGTATCAGGGACAAGCGACAGAGCAGTCATGAGCCACTCCTGATATCGATTGAGCTTGGAGTTGGCCGTGTGGCATCGAGTGCCGGGGCCTGGCACGGTCGCGGCGCTGAATCGATTGCCCGGTTCGGGATCATTGGTTGTCTCCGCTGACCGTGAGGTGCTGCGGGGGGTGTTTTCGCAGCTCACCACAGATCCGGCGGGGAATCCAGACCCTGGACCCGCTACATTGGCCACCACATTCGCTGACTTTTCGGCTGACCCCTATGTGCTCGGCGTTCAGGCCCCGGGACCGGCAGCCGATCGGGGCTGCGCGGTCACCCTGCGTGCTCACCGAAGGGAAGTGCCGACCTCCGCCCGTCCTGTGCCGCGCTGGTGCCCAGCCTGCTCGCCGGGTCAGGAGGACGCCGATCTGCGGCCGTAGGCTGCCGGGCGGGTTCGGCGTGATGCGCTCCACCGCGCATCGCCGGTGCACCGGCTGGACCCGTACGGGGCTGTGGCCGCGGCCGCACCAGGCGGCGCTGGACGAGCTGGGCGGGTGCGGGATGCTCGATGGGAGCGCCGGGGATCGTGGACGCCGCCGCCGTCTGAGCGGGAAAGGGGGATCGCTGACCGGGGCCGATCCGGTCGATCGGGCCAGGATGGGCAGCAGGATCCACGTGCTGTCCGAGGCAGAAGGGCTGCCGCCGGTGGTGGGTGTCCGGGCCGCCGGCACCGCCGACACCGCCGGCATCCCGGTGTTCAAGCCGCTGTTGCTGGCCATCCCGCCGATCCGTTCCCGCCGCGGGCCACGCCGCCGGCGCCCCGGCAAGGCCCGCGCCGGCAAGGCCAGGACTCCGCCGGCCTGCGGCAATGGCTGCGCCGGCGCGGTGTCGTCCCGCGCATCGCCTGCCGTGGCATCGAGTCCGGCCGGCGCCTGTGGGACGGCACCGGTGTGTGCGATCGAGTGCACCATCGCCTGGCTGCTGTGCTACCGCCGTCTGGGCGTTGGCCGGGAGCGTCACGGGCACCTGTTTGCCGCCTTCCTCACCCTGGCCGCCGCCCTGATCCGCTTCAAGAAGCGGACTCACATCACCACGTAGGACGCGCTCTTAATGGCGAGATCACGCCGCATTAGCGGGTGCACGGTGGTCCCTGTGCTTCGCTGGACGCGCCCTGGTCGTACGCCCCGCACACCAGGACGGTCTTTGGGCCGCTTCCGAGCTGGCGGAGCAGGACAAGGGTCTTGTCAACGGGCGCGGCATTGCTGTTCCCGTCGTATGAAACGAATCCGGTGGCGCCGTTGAAGGTGATGCCTCCGCCGAGGGCGACGAGAACGGACTCGCGGGACACGGTACCGGCCTGCCGGTGGGCCTGGTCGACGGCTTGGGAGAGAACGTGGAAGGCGTCATAGGAGACGGCGGAGTGGCCGTCCTGGATCCAAGGGTCGATGCCCTTCGTCGTGCGTTTCACAAATGCGGTGTAATCATCCACGAACTGCTTTGTTTGGTCGCTGGCGTTCACATCTGTAGCGGGAAGCCGGTGAGCGGAGTAGTAAAGCCGCAACCAGTGCTTGTTGTTGAATGCGCCTGTCTGGGCGACGTTGGTGAGTTCGTTGCCGCCGAGAACGGTGATGTCGTCATCGATGCAGGTGCCTTGGGTCTGCATGGCGTTGATGAAGGCAGTGAAGTCACGGGCTCGCGCAGACCAGTACACGATGGACCCCGGCTTCGCCTTCAGCTGCCGGCATAGCTGGCTTGCCAGTTCGTCCGCGCTGCTCATGTTGGTCGCGCCGGAGGGTGACGGGGGGTCGAAGTCGCCCTCCTGGTTGAAGTTGAACACCTGGGAGGTACCCTGGAATTCGGCGCGGAACTTGTCCGCCAGGCTGCGGCTGTAAAGGTCGGTGGAGCTTTCGATGACGAGGGCGTGGCGGGCAGGGGAGCAGTCCCCCTTGGAGTTGGGGATGGCCACGATGTTCCGAGTGCCCGCGAAGTTCGCCGCGATACTCGCCTCGGTCGAGTTGGTCGGGGTAAAGGGCCAGTAGCTGCGGTTCGCGTTGCCGGTCAGCATCTCATCAGCGGTCGCCGTAGTACCGATTGTGGGAATCTTCGCGTCGCCGAGAACCCGAAGCGCGGCCTGGGTCTCGTCCCGGCTTTGCGCGTATCCGAGGACGCCGACGACCCTGGTGTAATCCTCGATGTTCTTGGCGGTGCCCTCGTCCGCCACCCGCTTCGCGAGCTTCCTCGCCTCGGCTTCGGCGTTCTGGAACGCCTGCCCGGTGGGCCAGACCTCGACTCGGAGCCTTACGGCCGAGTCGTTGGATACGGCGTCGTCGAGCAGCTTTCGCTGCCACATCGCGATACCGCGCAACTCGGGGATCATTCCGTCGAAACGCGACTCGTTCTCGTCCGTCGGCACGCTGGACACGAACGCCACTACAGTCCGTACCGTTCTGCCCTCGACGGCGGCCTGCTCAGCCCGCTTGTTCTGCTTGTCGATCTCCCGTATAGCCGCGTCGTACCAGGCTTTGGAATGGACCGGGACGGGGTCGGCACGCGCGGACTCTGCGACGGAATCGACGCCGCCAATGCAATCGTGGTCGTCGAAAGCCTGAACGATGCCCAGGCTTGTGCCCGCCATGACCAGGACGGTCACACCAGCCATGATCGCCGTGGGCACCATCCGGCTGAACCTGAACGTCCTCGGGTTGACCCTGGGCAGTTGGAGTCGTGGCTTGGCCATGGCGTCGTCGCTGAAGGCCACCAGAACCGGCGGCCCGGCCTGATCGCTCAGGCGAATGCTCGCCTGTGTGAACGTGAGTTGCTCGGGATCACCAAGATCCGCCAGCAGATGTTCGGACGGCTGCCCGACCGCCACGACGAGCGGACCCGGCCCCTTGGCCGTGGGCGTTTGATGCACCGAGCGCAGGAAACGTTCGGCCGCACGGCTGCCCCGTGCGGCCGGTGGCGGCAGTTCCACAAGCAGAACGGGACGCGCGGTCCTGCGCCGTCGTCCAGGTAGGAGCCGGCCGATCACCGGGCTGCGCAGGTCCTCCAGAAGGGCGCGCCACAGCAGCCGATCGAGCTGCTGAAGAGCCTCCTCGTGATTCGGGTCGTTCCCCAGCTGCGTGCTCCACAGGGCACCCCCGTTGTTCATCGCCCGAAAAAGGTCCCGGCCACCCCCGGCGGTATTCTCCGCGCCCAGCCAGTCCCGCATCACCTTGCGCGACGTCCAGGCGGCCCACACCCGCCTGGGCATTCGCTGTACCAACGGACGCCAGACCAGTTTCATCAGGAAACCCCAAAGCCAGCCTCCGTCAGGACCCGCCACCTGGGTGAAGCCCAACAGGCCGCCGCGCTTGGCGCGCTGCTCACTGGCGTGCAGCCGAAGCTCCCGCGTCTGCGGCCCCGCTCTCCATGCGCGGGGATTCTGCCGGATGTAGGTGATGAGGTCCCGCATGACAAGGAAGTTCGGGTAGCGATCAGGCGTCATATTCTCTGGCGCGCCGGTCCTCAGCTGGGCTCCGGCGATCTCGGAGAGCAGCGTCGAATCGTCCTCGGCGGCCAGACGGGCGAGCGGCACGAGCTTGCCATTGCCGAAGAGCGACCTGTAGAGAGCCTCGATGACCTCATCTATGCCAGACGTGCCCGCGGTCTCCGGCACTCGCAGGATGAAGAGCGGCGGGCTGGTTCCCAGACTCGCCCGGTTCGAGTACTCGGGCGCCACCACAGCTGGAAAGCCAAGGACGAAGGCCGAGGCCCGGTCGTCAGGAAACCCCATCAAAGACTCCCTGGAGGATAGGATTCTGGGGACGGTAGCCTAAACCGCTCGCAGTGATATACAACTGGTTATGGACGAAAATCATATTTCGAGATCGAGGTCTGCTCAACGGAAGTGAACCGGCGGCCTGGGGCGATCCAGGCATTGAGCAACATCTCGGATGACTCAGGGCGTTGTGCCGTTGAGCCCTGGAAGCCGCAAAGCCCCCGGTAGGACAGGTCTCACCACAAGATCGTCCACAACACCAGAGACTTGGCGTTGGTCCTCCATATTGCCATGCTCGACATCCCACGTCCGGTGATCGAGTACCTCCCCCCGTCTACTGACAGCGCACCGTCGCTGGATCCGCACCCCCCAAGGCTTCAGAAGCTAGTTCCGGCCCGCGACGCGGGGATCTTCCAGGTCACCGGCTTCGTCCTCTCCTGGCTGCGTCTCGGAATGGATCGGAGTGCGGACTCCTGTTGGTCCAGAGGCCGTAGGCGGCTGGGAGAAGCCCACGGCAAAAGCTTGCAGCCTGGACGGCCGCGATCGCAGCGGCGGACGGGTCGACCTCGGTGAACAGCGCGGGACTACCGAGCGGGCTGTCGCAGAAGAACGTGTCGGCGGCGTGGACTTGCGTGGGCAGGGCGTCGGCACGTGAGCGCTACGGCCTGGCCGGAACGGCCGTAAGGTAGCCGAGTTCGGCCTGCTCCACCGTGGCCAGCTCCTCTTGGACTTCGGCGACGATCCGCGCCGTCAAGGCGGGATCGCTTGTGGAGCGCAGGTCGCAGGCGTGTCCAGGCCAGAGGTGCCGCCCATGATGATCGCGGCTTGGCCGGACAAGGTCGACCCCGGCGATGACCTCGGCCACAGTCGACACGGCGGTGACTTTGAAGTTCAGGGGTGCTTGGGGGTGCTCACGTCCAGAGCTATCGGGCCGAGCCCAGATCGAATCCGTGACTTGTTGGAAGGCATGTGATGGAAGTGGTGTACTACACAAGGCGCCGTCCGTACATGTCGAACGCTTGGTCAAGGAGCACCAGCAGTGCCAACCACCCTCTACCGCGATACCGGGTACTCGCTGAATCACCTGATCGAAGACATCAAGATCGGACGAATCGGTCTTCCGGACATTCAGCGCCCCTTCGTGTGGTCGGCGGCGAAGGCCCGGGACCTGTTCGACTCGATGTATCGCGGCTACCCCATCGGAACGCTGATGTTCTGGGAGACCGGCGCGGAGGTCGGCACCCGTCAGATCGGGATGGAGTCCGCCACCAAGGCTCCGCAACTGTTGATCGTGGACGGCCAGCAACGCTTGACCTCCCTGTTCGCCGTTCTCACCGGTCGGCCCGTGCTGACCAAGTCGTTCGAGCAGCGGTACATAAAGATCGCTTTTCGCCCCGAGGACCAGACCTTCGAGGTGGCCGATGCGGCCATCGAGCGCGACGCACACTTCATCCCCGACATCTCCGCGCTCTGGTCGGACGGCTACAAGAACACGGTGCGCCAGTTCTTCGAGCGCCTTGGTAAGACACTAGAAGAAGATCTGCCGACCGATTACAAGGACGAACTCGAAGACCGCATAGACCGTGTCCGCGACTTGCGCGATTTCCGTTTCCAGGTGATCGAGCTGGGCTCGGCCACTGATGAGGAGCAGGTCGCCGAAATCTTCGTCCGAATCAACTCCGAGGGCGTCAAACTCAACCAGTCTGACTTCATCCTCACTCTCATGTCCGTGCACTGGGAGAAGGGCCGCCGACAGCTTGAGGACTTCAGTCGCAACGCGGTCGACCCCACAGTGACGGGGGAAAGCCCCCGGAATCCGTTCTTGGATCCCGGACCAGACCAGCTATTGCGTGTCGCGGTCGCGGTCGCGTTCCGCCGTGCCCGGCTTCAGCACGTCTACAACATCCTGCGTGGCAAGGACCTGGAGACCGGCCAGGTTAGCGTGGAGCGCCGCCAGGAGCAGTTCGCTCTCTTGGCGGCGGCGCAAGAGAAGGTGCTGGATCTAAGCAGTTGGCACGAGTTTTTCAGGTGCGTGTCCAGCGCGGGCTTCCGCAGCCGCAAGATGATCACCTCGGAAAACGCCCTGCTGTTCAGCTACGCGATCTGGCTTATCGGCCATCACGATTTCTCCCTTGATGCCTCGGCACTGCGCCCGGCAATCGCGCGGTGGTTCTTCATGGCGCACACGACCGGCCGCTACACCACATCTCCGGAGTCGCAACTCGAGTCCGACCTGGGGCGCATCGCGAGCCTCCAGACTGGTGACGGAGCGGCCTTCCTTGCCGAACTGGATCGCATAATCGCCGCGAACTTCACGCGAGATTACTGGAATATCTCACTTCCGAACCGCCTCGACACATCCTCGTCCCGCTCACCCGCGCTCTTCGCCTACATCGCCGCGCTCAACCTTCTGGACGCCGAGGTCCTCTTCAGTGACCTGCGTATCAGGGACCTTTTCGATCCCTCGGGGGCGGCGCCGACATCCATCGAGCGCGACCGCCTGTTCCACGGCAAATACCTCAACTCGCTCGGTATCTCCGGCACACGGCAGACCAGCGCCATCGCCAACATGGCCTACGTCGAATGGCCTGCGGACGAGCTCGACAACGCCGATCCCCCCGCTGACTATCTCCCCCGCATCAGGAAAAAGATCGACCCGCAGAAAATGGCCCGGCAGGCCCAGTGGCACGCGCTTCCGGTCGGCTGGGAAAACATGGACTATCCGACGTTCCTCGAGCGGCGCCGGCAGCTCATCGCCGGTGTCGTCCGTGACGGATTCAACACCCTCACCGGTGAGCACCAGAAGTACTCGCAGGCGACCACCGCCGATCTGATCGCCGCCGGTGAAACGCAGACCACGGAGTTCAAGGCCAGTGGCCGGTGGAACGTCCACACCAAGACCTACGACCCGAACCTCGCGCAGAACCTCATCAAAACAGTTTGCGGATTCCTCAACTCCGAGGGCGGCTTCCTGCTTATCGGGGTGGGCGACGACGGCCAGGTACTGGGTATCGAGGACGACTTCACAACGTTGGGCAAGAAGCAGAACGCCGACGGCTACGAACTGTTCCTGAGGCAACTACTCGATGACTCCTTGTCAGCCTCGACCGCGCCGACCGTCCGCATCAGTTTCCCCGTGGTGAACGCGAAGACGGTCTGCAAACTCAGCGTCGCCGCCTCGGCACACCCAGTCTTCGCCAAGACCGCCAAGGCCCCTAAACCCTCAGAGTTCTGGGTACGCGTCGGCAATGCGACCAAACAACTACACGGCGACGACCTCGTAAAATACCAAAAGGAGCATTGGGGATAAGGCTCGGAGCCGCCCGACTTCCCCACAGGCAGGGGCTGACCTGGCGGCAGTCCTTGACCACGCAGGCCCACGCGATCACCGTCTGCGATGTCTTCGTGGTGGAGACGGTGCTGCTGAAGTGGTGGTATGTGCTGGATACATCCAGCACGGGGCCCGCAGGCTTCATCTGGGCGGGTGACCGCGCAACCGACCCGGGCGCGGACGGATCAGCACGCCCGGAACCTGGCCATGGACCTGGGCGACCGCATCGACACGCTGCGGTTCCTGATTCACGATCGCGATCCGCTGTTCAAGTTTTCAGGGCCGAGGGGCTGCGAATCTTCGCGACTCTGCCGCGGACCCCGCACACGAACGCCATCCGCGAATGCGTCCTCGAAACCCCCGCCGCGAACTCCTGGATGGATCCTGATCCTTGGCGACCGCCATCTGACTCTGGTGCTTAGCGAGGTACCTGATCCACTACAACCTTCACCGGCCGCCGCCATGTACTTGTCCTGGGCGTTCATCACAACCTGATGGGTGCTCACCACCGCCGCGGCGGCGCTGTCGCGGCTGGTTCACCGCCGTCGGTGGGCGGAGATCTTCCCGGTCACCCCAGTTGCGATCCTGCGCTGGCACCGTAGCCTGGCCGCTCGCAAGGGGAACCCCCAAGCCGTACCGCCCCGGCGGTCGAAGACCTTTCGCCGGAACGCGGGAGTCGGCAGCAGCCACACGGCGTGGCTCACCTCGGCGAGCAGCGGGTCGTACGCCTCCGGGGTGGTCGGCACCCGCACTCATCGGATGGTGCAGTGCCGGCCTCGGCCAACGCGATGAACCCGTCCCAGTCGTCAATGGACATCTGCCGCAGGGTGATCGATCCGCCCGCGCTCACGGCTCGTAATTCACGGGAGCCTGCGATCGGTACCGTGCGGCAGGGCGCGAACGGACCTCGGCTCGTCCGCGCCCTGGTTCATGCCGTCGGAACCGTCAGGACACGTAGTCGTCGAAGTTGACGGTGATCGTGTGGCCGCTGGAGGGCCAGTTCGGGACGGCGAGCCGGCTCACCGCACCATTGCCTCCGCGTTGCGCGGATTCCACCACGACGCTTCCCGTGGACGGTGTAGCCGCCGCCTTGTAGAGGTCCACACCGGTGATGAACGGCGTCAGCGCAAACCGCAGAAGAGTCCGGGTGGGGACGGAGATCCGGTCGGAATAGGCGTCGAAGGCGAAGAAGGCGATGGCGCCCTTGTCGCGCGACGCCGTCCTGCTGTTGAGGACGCTGGTGCCGCCGATGACCAGAGTGTCGGAGTTCGCTCCCTGGTCGCCCCACCATTCCTTGTTGCGGTAGGCGAGCATCGCGATGCTGCGGGAACTGCGGTCGACGTCCTCGTCGATTCCGGTGCCCGGGTCGGTGCTGAGCAGACGAATACCCAGATCGGTGCGCCGGAACGGCTGGAAGTACAAGTGATGGACGGGAACACCGCCCGGCCGCACCAGTTCGAACTCGTAGTACGCGGTCCCCGTTCCTTGGAACGGCCCCCAGGAGCCGTCACCCGACAACGCGTAGGAGGCCACCGCCCCGCCGACGCGGGCTCCCGTGGCTGGATTGATCGTATAGATGTTCAACTGGACGCCGCTCAGCCCCACGTTGCTGGGAAAGGACAGCGCGCGGCCGCCCAGCCGGATCGTGCCGGCCTCCGCGACGACGTTCGTGGTGTCGGGCTCATCGCCGGTGAAGAACCTGTACATGGCGCGGAACGAGGCCACCGACGAGGTCGTCTCGACATGCGCCTCGTTTGGCGAATAGACGTTGGTCGCCCCGCCGATTCGCGCGGTGTCGTTGCTCTGCCCCCAGATGGCGAGTGTGGGCACGCCTCCAGGGGGAGCGTCCGCGGGGAACCCGTCCAGATTCACGTAGTGCGCGACATTGGCCGCCCGTGCCGCCGAACTCTTCAGGTAGTTCTGCGACATGTACGTACCGAGCGAATGCCCTACCAGTTCCACCTTGTCCGCACCGGTCGCGGCCTTCAACCGCGCAATCCGCGCGTCCAGTGCGGCGTAAACGTCTTCGGCGCTGTTCTGCTCGAACGTGGTGTCGTATTCCTGGGACTCGATGTATTCGGCGGGATAACCGTTGGAGGCGAACCTTTTCGCCTGTGTCTCGAACTGGCTGCCGGACCCGGAATACCCGTGGACGAAGACAATGGGACGCAGTGGGGCGGCCATGGCAGGGGGCACCACCAGGGCTCCGGCGACGAGAACGAGCCCGGCCAGCAGGCCGAACAGTCTGCGAATTCTCCTCATAAACTGCCGCTCCTCGGCTTTTGGGCATGGAGTACCGACCACGGGCCATTGATTGCGTCCGCCAACTCGGCACCCCATACTGTACGGCCCGGCACTTCCCGCCGCCATGTGTCCGAAGACAGTTTCTGGCCGCGCAGATTAGAAGTGTTCACATTCTCGTAACACGGTGAGCGGAGAAAAGGAACGCTGTGAAAGGGTGGCCCCGGAGCCCTGCCTGCCAGTCGATTGCGTCGTATGCCCTAGCGGCCCCAAAGGGTCGCGGCATCCCGACGTGCCGGCGCGGGCGACCGCCGGGTCCTCGTCAGTCGCTGAGCCGGACCCGGCAGGCCAGGTGCAGGGCGAACGAAATATCCGGATCGGTCAAGTCGGCGTCCAGCCGTTCGATGATTTTTTTGATCCGGTAGTTGACCGCGTTGGGGTGCAGTTGCAACCGGACGGCTGCGCCCTTCAGGGAGCCCCGGGCGTCGAGGTAGGCGCCGAGTGTCTCGATCGCCGTGGCCGCCCGGACCGGGCCGAGCTCGTCGAGGGGGGCGAGCAGGTCGTCGATCACGCGCCGGCTGAGCGGCGTGCCCGCGATGGCGGCGAGGACGCGGTTGATGCCTGTGGCGTCGAAGACGTGCACGGACGCCCGGGAGCGGACGGCGATCTCCGCCGCGGCGCGCGCCTCCATGGCGGATTCGCGCAGCCCGTCGATGCCCCGCTGTGCGGTGCCGATCCCGAACCGCGGCACCATGCCTGGGTGCTCGCCGGCCATGGCCTCCCGAAGTGACGCGATCATCTGGTGGGCGCGCTTCTGCGTGATCTCGGTGCGGGCCGTCCCCACCACCACGATGTCGGCCGCGAGCCGGGCCAGATTCCACGACTCCCCGGTCGGATGCTCGAACTGGTGGGTGTGCAGGGCGAGGGTGTCGAACAGCCGCCGCTGCTCGGTGAGTTCCCCGGGGTCGGCGCCCGCGGGACGTTCCGACGTCATCCAGATGACGATGTGCACGTCGTCGATGGCCAGGCCGAGCATGCGGGCCCGATCGGCCAACAGCCCGGCCTGAACGCGCTCGGCCACGATCAGCTCGGTGAGGATGTCGGAGCGGGTCTGGCCCGGGGCGGTCTCGCGCGCCAGCGCGGCCTCCTTGAGCCTGCCGATCGCCGCGGCCACGGCCGGCAGCACCAGCCGTACCGCGTCGTCGGGCGGGCCGATGACGGTGCCGTGCCGCCGCCCGGCCACCCATATCGGCTCGCCGGCGGGTTCCTCGCCGGCGGCCTCGGTGATCGTCAAGGTGTGGCCGAGCGCCGCGCCGACCCGCTCCAGCAGTTCGGCCGGGTCGCCGTCGGAATCGCGCTGCTCACGCAGGATCCCCAGCGCCGCTTGGGCCTGCGCGAGTGTGTCCGCGGCCTCGCCGCGGATGGTCTGGTCCAGCCAGAGCACGACCTCGGCGACGTCGCAGCCCGCCTCCGTGCTCAGCACCGCCAGCCGCGCCCGCTCGGCCAGCCGGGTCGTGGTGATCGGCAGCGGGCCACTGCCGATGAGCACCAGTGCGGGCAGCCCGCGGTCGGCGGCGGTCCTGATCGCGATGTCCATCTGGTACGCGGCGGCGTTCAACGCCCGGCCGGTGACGACCGTGAGCGCCCCCGAGGGGGCGTCCTTCAGACCCTCCAAGGTCTCGACCGCGGTCACGGAGGTCAACGGCGCGGCGTCCGGAGGGCCGGCGAGGAGGTTGACGGTGATCCGAGCCCCAGAGCGGAGTAGATCGGACACATAGGGCATGGGTCCGATTGTGTCATCAGCACAATCGGCGGCGGAACTTTGAGATGCGGCGACTTCTCAGCAGGCCGACCGCTCAAGGATTCTTCCTACATGCAGACGACGACCGAATGTCTCACGCTCGGCGACCTCCCGGCGCTCGCGCGTGGTTGCGCCGTCCTCGGCACCGGGGGCGGAGGCAACGTCGAGACGGGCACGCTGACCGCGGCCAAGGCGATCGCCGAGTACGGCGAGGTACCGCTGATCCCGCTGTCGGAGGTGCCCGATGACGGGCTGATCCTGCCGCTGTCGGGCATCGGCGCCCCGACCGTCGCCCACGAGATGCCCATGAGCGGGGAGGAACCGGTCCTCATCCGCGACGAGGTCGAGCGGCTGCTGGGCCGCCCGGTGGCCGCGGTGATGGCCTCCGAGATCGGAGGTTCCAACGGCGTCGGTCCGGTGGCCTGGGCGGCGCGGCTCGGGCTGCCGCTGGTCGACGCCGACGGGATGGGACGCGCCTTCCCAGAGGTCCAGATGGTCGCGATGTACATCGCGGACCGGCCGCTGGACATCGTGGTCCTCGCCGACGTGCAGGGCAACGTCATCGCGTTGCGCCCGGTGGACGCGATGTGGTCCGAGCGCATCGGCCGCGCCGTGTGCGTCGCCTGCGGCGGGTCGGCGCTGATGGCCGACTATGTGCTGACCGCCGCGCAGGCGCGCGGCGCGGTCATCGAGGGCTCGGTGAGCTCCGCGCTGGCCATCGGCCGCGCGGTCCGGGAGGGAGCCGAGCCGGTCGCCGGCCTGTGCGAGACGCTCGGCGCCACGGTGCTGCTCCACGGGAAGGTCATCGATGTGGACCGGTGGACGACCGGCGGGTTCGTCCGCGGCAGCCTCGTCGTCGACGGCACCGGCGAGCATCAGGGCCGGCTGCTCCGCGTGGAGATCCAGAACGAGAACCTCATCGCCTTCGAGGACGGCCGGCTGCGCGCGTCCGTTCCCGACCTGATCACCGTGGTCGACCAGAAGACCGCGGACGCCATCTCCACCGAGTCGCTCCGGTACGGGCAGCGGGTGTCGGTCCTGTCCTGGCCGTGCGACCCGATCTGGCGTACCGAGCGGGGCCTGGCGACGGTCGGCCCCCGGGCGTTCGGCTACGACATCGACTACACCCCCGTGGAGGAGCTCGCCCATGCCTGACCCCAAGAACAGGCGCCATGCCGAAGGGGGCCTGCGTATCGGCATCGACGTCGGCGGGACCAACACCGACGCGGTGGTCCTCGACCAGAACGGCACGGTGCTGACCAAGGCCAAGCGCCCGACGAGCTCCGACGTCACGTCGGGCCTCCAGGCCGCGCTGACGGCGGTGCTCACCGCCATCGGCGACGACGCTCACCGGCTGGACCGCGTCATGCTCGGCACCACGCATGCCACGAACGCGATCCTGGAACGCCGCGGGCTCGGAAGGGTCGCCGCCATCCGGCTCGGGGGCCCGGCCACCACGTCGGTGCCGCCGTTGCAGTCCTGGCCGCCGGAACTGGTGAAGGAGATCATCGGGGGTGCGACGGTGCTGCCCGGCGGAAACTACATCAACGGGACGCCGATCTCACCGTTGGACCCCGGAAGGCTGCGGGCGTTCCTCGGCGAGGTCGCCGGCGAGGTCGACGCCGTCGCGCTGACCGCCGTGTTCAGTCCCGCGTTCGACGAGCAGGAACTGGATGCGGCGGCGATCGTCCACGCGGAGCTGGGCGCGGACGTTCCCATCTCGATGAGCCACGAGATCGGGACGCTGGGGCTGCTGGAGCGCGAGGGCGCCACGATCTTCAACGCGGCCCTCTACCAGGTGGTCGGCGACGTGGCGAGCGCGCTGCACACGACGCTCGCCGCGTTCGGTCTGGACCTGACCACGTACTTCGCGCAGAACGACGGCACTCTGATGGCGGTCGACTACGCCGCCCGCTACCCGGTGCTCACGATCGGCTCGGGCCCGGCCAACTCGATCCGCGGGGCCGGGTTCCTCTCCGGCCTGAGCGACGCGGTGGTCGCCGACGTCGGCGGCACCTCCACCGACTTCGGCGTGCTGACCGCCGGGTTCCCGCGGGAGTCCAGCGCCGGGATCGAGATCGGCGGCGTGCGGACCAACTTCCGGATGCCCGACGTCCTGTCGCTCGCCTTGGGCGGCGGCACGATCGTCGGCCCGGCCGGAGAGGTCGGGACCCGGTCGGTCGGCCATCACATCACCGACCTGGCGCTCTCCTTCGGCGGCAGCACCCCCACCATGACCGACGCGGGCGTGTTGGCGGGACGGACCCGGCCGCACGGCGGGTCCATCCCGGAAGACCTGCACGGGGCGCTGACCACGGCGGTACGGCGGGCCGACGGGATGCTCACAGACGCGGTGGACCGCATGACGCTCGGCAAGACCGACCTGCCGCTGGTCGTCGTGGGCGGCGGGGCGTTCCTGGTGCCCGACGGGCTGCCCGGCGTGGCCGAGGTGATCCGCCCCTCCGACGGCGACGTGGCCAACGCCGTCGGTGCCGCGATCGCACTGGTCAGCGGAACCGTCGAGACCATCGTCCCGGCCGGTGACGGCCGCGGCGGAGCGATCGACGCGGCGATCGAGTACGCCCGGCGGCGGGCCGTGCAGGCCGGCGCCGACCCGACCGGAGTGGAGGTGGTGGAGGTCACCGAGGTGCCGATGAGCTACCTGCCGGAACCCGCGCTGCGACTGCGCGTCAAGGCCGCCGGTCCGCTGGGCAAGCTCTGACCGGGTCCCGAACGGCCCGCCGTCCGCGAACCCCGTCCACCCCTCCCGCGAACCCCTCCCACCCCACTCGCGGATCCCGTCCACCCCTCCCGCGAGCCCCGTCCACCCTCGACTGCGAACCCCTCTCACCGCAGGAGACCCTTGCCATGCTCAGGCACATACGAGTCCTGGCGATCGTGACGGCCGCGGCCGTCACCGTCGCGGGCTGCTTCGGCGGATCCGTCCGCGAGCCCGCCTCCGCCGCGCGCACGTTCACCTACGCCTACAACCTCAACATCGTCACCGAGTGGGATCCCGCGACCTCGTACTCCAACGAGATCATCGCGATGCAGAACATCTACGAGTCCCTGACCCGCTACGACGCCGCCACCCAGAAGGTCAAGCCGCTGCTGGCCACCAAGTGGACGTCCTCAGGGGACGGCACGACCTGGACGTTCACGCTCCGCGACGGCGTCACGTTCCACACCGGCGCCAAGCTGACCTCCACCCTGGCCAAGAAGGCGATCGAGCGCACCATGAAGATGGAGGGCGGCGCCGCCTACATCTGGAGCCCCGTCGAGAAGATCGAAACGCCGGATCCGCGGACGCTCGTGTTCCGCCTCAAGCACGCGGCGCCGATGGACTTCATCGCCGCCTCGGACTATGGCGCCTACATCTATGACACGGCCGCGCCCGGCGGTGGCTCCCTGGCGGACCACCTGGCCAAGGGACACGACACCGGCAGCGGCCCGTACACCGTCGGCACCTGGAACAAGGGGCAGGAGGTCGAACTGCGGCTCCAGCAGTACAAGGCGTACTGGGCCGGGTGGGCCGGCGCCCACTACACCCAGGTCGAATACCGCGTCGTTCCGGAGGTCACCACCGCGTGGCAGCAACTGCGAAGCGGCGACGTCAGCTTCGTGGCCCGGCTCAACCCGCAGTTGTTCGCCCAGGCGAAGAGCATCAAGGAACTGAAGACGCAGTCGACGCCCTCCTTCCAGAACCTCATCGCCTTCTTCAACACCGCGTCCGGGCCTCTCACGGATCCGAAGGTCCGCAAGGCCGTGCAGGCGGCGATCGACTACGACGGCCTCGTGTCGGCCTTGAAGGGCTCGGCGGTCCCGGCGGAAGGCATCGTGCCCAAGGGGCTGACCGGACACGCCCCCGGCCTCGCGCGGCACCGGGACACCGCGGCGGCGACCAGGCTGCTGAACGAAGCGGGATACGGACCCGGCAAGAAGGCCCTGACGCTGGACCTCACCTACGCGCAGGGCGACGACAACCAGCAGACGTTCGTGACGCTGCTCAGCTCGGCGCTCAAGCAACTGAACGTCACGCTTCAGGCCAAGCCGATGCAGTGGGACGCCCAGTGGTCCCGCGGCAAGTCCAATGACCCCGACGAACGCCAGGACATCTTTGTCATGTACTGGTTCCCGGACTACCCCGACGCCTACAGCTGGTTCCTGAACCTGTTCCGCTCCGCCGACCCTGTCGCGTTCAACCTCACCTACCTCGACGACCCCAAGATCGACGGCCTGATCGACAAGCTGCCGCAGACGACCGCGATGGACCGGGCCGCGGCGAGCAGGTCGTACGAGTCCCTGCAACGCACCCTGCTGGTCGACCAGGCCGTCGCTGCCCCCCTGTACGTCCAGCAGTACCAGCGGGCTTACCAGGCGGAGATCGACGGCTACACCGACAACCCGGCCTACCCCAACGTGGTGTTCGTCCACAACCTGCGTCCCACCGGCTGACCCATGGCGCGCTACATGCTCCGCCGAGTGGGCCAGGCGGCCCTCGTGGTGGCCGGGGTCGTCGTCGTCACGTTCGTGGTGATGCGGCTGGTGCCCGGGGACCCGGCGGTCACCTACGCCGGCCCCCGGGCCTCCGCCCAGCAGTTGGAGAGGGTGCGCGAAGAGCTGGGCCTGGACAGGTCGATCGCCGCCCAACTGTGGGACTACCTGACCTCGCTCGTGCGCGGCGACTGGGGAACCAGCCTGCACACCCGCCAGGACGTGCTGTCGGACATCTCCACCGCCTTCCCGGCCTCCCTGTCGCTGGTCGGCACCGCGATGCTCATCGCGGTGCTGGCCGGGGTGCCGCTCGGGCTGCTGGCCGCGCGGCTGCGGCGGAGCCCGGCCGACACCGCGGTTCGGCTGTCCTCCATGCTGGCGGTGTCGTGCCCGGTGTTCCTGCTCGCCCTCATCGCGCAGAACGTGTTCGCCACCCAGCTCGGCTGGCTGCCCGTCGCCGGAGAGTACGATCCCGCCCTCGACACCACCAGCCCCCTGCGCGTCTACACCGGCCTCACGGTGGTCGACGCGCTGCTGACCGGTAACTGGCCCGTCCTCGGCAGCGCCCTGGGGCACCTGGTGCTGCCGTCGCTGGCGATGGCCGCCTACCCCACCGGCGTGGTCGCCCAGATGACCCGCGCCGCTCTCATCGAGGAGACGACGCAGAACCACGCGCGGCTTGAACGCGCCCTCGGGTTCTCCAAATGGCAGGTCCTGACGCGCTTCTCGCTGCGGCCGGGGTTCGGCCCGGTACTGGCGCTGCTGGCCTTGGTCTTCGCCTTCTCCCTGGTGAACGCGTTCCTGGTGGAGTCCATCTTCAACTGGCCGGGGCTCGGCCGCTACGCCGCCGACTCGATCCGCTCCTCCGACGCGCCCGCCATCGCGGGCGTCACCATCGCAGTCGCCTTGGCGTACGTCCTCCTCAACCTGCTGGTGGACCTCGCGCAAGCCGCCCTCGACCCCCGTGTGAGGCTCACATGACCCACACCATGACCGCCAAGGCGGCGGCCGCCGGACACCGTTATGGCACGGTGCGCAGGCTGCTGCGGCTCGCCCGCCGGGACCGCCTCGCCACCTGCGGGGCGGTGGTCCTGGCGCTGATCGTGCTCGCCGCCGTGGCGGCTCCGCTGCTGGCCCCGTACCCCGGCGACGGGACCGACGCGACCCACCCGGCGGAGGCGCTGCGGCCGCCCGGATCGGACCACTGGTTCGGTACCGACGGCGTCGGCCGTGACCTGCTCAGCCGCGTCCTGTACGGGGCGCGCACATCGTTGACGATCACGGTGACGGTACTGGCCCTGTCCTGCGTCGTCGGCGTGCTGCTGGGCGTCACCGCCGGGTACGCGGGCGGGGCCGTCCGCGACGTCATCATGCGCATCACCGACGTGTTCCTCGCCTTCCCGGCGTTGTTGCTCTCGGTCGCGCTGGCGGTGGTCCTGCCGCCCGGCGTGCAGGGGGCCATCCTCGCGATCACCGTCTCCTGGTGGCCCTGGTACGCGCGGATGAGCGCCGTCACCGCCACCTCGATCAGATCCCGCGGCTTCATCGACGCGGCCCGCTGCCTGGGCGTCTCCCGGACCCGGATCGCGCTGCGGCACGTCCTGCCCAACTCGCTGACACCGGTGCTGGTGCAGCTCTCCCTGGACGCCGCCGGCGTCATCATCACGGTCTCGGCGCTGTCCTACCTCGGCCTCGGACCGCGCGAGCCCACAGCCGAATGGGGGCTGATGGTCCAGCAGGGCCAGAGCCTGTTCACCACCAACTGGTGGGTCGTCGTGTTCCCCGGGCTCGCCATCGTGATCACGGCGTTCTGCTTCAACATGCTCGGCGAGGGCCTGCGCTCCGCACTCGACCCCCGACGGGAGATCACCCGATGAACCCCGTGCTGACCGTCGAGAACCTGCGCGTGCGCGCCGGTGACCGGCTGCTCGCCTCGCTGGATTCGCTGGAGGTCGGACCCGGCGAGTGCGCGGCGATCGTCGGGGAGAGCGGCTCGGGCAAGACCACCACGCTGAACGCGATGCTCGGCCTCACCGACGACGGCCTGCGCGTCACCGGGAAGATCGTCGTCGACGGCGTGGACGTCGTCACGGCCGGTGAGCGGGCACTGCGCCGGCTCCGCGGCTCGGCGATCGCGCTGGTCAGCCAGAGCCCGCGGCATTCGCTCAACCCGACGATGCGGCTGGGGACCCTGCTGCGGCGGGCGCTGGCCCGGCACGGGCTGCACGGCGCGCCGGCCCGGAAACGGACCGAGGCGGCGCTCCGCAGCGTGCTGCTCGACCCCGGGCTGCTACGCCGCTATCCGCATCAGGTCTCCGGCGGCCAGGCGCAGCGCTTCGCGATCGCGATGGCCGTCGCTCTGCGCGCGCGCGTCATCCTCGCCGACGAGCCCACCAGCGCGCTGGACGTCACCGTGCAGGCGGCCGTGCTGGACCTGCTGGCCCGTGTCCGCGGCGAGTACGGGATCGCCATGGTCCTCGTCTCCCACGACCTGGCCGCGGTGTCCGGCGTGGCCGACCGGCTCGTCGTCATGCGGGACGGCGGGGTCGTCGAATCAGGGCCCGTGGCCGCGGTCCTCGACCATCCCACGGCCGACTACACCCGGGAACTGCTCGCCGCCGTCCCGGCGATCAGGAGGTGACCATGCTCAGCGCGGAAGGACTCACCGTCAGCTTCGGCCGGAACCGGGTCGTCCACGCGGTGACCCTCGACCTGCCGGACACGTCGGGCGGGGTGGCCGTCATCGGCGAGAGCGGATCGGGGAAGACCACCATCGCCCGCGCCCTGCTCGGGCTGGTCAGGCCGGAAAGCGGGCGGGTACTGTTCCGCGGCCAGGACATCGCCCGGCTCGACAGGGAGGGCCGGGCCCGTTACCGCTCCGAGGTCCAGCCGGTGTTCCAGGACGGCGACGAGGCGCTGGACCCGCGGATGCGCGTCGGCGCCTCGATCCGCGAGGCGCTGCGGATCCGGCGCCGCCGCGGCCCCGCCGCGGGCCCGAGGGCGATGTCCAGGGCGACCCCGTCGGTGGCGGACCTGCTCGCGGCGGTGCTGCTGGACCCCGGCCTGGCGGACCGGCGTCCCCACCAGCTGTCCGGCGGGGAGCGGCAGCGCGTCATCATCGCGCGGGCCCTGGCGGTCGATCCGCGGCTGCTCATCCTGGACGAGCCGACCAGCGCGCTGGACGTGACCGTGCAGGCCGCCGTCCTGGACCTGCTGGCGCGGCTGCGCGACGAGCGCGGCCTCGGCTACCTGCTGATCACGCACAACCTCGCCATCGTCGAGCGGCTCTGCCGGCACGTGCACGTCCTGTTCGCCGGGCACATCGTCGAGTCCGGCCCGGCCGCCACGGTGCTCGCCGCCCCCGTGCACCCGTACACCAGGGCGCTCCGCGACGCCGTCCCGAGGCTGGGCGGGCCGCCCGTGTCGGCCGGCGGCACCCCCGAGGCGCTGCCCGCCGCCACCGGATGCCCGTTCCGGCACCGCTGCCCGATCGCCGTGGACAGCTGCGCCACCGAGATGCCCCCGGCGCGGCCCGTGGCCGACGGCCACCAGGTCGCCTGCCACGTCGCCACGGCCGCCGCCTCGCCGTCCGGCAGGACGTAGCGGCCGGGTAACCCCAGACCGTACGAACGGAATACGGCCCACGCCGCTCGGCGGGGCCGTATTGCCGAACGCGCCCTCTTCCGGACGGTCGTTTACGCCCGCACACAGATGCCGGGCCGCTCCACGCGACGCGCGTGGAGCGAACGACAAACCAGAAGGGGTTGCGATGCCGCGCCGAAATCGCGGGAGCACCGCACACAAAAAGCGCGGGAGCACCGCCCAAAAGAAGCACAAGCGGAACATAACCATTCGTGGCGTGCTGTTGTCGGCATTCCTGGGTGCCGGTTTCGCGCTGTCGCCACTGAATCCGCTGGGCATGCCGCACGCCCCCGCCGATGAGCCCCCCGGCAAGAGCCGGGTGGACTGCCAGCCCGCCGCCACCGAAAAGGCGAAGTCCGATATACCGGACGATTATTTCGCTCTTTATAAGGAGATGGCGGCCAAGGAGGGGATCGGCTGGGACCTGCTGGCCGCGATCGGCAAGATCGAAAGCGACCATGGGCGCTCCCCCCTGCGCGGGGTCCGCTCGGGACGCAACTCCGCCGGAGCGGCCGGGCCGATGCAGTTCGGCATCGGGGGCCGAGCGGGGAACACCTGGGGCGGCGCCCCGAGACACCGCGCGGACGGCTCCCCGCACGGCGCCGACGGAAACGGCGACGGCTGGGAGGACGTCTACGATCCCGCGGACGCGATCCTCGCCGCCGCCAGGTACCTCAAGGCCCACGGCCTCCCGGGAGACGTCCGGGAAGCCTTATTCGCCTACAACCACTCCGAGGAGTACGTTGACAAGGTCCTCGACCAAGCCGTCGCATACGGGATCGGCGGCGCCTTCATCAACGAGGCGAAGAAGAAGCCGGACTGTGGCAAGGTCGCGAGCAAGCGAGTGCGGCGCATCATCGACTACGCGCTCGCCCAGCAGGGCAAGCCCTATCTGTGGGGTGCCGAAGGCCCGAAGGCCTTCGACTGCTCCGGGCTCACCCTGCGGGCCTACCAGGCGGCGGGAATCCAGATTCCCCGCGTCTCCTGGGACCAGTACTCCAAGGGCCCCCGAGTCGACCGGGCCGAACCGGGCGACCTCGTCTTCTTCGACCTGGGGCCCGGAAGCCGCCCGGGGCATCCCGGCCACGTCGGCATCGTCGCCGGCTACGGACGGATGATCGTCGCGCCCAGCAGCGGGAGCCACGTGCAGATCCAGTCCTACACCGTGGGGAGCTTCAAGGCGGCGCTCGAGGGGTTCACCCGGCCCAAGTGAGCGATGCCGAAGGCATCCGCTTCGTGAATCGCACGTCCTCGGCCAGTGGAGGTGCTGTGGCGGCCACCGCCACGGGACTTCTCCGGCCGATGACGGGCCACCGAACAGATCGCCCCGCTCTCCGCAGCGGGGCGATCTTTTTTCTTGGTTCCTGGCGTGGCGGGTGTGGCCGTCCGGCGGCGGCACGGGACGGTCCCCTACGCCAGGTCTCCAGGCCCGGCCGTTACGCGCGACGCGCGGCGAACACACAAACCAGAGGGAGTGACACCGTGTCACACAGCATCAATCAGCGCATGACCAAGGTCGGCAGGAGGGTTCGGGACATCCTGATCGCCCTCGCCGCGATCGTCTGCGGCGCCTTGCTGGCGCTCGTCGTCCCCCCGATCCAGTTCGGGGGCGCCCAGGCCGCGCCCTGTCAGCCGGCTGTCGGCCGGCAGGCCACGGCCGACATCCCCCCTGGCTTCCTCTCGGCCTACAAGCAAGCGGGGGAGCGCTACCACGTTCCGTGGCCCCTGCTGGCCGGGATCGGCAAGGTCCAGAGCGACCACGGTCGCAAGCTCGTCGCCGACGACGAGCACGTCGGGCCGATGGGCATCCGGCTTGACACCGTAACGGATGGCGTTCCGGTGCGCCCCGCGACCGGGACGGGCAACGAGGCCGACGGCGACGAGAACGGTCTGATCGACCTCCACACCCCGGCGGACTCCATCGCGACCATCGCGATGCGCTTCAAGGCGCACAATTCGTCCGGGGGAGCCCAGGCGAATGCGCCCAAGCCCGACCCGAAGGCCGGCGAGCTGGCCCGGCAGGCCCTCGAAGCGGCCGAGCGCTATGCGCCCGGCTTCGATCTGAGCGCTGCGATGAAGGCATGCGCCGCATGACCCGCCGGCTTCCATCCGGCTGCTGACGGGTCCTTGGAACGGAACGCCCCGCTCGCCTGAGCGGGGCGTTTCTTTTGCGCTTCCCTTCCCGGCTCGGGCGGCTGGGTTGCCGCCCGTCATCGGCTTCGGACGGTCCTCACCGTCCGGTCTCCATGGCCGGGCCGCTCACGTGACGCACGTGAGCAGCACACAAACAAGAAGGGAAACAGAATGGACGGCACCTTTCTCGAGGTGTTCCCCACGAAGAGGAGGCAGGCGCGGCTGCTGCGGCATCCTCCCGGGATGATCTACTACCCCCGCTCGCCCAAGGTAGAACCGTACGCGTCGGCTCGGCTGCGGCTGCTGCGGCTGCTGCGCGTGATGCGGGGGGTGCAGGTCCTCGACGCCGACAGCATCGTCGTGACCGACGACCCGCTGCCCCGCTACTACGTCGGGGTCCGCAACGGCGCCACCACCGATCAGATCAGCGAGCAGTTCTGGTCGATCGACCCGCAGGTGGACGCCGTCAGCGCCGACTTCTGGAGGCGTCACGAGATTCACGTGATGGTCTCCGTGCGCTCATGGCCGCCGGACAGGATTCCGCCCCGGCTTCTGGAGTCGCTGTGGCGCTTCGCGAGCGTCGCAGCCGCTCTGCACCGCTGGCGAAAGCCGAAGATTCGCCTCACCATCGTCCCCCACCTGCCGTTGCTCGCCGGTGTCAGGCTGACGCAGTCGCCGAACTTGAGGCTGGCGCGGCAGATAACGAAGGAGGCGAACCGCGGCGCCGCACTGCTGCGCCGCGAGTTCAACAAGATCCTCTTCCGGATCGCTGGACAGATCGGAGACCACCCGGTAGCCGATTGCTCCATCCTCGACCCCACGCACGGGCCCGTGACGCACTGGCAGCAACAGCAGGGTTCGCTCGACTGGCTGCCCGATCTGCTCCCGACGGTGGCGCCGGAGCAGTGGGATTCCTTCGTGACGGAGAACATCGCCAACAGCAGTGTCGGGGTGTCCGGGGTTTTCGGACACGGACCGCGGTTTGTCATCGGCGACAGCCGGATCGCCGATCCGCTTGTCGAAAGCGCCCGGCGGGAGGGGCGGTACGACCTCGTAAAGATCGCGCCACTCCCCATGGTGTGGTTCCACGAACCCAGCGGCATCTACAGCGCCGACAAGGTCCGGGACCCCTACGTCGGGCGGTACACCTCCGCCCAGTGGGAAGCGATCTTCCGCGGGTTCTACGCGCCGTGGGTCAGGCCGTGACCCGCGGGTGAACTGATGTCCCGGTGCCGCGGCCTTCGGTCGCGTCACCGGGACATTTTCTCTGCGTGGGCCATGGCACCCGCGCGGTGGTTCGGAACGGTCTCAGGTGTCCGGCCTCCGAGCCGGGCCGCCCGCGCGACGCGCGCGGGCGAACCGTACAAACCAGAAGGGATGACGAAATGCCATCCATGTACGAGGTGGTGGCGCGGCCCGGCAGACCACCGCTGCTCGACACCAGGGACCTCGCGGACCGTCCACCCGCGGGGATACGTTACGACCGAACGGCGCGCACCGACGTCCAGAGGAAACTGGACGAACTGCTCGAACGGTACAACGCCCACGGTGTTTCCACCGTGGGTGACCTGGTGACGGCCGGCAACGCCGGACGGGAGCTCAGGTACGCCGGCGTCACGATCGAACCCGGCGGCAACCGGCAGTTCTGGCACCCGATCACGGGCGGGAATCCGTCGTGGCTGCCGGTCCTGCGGCTGGTCCTGCGGGTCAGGTCCTGGTCGCGAGACCCGCTCTCCCCGCTCACGTGGGCGAGCGTGTGGCAGACGGCCTCGGTCGCCGCCGCGCTGCACCGGGGCCGCCAGGACAGCCCGATCGAGGTCGTGTTCCTCCCGGACTGGCGTCAGCTCGTGATGGTCAAGGCGGCCAAGGCCGCGGCCAGGACGAGGCGTCCCATCGCGGAGGAGATCCAAGCGGCTCTCAAAAAGACCCAGGCGGGGGCGCGGCGGCTGGTGGACAACTTCAACTCCGTCCTGCGCGCGGTCACCCGTCTCGGAGCCAAGGTGAACCGATACCACATCCTGGACCCGACGCTCGATGTCGCCCTCAACAGCGGCTCCGGCGACCCGCGCGCCCTGGCGCGGCTCGGCGCCGGCTTGCAGGCGCAGAAGTTCAACCGCTGGGTGAACTGGTGGGTGAAGGCCAAACTGCCCAAGGCCTGCTGGATTTCTTCAGTGGAACTGCTGCGCCCCCTGCGGCAGAACCCGGGCATTTTCATCGGCGATGCCGATGAGGTCGGGACCGTCCTGAGGACGGTCCCGGACGGGGCCGAGGGGCTGGTGCCGCTGCGCATGGTGCGGTTCAGGATCGAGGGCCCAGCCGGGGAGCAGGGCCAGAACCCGTTCGCCCGACCGTACGTTGACGACGGCGGCCGGCTGATAAGGCTCGGCGACCTGTACCGCAGCGCGTACGCGCCGCGCGCGGCCCCGGGCGGGGCCGGGTAGGGCGCACCACTTCGATCCCGGCGGGGCGGCTCAGGCCGCACCCGCCGGGATTTCTTCTTGTCATCGCCGTCCCGATCGGCACGGTCATCGGTGTCGGCTCTCGGAGCCGACCGCGCGGGCGCAGCGCCCACGCGACTCAAACAAGAGGAAGGTGGCTCATGTCACGACTCAGGTTCGGCCGGGCACCGGCCCTAGGCGGGTGGCTCGCCGGCGTGACGCTGGCGACCGGGGCGCTGTTCGCCCTGGCGTTCGGAATCTTCGGCGTCGTGGATCTACGACTGCCGGAAGCCTTCGTGGTGCCGCTCATCAGCGGCATCGTCATCCTCGGCTGGAAGTTCTGCAAGGGATTGGTGTCCCGCAGGACGGCATTCGACTTCGCATACACCAGCGAACGTCGAAGGCTGCGGGTGGCGCTGCTGGTGGTGCGGCTCGCCTTCACCACCGGCATCGGCGTCCTCGCGCTGGTGTACGCGCTGACGCCGGAGAGCGAGCCCGTGACCGTGGGCGCGCTGGTCGCCTTCGGCCCCCTCACCATGGCGTTCTGCCGGATCTGGGCGCAGCGCCGCACGATCCGAGGGAAGATCAGTTTCCTTCCCTGGACGCTGGGGACCGGGGCCCTGGTGGTCGTCAGTCCGTGGACCGGATTCGACTTCCCGGCCTGGGCTGCGGCACTGGTGGCCGGGGCCTGCGTGTGGCACCTGCTGGTCTGCTTCCCGCGGATCCAGGAGGCCGGAGGATCCCTCCTCACGGCAACGGGGATCGCCTACGTGCTGGCGTCCGGGCTGCTGCTCGGAATGTCGCTGGGCGCCTGCAACAGCGGGCTGCCCGTGCTCGGTGACCTGTTCTCCGAGCAGTGCGGCGGCGGGTTCGGTCTGACGCTCGCGCGTCTTTGGACGCCCGCGTTGGCCGGACTGGTGCTGGCCGTCTCGACCATTCTGCTGTCCGCGGCGGCTCCGCGGATGGGGACCCGGAATCTCGGCCTGTTCTTCGCCATGCTCGGCCCGGCTGCGGTCTGGGCCGGGACGGTCGTCGACGGGCCGGGTATCGCCGGTTCGAGCCAGTTGGTCTGGCAGATCGCGATCGGCTGCGTTCTCGTGGCCTGCGCTGCGGACCGTCTCCTCACCCCGCCCGACCCTTCCAGCGCACTCAGCGAGGCACTGGACGATCTCGGGTTGGGAAGCAAGGACTCCGATGAGCCCGACGAAGACGATGGGGACGGTGGTCGCGCATAGCGGCCGTCCAAAGGCCGCCGTGACGGCGGCGGCTGCACGGTCAGCGGCGGCGCTCCGCCGCTGACCTCGACACCGCGTCCCGGTGGGACGGCCCTTGTGCCGTACCCGCCGGGACGTTTTTCGTGTCCGGCGCCTCCCGCCCGGCGAGCGGGACCGTTGCTCACTCCTCCCGATCCGCCGTTGTCGCTGCCGCGCTGCTCGGCACGGTCATGGTGTCGGCTCTCGGAGCCGACCACCCGGGCGCAGCGCCCGGGTGACGACAAACCAAAGGAGGGTGACGTATGTCACCGAACTCCGGATTCTTTCGCCGGATGACCGGCAGAATCCACAGGCTGATCGGGGGAGGTTTCATCCTCTCCGCCCTGCTCTCGCAGTCGGCCGGATACGCGGCGATCGCGGAACTGCCTGCCCTGCAGGCGGCCGCGTGGTACGCCACGGGAGGCGCCGTCGCGCTGACCCTGTGGAACATGCGTGCCGGACGACTCCCCAAGCGGGGGATGGGCCTGGGCATGTGGTGGCTGATCGTGAGAATGGCGGTCAGCGACACCGTGATCTCGGTGAGCTTCCTCTACTCCGTCCAAGAGCTGGGCATCGGACCCGCCGCGGCGGCCGTCTCCTTCGGTCTGCTGATGGTCGACGGGGCGAAGTTCTGGAGGCATCGGACCACGTCCTGGGGACGCTACAAGATCAGCATCCGGGTGGTCGCGCTCGCCGCGATCCTCCTGGCCAACGAGCCGTGGAACGGGGAAGCCACCGTTCCCGGAGCCGTCGCAGCGGTCATCAGCTGCTTCTGCTTCTGGAACTTCACGGTCGTCATCAACAAGATGACCCGCAAGGGTCTGGGCGACCAGGGAACAACCGCGGCCATGTGGCTGAGCACCCCTGCTATCTGGGGCCTGTTGCTGCTGCTCTGGGCCATCGAAGACGCGCTGAGCGCCCTTCCCTGGCTCGGCCGCTTCGTGTCCGGCATCGCCGGCGACACCTGGCTGCCGCCGGAGCAGATCGGTCTCGCGCTGGTGGCGGGCCTGTTCATCCTGTTCATCCCCATGCTCCTCCAGGTCCGGGGCTCGGCGCGGTTGTCGGCCGGGGATCTGGGCCTGTGGCTGCTGTCCGACTCGGCGATGGCGGCGGTGGTCGGCCTGATCGGGTCCGGTCTGGGGCTGATCGCGGCGTCCCACCATCCCTCACTTCTCGTGTGGGCGGGGATCGCCATCCTCATGATCGCATCGGTGTTCAACACACTGATGCCCGACGATCCGCCCCGGCAGGGGCAGATCACCTGACGGCGGCGGAGTCCGCGGCCGAATGACAACGGCGGGGAGGAGTGATCCTCCCCGCCGTTCCCTTTTGCGGAAACGGTGCCTCTTCGGCCATTGCCGATTCCCATCGGGTCGGCACGGTCCCTAATGCGCGGCACATGCCACGCCGCTCCGGCTCGGCCGGGGCGAACAACAAACAAGAGGAGTGTCTTATGGCGCAACGCCTTAAGACCGTCCGACCCCTGGGCGGGGGTCTGACGACAATCATGCCTCTCCCCGAACCGAGGCAGGGGCAAGTGGTCGAACTGGCCACCGACTGGTTCCACCTCCGTGGAATCGAGCGGGTCCGGCGCAGTAACTACGAAAATGCGGACTGGTTCGCCAAGGCGGCGGCCAAGATGCATGGGAGGCTTCAGCGCCTGGTGGACTACCTCCAGGTTCCTGGCGCCGAGGTGCTCGACGAGGCTCTGGTGCGAGTCGACGGCAAGTCCCTGCGGGTCTTCGTGGGGTGCGAGGTCGCGGGAGCCGTCCACTTCTGGACGGTGCTCGGGAACCTCCCCACGCAGCCGCTCACGGCGTTCGACGAGCTGAACACCGTCACGGGCGGATGCCTCTGGAGCTCTCAGGGGGTCCAGCTCACCACCGCGAGCGGCGGTCGCTTCGACCTTGTCGGCCAGGCATCCAGTGCCAAGCTGGAGGAAGAGGCCACGCAGCTCCGGTGCGCCACCGGGCTCACGGGCTACGAGGTCGAGATCTCCGAGCGCCTCGACCACGGTCTCGCCGCCCTCGTGCGGGGAGTTCGCGGTCCGCGGCTCACGGTGACCCTGGACATCCCCAGGGAGCACTACCTCCTCTACATCCTGGACGCCGCGCAAAAGGGGCTCATCCCGCTCCACCTTCGCGAGTACTGGGGTGAGAACGTGCTCCGCCACAGCTCGATGGTGGTCGAGCACAACCGAGGACGGCTCAAGGAGTTCCTGTCCTACCGGGGTAGGAACTTGCCCGTCATTACCCAGAGCAACGAGCTGCAGCGGGTGGCCCCCCGGATCCTGGAGCAGCTGCTCCAAAACCGGGTCCCGCACCTGGGAAAGATCGTGGACTTCAGCACGAAGGACCCGGTCTGGCGCCTCCTGTTCGACTCGGTGGGCCTTCCCCAGACGGTCCAGCAGGCCAACGGGCTCGCGTACTCGGCTGCTCTCCTCAGGCGGGCGTTGTCCGACAGGACGACCACGCGCTTCGTCCTGGAGCTCGACACCGGCTCCGAGGCGAAGATCTACGACAACGTGGCGAGGGTGGCGAAGAAGAACCCGCGTCTGCCCATCAACGCCATCGCGGTCTTGTCGGCCGAGACGTTCATCGCCCTCTCCGAGGGCTCCGAGGGGGAGCGGCCCGGGACGTACCACAACGACCCGGGTCATCACCTCCTCACCCATACGGGGTTCAGGATCGGGACGAGTCAGCTGCTCCGGCGGCTGTACCCGTCCCCGAGGTGAGGTCGCCACGGTGACCTCGTAGCGAAACGATGCCCTGGTGGACCGGCGATCGCCGTTCCACCAGGGCATTCTCTGATCGAGCGGAGCGTCGGAAAAAGATCCTTTTTCGGCTCTCAGTGATAGATTTCTGGGTGGATGCCCTGTCTGTCGCGCGCGAGAGGGTCCCCATGAGCCCTATCGGTCCAGGCATGCCACGGCTTCCAAGGGCGATCGTCCTTCCCGCGATCCTGGTCTCGGCGGTGCCGCTGGGATACGGGCTGGCCGCCCTGCCCTTCCCGGTGTCGGCGGGTGCATTGGCGGGGCTGCTGCTGTGCGACGCGCTGGTGCAGCGGAACCGGCGGCGGACCGCGGTCGACGCGGCACTCACCGCGTTCCCGCTGGCGGGCGCGGGCCTGCTGGTCGCCGCCGCCGCGCTGGCCAACGGCAGCGCCGACGCGGCCCAGGTCGCGGTGCTGGCGGTCGCGGCCGTCGTGGTGTACGGGCTGGTGAGCCGGGCGATCACGATCGACTCGCTGGCGGCGGTGGGCTGCGGCGTCGCCTACGCGCTGCTGACGCTGCGCGGCGTGCACACCGGGCAGCTGCTGTGGCTGCTTCTCGCGCTGATCCCGGTCGGCATGCTGTACCTGCGCACCTGGCTGTCGAGGCCGCGGCTCGGCTCGGTCATCGACCAGTGCGGCGCCGCGATCGTGGCCGTCGACCCGGACGGCCGGATCGTCGTCTGGAACGCGGCGATGGCCGAACTGGTCGGGGTGCCCCGGGAGCATGCCATCGGCGGTCTCGCCACGGACTTCTTCCAACTGGTCGCCGAGGACGGCGCCCCCACCCCCCTCACCATGGGGCTGCGCGCCCGGGCCAGGCTGGCCACGTGCACGGGACGGCTGCTGCGGGTCGAGGTCACGTCCTCCAGCCCCGCGCAGGCGACGGCGTCCGGTGTGCTCACCGCGGTGTTCGTCGACCGGTCCGCGCAGGGCGAGGCCGATCGGACGCGGAACCTGCTGCTGAACTCCGTCCGCCATGAGCTCTTCGGCTCGCTCACCACGATCCGCGGGCACGCCCAGTTGCTGGAGGCCGGGGTGACCGGAACGGGCTCGCCGCAGGCGATCCTGGACGCCACCGAGATCATGGCCCGGGTCACCGAGGACCTGATCCGCACCGCCGGTACCGGGGCGGCCGCGGCGGTCCCCGCCGCACGGACGGAGGTCGTCGACCTGCCGCCGCTGCTGCGCCGGACCCTGCGCGGCGTTCCGGCGGTGGCGGCCCGGACCACGGTCGCGACACCGCCGGAGCTGGCCGTGCTCGGTGACCCCGTCCGGCTCCGGCAGTGCCTGCTGGCCGTGTTCACCAACGCCGACAAGTACGCGCCGGATGGAGAGATCGCCATCACCGTGCGCGCCCAGGGTGGGCACGCGGTGATAAGCATCGCGGACAGCGGGCCCGGTCTCTCGCCGGGCGAGCGCCGCCGGGCCACGGAGCCGTATTACCGGTCGCCCGCGACCCGCTCCCGCCCCGGTTCGGGGATGGGGCTGCACATCGCCGACGTGACGATGCGGGCCATGCGGGGCGGGATGCGGCTCGCCGCCGCGCCGTCGGGCGGGCTCGAAGTCGTCCTGTGGCTGCCGCTGCCCGCCGAACCTCGTTGACGGCGCCGGGCCTCGCCGGGTGGGCCGCCGGTCAGGGCGTGCGCAGGGCGGACAGCGCGGCGCGCAGGTCGGCGAGGTCGAACGGCTTGGCCAGGACCCGGGTGGCACCTCCGCCGTAGGCGTCCACCGGCGCCCGGTCCGCGCTGATCATGAGAACCGGTAGCCGCGCCGTCCGCGGATCGGCGCGCACCTGGGCCAGCAGGTCGGCGCCGTCCATGTCCGGCAGCATGCGATCAAGGATCAGCAGGTCGGGCGGCGGAGGGAGGGCGAGGCGGGACCGTCCCGCGGCGCCGTCCGCGGCCACGCTCACCCCGTGCCCGTCCCTCACGAGGATCGTGCGCAGCAGCCCGGCCACTCCCGCGTCGTCGTCCACGATCAGCACCCGCATGGCGACAGAAGGTACCAGGACCGCCGCGAGGCGAACGCGGATATCATCTGGTTGTGGCACGGGTCCTGGTAGTTGACGATGATCCGAGATTCGTCAGGGCGATCGTGCGGCTGCTACGCGGACGCAAGTACGACGTGGAGTCCGTGTACGACGGCGAGTCGGCCCTCCAGGCGCTGCGCCGGGGCAACTTCGATATCGCTCTGCTGGACGTCAACCTCCCCGACATCGACGGCCTGTCCCTGCTCCATCAATTGCGCGACGAGGGCAACCAGACGCCGATCATTCTGCTGACCGTGCACGGCCGGGCGCACGAGCAGGCGCTGGGTCTGCGGCTGGGGGGCGACGACTACATCCCGAAGCCGTTCGACGCGGAGGTGCTGGTGGCCCGCGTGCAGGCGGTGCTGCGGCGCACCGCGGGCGGTGGCCCGTCCTCCGGCCCGGCCGAGCGGCCCCCGGCCACCCGCGGGGACGTGCTGGAGCTGCCTGCGGTGCGGATCGACTTCACCGCCCGGCAGGTCTTCAAGGACGGCGTGGCGGTCAGGCTCGCCCCCATGGAGTACGCGGTGCTGGAGTACCTGGCCGTCAACCGCGGCCGGGCGGTCGCCAAGGAGGAGATCATGCTGCACGTGTGGGGGATCGAGCGGCGGGCCTCCCGGACGCTCGCCGAGCACATCTCCCGGCTGCGCCGCAAACTGGGCGACGACGTGATCGTCACGCAGACGGGGTTCGGGTATCTGATCCCGGCGGCTCCGACCTCGCTGGACTCCGTAACCACAACTCCGTGACCAGGGCGTTCTCGCCCTCCAGCCGGCACCACATCTGCTCGCCGCGGGCCTGCATCGCGGCGCGCCAGCGGACCACCCCGAGGTCGGGGCCGACCTGGTCGCCGTCGCGGGACGGCCAGGGCAGCCCGATCCGGCCGCGGATCTCCTCCAGGGCGGCCCGGCCGAGGTTCCCGGAGACCGAACGCACCGTGTGGACCGCGAAACCGTCCCGCCACCGGACCGAGATCCGCTGGCGCAGCGGCGTGCCCATCAGCGCCTCGTGGGTTCGGGCGGCGTCCCGCACGATCCGCTCGGCGGGGTTCTCGCCGTGCCCGCCCTCACCGAGGTCGGTGCACACGTCGAACAGCCCGCCGATCGCCGAGCCGAGCAGCTCGGCATCGTCGGCGTAGTCGGCGCCGTCCCCCTCGCCGGAGCGCTCCGACAGCAGCCCGGCCGCCACGGCCGCGATGGTCAGCTCACCCGCCACCCGATGGGCGAGCCCCCGAGTGAACCGCTCGTGCCAGCCCTCCGGCCCCCCGCCGCCGGAATCGGTGAGGAGCACCGCGACGGCCCGGTCCAGCGGAATCGCGGTGAACCGGCCATGTGTGAACATCCATTGCCACGTCAGCGCCTGCCCGGCCGCCACGAGCGCCTCCCTGCTGAGGCGCTGCGTGCCGCCCAGCACGTCGTCGACGTCGCGTGGCTGGGTTCCGCCTCGGGCGCGCACGATCAGCGGCGGCATCGTCAACGTGCGCTTCGGCAACGGGCCACCAACCCCTCAGACGGCCCGTGCGGCGGACCGGTCGGCCACGGCCTGACGCAGCGCCGCCCGCAGGTCGGTGCCGTCCTTGACCGCCCGGACGTACAGGCCGGTGAGCTGCCCGGCGAGCTGGGCGTTCAGGCCGCCCTCGCCGATGCCGCCGGACAGCTGGTGCTCCTCGATCGAGACGACCGCGGTGTCGCGCTCGACGAGGACGTCGATCGCGTGCACCGGGTTCATCGCGTTGGCCAGGAAGGTGGCACGGTCGCTCGAATACTCGATGATCTCAAGCCGCTCCTTGCCGAAGGCCCGGTTCAGCAGGCGTTCGGCGCCCTTGAGCCGGCTCGCGCCGCGCCCGATGCAGGCGCCACGCGCGTCGACCCGGCCGTTCGTGGGCGCCACAGCGATCTTTGTCTTGCTCCCGGCGACCCGGGCGATGCTCTTGATCACGACTTCGCCGGTGCGCAGCTCGTCGACGAACCCGGACAGGAGGCGCTCCACCAGTTCGGGGGCGGTGACGGACAGCAGCAGCCGCTGGTCTCCGTCCGGCGTCACCGCGGGCGCCCCCACGACCAGTGCGATGAGCGTGTCTCCCGCGACCAGTTCCGGCGGCGCGGCGCCGTCCGGGACGTCGTAGGCGTCGGCCCGAGGCAAGTGCGCGCCCATGGCGTGGCCGGTGGCGGGGTCGTACACGGCGCAGCGGAACCCGTCGGGCCCGCTGGACTTGATGTGGGCGGTCACCGTCGTCCCGACCATCGGGGACTCAAGCCCGAGATCGCCCAAGATCGTTCGCACCGGTGATCCTTCCATCCGCGCGGGCGCACTGCGGCCCCGGTTTTGCCCGCATCCTATATACGTACGGTGCCGCTTACCTATAGAGTCCGCTCCGCCGTGGGAATGGCAACGTCGTATCCGGGCCGCCCGGCGTCCGGGCATGTCACCGGCCGCGCATGACGCCGTCACCAGCATCGCAACACCGGTACACCGATCGTTCAACACCGTGTCAACGCCTCGGCGGCGCGACGGCTCCCGCCGGCACCGGGCCACCACCGGCGCATATCCCTACCGACCTGGGAGGGAGTCGCCCGGGAGCATGCCGGCGCGGTGTCCGGACGCGGGCCGCGGCGGTCGCCGCGGCCCGTCAACATCTCCGGCTCGACAGGACGGGTACCCCGCGGACAGGCCATGCTGTCCGGGTGGGCATCGAATCGGAGGGGCACGATGGACCGTATCTTCCGGCCGGCCGACCGGCAGCCTGACGTCACGGGGTTCCACGACCGCAACGCCCGGTTGTTCGCCCGGCGCCGGGAACTCCTGGAGCGGATCGATCGGCTTCGCGAGCGCGTCGCCACCGGCGAGTTCGGCGCGCTGCCGGAACTGGTGCTGCGCCGGGCCGAGCGCGAGCTCGACGAGGTGACCGCGAAGCTCGTGCAGGAGAACTACGGCCTGGTGCGGCGCTACGTCGCACTGTTCACCTCCAAGTCCTATGAACACTGTGAGGACTTCGAGAGCGCCGGCAAGGTCGGGTTGCTGTGGGCCATCTCGACCTACGACCCCGCCCGCGGCTCGTTCGCGAGCTGGGCGTTCAAGCCGATCCAGCGGGAGATCCTGCGCGCGGTGCGCGACGCCGACCACCCGAACCTCAACCCGGGCGACTTCGAGAAGCGCCCGATCATTCTCGCGGCCGAGCGCGCCCTGCTGGAGGAGGCCGGCGCGGACGCCGTCCTGGACTTCGCCGCGATCGCCGAGCGCGCCGGGGTGTCGGTCGCCCAGGTCCGGCGGGTGCTGGCGCCGCCGCGGCTCGACAGCCTGCACGCGGGCGGCGCCGCGCCGGACGAAGAGGACGACTCCCGGGAGGAGCGGATGGCCGATGCCGTCCCGTCCATCGAGGAACAGGTCCTCTTGCGGTTCCAGCTCGGGATCATCCGATACGAGGGGTTGCCGGCCCTCGATTCCCGCGAACGGTATGTCCTGACGCGACGGTTCGGCTTGGACGGCGAACCGGAGCAGCCGTTCCGTGTCATCGGGGAGCAGCTCGGGCTGTCCCGGGAGGGCGTACGGCAGATTCACCGCAGAGCTCTGGCCAAGCTGCACCAGCGCCTCGAAGACGCGGTGTGACACGCAGCGGGACGAGCCGAGGACGAGCCCGATGGACGACGCGCACAGGCCGGCATCCGGCACCGGGTCCGCGGCGGGTTACGGGGAGCCGAACTCGTGGATCATCGTCGACGACCTCGACGAGGGTGACGCGAGCCCGCCCGACCCCCGTCCGCGACGCCCGGCACCCGAACGGCACAACGAGGGCTGGGACTTGGCCGGGACGACGTGGAACGGCATGCGGGTCACCCCGCCCGCAGCCCCGTCCTCCAGCTTGGCCGCCCACGGCGGCCCTCCCGCCCCCGCACCGTCCGCGCCCCCTCAGCCGGTGGCGTCCCCCGCGCCGTCCGTGCCCCCTGCGCCCCCCTCGCCCCCCGCGTCGCCTCAGCCCGCGGTGTCGGCGCCCGGGCTCCCCACTCGAACCTCCCGCCCCGACCTGGGCCCGATAGCCGTCACCGCGGTCGTGACCTTCCTGGCCGTGCTGCTGGTGATCTTCTCGGTGCGTTGAGCCGGCGGTGAGCGGGGAGTTTCGCGGCCCAGGCCAGTAGTTGGGCGGAGCCGTCCCGCAGCACACCGCGGACGCCGCGTGCCAGTGCCAGCGCCAGGCCGGCCACCAAGAAGTTCAGCACCATGGCCAGGCCCGCCACCTGACCCCAGGCGGCCGACTCGCGCACCCCGCATCGGCCGGTGACGACGATGTCGCCGGGGCAGTGCGGCGGGATCAACACCGCCAGCGCCCCGATGACGGCGGCGAGCCCGCACAGCGCCGCCGCGGCGGTGATCCGGCCGATCGACCGCTTCCAGTGGCGATGCAGCCGCACGACCACCCGGATGATCGCGGCGGCGCAGACTCCGGCGGCGGCGCCGCCGATCAGGTCGGCGGTCCCGAAGCGCACCCGTGCCCCGTACTGGAGGATCATGAGGGCCGCGGAGCCCGCCGCCAGGCCGAGGCCCAGCGCGGCGACGATCGCGACCTCGGCCGATGCCGTCCGCAGCCTGCCGCGGGGCTCGGGCGGGCCGCTCACAGCGGTGACCGTTCGTAGAACCGCAGCTCCTGATCACGCAGCGGCACGGTCGCGAACGCGACCCTGCTCCGCGGCTTGTTGACCCGCAGATAGCCCTCGCCGATGGTCAGGTCCCGCAGCTCCTTCGGGGTCACCAGGAAGTTCTCGTCGTCCTGGGCCCGGATCTCGCTGGCACCGGGGGACCCGTCGACCCGTTCGGTGAGCTTGTTGGTGTCGCGCATTCCGAGGAACTCGGCGCACTTCTCCGCCGACTCCGGGGATGACTGCGCCATGGCGAACAGCCAGTTGATGTTCTGCGTCAGGCGGGACCAGTCGTCGCCGTCCTTGTCGATCCAGTCGGTGGGCCCCTGGGTGCACAGGACCATGCTGAACTGTGCGGACCGGACCCGCGCCAGCATGTTCATGGCGATGTCCCGGTTGATGAAGTTGGCCTCGTCGATGACGATCAGCCGGGGCCGCTCCTTGGGCAGGCGGCCCTGGATGCGCTGCGCGGCGTAGACCGACAGGCGCTGCAGCGCCGAGGAGGACAGGATGCGGGCCATGTCGGGCTGACCCAGCGAGTTGAGCCCGATGTAGGTCAGCCCGTGTCCGCGGACGTCGAGCATCCGCCGTCCGTCCCCGGGGATCAGCAGGGCGCGGCCCGCGCCGGAGTCGTAGAGCCCGGTCAGCTTGGTGCCGAAGCCGGCCGCCGACTTGGCCTCGTCGGCGCTCGGCTCCAGCACATTGGTGTACCGGCCCTGGCAGTGGCCGGCGCGCCGGACCGTGTCGATCGCCTGGACCCGGTCCCGGACGGCGTTCCGCATCCTGGGGCCGGCCTCCATGATCTTGCCCAGCTCCAGCAAGGTGGGCGGGGGGAACCGGTCCGGGGCGACCTCGGCGGCTTCGTAGCACAGTTGCACGACCTGCTGGAGGATCTTGCGGTTCAACGCCTTCCAGTAGGCGTCGTCGAACTCCACCAGCGAGATGATCGTGTCGAACGCCTCGTCGGCCGACATGTCGGCGAGGGCGTTGAACCAGTAGGACGACTGACGGTCCCCCAGCGCGATCTCCTGGAGCGGCACCTGGTGCATCAGGGAGTAGCCGCGCAGGAAATCCCGCAGCCCCCCGGGCTCGGTGTCCTCCTTCATGTCGATGACGGTGACGTCGTATCCGAGGTCGGCCGCCGCGCCGATGAGCCAGATCAGGGTGACGGTCTTGCCGCTCCCGGTGGAGCCGACCACGCAGCCGTGCATGCCCAGCTCGCCGGTGCTCAGCCACACGGGCCGCTTCCTGCCGCCGAGCCCGAGCGGGATGGACTTGTCCGCCAGGGCGGTGGCGCGCGCCTTCTGCGTCGCGTGCGGGCCGCGCACGGCGGGGATGTCCGCCAGGGTGATCCGGCGGGACACCTGCCGCCGGAGCCTTTCGCGCCGGCCCCTGCGAGGGGTGATCGGGTCCTCGGTCATCTCCAGGCGGCGTAGCCACGTGCCGTCCAGCACGTCCTGAACCGCCTTCTTGCACCGCATCACCGCCCCGAACGTGGGGGCTTGGGCGGAGCGGGGGACCAGGCCGGCGCATCCCGCCAGCGCGACCGCCACGCAGAGCACCGCGGTGGCCGGCACCCGGGCGGGGTGCCCGACGCCGACGCCGGCGAAGCTCATCAGCCAGTGGCCGTAAGCCAGCGTGTTCTCGTGCAGCCGCCAGCAGAACCCGACCAGCCCGGCCACCAGCAGGATGACCCAGTCCCGGCGGCGGAGGACGCGGCGCAGCAGCAGGAAGAGCACGATCGCGCAGGCGGCCAGCAGCGTCAGCAGTAGCGCCAGCGCCAGCGCCAGCGTGATCAAGGCCGCGCCGACATAGCCGACGCCCGGTTCCTCGCGTCCGCGGATCGGCTCGCCGAAGTCCACCATCTGCGGTCCTCAGTCGGTGCCGTCTCCGCCGGTGCCGTCTTCGTCGTTGTCGTCTCCGCCGAGGCCGGTGGCCGAGGTGACGCTCTCGAAGACCGCGCCGGCCACGGCGCCCATGAATTTCGAGCCCTCCACGGTGAAGTCCAGGTTGAACAGCAAACCGCAGACGGTCAGGCCGAACAACAGCTTCTTGAATCCCTCCCCGGCCCTCCCGGCGGAAACGTGCCTGACCAGCGTAAGAATGCAGATGAGGCCGACGATGACGGCGACCGCGCCGCACCCGGCCGCGATGCCCTTGCCAAGCGTGGATTCAAGGAAATTGGTGGCACCGTCTTCGGCGCCCTCAGGAGGTACCGCTACCAACAGCATGGTGATTCTCATCTCGGCTTCTCCGTGTTCGGGTTATCGGGTGGTGTAAGCGTTGGAGAACGGCTCCAGCCCGGCGGCGGAACCGGCCGGTCCCCAGGCAAGGACGGGCGGCCGCACTCCCTCCGGAGCCCCGACGAGCAGGTCGAAATCGGCGTGCACGGTGAACCTTGCGGCCGTGGCGCCCTCCGGCGGCTCTTCGGGCGCCGTTCCGGCCTGCGGCGCCCTGGCCAGCAGGACGCGCACCCGGACGATGAGCCGTCCACCGGACGCCCGGATCGCCGACAGCACCTGAACGGACCGGGCCGAGTCGGGCAGGGTGAAACCGGACAGCCCCACGTAGCGATGGTCGGCGTTCTGATCACCGGTGAGCGCCAGCAGCGCCGCCGAGTCGCCGGTCACATAGGCGTGCGCCCACCGCCCGACCTGCTCCTTCACCCGGTCGCCAACCGGGGTGACCAGGTCGCGATAGCCGGTGTAATCGCCCTGGCCGACCGCCTGGCCCGGCTGGTCGCCGCGGGCCGAGAAGGCGGGTGCGGCGGCCAGCCGCGGGCCCTGAGCGCTGAGCAGCACGGGAACGTCGAGTCGCAGGACCTGCGGGCCCGCGCCCGGAGTCGGTGAGGCGCTCGGGGAGCCGCTGGGCGTGGCGCTCGGGGAGCCGCTGGGGGAGCCGCTGGGCGTGGCACTGGGCGTGGCGCTGGGGGAGGTGGTGGGCGAGCCGTCAGCCGATCTGCTGGGCGAGGCGCTCGGAGTGGCCCCCCGCGGGGCCCTGGTGCCCGGCCGCTCCCGGGGGGAAGCGGTGGGGGCCGGCTCGGTGCCGGCCTCGTTCCCATCCTGGTCCGGCTCCCCCGGCGCCGGCAGCATGACCAGGAAATGATGGATCTCGAAGTCGGTGAAGCCGAGCTCTTTCGATCCGAAGTGCTGAGGTGTGAAGCCCACCCAGCTCAGTGACCGGTAGGGGAGCGGAGGGCCACCCTCGTCCTCGGCGCGGCCGGTCGCCGGAGGCGCGGCCTGCTCGGGGTCGAACGAGGCGGCGTGCGGGACGTTCAGCGTACCCCCCGACAGGTAGCTCATCGCCGCCGCGTGCGCCAGGCTCCGGCCCTCGGGCTCCGCCGGAGGCGCCTCGCGGCCGGAACGTCCGTTCGCCACGGAGATGGCCGTCGCGGCCACGCTGAGGGCGGCCGCCAGGTACAGCACATAAAGGATCCGCCTGGCGCGCCTGCGGGCCGTCGGCTCGTTCGAACGCCTGGCGGGGACCATGGTGAAACGGGTGGGCGATGGTTCCGGCATGCTCCGGCTCCTGGTTTGTACTCCGCTCGTCGGCGGGACCGTCCGGTCGTCACGCCCATCGGCAAGCGAGGGCGCTCAGCCACGCCGGCCCCGGGTGCCGCGGCGCCTCCCGCGGCCGGAGCCGGATGCCTTCGGTCGTCGTCTCAGCCGGTAGCGGCCACGCCGCCGTCCGGCGCGCGGTACCGAGCGCAGAGGGTATCCCCGTGAGTCCCAGTCGACGGCGTCGACAGGGACCCCACCGGGCAGCATCCGGACCGTCCCCGCGGCGGTCCTGAGCAGGGGCGCGATCCCCACGTACAGGCGGACCGGGCGCCCGTCGACCACCGGACCGCGCGTCCTGGCGGTGCTGAGCCGCAGACCCAGCCATCGGGTCAGCGACTCGCCGGGCAGCGGCGAGAAGTTGGCCGCCGCCCACCCGGCCGCGCCGCCCAGCATCGGGCCGTAGATCAACGCCCGGAGTCCCGGCCCGAAGATGAAGACGGTCCCGAGGAATCCCAGCGTCGCGCCGGCCGTGACAACGACGAGGGTGGTCAGCCTGACGGTTCGCGGCAGCGTGACTTCCTTGGTGATGCCGCCGATCACGGGTGGCGGCGGCTTGAGCATGTTGGTCGCGGCCAGCATCGTCGGGCCGCGCACTTCGTCTTCGGCGCTCATGCCGGGACCGTCCGCGCTCACCGGACCCTGGCCACAGCCGGAGTTGCCTTTTCGGCGTCACCACAGACGGTCCGATACATGCCGAAGATGACGGACCACGTGCGAGCCGGTTTCAAACGCCGCCGGCGCCCGTGGGAGGCGGTGGAACTGCCCGAGTGGTGGACGCTGGCCATCTGGGCGGGCCTCGTCGGCGTCGTGGTCGCTCTCGTGGTGAGCGGGCTGGCCGCCCGTGGTGGATCGGGTGGCGCCACCGCCAGTACCGGGGCCGTTCGCTACACGATCCAGCCCGTGAACCCTCACCGGGTGGCTCCGACGCGGGAAGCGGCGTCCCCCGAGGCAGCGGGGGCGGACGCTCCTCCCGGCCCTTCGCAGGCCCCACGGGTTCCCTCGCACGGGGACTTCGGGGCGACCGCACCGGTGCGAGTGCCCCGGACCGGGGGCGGTATGGCGACCATCCCCGTGGGCGCCTGGAACCTGGCGCTGGCCGCCGCCCGCGCTGCGGCGACCGGTGACTGGACCGGGGTACCGGTGCGCGGCGACGCCGGCGGGGTGGTCAAGACGCCGGAGGGCTCCGTCATCGGGACCGTCACCGTCGAGGACCCCGCGGTGACCGGCCCCGGCCTGCACAGGTTCAGCGCGACGATCACACACGGCCCGGCGGAGCCGCCCTATCGCGTCGCGATCGACGTCGAACGCGACCGGTCCGGCTTTGTGGTCTCGCGAACGCCGCAGGAGACCGGGCGGCCCTGAGACCCCCGCCGGGCGTCCCGTCACGACGCAACGACATCCCCGGTCCGCGTCCGACTGGCCGGTTCCGACCTTGAGACCTTCGCGAGGTGGCGGATGAACGAAGCGGACGGCGCTGCCGGGTCCGATCCGCGAGCTGCGGCGTCACGGCTGACCCGCCGACGCGCCTCGGCGTTCATCGCCGACCAGGACTCCGGTACGGCGGACAGGACCCCACCGGCCGAGGCGGCGCCCGGCCCGCCTCAGGGCACCGGGAGCGGCCGCCCGGACGTCCCCGCCAACCCGCTCGGCGCCCCGGCACGGGAAGGGATCGGCAATCCCTCGGCCGGCCCTTCGGCCGGTCCCGTTGCCGGGCGGGGAGCCGCCGGGACCGGCGGCGATGCTCCCGGCGCGTCGGCGGGCCTGCCGGGCGCCGCCGGGCCGGCGGGCGCCGGTGGTTCGGCGAGCGCTGCTGGGTCGGCCGGCAGACCCGGGTTCGTCCCACCGGAGGGTGACACGCTCAAGGACAAGGCCGGGCATCTGGCCGGGCAGGCCCTGGACGAAGGCGCCCGCCAGGGAGCGGCATCGGCCGGTGTCCCGCCGCCCGTCTACGACGCGGCCAAACGCCTGCTCAACACCAAGGCGGGCCGGGCTCTGCTGGATCGCTCGGTGGCGGGCCGGCTGCTGCCCAAATCCGTGAAGGACGGCTTCTTCAAGTCGGGTGGCGGCAAGGGCGGCTCCGGTGGGAGTGCGGACGACGAGACCGGCGGCTCCGGCGCGGCCTCGGGTAGCGGCCGGTATGCCATGGTGCTGGCCGTCACCCTGCCGCTACTGCTGCCGCTGCTGTGCGTCATGCTGATCGCCACGCTGGTGCTGGGAACGCAGGCGTCCTTCGACGCCACGCCGTCCCAGCCGCCCGCCGAGTCCGACGAGGCCGTCGCCGAGTACTTCCCGCCCGGCTGGCAGCAGATGCTGAAGCACGCCGCGGAACGTGCCGAGGCCGGTGCGCCGGTGCACGCCGCGGTGCCCTGGACGATCCTGGCCGGGCTGGCCGCGGCGCAGACCACCTTCGGCCGGTACAGCCCGTACGACGCCATCGACCGCGACCCCGGGCGCTCGGTGAAGGAGATCCTGACCGGCGGTGGGACGGAGGGCCGTCCGGCGCCCGAGAGCACGGCACCATCCACTCCGACGCCTACGCCGACATCCACATCCACATCGACGCCGACGCCTACGCCGACATCCACGCCGACGTCCACGCCGACGTCCACGCCGACGTCCACGCCGACGTCCACGCCGACGTCCACGACCACGTCACCGGCCGTTGCGCCGACGACGGCGACCATGACGCCCACCGTGCGCCGCGCCGCTGCCACCGGCTCGCCCAGCGGCACGCCGTCTCGGGCGGACGCGGGCGGCTGCGTGGTGGACGCCCCGTCCCCGCCCATCGGCGGCAAGGGCACGGAGGGCTCCGGGCCCTACCTGCTCGGCCCCGCGGCCGCGGCCGAGATGCGCCGCGCGGGCCTTGACCCACAGAACCCGTGCGAAGCCTCCGTCTACGTGGCACGCAAGCTTTCGGCGACGGCGCGGAAGATGGCGGACGACCCGTCCAACCCCTACAAGATGCCCGCCGAGTCCGAGGGCAGGCAGGAGCGGGCCCGCGAGTACTGGGCCAAGGTCATCGCGGCCTCCGGGCTGTTCACCGAGCCTGGAGGCGCCGCCGACGACGATGCGGAGTGTTCCGTGCCACGGCCGGATGATCCGGACAAGCCGTGGTCGATCAGCTTCAAGGTGATCTCCATCTGGAGCTGCGCGGGCGCCCGGTCGGCGGAGCTGCATCTGGTGACCGGAGGCAGGTACGCGGACGGCTCCGTCGAGTTCGAGGTCGAGCCCGACCGGTCCGCCGCCATCAAGCTCCTCGTCGACGAGGCGCTGGCGGTCAGCTACGCGGCAGGGGGCTGGGAGACCCGCCGGTGCGACGACGGCGCGGACGGGCGGCAGGGCGTCTTCCCCATGACCAAGCAGGAGGCCGCCGCCGCCCGGGTGACCGACCGCTGCGACGTCGACGCGAACATCGCCGGGGCGGCCCGGCTGGTGCTCGGTGATGAGGCGGTGCCGCCGCGGAGCCGGGCGGCCGGGCTCGGGCCCTTCCAGCCGATGGCGGGCGGGTGGCAGCGCTTGAGCATCGCCATGGGCGACGACCTCGGGCTGTTCTCGAAGGTCGGCCCCAGCCGGAACTACACCGAAAGCGAGGCCTGCACCGCGGTGATGATCGCGTATCTTCGGGCCATCGCGCCGCACGCCGCGGAGTTCGCGGCGCTGCGGGAGGTGCCCACCGCGTCCGAACTGCGGCGGACCTGGGATCCGAAACTGACCGCCCTGCGCGGTGCGCACGGCATCACCGCCCCGGAGTCCGACCCGGCCTGCGCGGTCGGCTCATGGGCGCGGGGCTTCAACGCCGCGCTGGCCGAACACGCCACCGAGCTGGCCGGCGCCGACCCTGCGGGAGGCCCGAACCTCGTCGGGCTGGGTAACTACTACCAGGGCAAAGAGGACGCGATCCGGCCCACCGAGCCGGTTCCCGGCAAGGACACCCTGGTCATCCCCAGGCTGGCGGTACGTCCGCTGGAGGACGTCGGCGCCCCGATCGCTCCCGACGCCACCGAGGCCTGGTCACGGGCCGGCACCGGCGAGGGGGTGAACCTGCCGGCCGCGCAGCGGGCTGTGGACTTCGCCTGGTTCTTCGGCGGGGTGATCGATCCGTTCGACAGCGCCGGCGAACGGATCGGCACCCTGCTCAACGATGACCCGGACGGCTCCGGGCCGAACGATGACCAGGAATCCGGGCCCAACGATGACCAGGAATCCGGGCCCAAGGATGACCCGAAGGGATCCGGGCCACCGGCACCCAAGCAGAAGGAGGTCGGGCCGGATGGCTGCCCCACCAAGGCGCCGCCCAACACGCTCCGGCAGGGTGCCGCGAAGATCGGCATCGCGAAGCTGTGCGCCGACGCGGTGGCCAAGGCCCGCACCCCGGAGGCCGCCAAGGCCATCATCTGGGCCCTGTCGCATCTCGGCATGAAGTACAGCCAGGCCCATCGGAACGACCCCGGCTACGCCGACTGCTCCAGCTTCGTGTCCCGTGCCTATCGGGACGCGATCCCCGGTCTCTACACGGGCAACGCGCCGACCACGCACACCCTGCGCCGGCTGAGCTGGATGCGACAGATCTCCCTCGGGCGGGCCAAACCCGGTGACCTGGTGGAGCCGCACCCCGGGCACGTGGCGATGCAACTCGCCGGCGGCTACAAGGTGCACACCAACAGGCCCGGCGACGTCGCCCACGTCACTCGGGCCTACTCGTCGGCCACCTGGGTGGGCTGGGTCGACCCTTCCAAGGTCTGAACGGGGCCTCCCGGGCGGATGCGCCTCGCGGTCACTCCTGCCGGTACATCCGTTTCAGCATCGCGCGCGAGTTCGGCGTCGCCGACTGCCTGGGATCGGACTCGCGCGTCCGCCGAACCTCGTCCGCGATCCGCTGCGCCTCGTCGTGCAAGCGGACCGAATCCTGGTTGGCGAAGTACTCGTTCCTGATCAGCGTGGCCACCGCCGACCTGAACTCCTGCACACTGGTACCGAGCTTCTCGGCTGCGCCGGCGTCGCCCGGTACGACGGACAGAGCCCCGATCCCACGGTCGAACAGCTCGTTCATCCGTGTCCGTTGGTCGTGCAGGTTTTTGAGGCGTTCCCCCGTGTTCCGCGCGCCGCCGGGGCGGCTGAGCTCGTCGGTGCGCATGTCGACCAGGCTGCGCGCCGACATCGAGGCCAGCAGGGAGTCCCGCAGGCTCGTGGTCAGGCCGTCGATCCGCTCGACATTGGCGCCGTGCTCGGCGACGAGCCGATCGCGGCGGGTCCGCACCTCCTCCGGCGGCAGCCGGTCCCATTGCTCGAAGAGGCGGCGCATCCGCTCGGCGACGTCCTCCATTGCGCCGAACGCGTGGTCGAGCTCCTCCCCGATCATTCCGGCGGTCGTCGGCCGTCCGTCGGGAAGCCGGGCCGGAGCGTTCTTCATGTCCCTGATCTCGCTGAGGGAGGCGTGCCCCACCCATGCCGGGCCGGGCGGCGTGCCGCCCTCGTCCGGGTCGGGGCCGTTCGTGCCGCCCCGCGGGGACGGTCCGTCCATCCTTTCGAGCACCTTCAGATAGGCGGCTGCGCGCTGCTCCGCCGAGATCGGTCCGTCATCCGGTGCCCGGGACGAGGTCGGCTGCGTCGTGAACCCCTGTGTCCCGCCCTTGGCGGTGTCCGCTGAGCCCGGCTTGTCCTTGGCGGTGTCCGCCGAGTCCGGCTTGTCCTTGGCGGTGTCCGCCTGACCGTCGGTGGTCCCGTCGGCGGTCCCCGAGTGTTTCAGGAACCGCTCGTTCAGCGTGCCGAAGCCCCGCTTGAACGCGGCGAGCCCCTCCGCCGGCGCCGTGCTCGCCCGGTCGGCCACGTTACGGGAGGCCGGCCCGTCGCCGGCCGCCTTCAGCGCCGCGGCGCCCGCGAAGCCCACCGCGCCGTTGATGCTCGTGATGTTCCCGAGCCCCATGGTCTTGGTGACCTTCTTGAACAGCCAGAGCGCGGCGAGGGGGGCCGCGGCCTCGGCGATCTGTTCGAAGAAGCTCGGGGTGTCGGTGCCGATCGCAGCCCGGATGGCCCCGGTCGTCACCACGATGAGCATCAACATGGCGGTCAGTGCGAGGGTGAGGACGAACTTCCCGGCGGCGGCGGCACCGGTGAACTTCAGCAGCCGCTTGCCCTGTTCGAGCCGGGCGGCGAACATGATCAAGGAGATGGGAAGAATCATGGCCAGCCCCGCCAGTGCCACGCTGACCAGCGTGAGGCCGATCGACAGGGGACCCAGCACGAACAGGAAGATGGCGGCGATGATCAGCGACATGAGCCCCTGGCTGATCCGCTCGGCCTCGTTGCCGCCGAGCCAGGACGCGACGAACGCCCAGTTGGCGCGGCATTCCTCCGAGGTCATCACGCACTCCCCGAGCTTGTCGTTCAGTTCGTCGTCGCCGTTGAAGTAGAAAGCCCCCAGACCCTCGCCGCTCGTTTGTCCGGGGAGCGCGGTGTCCAGCAGAACGTCGACGAACTCCCCGAAGGTCATCCCGAGCCCGTCACTGCTGTAGAGGAACTCGCAAGCCTCGGACATCCCACTCATGCCGGTGCCGTCCCACTGCGGCAGGGGCTGCCCGCCGCCCAGCCCGCTGTCGCTCCGGCAGGCGCCCCACGCCACGATCAGGGTCTGTTCGCCGGTCCGGGCGGTGATGGCGACCCCGCGCCGCATCTCCGGCGTGGTGGTACCCGGCGCCTGCCCGATCGACAGGTCGTAGGCCGCGAGTTTCTGCGTGACGTCGACATCGGCGCGCGCTTCGAGCAGCCGGCATGCCGCGTGGGCGGGCGACGGGTTCTTCGCGCTGCCGTCCCCGAACTGCGCGAGCATCCAGGACCGGACGAGCGTGGTCTCCCACATCCTGCTCACCTGGTCCATGGCCGCGACGCCCTCGTCGAACCCCGTCGATGCGTTGTCGGCCCGGTACTTGTCGTAGAGCGCCTTCTCCAGTGCGGCACACGTGGCCTTCCCGGCCACCGCCGCATCATGGTCGTAGAAGACGTTGCTCTCCTCCCGCCGGCGGCTGAGGTCGGCGAGGTTGGACAGGTCCAGCAGGGACTCCGATGCCCGGCCGAACCAGTCCTGCACCGTCCTGGCCATCCAGGGAACGGTGTAGGCGCCGGTCGGATTGCTGGGTTCGTCGGACTGGTCCGCGATGAAGAAGATCAGTCCGGTGGCCGCCAGAAACGCGGTCAGCATCCGCATGGCCGCCGCCGGCCCGCCCTTCCGCTTGCCGCCGTTCCAGCGCCGCGCCGCGGCGGCCAGCACGAACAGCCATGCCGGGATCAGGAACCAGGACGCGTAGAGGGCGAAGGTCCGGGCGGCCGAGTTGATCGAAGGGGCGGCCAGGCACACCATGTCGAAGCTGTAGCTGAACCCCATGGCCATGCCGATGATGCGCCATGCCAGCGCCGCCGCCATGAACAGGAAGCTGGCGAGCATCGACATGAACGCCCGGGTCTGGATGAATCTGGCGTTGTCGACGACGAAGAGCTCGAAAGAGGTCCATCGGTTCAGCGGCAGGTAGTCCCGTACCTCGCCGTACGTTTTGCAGTCGCTCGGCTCGGCGTCGCTCGGCTCGGTGTCGGTTGGCTCGGTGTCGGTTGGCTCGGTTGGCTCGGCGTTGGGTGGGGCGGTGGGCGCATGGGCCGGGGAACCGAGCGTGGCGGCAGCCGGTGAACCGGCCTGCCGCGCGCCCGCCGTGGTGGACGCGGCCATCGCGATGATCACCGGCGCCGTGTCGGCGTCATCGGAACCGGAGTGCTGTCCCGAGAGCAGGGCCAGGCCGGAGAACACCGTGAGGACCAGCGCCCACACGAGGAGCTGGAGACCTCGCCGGGGCCGCGTCGCCGCATCGCCGGATGCCCTCACCGGGCGGGAGCGCTCCGCCGGACCCGGCCCACTCCGTCGTCGGCTCAGGTGGTGAGCCACGCGTCTCCCTCGACGTTCGCCTTGGAGGGTACGGCGGCGTCGTGCCCGGCCCGCTCGGCGGCCGCCCGCCGCTCCTCGCGCTTCCGGCGGTCCTCGGGGTGCGTGCTGTAGGCCGCGGCGGCCTCCGGGGGCGTCGGCCCGAGGACGACCTGGGCGTGCCGCCCCGCCAGATCGCGGAAGATGCCGCGCGCCCAGCGGCCGGGCTTGCCGTTCTCGGGGGGCAGCGGCCCGAAATCGCGGAGATCGGCGATGCGCTCGGGAGTCGGCTGGAGCCCGCACAGGTTCAGCGCCGCCTCCGCCTCCTTCCGCTCGTTCAGCTTCAGCACCAGTACGCGGCTGAGGTAGGACTCCAGGTCCTTGGTCACGACGTCCGCGATCCGCTGGGTGAGGAAGACCGGGAGGATGTTGAGCGAACGGCCCTCCCGGGAGATGCGCTGCAGCGAGGCCAGGCCCTCCGCCTGCGACAGGAACGTCCACGCCTCGTCCACGACCAGGACCCCGGACCGGTTGGAGATGAGGATCTCCAACGACGCCCGGATGACCAGGCGCACGGCGGCGAGTCCGATCCGTTCCGATACCGAGTACTCGCTGGGGGACTTGCCCTCCGGGAGGCCCAGATCGCGATCGAAGTCGACGAGCGTCAGGAGCTGTGTCATGTCGAGGCGCGGCAGCGGCGTGAGGGCGATGCCGAGGGCGAACATGCTGGACGCCTCCATCTGCTGCTCGACCAGGCCGCGCAGCCGCTCGGCCTGCTCGCCGGGCACGTACCGCAGGGCGTCCCACACGCAGCGCGCTCCGTTGAGCGCGCCGCGTTTGAGACCCGACCCGAGAGCCAGCCGCTCGGTCAGTGTCAGTCCGTCCCGGTGGTCGTCCAGCGCAGCCAGGATGTGCACGTTGGCGATCTCCGCAGCGATCACCGGCGGCGCGTACCGGAACGGGTCGAAGGCGCCCGGGGCCTCCTCCAGGGCGGCCATGGAGACCCGGCCGCTGGGCAGCCCGAGCTTGCGGGCGTAGTCGACCATCCCGTAGAGCGAGTCCCCGCCCTTGGGATTGACGAAGATCACCGGCAGGCCGTTCAGCGCGGACTGGATGGCGACCGACTGGGCGAAGAACGTCTTTCCGCTGCCGGGGTCCCCGAAGATCCCGAAGACCGGCGGCAGGTTGCGGCGCGGTGCGCCGAGGGGGTCGACGAAGAACGGGGTGCCGTCCGGGTCGATCAGGCCGCCGAAGACCCCGGTGCCGTCGCCCAGGTGGGAGAACGACTGGAGGCCGGCGTGCGAGATCATCGGCACGTTGACGTCCTGGAGGAACGGGTTCACCCGTACCGAGGAGCACGGCAGGGTCTCCTCCAGGGCCTGGATCTGCCGGTGCTCCAGCGGCTTCATCTGGATGCCGTAGACCTGGCTGAGGTAGTCGGTGTAGGTCTGGGCGGCGCCACTGACCTCGCGTGCCATGATGATGCTGCAGTTGGCGAGCATCGGCTGGTTGGAGCCTGCGAGGTAGTCCTCGACCTCCTTGGCCTGCCGGAAGGTCTTGGACAGCTCGACCTTTTCCAGGTCCTGCGTCTTCTGCTCCTCCTGCATGTTCGCCATGATCCGGCGCTGCGCCCTGCGGGCTCGGGCCCGCGTCAGGTTCGCCGGCTCCAGTTCGGCGCGGATGGAGATGACGTGCGGCGCGTCGCCAGGCAGGCTGACCGCCTCCATCGCCCACTGCGAGTGCGGGGATTCCAGGATCGGCTGGTCGAAGCGCATCACGGCGGCCATCTCCAGCTCTCCGAGACCGTGCACGCGAAGCCGGGTGGGCAACTCCTCAAGGACCGCGTCCGGGCCGCGCCCGAGGTTGTACCAGGACTCCAGGTGGTCCAGTTCCTGGCGGGTGGGCGGCCGCGCGTTCCCCCGCTCGAAGATGACCTGGAGGAGCTCGATGTCCTTGCGGTAGAGCTCCAGGTTCGGCACGTCCTCGGCGATGGACTCCTTGACCAGTTCCGTGAGCGCCTTGAACTTCGCCACGCCGCTCGCGTTCCGATCCGTTCTGGACGCCTTGTCCATCAGTGACGACCGGAGCAGCACCCCGACGAGCAGGGTCCGCCGGGGGGCCAGGAACCCGAAGGCCCCGGCCTGGTAGGACCGCAGGGCAGGGGCGTTCTCCTGCGGTGGGACGACCAGGTCGTCCCAGGTGATCGAGATGACGTGGATGTGCCGGTTGCTGGACAGCGTGGCCAGGCCGCCGATGGGCTGCCGGGATGTTCCCCCGAGCTCGCCCAAAAGCCGTGCGAGCGGCAGGGCGAGCGTCAGCTGCTGCTCCGGATCCTCCCATTTCATCGGCGACAGCGGCAGGGCGCGGTACATCCACACCTCGCCGTTGTGGCCGACGTAGATGCCGTCGGCGGTGCGCCATGCGTACGGCGTCGTCCACATGGTGGCGGTATCGGCCTCCGACCGGCCTGCTCGGCCGACTCCTGCCAGCCGCCGGAGCGTCGCCCTGAGGTGCGCCATGTATGTCGTCTCCCGGTTTGCGTAAGGTCTCGGGGGGATCGTCCGGAAATCGGTGGTGGCCGCAGCCGCCCTTGTCCGCACGATCGCAGCAGAGACCAACCGCCTGCACCGGTTGGCGGACAACCTGGGGACCAGAGATGGCAACTACGCCGAACCTCGTCGTGGCGGGGGATCCGAGCGTCGCGGGAAAGTTGCGGGAGACCGGGAGGTTCACCGCCGTGTTCGACGTCGCCTCGGCGGCCGAACTTCGCGCCCTCTCCAAAAGCGGCCGGGTCGGCCGCCCGGCCGCGTTCATGTTCGCGCCTGGATTCATCGAGGACCTTCCGGGCGCCGACGTGAGCGTGCTGGCGAACGGGCTGGCGGGCAACGGCTTCACCGTGCTGGTCCACGACCATTTCAAGAAACGGGGGGACGAGTTCGGCTCCGGGGTGTGCGTCACCGGCGGCCGACTGCGGCTGTCGGAACTGTTGACGATGCTCGGCGCCACCCGCAATCCGGACGGGACGACCGCGGCCGGGCCCCACGCCGTACACGCGGCGGCCACCCCCCGCGGCGCGGGTGCGGCGAACGCCGAGCCGCCGAGGTCCGACCTTCGTGTCGCGGGTGCGGCGAACGCCGAGCCGCCGAGGTCCGACCTTCGTGTCGCGGGTGGGGCGACCGTCGAGTCGTCCAGGTCCGACCTTCGTGTCGCGGGTGGGGCGACCGTCGAGTCGTCCAGGTCCGACCTTCGTGTCGCGGGTGGGGCGACCGTCGAGTCGTCCAGGTCCGACCTTCGTGTCGCGGGTGCGGCGACCGCCGAGCAGCCGCCCAGGCCCGCTGCCTCGCTCGCGTGGCCGGCGCGACAACCGGTGGCTGCCGAGACGCCGGAATCCGTCGGCCGCCGCGGCAAGGTCATCGCCGTCACCGCGGCCAAGGGCGGGGTCGGCAAGACCAGCATGACGGTGAATCTGGCCGTGTACGCGGCCCGCCTGCTGCAGGCGGTGGACAGGGCGGGCACGGTGGCCCTGGTGGACACCAATTTCCAGCAAGCCGACGTCGGGCGCTACCTCTCCCTGGACTCCCCGACGATTCTCGATGTGTTCCAGCACCCCGGAGCCCTGTACCCGCAGGCCCTGCGCGGCCACATGGCGCGCATCGCCGAGATAGACCTCTACGCGCTGCTCGGGCCGCCCGACATCGTGGCCGCCGACCCGGCCGTGATCAACGCGAAGCTGTACCAGCGGATCATCGCGGCGCTGCGGGACGCGTTCGACTTCGTGTTCGTCGATACGCCGGTGGCGGAGCTGTACCACACGACCTTCACCGAGCTGATCCTGCCCGAGGCCGACGCGATACTCGTCCCGGTCGAGCCCAACCGGGTGACGTTGGAGGCCGCCCAAGCCTGGCTGCGGGCGATCACGTTGCCGCAGCACTCCCGGGACGGGCGCGTGGATCCGCGCAAGCTGTCGCTGGTGCTCAACCGGGCCCGCGGCGACGTGGACTGCGGCCCGGAGGACGTGATGGACCTGTTGTCCGGCTGGCGGCTCGTCGGGGTGATTCCCGACGACGAGGAGTGGATGCAGGCGGTGAACAACCACCGGCTGGTCGGCATGCACGTCGGCTCAGGGCTGGACGCAACGTTCCGCGAGATCCTCCAGGCCGTGACCGGTGAGACCGCGTTCGGCACGGCGACTCTCAACCCGCCGGGGAACGGCCGCGCGAATCTGTGGAAGAAGGTGCTCGGACTGAACCGGGTCTGATCAGCGCCGCCGACGAATCTCTCAGGGAAGGACCGACCATCATGGCGAGTGACCAGGACTTCGATCAGGGCATGGACTTCTGGGCGTTCATCGGCGTCACCGAAGCGGACGGGGACGGGGCGGCCCCCCAGCCGGGTCAGGCGCCGCAGGGCGAACGGGCGGCCGGAAAGGGGCGCGCCCCCCGGGCCAAGGCGCCTAGACCCCCCAAGGCGCCCAGGGAGGCCGACGAGGTCAGGGAAGCGAGAAAGGCAGGGAAGACCAAGGGATCCACGGAGGTCGGGGCGGCCGTGCCCGTGGCGAAAGGCGCGCCCGTGGCGAAAGGCGTACCCGCGGCTAACGGTGCCTCGTCGGAGCCGGCGTCCGTCCGGCCGGCGCAGTGGCCGGCCCCTCCCACGGCCGCGTCCGCTCCGTCCGCTCCGTCCTCCCCGTCCTGGGAGGCCGCCGAGCGGCTGTACCACTCGCTGCGCGGGCACTTCACGGCGCGGCCGGCCGACGTCGTCGACGGGCCGCGGCGGGCAGCCGGGTTGAAAGCGCTGATCGGGCCGGCTCAGGGAGACAGCGGCCTGGCCGCCAAGGTTCACGACCTGCTGAACGGATGGCATCTCCTGGGGGAGCTGTGGCGCGACCCGGATGTGGAGGAGATTCACATCCGGGGTACCGAGGTGATTGTCTGCGGTTCGTCCGGCGTTCGGGAGATTCCCGGTTTCGGGGCCATTGACGCCGCAAGACGGGCCGTCGAGGCGGTCATCGTCTCCTCGGACGACGCGGGCGCCGTGTTGACCGAGTCCGGCGGCTCCATCATCGTGAGCCGCCGTAATGTCGGGCCCACGGACACGGCCGCGCTCGTCGACGCCGGCGTCGTCACCCGCCAGCAGATCTCCGAGGTCGAGCGGACGCTGCGCGACCTGAGCGCCGTGACGCTGACAGGGCCGGCGGCCTGGGTCGTCCTGCGGGCCTTCGCTTCGCTCATCCCGCCGGGCAGCCGGATCTTCCTGGGCCCGTTCGGGGTGCTCCCCCGGGGGTGCGTCGCGGCGGTGAGTCCGCTGTGCGCCGACTACGTCGTCGGGGTCCGCCTGGGTGGGGAGGCGGAGGAGATGGCGGCGGCCGGGCAAATCGGCGCCCTGATCGCCAACCCGCGGACGCCGTTCACCACTGGGGTGCGGTACACCGTCTCCGGCCGGTTCGCGGCGCCCGGCAAGGTCACCGCTCACTGACCGGGCGCGGTGGCGCCGGTCGGTCCCGCTCTCGGATCTCCAGTCGACGCGCGCGTGCCGCCGCCGCCAGCAACGGACCCATGAGGCGGGTCACGGGCGTCCGGCGTACGGTACCCGGCATTCCGGCCAGTTCGGTGAGCGGCCGCACACCGGCTGGGCCGTGCAGCTCGAACCCGCGGACCGGATTCACCCACACCGTGCCCTGCTCGGTCTCCAGCAGCGGGACCGGCCGCTCTCCCGGGGCGGCGGCCAGTTCCCCCAGCGACCACCCGTGGCGCCGGGTGGCGTCCGCGAACGCGGCGACCTGCTCCAGCTCACGCCGCAGCCGCGGCATCTGGTCGGCGTCGAACGCGGCCGGCCGGGTGCCAAGCGCGGTGGCGTGGCCGCCGCCCAGCCGACCGGCGATCTCCGCGACCAGGTCCAGCACGCTGCGATGCAGGACGCCGGCATCCTGGCCGTCGACGGTGAGCACCATGAAACCCAGCCTCCTGCCCGGCTCGTCCGGCCGGTCCTGTGCTGGTCGCGATTCATGCAATGGCGCTTTCTCCACCCTGGCGGCAGCCTCGTTCGAACCCTACCGCTCAGCCGGCGTGCGCTCCGATCGCACGGTCGGACTCCAGGATGAAGGTGGCCGCCTCGTCCGGCGTCAGTCCCAGCACATCCACGATCAGCCGGAGCGGGCCTATCTTCTCGGCGTCGCAGTGCTGGCATCTGGCGCGATTGTCCTTGTACACCGTCATCGACGGATTCCTGTCGCCGTGGCGATGCCGGCGCGCACGCGGGCAGTGCCAGTGGCCGGCATCGTCGGCTTCGGGCGATGAGCCCAGCCGCCTCAGCACGACACGGATGTCCGCGTTGTTGGCTCGTGTGAGGCGCTTGTTGCGGTCCGAGACCGGGACGGGCGGCACCACCTCGGCGCCACGGCGGCCGGCCCGCAGCAGCTGCCGGTGCCGTGCCGCGCCCCGCCGGATGTTTTCCAGGTCGATGCCCTGGTTCGGGTCGGCCTTGGTCACCGGAGCGGGCTCGGTCCCGGTGGACAGGTACGGGAACCGGTCCTCGGTCCGGCGGCGGATCGCGGCCACGATCATGAGCATGACCAGCGCGCCATGGGCCGACTCCGGCGGTACCATCCGAAGCCGCGCCGCGTAGCGGATCACGCTCACCGCCTCCGGGGTGGCCCCCCCGTCCGGGTCGAGGTGCACGGTCGGGATGCCCTCGGCCGCGGGGCCGCCGACCTGCGCCCACATCAGATGCCCCGGAGGTCTGCCGGCATCCGGGAGGTCCTCCTGGTCGAGCCGGGAGAACTCCAGGACGGTGCCGCCGGCGTACGCGTCGACACGCCGCCCGGCGAATCCGCACAGCGCGGTGTACGGCACCAGACAGCCGGGGCCTTCGGGCGCAAGGTAGATCACCCGTGACCGGAAGTCCTCGGGGATCAGTCCGCTGGTCCGCAGCGCGTCGAGTGTCGAGGAGGTGATGTCGCCCTCGCCGGGGACGAGGTCCACGGTCTTGATGCCCTCCGGCCCCGGTGGCGACCCTGCGGTACGGACGGCGAGCACGTAGTCGGTCAGCTTGTTCATGTGTCCTTGCCTCCGTGGTCTGTCCGAGGGATCGCATGCTTACCGTCCTGACCGCGAGGCGATCCGCACCCGCTCGATCCGGCGCTTGCCGAATCGGTGCGCCCCCGAACGGTCATGATGATGGATCGGTGCCGAGCCCGGCCAGGCTTACAACATAACCGGCGATTGGCCGACGGTCGGTGGAGGGGACACGAAGAAGGTGGACGTTGGCTAAAAGTACGCACACCAAAGAAGAATTCTATGTTCTGCGTCTCTTCGATGACGACGTCCCGTTGTTCGTGGACGCGACCAAGTACGTCAGGCAGAACTTGCCGTTTCCGCTCAGCGCCAAGAAATCTTTGAAGGCCACCTGCGGTGTGCGCACCGACGACGAGGTGGTGGCGTTCAGCCTGCGCAACTACACGGCCAGGCAAGCCGAGAAGGAGATCGAGCACGTCGCGTCCGGGGGAGACGGGAAGTCCGCTGCGCGAAACCTGCTGGTCACCCGGATGCCCCGCAAGACGTTGCACGACCTGAGCGAGTCGGCGCGTTCACTGGCGGTGGTGCTCGGCGACGAGGTGATCGCCGAGCTGGACGGCGAGCTGTACGTCCTGACGCTGTCCCGGACCGGCGTCAAGGACAGGCTGAGCCTGACGGCCAAGCTGAGCCGGGTCGAGGACCGATACGTCTGGACCGCGATCGACGACCCCGACGTATGGTTCGAACTTCCCGTCACCGGCGTCCGTCTGCGCGTCTTCATGCGCTCCCCGGTCAGGGACCGGATTCTCGCGTACGGTTTCGCCGGCTACCTCACGCGCAAGCCCGGAGAGGCGGAGACGGTGACCCGGGCCACGGCGATGGCGCTCAACAGCGTGCTCGGCCTGGCGACGTTCCGGATGCTGTCCGCCCTGACCCATGTCGACGTCCCGCCTCTGCCGTCCATTCCCTGGGTGCGCACTCCCGCCGAGCGGGTGGGCTTCACCGTGCCGGTGCTGCTTTTCACCGAGGAGGGGACGCTGGCGGCGCGCGGCCATGTGGCCGCGGAGATCGACCTGGACCACCTCGACCCTGTGACCGGGGCGCTCCAGTTCCACCTCGCGGAGGGCGCGGACATGGAATGGAACCCGGCGGTGGCGGGCATGGTGGCGTTCCCCGCCTATGAGAGAGTGCTGACCGACACCATCGCCGCTGTCGTCCAGAGGCAGCTGGGCCCGGAGACGGTGAACGACATGGCTTACGACATCATGCTGTCCGATCTCGGCGAGGAGGCGGTGGCCGACCTGCGCGCCGCGACCACCGACCTGCCCGGGTTGAAGGCCACGCCCCGCTCGGCCGAGATACGGCCGGTACAGCCGGTACAGCCGGTCTGAGCCGCCCGCCCTCCCGCGGCACGGGCGGGGAAGCGAACGACCGGCCAGGTTAAGCCATAAAAGCGGACAACAGCCGTATTCTAGGGCGGTATGCCGGGGCGGTGCCGCGATTCCCTCTAGGGTTCCAGAAACTGGGAAGCGCGGGGGAGGAGTCTCTGATATGTCGTGGATGAAGGGTGACGACGTCGTCACCCGCCTGGTTCCCGGTTATGACTCGCTTTCCGTGCTGCGTCGGGGGCGAACCGCCGTTGTTTACCATGCGTTGCGGGACGGCACCGACGCGCCGGCGGCTCTCAAGGTGCTCCGGCGAAACCGATCGGGATCGGCCGGGCCGGTGGGCGACGAGCAATGGGCCGTCACCCTCGGCCTCGGCGCACATCCGCACATCGTCGAGATCTTCGACACGGGCGTCACCTCGACTGGCCGGCCTTATGTGGCGATGCAGTACTGCCCCGACGGGTCCTACGCCGACATCCTGGCCGCCCGCGGCCCGCTGCCGGTGGACGAGGTCGTCCAGATGGGTACCGCGGTCGTGGCGGCGTTGACGGCGGCGCATACGGCGGGCCAGCTGCACGGGGCTGTGACACCGGGCAACATACTGCGCGGCGAGGCCGGGGCCCTGCTGGCCGATTTCCCCGTCTGCCGCGCGCCGGAGGAGCTCTCGGACGCGCTGGGTGTCCGCGTGATCCGTCACCTCGCGCCCGAGATCCTGGAGGGATCCGCTCCGTCGCCGGCGTCCGACATCTATGCTCTCGCCTCCACCATGTGGACCCTGCTGGCCGGTTATTCACCTTTCGCCGACCCCGGTGGCGCCGAGCCCGACGTCGTCATCTACCGGGAACGGGTACTGAGGGACCCGGCGCCGAGGATCCGGCGCGGGGATGTGCCGGACGCATTCCAGAACGTCCTGTCGAGGGCCATGGCCCGGGACCCCGACCGCCGTTTCGGCGACGGTGAGGAGTTCGCCTTGGCGCTGTCGGCGGCCGCATGGTCGGCTGCGGCGGAACCGAGGCAGGCCGCCCGGCCCGAGCCGGGGACGACGGTGGGATGGAGCTTCTTCGATGTGGCGCCCGACGCGTCGCCATCGCCCCAGCCTCGGGAGACGGATCCGGTTCCGCCCGCCGAGGCGGAGTCCGCCGAACCGGCGCCTCCCGAACCGGCGCCTCCCGAACCGGCGCCCGAGCCCGGGGAGTCCTGGCTGGACGAGGAGTGGCTGGACGAGGAGTGGCTGGCGTTTCCGGACGGGCACGCGCCGGATCCCGATCCGGACGGGGAGCCGCGGCCGCCGGAACGCCATTCCGAACTCATCCTGGACTTGGACGAGGCGACCGGGCGAGAACCGGGCCAGGGCGATGCCGAGGGCGATCGGGTCCAGCCGGCCGTGCCGCCTACCGACGACGTCTCCCCGGTCTCAGCGCCCCAGCCTTTCGCGGTGTCCGAGCCTTCGCAGTCGCCGGCGTCCGCGCCTCAGCCTTTCGCGGTGTCCGAGCCTTCGCAGTCACAGTCGCCGGCGTCCGCGCCCCAGCCTTTCGCGGTGTCCGAGGCTCCGCAGTCGCAGTCGCAGTCGCAGGCGTCCGAGTCCCGGCCCCGCACATCGTCCGAGACCCCGCTCTTTCCGGATTCCGGTCCGCAGCCGTTCGGCGCGTCCGAGGTCCCGGCGACAGATTCCCAGCCGTTCGGGGCGTCCGGAGTCCCGCCTTCCCCGGCTCCCGCGTTCCAGCCCTTCGCGGTGGAGGAGCACCAGCCGGCCGTGTCCGGTGAGCCCCGCCCGACCGCGAGCGTGAGCACGCCGGGGATGAGCGCGGAGGCGCCGCCCGAGCCCGAGCACGTCCCCCTACGGCACCATGAGGACGACGTCCCGCTCGGACACCGCGTCCCGCCCGTCGAGCCCGCCTACCCCCGTAGCCGCCGCTCGGCGTACGTATCCGCCGCGATCGGCGGAGCGGTGCTCGGTTTGATCCTGTACGCCGTCTTCGGGCTGCGCGGGGGGACGCCCCCGTCCGATGGCGGGGCCAAGGCGTCCATGAAGACGGGTGCCTCGCAGAGCACGATGGTCAAGGTGCGCAAGGCGGGAGCCCACACCCCGCGGCAGGTCCGGATCGTCGATCGCCAGATCGCGGTGGTGCTGACGTGGGAGGACGCCAGTGAGGGTGAGGCCGCCCACTATGTGGTGGGAGGCCCCAAGGGACAAACGCCCACCAGGTTGGCCGAGGCGGCGGCCGGTACCGCGAAAGCCGAGATCAGCGGGCTGAACCCGAGCGTGGACTACTGCTTCGTCGTGGTCGCGGTCCTCACGATCGACCAGGTCGCCGCCACCAAGCCCGTCTGCACCACGCGCGCCCCGTGACCTCTCGCGTCATCAGGCGCCGCGGTCACCAGAACAAGGGACGAGGGTCGAGCCACCACAGCAGTCTGCGCAGCGGCGGCTGTGACCTGCGCAGCGTCCGGGAATAGGTGCTGGTGAGGTCGGCCGCCGCCGCCGCGTCACCCGGACCGGCCGCCGGCCGCGGCCCGAAGCCGGCAGCGTTCACCTGCCCGGCGAGCCACTCCAGCTCGGGATACCGGGTCGCGACGTCCTGGACGGTGTAGGCCGCGGGAACGGGCCGTCCCGCCAGGCGCAGCGCGTCCAGCGCCTCCGCCCAGGCGCCCAGGATCCGCTCGGCGGGGGCACCCCGGCGCAGCCGTCTGCGCGTTCGGCGACGGCGCAGCGCCGGCACGACGAGCAGCGGCGACACGAGGAGTCCCACTCCGGCGGCCACGAGGATCGGCGTCCACATCCGGGTGCCGCGATCGCCGTCCCGGGTGGCGTATCCCGGTTCCGAGACGCTCGGTCCGGCCGGCTGCCCGGCTGAGGGCCGTTGGGACGGCCGGCTGTTCGGCCTCGCGCTCGGTACGGCCCCCTCGGGGGCGGCCCGCGAACCGGTGGTGGTCCGGCTGCCTGGTATGACGTCGAACGGCACCCAGCCGACGTCCTTGAAGTAGATCTCACCCCAGGCGACCGCGTCGCCGGTGTAGATCCACCGGTGGCCGGATCCGTCGGGCCGCCCCTGCCCGAATCCCACGACGACCCTGCTGGGCAGCCCGGCGGCGCGTGCCAGAACGGCGAACGCGCTCGCAAACTGGTCGGCGGTGCCCGCCCCCTGCCGCCCCTCGCCCGGGGCTACCAGGAACGAGGCGAGGCTGGCGTACCCGTGGCCGCCCCGGGCCCGGTTGTCGAGGACGTAGTGCTCGCGCAGGTACTCGGCCAGCCGCGCCGCCTGGTGGTACGGGGCGCCCCTTCCGGCAACGAGCACGGCCAGGTCCCTGATGCGCGCGGAGGGCTCCGGGGTCAGCTCTCGATAGATCTGGAACGCCGGGTCGGTGGGCACCAGCGCGTCGGCCAGGTCGGCCGGCCGCCAGTCCGGCACCTCACCGGTGACCGTGTACCGGCGTCCGGCGCTCTGCCCGCCGCGTGCCACCAGCGTGCCCGAGTTCGGGTCGTAGGCCACTGCAAGGCCCCGCACGCTGCGCGGGTATCCGGTGGTCGGCAGCCAGGGGCCGGGCATGTCCTCTACGGTGATGTCCGCGGTGTGCGCGGTGGCGCGCCGGGGCACCGGACTCGGTGGCGGGAGCCGGACGCCGGCCGGGCGGTACGCAGCCTCGGGCAGCCAGGTCTGGCCGGTGAACTCCGCCAGCGTCACCCACCGGAGCTCGACGGGCCGGTCGGCGCGTACCCGCAGCAGCCGTTCGTTCGGCCGCCGTCCCCAGGCCGGCAGGTAGCTCAGCGGGTTGACGACGTCCTGCGAGGCCGTGGGCGGCCGTGCCGCCGATCGGGGGTCGGGGGGGCGCCGCGACCAGTCCGCCATGATCGGTGGTCCGGCGAGCGCGGCGAGCGCGGCGAGCGCGGCGGCCGAGGCCAGCGTCCGCATGACCGTGCGGGTGTCGGGACGCCGGAGCGGACCACCGCCGGAGCCTGCGGGTGCCATGGTGCCCAGCAGCATCGCGGCGGTGGCCGCCAGGATGGCCACGGCGGCATGGCCTGGCCTGTCGGTGGGACCGGCCAGCACCACCGCACCGGTCAGCAGGGCCACCGGTGGCAGCAGCGCGGTCAGCGGGCGGGCCCTGCGCAATGCCGACGCCGACGCCGCGCCGGCCAGCCATGTCGCCAGCAGCGGGAGGGTGAGGGTGTCCACGGTCGCCGGCGCCGGGGGAGTCGTCGTCAGGATGCGGGCGCCCGAATGCAGCAACGCGTCGGCCGCCCCGGGGATCGCCCCCGGAACCGGGCCCGGCCGCCATGCCGCCAGTGCCGTCACACAGGCCAGGGGCACCAGCAGCCCGCACAGGAGGGCGCCGGCGGTGGACAGGCGCGCGGTCAGACCCGCCGCGACGGCCACCGACAGCGCCGCCGCACATCCGAGCAGCGCGAGCACCGGCGTCGGCTCTTCGTAGCCGGGGGCGAACACCAGCGCCGGGGCGCCCACCGCCGTGATCAGCGCCGTGTGCGCCGCGACGGCACCGCCACGGCCTCCCGGCGGACCGTCGCCGGCCCTCACCGCCACTCTTTTACCTTGTCCCAGCGCAGGGCCAGTTCCCCGGCGTCGGCGGCCTTCAGGACGAGCAGCCCCGGCATGGCCACGTCGCGTGTGGCGCCGATCAGGCCCACGATGAGAGCGGAGTAGAAGCCGCGCAGCTCGCCCAGCACCACCAGGTCCGCCGTATCGGCGGCGGCGCTGATCAGGACGACGACGTCTCCGGCCGGGCGCAGCCGCAGCAGCCGGCACGCGGTGACCAGCTCGGGGTCCGCGGAGCCCGCGGTGGCGGGCGGGTCCGCGGACGGCTCGTGTCGGTCACCCGGGCGGGCGGGAGCGGCCGTCGCCGGTGTCATCTCGGCGAGCAGGTCGAGCATGGCGGTGGGACCGGTCCTCCCGTCGGCACGGCGCCCCCCGATCAGCTGAAGCTCGATGCCGAGCCCGGCCCGGCACGCCGCGACGAGTACCGACGCGGCGGCGGCCGCCACTTCGTCCAGCTCGCCGAGCCCGGTCACCCGCCGGTCCACCAGGACGACGATCCGGGGCCGTGAGGTGTCGACGTGCTCGCGCGTCATGAGCCGCCCGTGCCGCGCGGAGCTGCGCCAGTGCACCCGCCGCAGGTCGTCGCCCGGGACGTACTCCCGCAACCCATGGAAGGTCAGGCCGCTCGAGTCGGCGGCGTCCCGCCGCCCATCGGGGTCGGCGACCGCGCCGTTCGGGACCGCGCGCATCGGGTGCACCGGTGGGTGCACCAGCACCCGCGTGGTCTCGCCATGGCGGCGGACGCTGCTCGCCAAGCCCAGCGCGTCGACCCGACCGGCCTCCAGCGGGCCGATGTCGACCACGCCCCGGCGGTCGGCGCGGAATGCGTAGCCGACCTGAGCGGGGAGCACCCGCAGCTCCGGCAGCGGCAGCCGTACGAGGCCGTCCGGACCGTCGACCCATTCCGCGGCCACCAGGACGCGCCGTGGCCTGCGGCCACGCGTCTCGGCCGCGACCTCGAGCGTCACCGTGATCATGTCCCCCTCACGCACCCGGGCGTTGGCCACCAGGCGCCGAACCCGGAACCGGGCGGGCCACCCGGCCTGCACGATCCCGGCTGCGACGGCGACCAGGGCCACGGCGCCGAGCAGCGCCAGCTCCCTGTAGCCGAAGAGCAGGCCCACCGCCAGCAGCGCCGCGCCGCTTCCGGCCACCAGCAGTCCCCGTTGGGTCGGCATGGCGTTCAGACGCGCTCGGCGGCCGCGTACGCCGCTCCGGGCTGCGGCGCCGGCGTCGCCTCCAGAATCTGCTCCAGCAGTGCGTCGCCGGTCAGATCGCGCAGCGCCGCATCGGGGGTCAGCACCAGCCGGTGCGCCAGCACCGGCCCGGCCAGCGTCTTGACGTCCTCGGGGAGCACGAACGGCCGCCCGTCGGCGAGGGCATGCGCCTGCGCGGCGCGGATCAACCCCACCGTGGCGCGTGGGGACACGCCCAGCCGCAGCGCGGGATGCTCCCGGGTGACCCGCGCGATCCTGAGCACGTAGTCGTACACCGAGTCGTGCACGTACACGCGCTTGGCCAGCTCGCCCATCAGGGAGATCCCCTTGGCGTCGGTCACCGGCTCCACCTCGTCCGCGGAACGCCGCGCCGCGCCGCGCATCAGCGCCAGCTCCACGGCCGCGTCGGGATACCCCAGTGACAGACGCACCATGAAGCGGTCGAGTTGCGCCTCGGGCAGCCGGTAGGCGCCGTCCATCTCCACCGGGTTCTGCGTCGCCACGACCAGGAACGGCCTCGGCACGGGGTGCCGCGTGCCGTCCACGGTGACATGCCGCTCCTCCATCACCTCCAGCAGCGCGGACTGGGTCTTGGGGGACGCGCGGTTGATCTCGTCGGCGATCAGCACGTTCGCGAACACCGGACCGGGATGGAACTCGAACCGGCCGGCCGCCTGGTCGAAGACGGTGACACCGGTGACGTCGGCGGGCAGCAGGTCGGGGGTGAACTGGATCCGCCGCCACGTACCGGTCATCATCGCGGCGATGGCGCGGGCCAGGGTCGTCTTGCCCACTCCGGGCACGTCCTCGAAGAGGATGTGCCCTTCGTTGAACAGTGCGGTGAGTGCCAGCCGCACGACGTCGGGCTTGCCGAGGACGACCGTTTCGATGGCGGTGGCGATCCGATCCGCCTCGTCGGATGCGATGGCGGCCTCGTTCGGAGTCAACGGTCTGGAAGTGTCGTTCACTGAGTCCCAACTCTGGCGTTCACGTCGTCCCGCTGCCCGCGGGGCGTCCACTGTCGTCCCGATGACCGGCCGTCCCGTCGTCACGCGCCGTCCGGGCATGGTGGGACCGTCCGGAATCGACCCGAGCCCGCCATCGTGAGACGGCGGGCCGATCGCCACCGTCGACCATCGATCGAATATCTACGGGTCGAGGGGGCCGTGTCCGGGGATCATCCCGGGTTCGTCGGAGCCCCCACCGCCGGGGTCGACGGAGATGATGTCCCCGCCGCCGGGATCGATGGGGGTGACGTCCTCGCTGCCCCCGCCGGGGTCGCCGGGGTCGACGGGGGTGACGTCCCCGCCGCCGGGGTCGACAGGGGTGACGCCCCCATTGCCGGGGGCGCTCGGCGTAGAGATCACCACCCTGTTGCTCGGGGCACTGGTGCCGCTGCTGACTCCGGAGCTGCTACGGGCGACGACGGTGAACGTCCAGGACCCGTCGGGCATGCCGGCGATGGACATCTGCACCTTGGGCCGCCCGTTGACGTAGGTGACCGGTGAGGTGCCCCAGGTGCGCGTTGGGTAGCTCGCGCCGCCCGTGTGGTTGGTCGCGGCGATGATGTACTGGTCGGCCCCGGCGACCTGGTCCCAGCTCACTTCGACGACACCGTTCGCCAGTTCCTCCGCGCTGACCCCGGTGGGGGTGTCGAGGCGTGCCGCAGCCGGTGTGACCTGCCCCGACTGGGCGAAGGCGCCGGTGCCGAAGCGGTTGGTCGCAGCCACCCGGAAGCGGTACGCACGGCCATTGGTCAACCCTGTCACCGTGGTCCTCAACTGGTCACCGGCCACCGTGGTCTCACCGCCGTTCCACGTCACCCGGTAGCTGCTGACGGGGGCGTCCGGCGAGTACGCCGCCTCCCACGACAGCGTGACCTGCCGGTCACCGGCCAACGCGGTCACCGGTACCGGCGCCCCTGGCGGATCACTGCCCTCCGGCGCCGGGGGCGCCGGGGACGGGGACGTGGAGGGCGTGGAGGGCGTCTCCGGTGCGGGCCCGGACGACTGCGGCGGTGGCGAGGGAGCGCCGCGATCGTCGGACGGGTCGGGGTCACGATTCTCTTCGCCGCCGATGGTGGACGGCCCCTCTGTCTTGTCGACGATCCTGACCTGGTGCTCCGGTGTGACGGCGGCGGCGTTGGGGCCGCTGGGATCGTTGATGAACAGGTTGGTGTCATGAATCCGGAGTTCCAGGCCGGCGCCGCCGCGGCTACCGGCACCGGGGATGGTGATCACGCTCACCTGGGGGCCGCCCGGCTTGTACACCCGCACCCGGCGCCCCTCGGAGTCGGGTACGTAGAGCCGTCCGGAGAAGGGCACCGCCGGGCTCGGGACTTGGCTGTGCACCAACGTCTTCTGCGCCTTGTCCCCGCCGCTCAGCACATTGTCGATCGTCACCACGGCACGCGCGGGCGGCACGGTGACGGCGGCGAGCGACCCCTCCGTGCGATCGGGCGCGATCGCATCGGTCAGCGTCACAGGTGAGGTGATCTCGCGGGTGTTCTCCCCGTCGACCACCACCAGCCGGGCGCCCTTGCGGTCGGCCGCCAACGCGCCCCGGTCGAGCACGGTGAACGCCAGATCACCGCCGGGCCGGGCGACCGGGACCGTGTGGGTCACCTTCGGTACGTCCCCGGTCAGGCGGACGCCGATGGCCGTCCCCTGCCCCGGTGAGGCGACCCACAGTTCCCCCTTGCGGTCGAACTCTCCGCCGACCAGCGGACCGGGCAGGCGCAGCCCGTGTGCCGCCGGTTGCAGGGTGGCCGGGTCGAGCTTGCGGATCTCTCCCTTCGCCCGGTCGATGAGGAAAGCGTCCTTGTCGTTGAGGGCGATATGGAAACTCCCCCGCGTGCCCACGTCCAGCCGGCCGGAGAAGCCCAGGGACGTCAGGTCCACCGAGGTGACCCGGCCGGTGTCGAGGTCATGCAGGATCAGGTACCGGTCGTTCTGCGTGACGGTCACCCGGTGTCCCCGCGAGTCCGGCACGGGCTGGCGCAGATCGACCTCGCCGGTCTGCGCGTTGACCCGGCTGACCTGTGCCTTCTCGCTGCTCCACAGCCAGCCGCTGCCGTCGAAGACCGTGGCGGTCCGGCCGAGGGCGCCGACCCCGAACACGGTCGCCAGCAATGCGAGCGCCAGCACTCCCGCGGTTCCCGCCGATAGGCCGCCGCGGATCCGGAGTCTGACTGCGGCGAGTCGATCCCTCACGGTGATCCTTCCGATTCGCCGGTCCCATCACCAGGTCGGGCACACGAAACCACCCATTGGCGCTCTGATGCAGCCCTTGCCCAGTGGACGACATGAATAAAATAAGGCTATCTGAACATCATAGAGACATCTATGAACTTCTGATAACACTTCCCGCTCGGATAACTGATCACGGTCGGTCGGCCACTTTCCGTGTCGTTCCGGCGAGATCACTGGCGGGTACCGCCGGCCGGAGGTGTTCCCCGGCGCCGAGGGTGGCGACGCCTATGCCCAGCGATCGGCCCTGATGGGGGCGGTGTGCGGTCATTGGTGAGGAGCAGCCCAGCGGCGAGCAGGTCGCTGAGTGCGCGGCCTAGGTCGCTGCCGACGTTTGAGAGCTCTGCAAGGGAGGCCCCGAAGATCATGAGCCGACGGAAGACATCCCCAGTTGCTCTTGCGGTGGCAGGTGGCGTATTTCGATCGGCCAAGATCGACGCGTGATGTTGTGGAGGCGTGGCCTCCGGCGCGGCGTAGGTTGGCGGATGTGCGCAGGCTCCCGGCCAGATACCAGGGGTCGAGCCGTCCGACCATCGGGCGTGGGACTGTCAGCCGCGGGCCGAGCACTATAGGGGCGGTCTCAACCCAGGCGTCAAAAGCTCGCTATCGCCCGCATTCTTCAGCTGCCCCAGGTCTGCGGCATCAATCCAGTGCTCGGGGCCACTACCGAGAAGCAGATCCGCGAGCATGAGAACGCGGACACCGGATGGTGGACGCTCTCCACGGTGCAGCAGGTGTTCAGGAACCGTGCGGCCGTGCAGCATGGAGATGGCACCTGTGCGGTGTAGCCCGGCGACCGTGACATTGACCGGCGCGCTGGTCGGGGCGACGGACAGAGTTGTAAGCGACCTGCGCAATTCTACGATACGGTCTAGGCCCGAGTTGAATGCGACCCATCCTTTTCGAAGGTCACTGGCCACGGCGGTGTCGTATGGAAGGACGTGCCGCGCGGGTGAGAGGTCGACTTGCTCGTCGAGCGGGTCCATAACCGGTACCGCCTGGACTCCGGAGCCTTTCCTGTCGCGCAGGCGGCGACCGGGATGTCGCAGTCGGCCATCTCGCGGATCTGGCGGGCGTTCGACCTCAGGCCGCACACCGTGCAGACCTGGAAGCTGTCGGCCGATCCGACGACTATGTCCGGCACGGCACCACCAGCCTGTTCGCCGCCCTGGACCTGGGCTCGCGGTCGGTGATCGCCCAGCACTACCGCCGCCACCGCCACCAGGAGTTCCTGCGCTTTTGAAGCTGATCGACGCCGCCGTCCCCCAGGATCTGGATCTGCACTTGGTGCTGGACAACCACGCCACCCACAAGACCGAGCAGGTCAAGCAGTGGCTGATCCGCCATCCGTCCATGGCCATCGCCGAGTATGTGGCGGACATCGTCGAAGGCAAGCGGAAGGCGTGAATCCGCGCGGACGAGGCGGTTGAGGTCGCGTACCCGGGCGAGCGCGGCGCGGCGACCGCGGAGGCCCGCACCGCCAACGGCGTCCCGATCGCGGCGAAGGTGTGGAAGGAGCTGCGGTCGGCCTCGGACAGGTGCGGGCGACATTGCCCCCGACGGGCGGCTGACCTCCGGCAACGGGGTGTCGCGAATCACCGGCCCCGGCATGGAAGCTTAGGCAAGGCTAAGTTAAATTTAGGCTGGCCTAAATGCGGTGCGCGGGTCAGCCCGCCACCCGACCCCCTGGAGTTCCGAATGAGAGCCGTCCGTCACCTCAGCGGCGTCGCGGCAGCCCTGACCGTGACCCTCGTCGCCGTTACCGGCTGTGCCGAGAAGGATGGCGGCGGGGGCTCGGACGTCATCCAGGTGACCGCGAGTGACAGCGAGTGCAAGGTCTCGCGCACGCGGTTCCCGGCCGGACATGTCAGGCTCGCCGTGAAGAACAGTGGCGCCAAGGTCACCGAGGTCTACATCTACGCGCCCGGCGACAGGATCGTCACCGAGCGGGAGAACATCGGGCCCGGCACCAGTGCCGACATCACCGCCGAGGTCAAGGCCGGGTCCTACGAGATCGCCTGCAAGCCCGGGATGAAGGGTGACGGCATCCGGCAGAAGGTGACCGCCATCGGCCAGGGCGCTCCCAAGCAGCGGGACCCGCGCCTGGACAAGGCCGTCGCCGACTACCGCAAGTACGTGCAGGCGCAGGCCGACGAGACCCTGCCCAAGGCCGAAAAGTTCGCCGCCGCCGTCAAGGCGGGCGACATCGAGGCCGCGAAGGACGCCTACGCGGCCTCCCGGATCGGCTGGGAGCGCACCGAACCGGTCGCCGAGTCGTTCGGCGACATCGACCCCAAGGTGGACGTGCGCGAGGACGGTCTGGAGCAGGGCCAGACCTGGACCGGCTGGCACCGCCTCGAGAAGGCGCTGTGGCAGGACGGCAGGATCGGCGCCGACGAGAAGCACCTGGCCGACCAGCTGATCAAGGATCTGAAGGACTGGCAGAAGCGCGTCGGCACCGCCGAGATCACCCCGACCAGCATGGCCAACGGCGCCAAGGAACTGCTGGACGAGGTCGCCACTGGCAAGGTCACCGGAGAGGAGGAGCGCTACAGCCACACCGACCTGGCCGACTTCCAGGCCAACGTGGAGGGCGCGCACAAGTCCTACGAGCTGCTCAAGACCGTCGCGGCCGAGCGGGACCCCGCGCTGACCACCGAGCTGGACAGGCGGTTCAAGGCCCTGTTCGCCCTCCTCGACGAGCACCGGGACAAGGGCTCGCCCGACGGCTTCGTCGCCTACGACACCGTCGGCAAGGACGACCGCAAGGAACTGTCGGACGGTGTCAACGCCCTCGCCGAGCCGCTGTCGAAGCTGGCCGCCGCGGTCGCGAGATGAGGGAGGCCCCGTGAGCATCGAACACACCGGCGCGCGCGGTGCGGTGCCGCGCCGCGCGGTGCTCGGCTGGGGCGGCGCGGGCCTCGCGCTCGGCGTGACCGCCTCCGGCGGCGCGGCCGCCGCCGCGATCGGCATCGCCGACGACGCCGCCTCCCCGGCCGGGGAGGCCGTGCCGTTCTACGGCGCGCACCAGGCGGGCATCGCCACCCCCGTCCAGGACCGGCTGCACTTCGCCGCGTTCGACGTCACCACCGATGACCGGAACGCGCTGGTCGCCATGCTCAAGGAGTGGACGCGGGCCGCGGCGCGGATGACCGCGGGACGGCCGGTCGGCGACGGCGCGGTCGGCGGCCTGCCCGAGGCTCCGCCGGACGACACCGGGGAAGCGCTGGGCCTCAAGCCGTCCCGCCTCACCCTGACCGTCGGATTCGGCCCCACGCTGTTCGCGAAGGACGGCAAGGACCGGTTCGGCATCGCCGCGCGCCGTCCGCCCGCGCTGGTCGACCTGCCGACGTTCCCGGGCGACAACCTGGACCCGGCGCGCAGCGGCGGCGACATCTGCGTCCAGGCGTGCGCGGACGACCCGCAGGTGGCGGTGCACGCGATCCGCAACCTGGCGCGCATCGGCTTCGGCAAGGTGTCGGTGCGCTGGTCGCAGCTGGGATTCGGCAAGACGTCCTCGACCACGCCGGAGGCGCAGACCCCGCGCAACCTGTTGGGGTTCAAGGACGGCACCCGCAACGTCTCCGGTACCGACGTCGCCGCGCTGGACGAGCACGTCTGGGTGTCGGCGAAGGACGGCCCGCCGTGGATGGTCGGCGGCTCGTACCTGGTCGCGCGCCGGATCGCGATGCGCATCGAGACCTGGGACCGCACCTCGCTCAAGGAGCAGGAGGACATCATCGGCCGCACCAAGGGCGAGGGCGCGCCGGTCGGGCGCCGGCGCGAGCACGACGAGCCGGACCTGGCGGCGATGCTGCCCGACGCGCACGTGCGGCTGGCCCATCCCGACACCAACGACGGGGCCCGGATGCTGCGGCGCGGCTACTCCTACACCGACGGCACCGACGGGCTGGGACGGCTCGACGCGGGCCTGTTCTTCCTGGCCTACCAGCGCGACATCCGCCGGGGCTTCCTCCCCGTGCAGACCCGGCTCGCACGGAGCGACGCACTCAATGAGTACATCCAGCATGTCGGCTCGGCGGTCTTCGCGATCCCACCCGGTGTCCGCGACGCGGCCGACTGGTGGGGCAAGGAGCTGTTCGCCTGATGTTCGCCAACTACCTGATCGGGCTTCGTGAGGGCCTGGAGGCCGGCCTGATCGTCGGCATCCTGGTCGCCTACCTGGTCAAGACCGGGCGGCGGGACGCGCTACGGCCCGTCTGGACGGGCGTGGCCATCGCGGTCGGCATCAGCCTGGCCTTCGGCGCGGTCCTGGAGTACGGGACGACCACGCTGACGTTCGAGGCGCAGGAGTTCCTCGGTGGCACCCTGTCCATCGTCGCGGTGGGGCTGGTCACCTGGATGGTGTTCTGGATGCGCCGTACCGCCCGGCATCTGAGGTCCGAGCTGCACGGCAAGCTCGACCAGGCGCTGGGCATGGGCACCATGGCACTGGTGGTGACGGCGTTCCTGGCGGTGGGCCGGGAGGGATTGGAGACCGCCCTGTTCGTCTGGTCGGCCGTTCAAGCCACCGGCGAGGGGGCACGGCCGCTGGCGGGCGCGCTGCTGGGGCTGGCCACCGCGGTCCTGCTGGCCTGGCTGTTCTATCGCGGCGCGCTCAGGATCAACCTGGGCCGCTTCTTCACCTGGACGGGCGCGATGCTGGTGGTCGTGGCCGCCGGCGTGCTCGCCTACGGCTTCCACGACCTGCAGGAGGCGCGTTTCCTGCCGGGCCTGGGCACCAAGGCGTTCGACGTCAGCGGCACGATTCCGCCCGAGAGCTGGTACGGCACCCTCCTCAAGGGCACGATCAACTTTCAGCCCGACCCCACGGTGTTGCAGGTGGTCGTCTGGCTGCTGTACGTCGTCCCGGTCCTGACGCTGTTCCTGCTCCCCGCCGGGCGCAAGCCCGCTCCGGCCCCTTCCGGCTGATCGCCCCGTCCGGTGCCCGCCGGCTCCGGCGTCAGGCGGTTCGCGGCGCGTCGGCGGGGGCGAGGCGCGCCGCGCGATGTGGGGTAGAGCCCGGCTATGGCGCCGATGAGGAGGGCGCCACCGAGCCCGGCCCACACCGCGCCAGACAGCGCCTGAGGCCGCGGCGACCTGGCGTTATGCGGCCCCCTTCCTGTCTTCCTCCTCGAGCAGGCGGCGGGCCGTCGCCAGCGGTTCATGCGCGATCCAGGCGTGGACGTCGAAATCGTCGTCGATGAATCCGGTCCGCAGCAGGAAGTTCTTCTGGTCCTCCAGCAGGGCGATCAGGTTCTCGTCGAGACTGGGCTGCAGGGCGGCTGCGACGCCGGGGGAGTAGGCGAGGTCGACCCATTCCTCCGCGATTCCGGAGTCCCGCGCTATGAGCCGCTTGGCTTCCGCCTGGTCGTCCGCCGCCCAGCGCGCCGTGCGCAGCGCCTGCGCGAGGTACCGGACGACGATGTCCGGGCGTTCGTCCAGGAGCTCGCCCCGAACCGTGAACACGACCGGTGCGAGGTTGTTGATCCGGTCGCGGGGTCGGGCGACGCGGCCAGGTCGGCCACCACCGTGGCGTCCAGAAGGGCCTGCAACTCCGCGCCCTGCGCAGTCACATGCAGCGCGTCCACCTCCCCGCGCAACAGCGCCCGCAGTTCGGGGCCTTGGCGGCGGCGCATGTCACGGGCGCTGAACAGTGAGCGGCTCAGAACACCGGCCTCGGGTTCCTTGCCGACCAGTGGCTCGGTGATGGTCACGTCGACGAACTCCACGTCGTCCGGCCCGAGCCCGGCCGACGCCAGCGCGGTGAGGTAGCCGCGCAGCGCGGTGGCGCGAGGGTAGTCGACCGGATCGTTGGGCCGCTGGAGCAGCGCCAGCCGTCTGCCCTTCAGGTCGGCGGGCGTGGCGATGCCCGAACCGGGCAGCGCCAGGACGGCGGAGTAGTGCTCGACCCAGCTCAGCCCGATGACCCGCACGTTCCGTCCCCGCGACCTGGCCCAGATCGGCGGGATGTTGCCGCCCTCGCGGAACGCGTCCGGCCGGCTCTGGTCGTAGTGGGCCTCCCGCACTGAACGGTCGGGGTGCGCACGGATCGAGCGCAGTTCGACGTCGCCGCCGGAGAACCGGGCCTGCAGATCCCCGCGGGCGATGGCCAGGCTCGACGCCGCGGGCACCGGGCATACCGTGTACCAGACGTCGCGTGGTCCTGCTGTCGCGGACATTGTCCCTCCTTCAAAGAGCTCTAAAAAAGCGCGCCATCGGGTGGGAGCCGCCGGTTCAGCACCCAGTCGCCGATGTGGTGGTATTTCCAGACCTCGGGATCGTGGAGCGTGTGCGTACGGGCATTGCGCCAGTGCCGGTGCAGATTCCAGCGCTCGTCGGTGGCCGAGGTGCCGGTCAGGGCGAACATGTCGCTCGCGACCTGAACGGCCGCCGCCGACGCGGCCGCCTCGAGGTCCTGACGGGGCAGGCGGCCCCGGATGGGCGGCGGCGGTTGAAGCGTAAGGCGCCGACCCAGGCGCTGGTGATGCAGAAGCTCAGCGAAGCGGTCGATGAGCTGGAGAAAGGCATCGAGGCTGACCGGAACTGCACGGTCGAGCGCGCCGTGAATGATCTGCTGAGAAGACTTGCCGCGCAGGGCCGGGCCGACACGACCGTGCAAACCCACGGGAGATGGTCGATCTGCACCTGATCCCGCGGCTCGGGCAGGCGCGGGGTCGGACGCTGACCGCCGATGACGTGGAGACCTGGCTGCTCGACCGGGCGGACAAGTTGTCGACCAGCACGCTCGGCATCCTGCACGCGCTGCTGACACGAGCGTTGCGGCGGGCGCGGCGGCACGACAAGGTCGCCCGCAACGTCTCCGAGCTGGTCGACACGCCATGTGGCCGGCCGGGACCGCGTCGATGTCGATGTCATGTGAACAGGCATCGCTGTTGCGACGGGAAGCCATGTACGGCGGGCATCGGCTGGGCCCGTACGTCGTGCTGGGCCTGCTGGTGGGGATGCGGACCGAGGAGCTGCGGGCGCTGGGCTGGGACCGGGTGGACCTGGAGAACCGGACGGTTGTGGTGACACGGTCGGCCCGGTTCGGAGGCGACACCAAGACCGCCTAGGACTGCACTGAATAACTGCGGTTGTCCCGGTCGAGCTAACGCTCGACTGGGATACTGGTGTGGTGCAGGGTGTGAGCAAGGGCGAGCCAGAGTTGCTGGACGCGGCGGCGCTGGTGGGGCATC
>NZ_BSTM01000029.1 GCF_030269515.1 Actinomadura sp. NBRC 104412 | reverse complement strand
GCGAAACCCTTCATCTGGACCGCCAAACCCAAAGAGATCATCGCCAAGGTCCGCGTTCTCCAACGCGACTACAAGAAACTGCTTGCCAACAACTTCAAGTAAGCGATCTTCAGTTACAAGACACTAGCACGCTGATGCCGGTGACCTCGGTCTGGCCGGCGGTGTACCGCGTGCAGTTGCAGGCTGTGGCCATGGGTGAACGAGTGCCGGCGTCGAGGGCGCCCGGATGTGATCGAAGGCCACGCCACCGTGCCATGCCGCAGCCGGTCGCTGTCGGCGCCCGCGCACATCAAGTCGCGTCCCAAGCCCTATGACGCGATCGTCCCGTCGGGGCGGCCCGCGCGCCTGGACGTACGCGAGCGGCGCCGCGGAGTTGGCCTGCGCGGCCGCGGTCGCCCTCCCGCAGGCCAGGCGTGCCGGGGCTCTCGCCACCGCGGCCCTGTTCTTCGCAGTCTTCCCGTGAAGATGGTTTACACCTGGCGACGGCGTCCTCTCCCGCAGCGCGCGACCGCCTACGGACGACTCCCGCTGCAGGCGCCGCTGGTGCTCTGGGCGGATCGCGCCGATCAGATGTTGTCCGTACACCTCGACATGCTGGATGGGGACGGCAGCGCGGTCGAAGTCGATGCCGGAGGCGCCGCCCACCAGGAAAGATGCCGCGTTCGTCTTGGACGTGCCTTCGCTCCCATTGCGGCCCGGACGCTACGAGTGGCGTCTGCGGCTTGCTGACCTTGAGATCAGTTCTTCGTTCCAGGGCGGTGAGGTGTCCAGGATCAGCGAATGGTGATGATGGCGGAGCCGTGGCCGAAGAGGCCCTGGTTTACGGCTATGCCGGTGCGGGCGTTCTCGACTTGGCGGCCTTCGGCCTGGCCGCGGAGTTGCCAGGTCAGCTCGCAGACCTGCGCGATCGCCTGGGCGGGTATCGCCTCGCCGAACGAGGCCAGGCCGCCCGAGGGGTTCACCGGGATGCGGCCGCCCAGGGCGGTGTCGCCGGAGCGCAGCAGTTTTTCCGCGCCGCCCGGCTCGCACAGCCCGATGTCCTCGTACCAGTCCAGTTCGAGGGCGGTGGACAGGTCGTACACCTCGGCAAGGGACAGGTCGTCGGGGCCGATGCCCGCCTCCTCGTAGGCGGCGCGCGCGATGGCGGAGCGGAACGGCACGTCGGGCGGCTCCACCGCCATGGCCGAGTCGGTCGCGAAGTCCGGCAGGTCGAGGACGGTCTTGGGGAAGGTCGGGGTGACCGTCGAGAGTCCGGCGACCCGGACCGGATTCCGGACGCCGCGGGCACGCGCGAACTCCATGGACGACAGCACCAGCGCGGCGCCGCCGTCGCTGGTGGCGCAGATGTCCAGGAGCCGCAGCGGGTCGGCCACGACCGCGGACTCGCGCACGTCCTCAAGGGTCACTTCCTTGCGGTAGCGCGCGTTGGGGTTGGCCAGGCCGTGCCTGGCGTTCTTGACCTTCACGGCCGCGAAGTCGTCCAGCGTGGCCCCGTACATGGCCATCCGGCGCCGCGCGTACAGGGCGAAGTAGATCGGGTTGGTTGCGCCGAGCAGGCGGAACCGCAGCCAGTCGGGGTCATTGGGACGGTCGCCGCCGACGGGTTTGAAGAAGCCCTTGGGCGCCGCGTCCGCGCCCAGCACCAGGGCGACGTCGCACAGCCCGGCGAGGATCTGCGCGCGCGCCGCGTTGATCGCCTGCGCTCCGGACGCGCAGGCCGCGTAGCTGCTGGAGATCCGGGCGCCCGACCAGCCCAGCGCCTGCGCGAACGTGGCGCCGGCGATGAACCCCGGGTACCCGTTGCGGATGGTGTCGGCGCCGGCCACGTACTGGATCTCGGGCCAGGACAGCCCGGCGTCCGCCAGCGCCGCCCGCGCCGCCGCGAGCCCGTACTCGACGAAGTTCCGCCCCCACTTGCCCCACGGATGCATCCCGGCGCCCAGGACGGCGATGTCAGTGCTCATTCGGCTCGCTCCGCTCGCCGGGTCATTTCACGGGCCTCCACATCCAGACGGTGTACTCGGCGTCGTCGTCCTCGTAGAGCGTGCCCTCGGTCAGCTCGACCTCCATGCCCACCTCGAGGTCGGCGACGCCCACCTCCGGGACGACCTGGCCGAGGACCACCATGCGTTCGGTTTCGAGCTCGACGGCCGCCACCGCGTAGGGGCGGAACGGCTCGGCCGCGACGTACGGGGGCGGTGGCTTGTAGCGGGCATCGGCGTAGGACCAGACGCGGCCCCGGTTGGAGAAGGCGTAGTCCTCCAGTTCCGAGCCGTCCTTGGGGCCCGTGCAGCCGGGGTTGCGGCAGGCGAGGTCGTTGCGCGGGAAGTACGGCGTGCCGCAGGACGTGCAACGCGTCCCCAGGAGCCGGACGCCCTCTCCGCCGGACCCGGTGGAGAACCAGCCGTCCACCGCGGGCCGCCGTTCCTTGATCGTGCTCAACCGCCACCTCCGGGACCGCGCCGCCGACATCCGCAGCATACCAACCAAGCGCACGTTCAAATCAAGACAGGTCTGGACATCTCGCCATTCCTCCGGCCTACCTAACTGACGCGTCAGTCACTTCGGTACAGTGAGCCGAGCGGGATTCTGCTCAGCGGCAAGGAGTGCGCATGCGGACTGGACTGGAGGGCAAGACCGCCCTCATCACAGGGGCCTCCCGGGGCATCGGCAAGGCGATCGCGTTCGCGCTGGCGGCCGAAGGCGCGAACGTCGTGCTGTCCTCCCGGAAGCAGGAGGGCCTCGACGCGGCGGCCAAGGAGATCGAGGCCGCCCACCCCGGGGCGGGGGTGCTGGCCAAGGCCGCCCATGTCGGCGACGCGGACGCCGCCGCGGCCTGCGTGGAGGCCGCCGTGGACACCTTCGGCGCCGTGGACGTGCTGGTCAACAACGCCGGGACCAGCCCGCACTTCGGGCCCATGGTCGACATCACGCCCGCGGCGGCCGAGAAGACCGTCCAGGTCAACCAGTTCGCGGTGGTGCTGTGGACGCAGCTCGCCTGGAAGCGGTCGATGAAGGAGCGCGGCGGCTCGATCATCAACATCGCCTCCGTCGGCGGCATGATCACCGAGCACGGTATCGGCTACTACAACACGACCAAGGCCGCGGTCATCCATCTGACCCGCCAGTTCGCGATGGAGCTCGCCCCCCGCGTCCGGGTCAACTGCATCGCGCCCGGCCTCGTCAAGACGGCCCTGGCCCGCGCGCTGTGGGAGAACAACGAGGAGCAGATCGGCAAGCACATGCCGCTGGGACGGCTGGGTGAGCCGGAGGACATCGCCGGCACCGCGGTGTTCCTGGCCGGCGAGGCCGCGTCCTGGATGACCGGGCAGACCCTGGTGGTGGACGGCGGCGCGACCATCCGTCCCTCGATCGCGTGAGCGCACGGCGTTAGGAGCATGCCCATGAACCGCTGGGGAATGACCGTGCCGCTGACCGGCGTGCCGCTGACGGAACAGCGGAAGATCATCGAAGAGCTGCCGGGGCTCGGCTACACCGACGCCTGGTCCGCCGAGACCAACGGCACCGACGCCTTCACACCGCTGGCGCTGGCCTCGCAGTGGGCGCCCGGGCTGCGCCTGGGCACCGCGATCGTGCCCGTCTACACGCGCGGCCCCGCCCTGCTCGCCCAGCAGGCCGCCACCCTGGCCAACCTCGCGCCGGAACGGTTCGTGCTGGGCATCGGCACCTCGTCCGACACCATCGTCGAACGCTGGAACGGCATCCCGTTCACGGAGCCCTACAAGCGCACCCGCGACACCCTCCGCTTCCTCCGCAGGGCGCTGGCGGGGGAGAAGGTCACCGAGGAGTACGAGACCTTCGCCGTGCGCGGCTTCAAGATCGATGGGGCGCCCGGGACGCCCCCGCCGATCGTGCTGGCGGCGCTGCGCCCCGGCATGCTCCGGCTGGCGGCCCGCGAGGCGGACGGCGCGATCACCAACTGGCTGGCGCCCACGGACGTCAGGACGGTGCGGGGCGAGCTGGGCGAGGAGCCCGAGCTGATCGCCCGCCTGTTCGTCTGCCCCACCGGCGACGCCGAGAAGGCCAGGTCGATCGGCCGGTGGATGATCGCCGCGTATATGAACGTGCCCGTGTACCAGGCGTTCCATCAGTGGCTCGGCCGCGGCGAGGCGCTGCGCCCGATGAACGAGGCGTGGGCCGCCGGCGACCGCAAGAAGGCCCTTGAGGTGATCCCCGACGAGGTCGTGGACGACCTGGTCGTGCACGGCACGCCGGAGGCGTGCCGCGCCCGCATCCGCGAGTACGTGGCCAACGGGCTCACCACGCCGGTGCTGGCGATCGTCCCCGGCGGCGGGCTCTCCCCGGCCGAGGCGGTGCGCGCGCTTGCGCCCGACGCCTGACCCCGGTGGTTTGCCGAGCCCGGTGCGGTCACGGTTCGTTCCATGATTTCTCGTGGATCGAGGTTTACCGGCTGTGGGTCCGGGGAGGGTGGGGCGAACGGGTCCACCGGGCGGCGGGGACACGTGGCTCTCCGCCCGAGGGGTCCGGGAACTGCACCCTAGAGACGAGGAGCCGATAGTGCTCACCCTGACCAGCGGCGCCGTCCAGGTGATCCGCACCGTGACGGCCAATCCCGAGATGCCGCCCGAGACCGGCATCCGCATCGAGGCCGGGGTCGACGGTTCCGACGCGCTGCGGCTGTCGGTGGCCCCGGCGCCCGAGGCGGGAGACCAGGTCGTGGAGTCCGAGGGGGCCCGCGTCTACCTCGCGCCGACCGTCGCTTTGATGCTCGACGACAAGACCCTGGACGCCCAGGTCGACCCGCAGGGCGACGTGGCGTTCACCATCGCCGAGGTCGCCGGGGGGCCGGGCCTCTGACCGGCGCCTGACCAGCGCCCGACCGGCGAGACCGGACCGGGACGCCGGCCCGAGCCAGGTGCCGGCGTCCCGGTCTTCGCATGTCGAGCGGGCTTCTCTCTGGGAGACTGAGGCATGTGACATCCTCGTCCGGGCCGGGAGAGCCGCACGAGCCGCGCTCGTCCAGTGACCCCGCCGACCCGCCCTCGCGGGAGGAGCTGGACCGGCAGGTGCGCGACCACTACGGGACGTGGCGCGACCAGCCGCGCGGGCTGGCCTGCGCCGTGATCGCGGGGTTCCTGGTGCTCACCACGGTCGCGTTCGGCCTCGGCCTGCTGTGGGTGATCATGATGGCCGGGCGGTGAGCCGGACCCACCCCTCAATCCCTGAACGAGGGATGCGGCCCCAGCGCCCAGTACTCGTACAGCCCGTAGCCCGTGTCGTGGGACGTCGGCGCGGCGCCGTCCAGGTACTCGTAACGCCCCACCGCGTCCACCATCCCCCACATGCGGGCCGCGTCCTCCTCCTTGCGCGTGTCGTACGAGACGCCCTGCACCTTGAGGTCGGGCCCCTGGTACATGCCGTGCCTCCAGTCGGTCTCCAAGCCGTACCCGGTGCCCACCATCATGTGGACGGGCAGGATCGGTGTGGCCCGTACCGCGAACGGACGCCCGCCGGGAGGGCTGAACCCGATCGTGGCCGTGCTGACCTCCCGCGTGCCGCCCACATAGACCGGGCGGTACTCGGGACGCCCCAGGTACTCGGGCTCGCGTGACTCGTCCTGCCACACCCGCGTCGCCTCTTCGAGCAGCCGCCGGCCCTTCTCGTCCTCCTGGACGATGCACAGGATCGCGTGGTCCTCGAACTGCATGGGCGCGTAGAGCCAGTAGAACGTGCCCGCGTTCTTGGACTGGATACCGGGCGGCTCGGGCTCGCCGACCGGGCGGATGCCCCAGGACCGGTCCCGCGACCCCCACCACCGGTCCGGTGTGACGTCGATCCGCTCGCCGTCCACCGTGATCGTTCCGGACCAGCGGCCGGTCTGCGCCAGCCGCCGCGAGTCGAACATCACGCGCTCCTGCCAGCGCAGGTAGTGCGGCGGCTCAAGCTGGGCCGGGATGGCGCCCTCCCAGTCCAGGTCGAACGACAGCCCGTGCTCGTTGTCGTCCAGAACGACCCGCAGCCGCCGCAGGCCCTCGACGACCTCCACCCGGAACGGCCCGACCCTGGTGTCCATCCGGTCCAGCCCCAGCTCCCGCGAGGCTCGCACGACCTTGTGCGCGGGACCCCTGCGGACCAGCGCGAAGGCGTCCATCACGCCCAGGTTGGGGTACTGCCCGAGCCCGACGATCAGCATCAGCTCGTCGGAGCAGCCGTGCAGGTTGAAGTAGTACCGGTCGTAGAAGTTGCGGTCGGAGGTGGTGACGTGCCGCATCACCTCGGGTGCCTGGTGGATCGGGTAGTCGTCGAGCGGCGAGAGCGTCATGTGAGGAGGCCCCTTTCTGTGCTGTTCCCGGGGACGGCGCCGGACGCCCCGGGCTCGCGCCCGATCACAGGATCGTGGCCAGCAGGCGGGTGCAGTTGTTGTCGTGCGGGAAGGGGTTGTCGGGTTCGATCCAGCCGAAATCGATCATCGCCTGCCCGATCCGGGCCATGATCACGGAGAACTTGAAGCCGGACAGGATCTCGTAGTAGGCGAGGTCGCGCATTGGCCGCCCCAGCAGCTCCTCGTAGCGCGCGATCGTCTCCTCGTAGGAGGGGAACCCCGTGAGCCTGGGCACGCCCATGCCCTCGCTGTGGTGGCGATCGAGGAACATGAACCAGGCCAGGTCCTCCTCGGGCGCGCCCAGCACCGCCATCTCCCAGTCCAGGACCGCCTTGGGCATGCCGTCCTGGAAGATGACGTTGCCGATGCGCGAGTCGCCCCACAGCAGGACCGGAGGCTCGGGTTCCTCCGGCAGGTTGGCCTTCAGCCAGGTGAGCGCTTTCGCCACCACGTCCTGCGGCCCGTTGTACCCCCAGTGCATGAAGTGCTCGTAGTAGGCGAGGCGCTGCGGCAGCCCGGTCGGACCCCAGGCGGGCTGGTCGAGGAAACCCAGGCCCAGGGCGAGGGGGTCGAGCCTGTGGATGCGGGCGAGGATCTCCAAGGCGGACCACCACATCGCGGCCCGTTCCTCCGGCGGCACCTCGGTCACCCAGCCGTCGGTGTGGTACGGGGGCATGTCCGTGGGAACGCGGCCCTCGACATGCTCCATCACGAAGAACGGAGCGCCGAGCGGATCCGAGGACGCCTCGTACCAGAGGATGGGCGGGACCGGGATGTCGGTGCGCTCATCCAGGATCCGTATCAGCCGGTACTGCTCCTCGAAGCGCGGCTCGGGGAAGACCTGGTACCGGACGGGGGCGACCCTGGCGACATAGGTGCCGTGGCGGTCGGCGCCGTCTTCCGGGTCGGTCCAGTTCGCCTCGAACATCAGCGTCTCGTTGGAGAAGCCGCTGGTCGCCGGGGTCTCCAGGGTGGTAATGCGGGCGCCGGGCAACCGCCCGTCCAGCCAGCCCGCCAGGCCGCGCAGGGTGATCTCCGGATCGCGCTGGTCGGGTACGGGCATGCCGGCTCCCTCGTGCCGCCGGGTCGGGGGGTGGTCCGCCCCCGGACAGCGAAGTAGAACGTGTTCTATCAATGCCCCGGGTGGCGGTCAATGCCCGGCGTGAAAAGATCGAGGGATGCGACTGACCAAGCTCGGACACGCCTGCGTGCGGCTGCAGAAGGACGATCGGACCCTGGTCATCGACCCCGGGGCGTTCACCCCCGAGGAGGACGAGCCACTGGCCGGCGCGGACGCCGTCCTGATCACGCACGAGCACGTCGACCACTTCGTCCCCGACCGGATCCGCAAGGCGATGGCGGAGAACCCGGCGCTGGAGGTGTGGACCTCGCGCGTCGTCGCCCAGACCCTGGCCGACCTGGGCGGGCGGGTACACGAGGTCGGGCACGAGGACACCTTCACCGTCGCCGGGTTCGACGTGCACGTCTACGGGGAGTCCCACGAGATCCTGCATCCGGACGTGCCGCCGATCCCCAACACCGGCTTCCTGATCGACGGCGAGGTGTTCCACCCGGGCGACGCGCTGACCGTGCCGTCCGAGCCCGTCCGGACGCTGTGCCTGCCCGGCAACGCGCCGTGGATGAAGGTCCCCGAGCTGTACCAGTACACCCGGGAGGTGCGTCCCGAACGGGCGTTCGTGGTCCACGACGGGCTGCTGAACGACAACGGCCTGGGCGTGATGATCAAGCATGTCGAGGCCGCGGGCGAGGAGCTGGGCAAGGACTTCCGGCGGCTCACGCCCGGCGAGTCGGTCGACCTCGGATGACGGCGGGCACGGAGGACGCCGGGGCGCCGCGGATCCGCGCGGTCTTCCTCGACATCGGCGAGACCCTGATCAACGAGGGCGAGATCTACGGCCGGTGGGCGGACTGGCTCGGCGTCCCCCGGCACACCTTCCTGGCCAAGCTGGGCGCGGTCCTGGCGGGCGGCGGCACCAACCGGGACGTGCTGGAGTACTTCCGTCCCGGGTTCGACCTGGCGCTGGAGCGGAGGCGGCGGGCCGAGGCGGGCCTGCCGAACGGCTTCGGCCCGTCCGACCTCTACCCGGATGTCCGGGACTGCCTGGCGGGCCTGCGCGACCTGGGCCTGTTCATCGGCATCGCGGGCAACCAGCCGATGGAGGCCGAGGCGCAGCTCGCCGCGCTGGACCTGGACGCGGACGCGGTCGGGATCTCCGAGGTGTGGGGCGTGGAGAAGCCCGCTCCGGAGTTCTTCGCCCGCTGCGCCGAGCTGGCGGGCCGCCCGCCCGGCGAGATCCTCTACGTGGGCGACCGCATCGACAACGACGTGCGCGCGCCGCTCGGTTTCGGCATGCAGGCGGCGTTCCTGCGGCGCGGCCCCTGGGGCGTGATCCAGGAGGAGGAAGGGGTGCCGGCGAGCGCCACGTTCGTCCTGGACGACCTCGCGGGCCTGCCCGCCCTGATCGCCGCGCACAACAAGAACCCCGGTGGCCGAGGCGGCCGGAACCCCTAAGGGATCTCCCCTAATCCGCGAGTAGGGTCCAAAACCGGTCCCGAGGGCGATCCGGTGCGTGTTTCCGGTTCCTAGCGTGGGTGATGAATCCAAGAACCCGATCGGGGAGACATCACCATGAACGGAATCTACCGCCCCCGCGAGGGGCGGGTCATCGCGGGCGTGTGCGCCGCGCTCGCCCGGCGGTTCGGGATGGCCCCCTGGACCGTCCGGATGCTGGCGCTGCTCTCCTGCCTGCTGCCCGGACCGCAGTTCGTGGTCTACATCGTCCTATGGATCATGCTCCCGGACGAGGGACGCCACCCGGCGCACTCGCGCTGACGCCGCGCGCCCCGAGCCCCTTGGACGGCGGGTCCGCACGGTGTTAGATCGGGCTGGTGACCCGGTGCGTTTCTCGTCAGTCGTCGGAGGGGAGCCGCGGTGCCTGAGGTGGTCCCAGGGCTCGACGGGGCACGGGCGCTCCTCGGGTACCTGCGCGACCTGGCCGCGGCGCGCCGCGAGACCGGCCGCGAGCGTGCCGCCAACGACGAGGTGCACTGGCTGGCCGACCTGCCCGGCGAGGTCTACGTGGAGACCGACGCGGGCCCCGGCGACGCGCTGTTCAGCGTCCCGGTGATCCCGCTGACGCCGCCCGCGGTGCTGGAGGAGTTCGACGGCTGGCTCGCGATGCGGCACTGGTACCGGACCCTGCGCGGCATGGCCGGCCGGGCGGCCGCGCACGGCGCCGAGGTGTCGCTGGTCACGGGCCTGCTGACGTGGCGTCCCGCCAGCGGCCGTCCCGTCCGGGACCACCTGCTGTCCACCCCCGTCCGGATCGTGGTGGACGAACGGTCCGGCCGCGTGGACGTGGTGCTCGCCGGGCCCGCCGCGCCCAGGGACCGGCCGCTGCCCGCGGCCCTGCCCGGATACAGCGCCGACCGCGCCGACTGGGTGTGGGACGCCGTCCGGTCGGGACAGGCGATCGGACTGCGGCCCTCGGTGTCGGACGTCCTGCGCAAATGGTGCTCGGCCGCGTTCGGCGACCGTGGCGAGACGGTCGGCTTCCGCGAGGACTGGGCGCCGGTCCCGCCGGACGCGCCCGCGCCGTCCGTCCCGCAACTGAGGCTGGCGCCCGCGCTCGTGCTGCGTGCGCCGGGACGCGCCGCCGTGGCGGGCCACTACGAGACCTTGCTGGCCCATCTCGGGGACGGGCCAGTGCCGGGAGGCGTCGCGGCCTTCCTCGAACCCGGGCCGCGCTCACCCCTCCTGCACGTCGCGGAAAGCGGTCCGGCGACGATCGCCGACATGATCGGCGGGATGCTCACCCGGGGCCGCCGGGTGCTGGTCGCCGTCCCGGACGGCGCGGCGGCGCGCGACTTGCACGCCACCCTGCCGGAGGGCATCGCGGGGCTGTGCGCGGCCGTCACCGACGCCGAACCGGCGGGCGAGGCGGGCGACCCCGACCGCGTCGTGGCCGGGCTGCTCGCGCGGGCCGCCGACCACGACGCCTACGGGCACGCGCAGCACGTGGACGACCTCGCGGCACGCGAGGCCCGCGCGCGGGAGACGGCCGCCGGGCTCGCCGACCGGCTGCGCGACGCCGAGGGCGCCGGCTCCCACGATCTCGGCTCCGGGTACGGAGGCGGCCGCTCCGACCTGGACCTGCGGCTGCGCGCCGAGGCCGCCGACCACGGCTGGCTGCCGCCACGGCACGGGCTGCCCGAACGGCCCCCGATCTCCGGTGCCGAGGCCGCCGAGCTCGTCCGCCTCCTGGCCACGGCGACACCGTCCCGCCGTGCCCGCACGGCCCAGCGGGACGTGGACCCGGCCACCCTGCCGACCCCGCCGTACCTGCGGACGCTGATCGAGGCGGAGGCGACCGCCAACGCCCGCGCCGAACGCGCCGAGACCACCCTCTCCCGCCGGTTGCGCCGCTGCGATCCGCGCCTGCTCGCCCGCCTCGACGGCTGCGCCGACACCATCGGCGCCGCGCTGCGCGAGCTCGGCCTCGAAGGGCATCCGGGCGGCTGGGACCAGGCGGACCACGCCGTGCGCGCGTTCGAGGACGCGCTCGCCCGGCGCCGCCCGGCCGTCTGGGACCGGGTCGCGGAGATGACGTCCCGCGCCGGTTGGGCCGAGCGCGCCATGCGGTCGCTCGCCGGGCACCGCGTCGTGCTGCCACCCAGCGAACCGAACCTTCGCAAGGTCGCGGGCGCCGCGCAGCAGCTCCGTCACTACCTCGCGGACGGCGGGACGCTGAAGCGCGGGCCGCTGCGGTCCGCCACCCAGCGCCAGACCGAGCCTCTGTTGCAGGGCATCACCGTCGACGGCGGGGCGCCCGTCACGCCCGAACAGCTCGACGTCCTGTTCACCCACCTCATGGTGCTGATCGCGTGCCGCGAACTGCAATATGTGTGGGAGGCCGCGGGCGTGTCGTTCCCCGCCGACGTCCCCCTGGAAGACCGGGTCGCCCGCTTCGCACGCGCGCATGCCCGCCTCAGCCGGATTCGGAATGTCCTGCCCGCCATCAACGAGACCGCCGAACTGCTCAGCCGCGCCGGGCTCGGCATCCAGCTCACCCACCCCGTCCAATGGCACGGATACGTGACCGCCTTGGAGAGCGCCCTGCTCGGCATCGGCGCGGGACGCGCAACGGCCGACATCACCACTCTCCGTGACGCGATCGCCGTCGCCGATCACGCCCCACCCGAGCTGGACGCCGCCCTCGCCGCGATCGACGCCCGCGACGCCGACGCCTACGCCCGCGCCCTGCGCGGCCTGGCCGAGGCACGGCACGAGCGCGCACTCCAAGCACGCTGTGACCAACTGCTGGCCCGCCTGCGCGCAGCCCACCCCGAACTCGCCGACCTCCTCGTGGCGACCGCCGGTGAAACCGCCTGGCCCGAACGCCTGGAACGCTGGGAAGAGGCGTGGGCCTGGGCGCGCGCCATGGCCGGTCTTGCCGAACTGCCCCGCTCCGCCACCGAACTACGCCTGCGCGCGGAGTTGGAGAAAGCGGGTGAACGCCTACGCGAGGCCAGTGCCCGCCTGGCCGCCGCGCAGGCATGGGGCGAATGCCTGGCGCGTATCAACCGTGCCTCCACCGAACCCACCGAGATAGTGCCGGTGTGGATCGTCCCCCTATGGCGCATCCCGGACGTTCTCCCGTCCACCCCGGACGCCTTCGACGTGGTCATCGTGGACGGCGAGCACGGCGCGGGCGCGGAAGCCCTGTTCCTGCTCTGGTACGCGCCGCGCACGATCCTCGTCGGTCACGGCGGCCCCGCGCTCCCGGCGCCCGGCACCGAGCCGCCCACGGCACCACCCCGAGACCTGGCCGACATCGTCACCCCCACCGCCACCCTCTTCGAGATCCTGCTGACCCGCTTCACCAACGAGACCCGCCCGAAGCAACCCCCACCACCCGAGCCCGAACCCGCACCCGCACCCGAGCCTGAACCCGCACCAGAGCCCGAACCCGAACAGGCGCCCTCGCCTCCGGAATCCATCCACCAGGGGCGCTCCATCGTCACCTACAAACGCGAGGAACTGGTCGCCCTGGTGGGACAGGTGGCCGCACGCGAGCCCGACCTCAGCGACGACCAACTGGTCGAAGTGGTGAGCAGGCTCCTGGACTGCCCCGCGGACGAGGCCCTTCTGGTCAGCGCCCGCATCCGCTACGCACTGGAATCGCATCGCGGCACCGGGATTCCATGACATCGCCACAGGTGTCGGTCGGCTTCTGTATATAGGACGTGTGGTCGATTGGGACGGGGACGCGCTGAGGCGGTTGCGTGTCGCCGTGAACCGGCGGGATGGACGTGCCGGACTGGATCTGCTGGCCGAGCGCCCGGCGTCGCCGGTACTGCAACTCGCGGGGGACGTTCTGATCGCGGCGTTGGGGGAGGGGATCGCAGGGGCGGAGCCGGTCGCGCGACGGTGCGTCGACGAGCTGACGAAACGCGGACGGGACGGCGACGCGGAATTGGCCGCCGAACTGGTCGCCGCCCTGGACGGAACGCACACCGGGTTAGTGGAGGTACCCGTCGACCTGGGTGTGCTGGGCGCCCGGTTGGCGGCCGACCCGTCCGAGGGGGTCCAGGTGGTGGACCTGCGGACGGGCGACATCGACGATCCGGGGCCGGAGTTCGACCCCGGATCCGAACATTACGACGCGGAGCGCTGGCTGACGTTCGTGCCGCACGGTGAGCCGCCGGACGAGGACGCGCAGCGTGGGCGGGCACGGCAATGGCTCGCCTCGCACGGCTACCGGCCGGGGCCGCGACCCTTCCTCTGAAGCCCTCCAGGACCTCCAGGAAGGGTCTCCTATTGGCCGGGGCGTACGAGGGGGAACGGGACGGTCTCCCTGATGCCGCGGCCGGTGAGCGTGATGAGCAGGCGGTCGATGCCCATCCCCATCCCGCCGGCGGGTGGCATGGCGTACTCCAGCGCGCGCAGGAAGTCCTCGTCCAGCTCCATGGCCTCGGGGTCGCCGCCCGCCGCTTGCAGGGACTGCTCGGTGAGGCGTTCCCGTTGCAGGATCGGGTCGATGAGCTCGGAGTACGCGGTGCCCAGTTCGAGACCGAAGACGATGAGGTCCCACTTCTCCGCCAGCCGGGGGTCGGCGCGGTGCGGGCGGGTGAGCGGCGAGGTCTCCGCCGGGTAGTCGCGGACGAACGTGGGCGCCGTGATGCCGTCCTCGACCAGCGCCTCGAACAGTTCCTGGATGAGGCGCCCCCTGCTCCAGCCGGGGTCGGTGGCGACCCCGGCGCGTTCCGCCATCTTGCGGATGGCGTCGGGTTCGGTGGCGGGCGTCACCTCCTCGCCGAGCGCGTCCGACACCGATCCGTACACGGTGATCTCGCGCCACGGCTCGGCCAGGTCGTACTCGGCGCCGTCGCGGACGACCACCGTGGTGCCGAGCGCCGCCCGCGCCGCGGCCGTCACCAGTTCGCGGGTGAGGGCGGCCATGGTGTCGTAGTCGCCGTACGGCTCGTACGCCTCCAGCATCGTGAACTCGGGGTTGTGCTTCGGGGAGACGCCTTCGTTGCGGAAGTTGCGGTTCAGCTCGAAGACCTTGCCGATGCCGCCGACCAGCAGCCGTTTGAGGTAGAGCTCCGGCGCGATCCGCAGGTAGAGCTGAAGGTTGTAGGCGTTCATGCGGGTGGTGAACGGGCGCGCGGCGGCCCCGCCGTGGATCGGCTGGAGCATCGGCGTCTCGACCTCCAGGTAGCCGCGGTCGCGCAGGCACTCGCGGACGGCGGCGATCGCGTCGCCGCGCATCCGCAGCATCCGCCGCGCCTCGTCGTTGACGATGTAGTCGACGTACCGCTGCCGCACGCGCGCCTCGGGGTCGGCGAGGCCGGTCCTCTTGTTGGGCAGCGGGCGCAGGCACTTGGACGTCAGCGTCCAGGACGCGGCCAGCACCGACAGCTCACCGGTCCTGGACGCGACGATCTCGCCGGTCACGCCGACCTGGTCGCCGAGGTCGACGAGCTTCTTCCAGCGCCGCAGGGACTCGGTGCCGAGCACGTCGGCGGTCAGCATGACCTGGAGGTCCCCGGTCTCGTCCCGCAGCGTCACGAAGACGAGACGGCCGTGCTCGCGGGCCAGCACGACACGCCCGGCGACGGCGGCGCGCTCACCGGTGTGGGCGCCGGGCGCCAGACCGGCGAACCGTTCGCGGACGCCCGCGGCGTCGTCGGTGCGGTCGAAGCCGAGCGGGTACGGGTCCATCCCGGCCGCGCGAATCTCGGCGAGCTTGGCGTGCCTGACCCGTTCCTGCTCCGACAGCCGCCGCTGCGGCGCGCGCCTGGACTCGGCCTCCCGCTCGATCTCCTCGAACCTGCGCACCAGGTCCGAGGACGGGACGAGCCGCGCCGCCCGGTCGAGCTTGGGACGGTTGAGGTTCGGCAGGAAGCCCTCGGCACGCGCGTAGGCGAGGCCGAGGCGGATGATGTCGCGGTTCTGCCGGTAGCAGATGAACCGGGGCCGCCAGTCGGGGTTGTACTTGGCGTTCGCCAGGTAGAGGGACTCCAACTGCCAGAACCGCGACGCGAACGACAGCAGGCGGTAGTAGAGCCGCGCCACCGGTCCCGCGCCGATCTGCGAGCCGCGTTCGAACGACGAGCGCAGCATCGCGAAGTTCAGCGACAGTTTCTGCGCGCCGATGGTGGCGGCCTTCTCCGCCAGTTTCGCCACCATGAACTCGTTGAGCCCGTTCTCGGCCGCGCGGTCGCGCCGCATCAGGTCCAGCGACAGGCCGGTGCGTCCCCACGGGACGAAGCTCAGCATCCCCCGCAGCTCACCGCGTGCGTCGAACGCCTCCACCATCACGCAGCGGCCGTCGGTGGGGTCGCCGAGACGGCCCAGCGCCATGGAGAAGCCGCGTTCGGCGGCCTCGCCGCGCCAGGCGTCCGCGCTGCGGATCAGCGTGGCCATCTCCCACTCGGGTATCTGCGCGTGCCGCCTGACCCGTACGGTGTAGCCGGCCCGCTCCACCCGCCGCACGGCCTGCCTGACCTGCCGCATCTCCCGTCCGTCGAGGTTGAAGTCGGACAGGTCCAGGATGGCCTCGTCGCCGAGCTCCAGCGCGTCGAACCCGTGCCTGCGGTAGATGTGCGCGGCGCGTTCGCCGACGCTGACCGCGCCGGGGATCCAGGCGTGCGCGCGGCACTCGCCGAGCCACGCCTCGATCGCCTGGTCCCATGACTCGGGGTCGCCCAGCGGATCGCCGCTGGCGAGGGAGACCGAACCTTCCACCCGGTAGGCGATGGCCGCCTTACCGTTGGGCGCGACGATGACGTCCTTGTCGCGGCGCAGCGCGAAGTAGCCGAGGGAGTCCTGGTCGCCGTACTCGGCGAGGAGCGTGCGCGCCGCGATCTCCTCGTCCGGCTCCAGCACCGCGTCCCGCCGCCCGGGACGGAACAGCGCCCAGAACGTGACGATCAGGAGCCCGGTGCCGAGCACGCCGATGATGGTGTCGACCCAGCCGGGCACGCGCACGCCGATCGGCTCGCCGGTGACGCCGGCGCCCAGGACCGTCTGCGCCGCCACGTACCAGGGATCGGCCCAGAACCCGCCGGACGGGTCCTCGTCGGTGAGGGTGACCAGGACCGTTCCGACGCCGCCGCTGACCACCACCAGACCGGCGAACACCATCGCGGCGACCCGCCGGTTGGCACGGTCGGGCAGCGTGGTGAACTCGCCGCGCGCCGCGACCAGCAGGCACAGCACCGCGAGGAACACGGCGGTGGTGATGCACTCGCCGATCGGCGTGGGCTCGTCCGGGTCGAGGATCAGCGCGACCAGCAGCGTCGTGGACGTGGCCGAGTACAGCCCGAACAGCAGCACCAGGATCCGCCAGGCCGCCTTCTTGCGCCGCCGCACCCCCATCGACAGCAGGATCAGCAGCAGGCCGAACGGCACGCTCGCGGTGAAGCCCAGGTAGTAGATCCAGCGCAGCGCCCAGATGTCGGCGACGCGCAGGATCAGGTCGGACGACAGCCACGCCAGGATCGACAGGACGCCCGACAGCCGGGTGTACCAGAAGAAGACCGCGGGCATCGCCTGGATCAGGCTGCGCCAGCCGCCGGTGAGGCCGCCTCCGGGGGCGGGCGGCCTGCTCGCTGTACCGGGTGTCACGTCCTCCACGTTCCTGATCTTCTGCGTTCCGGCGGCGTTCGCACGCGAACCTCCGCGACACGGTGGGCGTCGTACGGGTAGGGGTCGTGCCCGCAGGGGGATGATGTCGTATGGCGGGCGTCCCCGGTCGACGTCGGTCCCAAGGTTGTCAGCAAAAGTCGATATGGTCGCGGATATGCCAAATGAGACCACCGGGGAGCGGTTGCTCGCCCACCGCTACCGACTGGTGAGACAGGTCGGCCGCGGCGGTATGGGCACGGTCTGGCAGGCACACGATGAGGTCCTCGGTCGAGACGTCGCGGTGAAAGAGGTCATCCTGCCGCATGGTCTCACCGATGAGGAACGCGCCGTCCACCACAAGCGCACGTTCCGTGAGGCGCGCACCGCCGCGCGCCTCGGCCACCCCGGCGTGGTCACCGTGTACGACGTGGTCGAGGAGGACGACCGGCCCTGGATCATCATGGAGCTGATCCATGCCCGCTCGCTCGACCAGGTCATCAAGCAGGAGGGCCCGCTGGAGCCCAGGCGGGCCGCCGAGATCGGCCGGCAGATGCTGGCCGCGCTGCACGCCGCGCACGAGGCCGGCGTGCTGCACCGCGACGTCAAGCCCAGCAACGTGCTGCTGACCCGCGGCGACCGCGCGGTGCTCACCGACTTCGGCATCGCCATCGCGGCCGGCGACGCCACCCTCACCCAGACCGGGCTGGTCATGGGCTCGCCCGCGTACATCGCCCCCGAACGCGCACGCGGCCGCACCGCCGGGCCCGCCTCCGACCTGTGGTCCCTGGGCGTCACGCTGTACGCGATGACGCACGGCAAGTCCCCCTTCGAACGATCCGAGCCGATGGCCGCGCTGGTCGCCGTCATCTCCGAGGACCCCGACCCGCCCGAGAACGCCGGCCCGCTCGCCCCGGTGATCCGCGGGCTGCTGCGCAAGGACCCCGACCGCCGGATGGACGCCATCGAGGCCGGCGCGCTGCTCGACGACCTGGTGAGGCAGCAGACGATCGACAGCCAGCGCACGCTGGCGGTCGAGGTGCCGCCGCAGCTCCAGGGCCCCGCCGACGCGACCGTCCAGGACGAGGCGTACCCGCTCGCGGAACCGACGCGGTCGGAGGCGCCGCCCGTCCCGCTCGGCGACCCCGAGCGCACCGGTGACACCGATCCCACGTCGCGGTCGCGCGGCCGCCTTCCCAGCGTGCTGGCCCGGCGTCCGGGCCCGCCCACGGAGCCGGCGCGCGGCCTCGGCGGGCCGGGTCCGGCCGGCAACCGCAACGCGCTGGTCATCGGCGTGGTCGTGCTGATCCTCCTGGCGTCCGTCGTCCTGATCCTGCTGACCAGGGACGATGACGGCAGCCCCGCCCAGACGCGCGCCGGCACCGCCTCGCCGGGCGGCACCACGTCGGCCCGGCCCAGTTCGACCCGGTCGAGAGCGGAGCGCGGGAACGACGGCATACCCGCCGGCTTCCGCCTGCACAGGGATCCCACCGGCTTCTCGATCGCGATCCCGAGCGACTGGAAGGGCCCGAGCAAGCGCAGCTCGTCCCCGTCCAGCGTGTTCTTCGAGCCGCCGGACGGCGAGGGCTACATCCAGGTCGACCAGACCGACGAGCCCAGCGACAGCGCCATCGGCGACTGGCGCCGCTACGAGCCCTCCGCGCGCGGCCGGTTCCCCGGCTACCGGCTGATCAAGATCGCGCCGGTCGCCGAGGGCGAGCCGGTCCACGACGAGGACGGCGAGAAGGCCGCGGACTGGGAGTGGACCTACGACGGCAGGTCCGGCCGGCTGCACGCGCTCAACCGCGGCTTCGTCATGAAGGACACCGGCTACGCCATCGTCCTGGTCGCCCCCGACAAGGACTGGTCCAGGACGCTGAGCGAGATGGCCCCGATCTACGAGCACTTCGAGCCGAAGGATGACTGAGCCCGGCTCCGCCGTCCCCGACCCCGACGGGCGGCGGATCGCCGGACGCTACCGGCTGCTGTCCCAGGTCGGGCGGGGCGGCATGGGGATCGTCTGGCGCGCCAGAGACGAGATGCTCGACCGCGAGGTGGCCGTCAAGGAGGTGCTGCCGCGCCCCGAGCTCAGCGACGCCGAACGCGAGGACCGGCACAAGCGGACGCTGCGCGAGGCGCGGGCGTCGGCACGGCTCAACCACCCCGGCGTGGTCACCGTCCACGACGTCGTGGACGAGGACGACCGGCCGTGGATCGTCATGGAGCTGGTCCGGGCCCGATCGTTACAGGAGATCGTGAACGCCGACGGGCCGCTGCCGCCCGCGCGTGCGGCGGAGATCGGACGGCAGGTCGTGGCCGCGCTGCGGGCGGCGCACGCGATCGGCATCCTGCACCGCGACGTGAAGCCCGCGAACGTGCTCATCACCGGCGAGGGCCGCGCGGTCCTCACCGACTTCGGCATCGCGCAGGTCGCCGGTGACGCCACCCTCACCAAGACGGGACTGCTCGTCGGCTCGCCCGCGTACATGTCGCCCGAGCGGGTGCGGGGCGATGGCGCGATACCCGCGTCCGACCTGTGGGCGCTGGGCGCGACACTGTACGCGGCGTGCGAGGGCAGGCCGCCGCACCATCGCGGCGACACCATGGCCGTGCTCGCCGCCATCATGACGCAGGACCCGGACCCGCCCCGGAACGCGGGCGGGCTGACCCCCGTCCTGTACGGGTTGCTGGAGCGCGATCCCGTGCGGCGGCTCACGGCCGAGCAGGCGGAGGAGATGCTCGGCGCGATCGCGTCGGGGGACGAGCGCCGCACGCTCGGCATACCGGCGTCCATGCCCTTGCCCCTTCCGGACCCGCCTGGGCCGCCCGGCCTCAGCGGTCCGCCGGTCACGCCTCCGCCCTCCGGCGGCAAGAAGGGCGTCCTGCTGCCGATCCTGGCGGGCGCGCTGACCGCGCTCGTCATCGTGGGCGCCGCCGCGGTCCTGTTCTGGCCGGACGGGAAGCAGGGCACGAGCGGCGACGCCGCCCAAGGAACGCAGACTCGGCCTGCGCAGGCCCAAGCCCGGACCGGCGTCCCCGCCCAGCCGACGGACTCCGCCTCCACCCCGGCGAGCACGCCGACCGGCGGCGCGCCGACCGATGGCTCGCCGTCCCTGCCCGCCGGGCTCCGCCATGTGACCGGACCGGGGGGCTTCACGATCGGCGTTCCGGAAGGCTGGACGCGGCGGGAGGAGGGCGCCAGCACCTTCTGGACCGACCCCGCCACCGGCGCCTACATCCAGGTCGATCGAACCCCGTGGGACGGAGATCCGTACTACCACTGGCAGGAGTGGGAACGGCAGGTGATCGCCAAGAACGTGCTTCCCGGCTACCGGCGGATCGACCTCGTCGGCACCGGTGTGCGCGTCGGCGGGACCGTGTACAGTGCCGCCGACATCGAGTTCACCTGGAACGGCAAGCATGGGATAGATCGCGGAGTACGCGCCGGGGGGCGCACCTACGCGGTCTTCGTGGCGGTTCCGGAGTCTCGGTGGAACGACTACCGGCCGACCATGAACAATGTGATCGATTCGTTCCGGCCATGAACATGCGCGCGGGCGCTCCACTAGGCAGGGCCGCACGCGACGGGGGACCATTCAGCTATGGGAGAGGGTCATCTGCTCGCCAACCGCTACCGGCTGGACGCGGTGGTGGGCCGTGGCGGCATGGGCACCGTCTGGCGTGCCTATGACGTCATGCTGGATCGCGAGGTCGCCGTCAAGGAGGTGGAGCTGCCCCCCGGGCTGACCCGGCAGGAACGCGACATCCTCTACGAGCGGACGCTCCGGGAGGCGCGGGCGTCGGCGCGGCTCAACCATCCGGGCGTGGTGACCGTTCACGACGTGGTGGAGGAGACCGGCCGCCCCTGGATCGTGATGGAGCTGGTCAAGGCCCGCTCGCTGCAGGATCTGCTGGAGGAGGGGCCGCTGGAGCACCAGCGGGTCGCCGAGATCGGGCTTCAGATGCTCGCCGCGCTGCGGCACGCGCACGAGAAGGGGATCCTGCACCGCGACGTCAAGCCCAGCAACGTGCTCATCACGGACACGGGCCGGGTGGTGCTCACCGACTTCGGCATCGCCCAAGTGGAGGGGGATGCCACCCTTACGCAGACCGGCCTGGTCATGGGGTCGCCCGCGTACATCCCGCCCGAACGCGCCATGGGGGAGCGCGCGGTGCCCGCCTCAGACCTGTGGTCGCTGGGCGCCACGCTGTACGCGGCGCTGGAGGGCCGTTCCCCCTACGACCGGCCCGACGCCATGGCCTCGCTCCAGGCGGCGCTGACCGAGCCCGTCCCACCGGCGCGCAACGCGGGCCCGCTGGCGTCGGTGCTGGAGGGACTGCTGGCGCGCGAGCCCGCACGGCGGATCACCGCCGCGCAGGCCCAGCCGATGCTGACGCACGTGGCGACGATGCCCAAGCCGATCCCCCGCCAGCAGCCGGTGCCATCCGCCGAGGACACCATCCTCGACGAGCCGTCCGGCGGCTACTACGACCAGACCGTGGTGGACGAGCCGTCCGCCACCGTGCTGGACGAGACCGAGGTCGACGGCATCACCAGGGAGGACTCGGGGTCCGGCCAGTACGGGCGCTACAGCGCCGTCTTCAACGTGGACCGGCGACCGGGCGCCGACCGGCAGCAGCCGCCCGCCCAGCCGCGACCACCCTCTCAGCAGCCGCCCGCTCAGCAATCACCCGCTCAGCAGCCGGCGCTTGAGCGGACGTTGCTGGAGACCGAGTGGACGCCCGGCCCGCAGACCCCGCCGCCCTGGCAGCAGCCGGCGCACCCCCACCAGTGGCAGCAGCCACCGCCCCCGGGGATCCAGCGTTTCGGCACGCAGGACCGGGAGCGCCGCAAGACCGTTCTCATCGTCACGGTCGCGGTGATCCTGGTGGTGGCCGCCGTCCTGGCCGGGGCGTTCATCCTGCGGATGCGGCTGCAAGGCGCCTGACCCGGCCGGCCGCGGGTCAGGTTCCGGCGGACAGGGCGTCCAGGGCGAGCCGCAGGTCGGCGACATGGCCTTCGAGCGCGTCCAGCGGGTCGGCCGCGGTCTCGTCCGTGCCGTCGGCGCCCTCGCCGCGCAGCCGCGCGACATCGCCCTCCACCAGCGCCATCCGCTCGTCCAGCGCCTTGAGGATCCGGTCGCAACCGGGGCCGCCCCCGCCGTCCAGCGCCTCCCGCAGCAGCGCGGCCTGGCGCCGCAACTCGACGGTACGGCGGTGCAGATCGACGTAGATCGACACCTTGACCCGCAGCAGCCACGGGTCGAACGGCTTGGTGAGGTAGTCCACCGCGCCCGCCGCGTACCCCTGGTACGCCTGCTCGCCCGCCTCCCCGGCGGCGGTCAGGAAGATGATGGGGATGTCCCGGGTGCGGGGACGGCTCTTGATGTGCCCCGCGGTCTCGAAGCCGTCCATCTCGGGCATCACCACGTCCAGCAGGATGAGCGCGAACTCGTCGTTGATCAGTTCCCGCAGCGCCTCCCGGCCCGAGGTGACGCCGACGAGCTCGACCGGCAGCGCGTCCAGCACGGCCGCGAGGGCGACCAGGTTCTCCTCGCGGTCGTCCACGGCCAGGATCTTCGTGGCGTGCGGCACCGGCTCCTCCGCGTCGGGTGTCGACCTCCGTCTTCCCACCCTGTCACGCCACCGGGCGCCGCGACAGGGGATCGCGGCCCGAGCGGGCTCGCAGGCCGCGTCCCTCAGGCCAGCCAGCCCGGTTTGACCAGGCCGGACTCGTAGGCGAACACCACGAGCTGCGCGCGGTCGCGGGCGCCGAGCTTGACCATGGTGCGGCTCACATGGGTCTTGGCGGTGGCGGGACTGACCACCAGCCTGGCGGCGATCTCCTCGTTGGTCAGGCCCTCGCCGACCAGCGTCATCACCTCGCGCTCCCGCTCGGTGAGCGCGTTCAGCCGTGGCGAGGGCGAGGGCTCCTTGGCGCGGGTGGCGAACTCGGCGATCAGGCGGCGGGTCACGCTGGGCGACAGCAGCGCGTCCCCCGCCGCCACGGCCCGCACCGCGCGGATCAGCTCGACCGGCTCGGTGTCCTTCACCAGGAACCCGCCGGCCCCGCCGCGCAGCGCCTCGAACACGTACTCGTCCAGCTCGAAGGTGGTGAGGATGACGATCCGGACGCCGTCGAGCCGTTCGTCGGAGGCGATCCGCCGGGTGGCCTCCAGGCCGTCGAGCCCCGGCATCCGGATGTCCATCAGGATCACGTCCGGGCGCAGCCGTCTGGCCTGCGCCACCGCCTCCTCGCCGTCACCGGCCTCGCCCACCACCTCGATGTCGTCCTGGGCGTCCAGCAGGGCGCGGAACCCGGCGCGCACCAGGACCTGGTCGTCGGCCAGCACCACCCTGATCATCCGGGCCTCTCTTCGTCGATGGGGAGCGTCGCCCGCACGCCGAACCCGCCCTCGGGACGCGGGCCCGCGGAGAACGTGCCGCCCAGCGCCGCCGCCCGCTCCCGCATGCCGTTGATCCCGCTGCCTCCGGGATGGTCGTCCAGCAGGGACACCCCCCGCCCGTCGTCGTCGACCCGCACGGAGATCTCACGATCACCGTAGGCGATCCGGACCCGGGCCGTCACCGGGCCGGGCCCGGCGTGCCGCGACACGTTGGTCAGGGACTCCTGGACGATCCGGAACGCGGCCAGGTCGGTGCCGGCCGGCAGCGGCCGGCGCTCGCCGGTGATCTCGGCGTCCACCGTGAGCCCGGCCGACCTGGCGCGGCCCAGCAGCTCGTCCAGGCGGTCCAGCCCGGCGGTGGGCGCCCGTGGCGCGCTCTCGCCCTGCGAGCGCAGCACCCCGATCACCGAGCGCATCTCGGTCAGCGCCTCCTTGCTGGCCTCCTTGATCGCCGCCAGCGCGGTCCTCGCCTGGTGCGGGTCCTGGTCGATCAGATGCAGTGCCACCCCGGCCTGCACGTTGATCATGGAGATGTTGTGGGCGAGCACGTCGTGCAGTTCCCTGGCCATCCGCAGCCGTTCCTCGCTGGCCTGCCGGCGTTCCGCCTCGGCCCGGGTGCGGGCGGACGCGGCGGCGCGCTGGGCGCGCATCCGGATCAGCTCCCCGCTGATCAGCGGCACGACGGCCCAGGCGACGGCGAAGCTGAGCCCGGCCAGGCTGGGCTCCTCCACCGGGAAGAACTGGTCGGCCCGGCCGCGCTGCTCGAACGGCACGCCGATGACGGCCGAGACGGCGAAGTAGCCGCCCATCACCGCGAACGTCCCGGCCCAGGCGAACAGCCGCTGCCCCGCCACCACCGGGGCGACGATCGCGACGGCGAGGGAGAGGAGGCCCGGCCCCCAGGCGTACGCGCGCAGCATGAACAGGACGGTCACGGTCCCGACGCCCGCCAGCGTGACCGCCGGGTGACGGCGGCGCAGCAGCAGCAGCGCGGGCCCGGCCAACAGCAGCGCGAGACCGAGCCCGTCCAGCGGCTGGATGTGGGGCGCCACGTCCTCACCGGAGAGGTTCTGCCGGACCCACGGCGGTCCCTGGGTGTCTCCTCTCTGCGCCCCGAGCGTGCCCATCACCTGGAAGAAGGCGAGGACGGCGGGCACGATCCACACCGGCCACATGCTCGGGAGCGGCAGGTGCAGCCGCCCCTGGACGCCCGGCCGGTCGTCCGCGCCGCTCGGGGAACTGGTCATTTCTGCACGGTAAGGCACCGGCGGGCGGTCCGGCGTCGGCCGAGGGGAGTGATCGGCCGTACTCCCGGGGAGGTACGGGTCAGCCCGCGAGCCACTCCCCGGTCTCGACGCTGACCAGGCCGTGCCGCGCGGCCTCGATGACGGCCTCCCGCTGCGAGTGGACGCCGAGCTTGCTCAGCACGCTCTGCACATGGCTGCGGGCGGTGCTGCGGGTCACGCCCATCGCCTTGGCCAGCGCCTGGGTGGACTCGCCGCGGGCCAGCCGCGTCAGCACCTCCCGTTCCCTGGGGGTCAGGTACCGGGCCGCGTGCCGCGCCCGCCCGTCCGGCCCGTCCTGCCGGTCGTGCCGGTCCGGCGCGGCACGGCGGTTCAGGGCGCGGTCGACGACCACCTCGCCCGCGTCCACCCGCCGCAGCACGTCCAGGATGTCGCCGGCCTGCTGGCCCTTGTGCGCGAAGCCGTGGACGCCCGCCGCCAGGCCGTCCTCCAGCACCGTGTCCTCCAGGAACCCGGTCAGCACCACGAACCGGGTCGCGGGCGCCGCGGCGCGCAGCCGCGGCATCCACTCCAGCGCCGTCCCGGACGGGAACCGCAGGTCGATCAGGCACACGTCGGCCCCCGGCTCGCGCAGCACGGGCAGCGCCTCCCGCGGCGAGTACACCACCCCGGTCACGGTGTGGCCGGCGTCGGCCAGCACCAGCGACAGCGAGTCGGCGAACATGGCGTGGTCGTCGCAGATCAGGATTCTCATGGATGCGGCCGCCAGTCGTCGGCTCCCACGGTCTCGGCGGCGGCCATGGCCGCGGGCGGCGCCGCCGGCAGCAGCATCCGCACCCGCGCCCCGCCCAGCTCGCAGGTGCGGATCTCAAGCCCGCCCCCGTACTCGGAGATCAGGTCGTGCACGATGCCCAGCCCGAGCGAGGCGAGCCCGGCGGTGCCCTGGCCGAATCCCGGTCCGTCGTCGTCGACCTGGACGGTCACCCAGCCGCGGCCGGCGCAGACCTGGACGTCCACCCGTCCGGCCGCGACGCGGCAGGCGTTGTCGAGGACGTTGCGGAGCGCGCGCCACAGCGCCACCGGGTCCATGTGGGCCCACGCCTCCTCGCCCGCGAACCCGACCTCGTGGGTGGTGGCCAGGCGCATCCCGGTGACGACCTCGGCGGCCAGCTCGTCCACGCGGATCCGCTCGGGGGGTGGCAGCGGCTCGCGGGTGTCGCCGTCGTCGCCCTCTTCGTCCAGCCGGCGCAGCAGGTGGTCGAGCCACCGGGTCTCGCCCAGAAGCTGCTCGACGCGCCGGCGGCTGTCCGCGCCGATGTCGTCGGCGACCGCCACCGCGGACGCGAGCATGATGATCGTACCGAGTTCATGCCGGATGTCATGCCTCAGCCGGCGCCGCCAAAGGCTATTCATGAGGACCCCCGTCCATTGACCCCAGCACCGTTACGACGGTCGCCCGTGGATGGGCCCGTGTCTAGATAATTGGCCACAACATCCCTCTTACTGGCCAGAAGCGGTCATGCCATTACGGGATCGTAAACCCGGCCGTTCCGCGGTACGTCTCAGGAGGCATTGGCCCTCCATTGGTCCTTCTGGGCGCCGCATTTCTTTCATGCCTACGGCGTAGCCGCATTGCGCATTCCGCCGGGTGCCACGGCGGGCGCGGGAAGGCACCCTCATGGCATGCCGACGGTCACTTTTCTCGGGCACGCGGGCGTGTCGGTGCGCGCGCACGCGTTCCACCTGCTCGCCGATCCCTGGCTCGCTCCGACGGGCGCGTTCCTCGGTGCCTGGCACCAGTACCCGCGCAATGATCACCTGGACCTCGGCGGGCTGGTGGATGCCGACTGGGCCGCCGTCTCGCACGAGCATCTTGATCATTTCGACCCATGGTTCATCGCGCGGCTTTCCGCTCAGACGAGGATCCTCATTCCACGGTATCCGGGGCCGGCGTTCCGGGAACGGATGCTGGCGGCCGCCGGTGGCCGCCAGGTAATCGAGATCTCCCCCTGGGAGAAATTTTCACTCGACAATCGCGGCTCCTGGATCACGGTCATTCCCGAGCTGTCGCCGATGTGCCATGACGCCGCTTTTCTGATCGTGGCGGACGGGCGCGCGATCCTGCACTGCAACGACGCCAGGCTCACCGCCGCGCAGGCCCGCAGGGCCAAGCATCTGGCCGGTGGCCGCCTGGACCTGATGGCGTTGCAGACCTCCGGCGCGTCCTGGCATCCGATCTGCTACGAGTACCCGCCCGAGGAGATGGCCCGGGTGTCCATGGCCAAGCGCATCGCCAAACTGCGCGCGGCCCAGCGGCTGGTGCGCCAGACCGCGCCCGAGCTCGCCGTCCCGTTCGCCGGCCCGCCCTGCTTCCTGGACCGCGAGGTGGACCATCTCAACTGGGTGCTGCACCAGGAGACCGGCGCGTTCTGCGACCCGGACGTGTCCGTCACCTGGCTGCGCGAGCACCTGCCCGCCCAGCGATGGGAGCTGTTCAAGCCCGGCGACGTCCTCGACCTGGACGGCGGCGGGATCACCCGCGACCCGGTGTCGGCGCGGTTCGACTTCGCCGACCACGTCCGCGACGGCTACCTGCGGGAGTACGCCGCGGACCGGGCGGCCGCGATCGAGGGCGTGCTCGCGGAGTACCCCGACCCGGACGCGGGGCTGTTCGACCGCTTCGTCGCCCACTTCGAATACCTGGGCGGGCTCAGCGACTACTTCCTCACCCAGATCGACATGACCGTCCGGTTCGAGGTCACCGGGCCGAACGGCGGGGTCTGGGACGTGGACCTGTCGCCCGAGGGCGTCAAGGTGGGCGAGGCCGGGCCGGGTACGCGGCCGCACTACCGGATCACCACCGCGGGACGCTGGCTGGAGGGCGTGCTGAGCGGCCGGATCGCCTGGGAGGACCTGCTCATCTCCTTCCGGCTCAGCCTCTACCGCGACCCCGACGTCTACAACGACTACCTGGTCGGCCTGCTCAAGCACGCCAACGCCCCCGCGTTGCAGGCGGTGGAGGCGTACGAGACGGGGCGGGACGAGACCGAGCGCATCCTCGTCGAGGCCGACGGCCACACCTATGACATCCCGCGGTACTGCCCGCACGCGGGCGAGGACCTGTCGGTCGGCGCGGTCGTGGCCGAGGGTCAGTTGCACTGCCTCGCGCACAACTTCGCCTTCGACCTGTCGACCGGCAAGTGCGTCAACGCGCGCTGCGTCGACCTGGGCAGCCGCAGGGTCTCCTGAACCGTCTCCCGAACCGTCCCGAACCGTCCCGAACCGCAGAGATTCCTGAACGCCCCGGCCTTCTCGGCCGGGGCAGTCGATCATGCGTGTTACCTTCATTGCGGGTCAAGGGGGTCGAAGGGGGCTAAGGGGCCGACACGTGCGGAACTGGAAACAGGCGGGCCTGCTGGCCGTGGTGCTGGTGCTGGTCGTCGTCATGCTGGAGGTCTTCGCCCTCCGGCTCGGCTCGCTGGAGCTGCACATGCCCGACGAGCCCGCGATCGCCGAGAACCCCTAGCCGTGACCCCTAGCTCCGGGTGTTGCGCTCGCGCATGATCGACTGGAGATCGGGGTGCTCGCCGCCGTCCGCGTCGGCGAGGGTGGGGCACGCCCATTCGGACTGGTGGCCCCACGAGTAGGCGATGTCCATCGGCGGGTCGGGGACGAGCCGGTCCCAGCGCCGCAGGATCTGCCGTAGCTGGTCCTCGGTGGGGAGCCAGTACTGCTTGTCGCCTTCCGAGCAGGACTGCCCGAACGTCTGGTACACCGGCACCACCACGCTGCGGGGGATGCCGGCCTTGTCGGCCATCCGCACCATGCGGTCGATGGCGTTGATGTCGCAGCGCGACCTGGTGCGCGACGAGCCCTTGCACGGGTACGGGTCGAGCCCGACGAGGTCGACGTTCACCCGCTCCGGAGTGAGCGGCGCCATCGGCCAGTCGGTGAGGGAGATGAACGAGACCTGGCCGGGCGCCTCCCGCTCGATCAGGTCGGCGCGCCTTCTGATCTCCCAGGAGACGCGCGGGCACTCGCGCGGGTTGGGCTCGTCCGACAGGTACCAGCCGAACACCTTGGGATGCTTGGCGAGCCGCCGCACCGCCGCGGCGAACTCCCCGAACGGCAGCTCGAACTCGTCGCACGTGAAGTTGCCGACCCACAGCAGCGCCCGCATGCCGTCCGGGACGCCCGCGACCGACGCGGGGTCCGTCTTGACGTCCACCAGGTCGTAGCCGAGCGCGCGCAGCCGCGGATAGTCGGACGGCTGGGTGTTCAGCGCGATGTTGAGGGTCGGCGGGCGCTCGCCGGACGTCGCGCCCGGTGTCGCCAGCGGCCCCCGGTACGGCTCGTACCCGTCGGAGGCCACCTGCCGTACCGCGAAGGCGATCAGGCCCGCCAGCGTCACCGCGGCGACGATCACGAGCCCGGCTCTTCCGCGCCCCCTCATCTGACCTGGAAGCCGAGGATGTGCCGGACCGTGTCGAACAGCGCGCGGAGCGTCGCCCGCATCGTGGGGTCGCGCAGGTACACCGCGTCCAGCGCGACCCGGGCGGGCACGATCTTCTCGATGTAGCCGACGAGATCGACCTCCTGGCCGGGCGGCAGCACGTCGAAGTCGCGGAGCCGGACCTCGGAGTAGCCGGTGAGCCCCGGCCGATGGTCGAAGATCCAGCGGCTGGCCGGATCGTAGTGCTCGGCCAGGTCGTAGGTCTCCGGACGCGGCCCGACCAGCGTCATCTGCCCGCGCAGCACGTTCACGAGCTGCGGCAGCTCGTCCAGCGACCAGGCGCGCAGCAGCTTGCCGATGCGGGTGAGCCGCGGGTCGCAGTTGGCGGTGACGGTCAGGCCGCCGACGCCCTGCCGCATCGTGCGGAACTTGTACATGACGAACGGGCGCCCGCCCTGCCCCACCCTGGTCTGCCGGAAGATCCCCGGCCCCGGGCTGGACGCCCGCACCAGCAGGTAGATCATCAGCAGCGGGAAGCTCAGCAGCACCAGCCCGGCCAGCGCGCCCACGATGTCCAGCGCGCGGCGCGCGGCGGACGGGGCGATGCCGTCGGACACCTCGACCGGACGGCGTGGAAGATCGCTCTCGGTCATCGCCGTCACCCCCTCTTGCTCAGGACCCGGAACCACGCCAGCAGCGCGAGCGTGGTGGCGACGAACGACACCGCGGTGGCGATCGCGGCGCCCTCCGCCTCGTACAGCGGGATCAGCCACACCCCGGCCAGCACCACCACGACCAGCCCGATCGCCTGCCCGGCCGAGGCGGCGCCGGGACGGCCCACCCCGTACAGATAGGCCATGATCAGCCCGGTGACGCCGAAGGTGACCACGCCCGCGAGCCGGATGTAGGTCGGCACCACGGCGTCGTCGAAGACGTCACCGAACACCCAGGGCAGCGCCGTCCCGGCGATCAGCGCGAGCGGCAACGCGGCCACGGCCGACACGCCCAGCGCCGGCAGGATCATCCGGCGGGTGCGGCGGGTGGCCTCGGCGCGGTCGTCGCGGGCGAAGTCGGGGTAGAGCACGTAGTTCAGCGCCAGCCCCGGAAGTTGCACGAGCTCGGCGAACTTGCTGGCCACGGTGTAGACGCCCAGCACCTTCGGGCCCGCGAGCGCGCCCAGCAGCGCCATGTCGAAGCGGAGCTGGAGCAGGTCGATGAGCTGGCCCAGGTAGCCGCGCAGCCCGTACCCGGCGATGGTGCGGCCGAGGCGCAGGTCGGGACGGCCCCAGCCGCGGAAGAACCCGCGCCGCGCCAGCCGCGTCACGATCCACGCCGCCGCCGCCAGGTCGGCCAGCACCAGCCCCGTGACCAGCGCTCCCGGCCCGTACCAGCCGATCAGGATCACCCCGTAGATGGGCAGGAACACGAACTCCTCGACGGCGATCGCCAGACTGGCGCCGCGCAGGTCGTCGGTGCCCTGCAGCAGGCCCTTGCCGACCGACACGAACCCCTGGGTGAACGTCGGGATGGTCGCGGCCAGCGCCACCCACATCCCGAACGACTGGAAGAACGCCAGGTGGATCAGCGGGCTGAACAGGAGCCAGCCCGCCGCGCCCGCCAGCGCGCCCGCCACCGTGAGCGCCGCCAGCGTGGGACGCACCACCGACTGGTCGTAGTTCCTGCCCGCCCCGTCCTTGCCCGCGAGGAAGTACGGCGCGGCGGCGGGCAGCCCGGCGTTGGACAGGTGGCAGACCAGCCCCGGCAGGATCCGCACCAGCGTGAACGCCCCGACCAGCGCGGGCCCGCCGATCCGCGCCACCATGATCGTCGCCAGCCCGAGCGAGGCCAGCGCGCCGACCCGGCCCATCATGTTGCCCGCCATCAGCCCGACGATCCGCCCGGTGATGGTCCGCGCGGGGCCGGCGGTGTGCTCGGTGGGCAGCACCGTGTCCGGCACGGCCTCCCCGGTGTGCGGACGGGTCTCAGTCAACGGAACCGCCTCCCACCGGCGCGCCTTCGCGGGGACCGCCCTCCGCCGGTCGTCCGAAAAGATCCAGCGCCGCGATCAGGCCGAACATCGCCCAGCCGTGGCGGTAGTGGAGGGTCTCGTAGAACAGGCCCGACACCAGGAACACCAGTACCAGCGCGCCGAACAGCTCCGGTCTCGGCACCTCCCGCGCGTACGTGGGGGTGAGCGCGTTCCGGCGCGCTATGCGCACGCACTTGAGCAGCAGCACGAACACCAGCACGATCAGCGCGAACCCGCCGAGGACGCCGCGTTCCAGCACCGCCGCGATGTAGTCGTTGTGCGCCTCGCGGACGTAGGTCTCCTGGTTCTCGAACATCGCGGCCTCGGTGTGGCCGGGGCCGATGCCCCAGGGGTGGGGCTGCTCCTCCATCATCCGGATCGTGGTGGCGAACACCGTGCTGCGGGACTCGGTGCTCTCCCCGGTCGTCCGCCCGATCGAGTCGCGCAGGATGGGGGACGCGGCGCTGGCCCGGTCCAGCAGCGGCTGGATGTCGACCAGGGTGACCACCGCGATCCCGCCGCCGCCGGCGAGCGCGGCCAGCGACATCACCGCGACCGCCCGGTGCGCCCTGCCCTCGCGGAAGAGCCGGAAGACGTGCCCGGCCACGATCGCGATGCCCAGCGCCAGAGCGCCGCCGTTGGAGCCGGTCAGCAGCTCGGCGACCAGCAGGATCCCGCACACCCCCCAGCGCCGCCACGCGGTGTCCGGATAGTTCGCGGCGCGGGCGATGAAGAACACGCAGATGAACCAGTTGGAGGCGTAGTTGGCGTCGCCGAAGGTGAACATGGCGCGCTCGCCGTCCACCTGCTTGCCGGACAGCGTGTCGTTGCCGATCACAAAGCCCGTGATCATGATCAGGGCGTACAAGGTGCCGATCAGCACCCAGGAGCGGATCGCCGGCCGCAGCAGCCGGGGGTCGCGTGCGAGGTTGGCGAGGCTGACGCCCCACAGCAGCACGAACAGGTCCTTGACCAGCGTGAGCTGACCGGCGTCGTTAATGATCGCGGCGATGCCGCCGGCGATGATGGTCAGCAGCGTCGGGATCAGGAACGGCCACCTGATGGGGTGCCGGTGCGTCGCGGCCCACAGCACCGCCGTCACCGTCACCACGATCAGCAGCACGTCCGGCAGGCCGGTGTTGCCCGGACCCGGCGGCAGCCCGAACGGCATCAGCATCGGCAGCGACGCGATGCCGACCACCAGGACCGCGCCCACGAGGCCCCGCCCCCGCTCCGCGCGGGGCTCTCGCTCATCCGCGGGCGCGGGCTTCGGAGCCGGCCGCTCGACCGTGGTCACCGTCATGGCCGCTGGGAACTCCCCCGGTAGGTCTCGTCCAGAACGGCGCCCAGGTACTCGGGCGAGAACCAGTCGCCGACCCGTTCACGGGCGCGTTCGGCCATGCGGGAGGCGGCGGCCGGATCGTCGAGCAGATGCGTGATCGCGCCGGCCATCCCCTCCGGGTCCTCCGGGCGGACCAGCAGCCCGGTCTCGCCCGCCAGCACCAGGTCCTGGTTGGACGGGACGGCGGTCGCGACCAGCGGGATCCCCGCGCCGATGGCCTCGACCAGCACGCACGGCAGGCCCTCCCACCGGCTGGCCATCGCCATCACGTCGAACGCCGGCATCACGTCGGCCACGTCGTCGCGGTGGCCCAGCCACCGCATCCGGTCCTGGATGCCCAGCCTTTCGGTCAGCTTCTCCAGCTCGCCCGCCATGGGGCCGCCGCCGACCCACAGCCCGAACACGTCGTCCGGGAGCCGCGCGATCGCCCGCGCGAAGATCTCCGGGCCCTTCTGGAACGTCAGCCGCCCGACCGACCCGACCACCTTCACCCCGAGCGGCAGGTCGAGCCGCCGCCGGGCCTGCGCGCGGGACCCCGGCGCCGCCGCGTAGGCGTCCACGTCCACCGCGGGCCACGACAGCCGGACGCGTTCGGGCGTGGTCAGTCCCAGGCGCAGCGCGGTCGTCACCGTCTCCGACCCGATCGCCAGGAACGCGTCGGTGTGCTTGGCCGCTGCCTTCTCCAGTCTTATATAGGTGTAGCGCCGCAGCCACGACTGGAACTCGTTGAACGGGAACCCGTGCCAGGTGTGCACGATCCGCGGCACGCCCGCACGCGCCGCCGCGATCCGCCCGATCACCCCGCCCTTGGCGCTGTGCGTGTGGACGACGTCGTACCGGCCGTCGGCCAGCACCCGCGTCAGCGTGCGCAGCGCCGCCCGGTCGTCGCGCGGCGAGATCTGCGGCACCAGCGGCCCGACCTGCACGATCTCCATCCCGGCGCGGTGGGCGCGCGGGGTGAGGTCCCCGGCGGCGGCGTTGGCGACCGCGTCCTCCCCGTACCGCACCTCCACGCCGGTGGACGCGGCCTTGCTGTCGATCCCGACCCCGCCGGTGATCACGGCCCGCTCGTAGCAGGACGGGTCGAGGGCCAGCGCCCCGTTGAGCGCCACCTGGCCGGCGCCGCCGTTGAAACGGGTGATCACGGTGGCCACCCTGAGCTTGCGGCTTGTCCTCACGTGCACCTCACAGCGTCACCGAGCGGGCGGGCGCCGGCTCTCCGGGCGGCCGGGACCGGCGCGGCGGCCGGTACTCGGGCAGCAGCCGGCGCAGCACCAGCCGTACCTCGTCCTCGTCGCCGCGCGCCGCGGCCCGCTCCAGGGCGTCCAGCAGGAGCGGCAGCCCGGCGGGCGGCGGCGCCGGGCGGGTGCCCCAGACCTTGGGGTGGGCCGTGCGGATCCGCCGCTCGGAGTCGGCGAACGCCTTCTCGGCCAGCTTCTCGCCGGGCCCCAGGCCGCAGAACCGGATCGTCACCTCCGGCAGCCGTAGCTGCGCCGCGTACCGCTGCACCAGCTCGATCACCGGCACCGGGTTGCCCATGTCCAGCACGAACGTCTCGGCCTCCTCGGTCAGCGCCGCCGCCTCCAGCAGCAGCCCCGCCGCCTCGGCCACGGTCATGAAGTGCCGCGTCACCTGCGGGTGGGTGAGGGTCACCGCCTCGCCCGAGGCGATCCGGCTGGCCAGCGAGGACAGCAGCGAGCCCGGCTCGCCGATCACGTTGCCGACGCGCACCGCCGCGAACCGGGTCGGTCCCGGCGTGGCCGTCTGCAGCAGCAGCTCGCCCAGCCGCATCGTCGCCCCGAACACCGAGGTCGGGTCGGCGGCCTTGTCGGACGAGACCAGCACGAGCCGTTCCACGCCGTGCCGCACCGCCGCGTCCACCATGTGCCGGGTGCCGAACACGTTGGCGGCCACGCCCTGGCACGGGTCGTCCTCGACCTGGCACAGCTTGTTCCGCCCCGCGGTGTGGAACACCAGGTCGGGACGGGCGGCGGCGACGATCTCGCCGATCCGGCCGCGGTCGCGGACATCGGCCTCGGCCGCCACGACCCCCTCCTCGACACCGGCGCCCTCGCCGGTACCGGCGCCCAGCTCGTCCGCGAGGGCGCGCAGGCCCGCCGCGTCCCGGTCCATCAGGAACAGCGCGGCCGGGCCGAGCCGCGCGAGCCGCCGGCACAGCGCCGAGCCCACCGTCCCGCAGGCGCCGGTGACCAGCACCCGGCGCCCCGCCACGAGCATCCGCACCCGCGCGCCGGCCACCGCCACCTCGTCCCGTCCCATGAGCAGCTCCAGCGGGCCGCTGCCGGGCGCCTCACGTTCGGACGGGGGGACGGGACGCCGCGCGCGGGGACGGGTGAGCCAGCGCACGGTCATCCCCGCGTCCGCAGCGCCTCGGTCAGGGCGGTGATCACGCGGTCCTGGCCGTCGGCGGACAGGCCCGGATACAGCGGCAGCGACAGCAGCTCCTCACCGACCCGGTCGGTGACCGGCACCGACCCGCACTCCTCCTCGCCGAGGACCGACCGGTAGGCCGTCATCTGGTTGGCCGGGATGAAGTGCACCGACGTGGCCACGCCCGCGGCCTCCAGCTCGGCTATCAGCGCGTCCCGCTCCGGCACCCGGATCTGGTACAGGTGCCAGGCGTGCCGGACGCCGTCCAGGTTCCGCTGCGGCAGCACCAGGCCGGGCAGCCCCGCCAGCGCCTCGTCGTACCGGGCGACCAGTTCGGCCCGCCGCCGCTGCCACCGCGGGAGCATGGTGAGCTGGGCGCGTCCGATGGCCGCCTGGATATCGGTCATGTTGGCCTTGAGGCCGACGTTCCTGACGTCGTACCGCCAGCTTCCGCCGGGCAGGTAGCGGCGCCAGGAGTCCTTGCTCATGCCGTGCAGGCGGGTGGCGCGGATCCGGTCGGCGAAGTCCTGGTCGCTGGTGGCGACCGCGCCGCCCTCGCCGATCGGCAGGTTCTTGGTCGCGTAGAAGCTGAAGCACGCCGCGTACGAGGACGACCCGGCGTGCGCGCCGTCCCGTCCGGCGCCGGGGCCGTGCGCCACGTCCTCGATCACCCGGGTCCAGTCGAGTCCCGCCGCCTCCGTCAGCGCCGGCACGTCCACCGGGTAGCCGCCCTGGTTCTGGACGACCATCGCGGCGGGGCGCCCGGCGCGTTCCGCCGCGGCGGCGACCGTGGCCGGGCTCGGCACCAGCGTGTCCTCGTCGATGTCCACCAGCACCGGGCGGTGGCCCGCGTGCAGGATCGCGTTGATCGCGCCGCAGAAGGTCAGGCTCGGCGTCAGCACCGCGGAACCCGGCGGCAGGTCCATCGCGCGCAGGCACAGCTCCAGTGCCGTCGTGCAGGACGCGACCGCGACCACGTGCGCGGCGCCGAGGTAGTCGGCGAAGTCCTGCTCGAACGACGCGGTCTGCGGCCCGGTGGTCACCCACCCGGAGTCCAGCACCTTCACCACCGCGTCGGACACGTCGTCCGCGAAGGACGGCACGGTGAACGGGACGGTGGTCTGTTCGTGACCCATGGCTACCTCTTGATCTTCCGGGTGGTGGCGACGACTCCGAGCAGCGGCCAGCCGGCCGCGGTGACCAGGTCGCGGACCGAGTCCAGGCCCGACGCCGCGGTGACGGGACCGGCCACGGCGACCACGCCGGCGGTCTCGTCGGAACCGGGATCGATGTCCTCGAAGGCGTGCACGCGGCACACCGGCCGGCCGGTGACCGGCGGCTTGGGAGGCACCGGGGTGTGCGGCGCCGGCGAGGCGACCTCGCCCGTCGCGGGCGCCTCCACCTCGCCCGCCTTCTTCGGGATCACGGCGGTTCCGGCGCCGCCGCCGGTGCCCTTCCCGATAGCGCCGGAGCCCGCGCGCACGACCGCGCCGGCGCGCTTCTTGAGCGACGGGGTGTGGCTGTTCGCGCCCTTGCGCGCCTTGCCGGTCTCGGGCGCGGCCGTGACGACCTTGGTGTCGTCGCCGTACACGGCCGCCGCGATCCGCGACATCAGCTCGGCGGGCAGCGGCCCGCCGGCGCCGACCAGGGCGACCCGGTTCAGGCCCTCGCGCTTGGCGGCGAGCCGGATCCGCCGTCCCAGGTCGGGCAGGTCGACGTCGCGCCCGTCCGCCCAGCCGAGCAGCGGCACGCCCAGCCTGCGCGCGACCCGCGCCTGCCCCGGCACGGTGGGCCGGAACATCTCGATCACGACCGCGATCAGGATCCCCGCGATCAGCCCGACCAGCGCCGCGACGATCATCATCATCTGCGCCGGGTTCGTGCGCGGCGCCATCACCGCGGGCTGCACGACCGCCGCCGTCCCCGACGTGGCGAGCTGCGTGCGCAGCTCGGTGCGGCTGGTGCGCAGGTCGCTCAGCTCCGCCGCGACCCGCTCCCGCTCGTTGGCCGCGCCGATGTCGGGCACCGGCACCGCCCCGGCGCGCCGCGACAGCGGCCCCAGCTCCTTCTGCAGGGCCCTGATCCGCCGCTCGATCGTGGCCAGCTGCTCCTTGATCGCGCCCTGGTTGGACTGGTTGATCTCCGCGACCACCGCGGCGCCGATCGCGTCGGTCAGCCGCCGCGCCACCGCCGGATCCGAGTCCTTGATCGTCAGCTCGACCACCGTGGAGGTGCCCAGCCCGGCCACCGAGATGTTCTTGGCCAGCTTCACCGGGTCGCGCCGCACGCCCTGCTGGCGCAGCACCCGGTCCATCAGGTTCCGGTTCGTGGCGAACGCCTTCACCTGGCTCACCACGATGCTGACGCCCGCGTCCCCCACGGCCGCGTCGGTGGCCCGGCTGCTGGCCTGGATTCTGGACGTGGCCGCGTGCGGCGGCTCCTGCCCGCTCGTGATCAGCGCCACCAGCAGCACCGGCAGGACGGTCATGGCCAGCAACAGCGCCCAGTAGCTGCGCACGACCCGGGCGGCGACTTCGTCGATCTCCACGCGAAACTTCCCTCCGGCGGCGTCGGTAGGGCGAGCGTAGGAACGCCGTGCGAAGATCGAATCGCCAATCGGGACGAGCCCGGATGCGCCGTTTGCTGGGTCTGTCCCCAGCGGGTCAGGGGGCCTCAGGCGGGGGAGAGGGCTTCATCCCCGCGCGCATCGCCAGGGTGATGGCTTCGAGGGCCGAATGCAGGTCCAGCTTGGCCAGCAGGTTCTGGGTGTGGGTGCGCACGGTGTTGGCCGACAGCCCGAGCCGTTCGGCGATCTCGGCGCGGTTCAGGCCGTCCACCATGCACTGGAGCACCTCGCGCTCGCGCGGCGTCAGCTCCGCCAGCGGCTTGGCGGCGGCGTCGGCCTCCGGCGTCTCGTCCAGGAGCCTGCGCAGGACGTCGCCCATGATGTCGGGCGGGATCCACCCGCCGCGCCGGGCCGCGCTCCGGATCACGCGCGCCACCAGGTCCGCGCTCTCGGTCTTCGACAGCCAGCCGACCGCCCCGCGGCGCAGCGCCGCGACGATCGCCTCGACCTCGCTCATCGCCGACAGGACCACCACCCGCACGTCCGCGTGTCGGTTCCGGAGGGCGTCCAGGACGTCCAGCCCGTTCTCGCCGGCCAGCATCATGTCCAGCACCACGACATGGGGCCGCTCGGTGGCGGTCAGCGCGAGCGCTCGCCGCTTGTCCTCGGCGACCGGCAGGATCACCAGATCGGGCTCGCGGCCCAGCCGGGCGGCCAGGGCCTCGGCGAACAGGGCGTGATCGTCCACGATGAGGACGCGGATGGGTGACCGCATCCCTCGACCATGGCGGGCGCCGCGCCGCGGCGGAACCCGCAAACGCTGTAGTTCCACTTTTGGACATGACAGCTGTTCTGGACATGCCTACCGCATGCGGTCAACGGTGCGTAATCGCCCCGTCGGGATCCGTGCGGACGGCGCAGGTCGGCCGGGCCCGCGCCGCACGGGAGAAGAACCGTGCGCGGACGCACGCCACCGTCCCGGAGTTCACGGCAGTCCGGAGCCGGTCAGGCGGCGGCCGTGCCGTTGACCGCCCGCGGGCGGCTGCTGATCCTGTCCGTACCGATTCGTGCCCACCGACCGAGGGGGCGCCATGCGTTCAGGGGAAGCGTCATGAAGGTCCTGATAACGGGGGGAGCGGGCTTCATCGGCAGCACGATCGCGTCCGCCTTCGCCGAACGGGGGGCCACCCCCGTCGTACTCGACAGCCTGGTCACCGGGCGGCCCGAATTCACCGACGGAAAGATCTTCTACCGGGGGGACATCGGCGACGGCGAGCTGATCGACGAGATCTTCGCCGCGCATCCGGACATCGCCGCGACCGTGCACTGCGCGGCGCTCATCGTCGTGCCCGACTCGATGGCCGATCCGCACCGGTACTACCAGGTCAACCTCACCCGCACGCTCGATCTCGCCGGCCATCTGCTGCGCAACGGCTGCGACCGGATGATCTTCGCCTCGACGGCGGGGATGTACCGCCCGGAGCCGGACCTGTCGGTCACCGAGGAGTCCGCGCTGGAGCCGCAGAACCCCTACACCCGCTCCAAGATGATGGCGGAGCTGCTGCTGGAGGACCTGTGCGCCGCCTACGGGCTGCGCGTGATCTCGCTGCGCTACCTCAACCCGATCGGGGCCGACCCGCGGATGCGCACCGGTCTCCAGAGCAGCAAGCCCACGCACGCGCTGGGCAAGATGATCGAGTCCTACGAGCTGGGCGTGCCCTTCACCATCACCGGGGTCGACTGGGACACCCGCGACGGCACGGCGGTCCGCGACTACATCCACGTCTGGGACATCGCCCGCGCGTTCTGCCTGGCCGTGGACCGCTTCGACGCCATCGTCCCGCCCGGTCGCGACGACCGCCGCTCCGGCTACGAGGTGATCAACCTTGGCACCGGCGGCGGCACCACCGTACGGGAGCTGGTCGAGGCGTTCCGCGGCGTGGTCGGCGAGGACTTCCAGGTCCGTGAGGCGCCGGCCCGTCCCGGCGACGTGGTGGGCGCGTACGTGAACCCGGCCAAGGCCCTGCGGGTGCTCGGCTGGAAGCCCGAATACACGATCGAGGACGCCATCCGTCATTCGCTGGAATGGGCGTCCCACCGGGCGAGGCTGGACGTGGCGTGAGCCGGATTCGGCCGACCGGAAACCCCGCGGGCCGAATCGGCCGGTCTGGATTTCCGAGATAATGCGCGGCGGGATCGCGGAATCGTGGCGCGGCGATTCCGCGATCCCGCGTGCCCCCGGCCGACGTCGCCTCGGGCGGCGTCGCCTCGGGCGGCAGGTGGTGCCGGTAGCGGTGTCGGTAGGGTGTGCCCGGACGACCGCGAGGAAGGGTTCGCCGTGACCGCGCCGCTCACGACCACGTCCCCGGTGACCGCGGGACGGGACAGGATCGAGGACAAGCAGGGCCGGACGCTCGCGTTCGTCCGGTGGTCCGAGACTCCCGCGCACCAGAGATGGCTCAGGCGGGCTGCGCTGCGGTCACAGGCCAAGAAGTTCGAGCTGGTCGAGCCGGACGGCACCGTGCTGTGCCGGGCCGTCGAGGGCAGTCTCCGTCCCGGCAAGGAACCCTCCAAGGTGCTGCGGGCCGACGGCACGGAGATCGGGAGCATTACGGTCGTCCGCCTTAGCGCCCGGAACCTCGGCTATGTGCTGTGGGACGCGGCGGGAGAGCGGCTGGCCGAGGGACGTTTCGTCACCAAGGTCAAGTACGGGGACGTCCCCAAGAAGCTGACCCACGCGTTCGAGGACGCCGGCGGCAGGCGCCTCGCCACGGCGGACCGGAAGCCCGCCGGGGGACCGCAGCGCATCGGCTTCGACGGCAGGGCATCGGAAGACCTGCGCCTCCTGGTCATCTGCTTGATGATCATGCTGCCCAACGCGGAGATCGGGGGAGACCCGGGGCGACGCCCGCCCAGGCTGGAGCCGGAGGACTTCACGGAGACGCGGCCCGGCGCCGACGGCGGGCCGTTCACGGGGTCGCGCCTGGTGTTCCACCGTGACCGGCTCAGCGGGCCCGACGGGCGGGTACTCGCCACGGTCAGGGAACCGTCCGTGGCGCCGCATCGCGGCCTCAGCAGGGCGCTCTCGGCGCACCCCCAGGGCGGCCGGTACGAGTTCGAGGTCGCCGGGCCCGCGGGCGAGACCCTGTTCACCATCGAGAAGTCCAGCGGCGCTTTCCGGTACGAGGTGGTGGTGTCCCTCCCGGACGGCGGACGGCTCGGAACGATCGACCGGACGGGCGGGCCGGCCCGCGCCGTCCACACGATCAGCGCCGGGCCCGGCGACACCCTCGCGACCGTGACCGCGACGGGCGCGTTCGGCGGCGACTTCGCCGTCACGGTTCCCGGCGGCGCCCAGGTGGCCGCCGTGAGCCGGGTCCAGGCGGTGGACGAGCCCTGGGAGATCGGGCTGTCCGGCGGCTGCGACGAGCGCCTCAGGATGCTCCTCGTGGCGTTCGTCGTCGTCCAGGAGCTCATGCTCGACCTGTAGCGCGGCGTGAGATCCTCGTTGCCGGAGACCCTCCAGCGGGAAAGGTGAGATCGATGTCGGAGCCGGGGCCGGAGTTCGACCCGGAGATTCTGTTCCGCGAGGCGAGGTCGCAGTTCGACCAGGTCGCCGGCATGCAGCGGGCGATGGCCGAGCTGCGGGGGCGGGCGGAGTCGCAGGACGGCAGGGTACGGGCCGTCTACGCCCAGGACCAGGGGCTGGCCGAGGTCCAGCTCGACCCGCGCGCCATGCGCATGAGCGCCGCGGACCTGGGCCGGTTGATCGTCGAGGTCTCCGGCGCGGCCAAGCGGGACCTGGAGCGCCAGATGAAGGAGCTCATGGACGAGACCTTCGCCCAGCAGGACATCACGCCGGACGATCTCAAGGACATGTTCGACGAGCCGTCGGGGCTGACCGAGACCCTCGGCTCCATGGGGCGGATCTTCGAGGGCGCGACCAAGGAGGTCGAGGGGATGCTCGACCAGATCCGCCGGGTGATGGGAACCGCCGGAGCCGGCTCGCCGGGCGGCACGCCGGGGTCGGGTGTGCCGGGGCCTGGAAACGTCCCGATGGCCCCGCCCATGCCTCCGGTACCTCCGCCCCCGCCTCCCGCGCCTTCCACTCCTCCGCCCGCACCGCCCGCGCCGCCCGTACCGGGGCCTGGTGGGGGGCCGACCCCCGGGGAGCCGTGGCCTTGGGGAGGTAAGCCGCCCGAGACCGGCGACCCGTCCGGCCGCGACCGGCGCGGCTGACGGAACGGGCAAAGGGGGCCGTCAGACCTCCGGGTGGGTCCGGTCGACGTACTCGTCGCCGTACTGCCGCTGGCCGTAGATCAGGCTCGAGAACACGGGGTCGCCGACGGCGGTGTCGACGCCCCCCTTGCCACCGGCGAGGGGGGCCACCCAGGGCCGGGCGGTCCGCGGGATCGACTGGGTGGGGATCGTCCACTTGAACAACTGCTGGCCGCCCAGCCTGCCCTTCATGAGCCCGGACGTCAGCGACTGCTCCAGCTTGCCGAGGCTGCCCGCGATCACGTCGTCGATCGAGTTCCAGGCGCCCTGGCCCAGGTCGGCGAGCGCCCTCCAGTTGCCGCTCATGACGTTGCCGCCCACGCCGACGCCCAGGGTGAACAGCCCGGTCAGGACGGCCGCGGCCACCCGCATGATCGTCTCGAACATGGTGGCGACCGACTTGAGGAACGCGTAGCACTGACCGGCGATGATGTTGGCCTTGGCCTGCGCGGCGGCGGCGGACGCGCCCGCGGTGAAGAACGACGCGACGTACATCGCGATCACGTACATGGCCAGGGCGAACAGGATCGCCGCGACCACCGCCATCATCGCGATGAACACCATGAGCATCGCCATCACCCCGAACAGGGACATGCTGATGGCGGCGGCGTGCATCGACGACCACATGCACTGGTTCTCGTACTCCGACAGCTTCGCGTCGTAGTTCTGCCGGTCGTCGCCGCTCCAGGACCTCTCGTCCAGGCCCGCCCGTAGCTGCCGGCTGAGCTGCATGACCTCGCCGAGCTTGTCGTTGACCTTCCACCAGTCCTGGGCGGCGTGCAGGATCTGGTCGGGGTCCCCCTGCCCCTCGTAGATGATCGAGACGGCGGGCCAGGCGTTCGGGATGAGCAGCGCGGAGCCCGCCGAAACGTAGTAGGCGACCTGCGCCGTGGTCTTGAAATGGCTCACACCGCACATGGGCAGGCTCTCCTGGCTCGATCGGGGGCTTGAAGGGGGTGTTTCCGGGCCCGGTTCAGATCTCTCGGTTTAGATCTTGAGCGTGTTGCGCTGCTCGGTCGCGTCGTGGCAGGCGGCGGTGGCGTTCAGGCGCTGCCGGAAGTCGGCGAGCTGCTCGGCCTTGGTCTTGAGATCCTCGTCGGCCCATTCGATGGCGAGGGTGTGGGACATCGCCAGTTCGAAGCCGTACATGGTGAAGGCGGCGGTGGCGGCCTTGCGCGGCTCGCCGTTCAGCAGGTAACGGGCCTCTCTGAGCAGGTCACCGCACCTGGCTTCGTGCTGCGCCCCGTGGTCTCTGATCGAGGTCGTCTGGTGCTGGATCTCGTTGCCCACCGTGGCTCCTGAGCGTGAGTGTGGTCGCCCGGGACCCGGCGCCGACACCCGTCGGTGAGCGTCGAGGCGGAGGGGCGCCCCTGGTGACCGGTCGTACCGCGCAGAAACGCTAGCATACGGCGATCATCGTGATCATGCGGGTGCGGTGCGCGAAGGTCGAGGATGGGAACGTTTGTGACGCGTGGGCTGAGCGGGGCGCAGGCGGCACGGCGGGCGCGGCTGGTCTCGGCGGCCCGCGCTCTCGCGCTGGACGGCGGGTACGGGGCCGTGACGATGCATGACGTCGCCGACCGCGCCGAGGTGGGACGGGCGACGGTCTACCGGTACTTCGCCTCCAAAGATCACCTGCTGACCGAGGTGGCCACGGACTGGGCGCGCGGGGTGACCGAGGACCTGGACGCCGTGGCGGTGGGCGAGACCGCGGCGGAGCGCCTGACCGCCGTCCTGGAGCGCATCGTCCGGACGGCCGCGGCGGAGCTGACGCTGACCTCCGCGATCGTCCAGGCGGTGACCGCCGACGATCCCAGCGTGGACGAGGCGCGGACGGTGCTGTTCCTGCTCGTACGGGACCGGCTCGCGGCGGCGATCGGGGAGCCGGTGCCGGGGTGGGACCAGGCCGAGGTCGTCCTGGGGCACGTGCTGCTGGCGGCCCTGGTCAGCCTGACCTCGCTGCACCGTCCCGTGGACGAGGTGGCCGAGGTGGTGCGGACGTCGGGGCGGCTGGTGCTGGCCGGGGCCCTGGCGACCGCGGAGGACGGGACCGTTACGAGGGCTGCCTCCGCCGCGGGAGCGTGACGCTTCTCACTTTGTGGCCTTGACCTGGGCTTTGTGTAATTTTCGGCTCAGGCGGGCGGCGGCGCGTGGGCAGGGGCGCGCCCTCGGACCGTACGGGGAGGCGCTCGGCCAGGGACCGGGCCAGCATCAGCCCTCCCACCACCATGAGCGCCAGGCACAGGATCGCCAGCCCCGCGATGGCCAGCAACGAGATCATCAGCAGATCCGGATCCGGCAGGTCGGGCAGCATCGTTCCCCTCACTGGAGCGCGCGTGGCCGCGCTCCGTCGACGTTCGATCCGCCTGCCCCGTGGCGCTTCCGCGCCCTTGGGCACCTCCCCGGGGGCGGGGAGTACTGGTTCATGCCCGTATGTCTGGAATAGATGCACCCTAGGACGGGTTTTTATCCCCTGGACAGCATGCTTGCCCTGGATTTGACCAGGCCCAGAACTTTGATACCGTCTGTCCGCAACCGGTGACACCCAGACACGTCACCCACCCGGGGCCCACCCCCCATCACGGGACGCCCCCACCGGCCACGCCACCAGCACCACCCAGCACCACCCAGCACCATCCGCGCGTGGCCCACAGACCATCTGATCGCACCCGGCGGCCACCGGCCGCCGGACCGCCGAGTCCTACCGCACCCCCGCCAGCCACACCGGCCACAGCCGGGCACACCGGCCGCACAGGCCGCACCGGCCACAGGGGGCGCGCGGGAGCCGGGGACCCACCTCCCCCCACAGGGGTGAATCGGCACGCACCCACATGCACGCCGTAGGGCGACTTCCACGCCCGAACCCGACAGCTAACCCGGTAGGCGGACTGGAAGGAATCAGGAGATCCCAGTGCAGTTCCGCACCACCAACCCCATCAAGCCCACCAAGCCCACCGTTGCCAAGACGTTCTCGCAGACGTTCGCGCAGGTGACCTCGCTGCGCGGCCGCGCCGCCGCCGGCGCGCTGGGCGCGGCCGCCCTGGGCGCGCTGACCTTCGGCTCGGCCGCCACCGCACTGGCCGACACCACCCCCCAGCAGGCCACCACCACCGCCGCCATCGCCACCCAGCCCACCGGCACCACCCAGCCCACCGGCACCACCACCGCCGGTGCGGGCGCGGGCGCGGGCCTTGCTGGCCCGGCGCAGGACCTGTCCGGCTTGCAGCGCGGTAAGGCCGCCGTCAAGGACCTGGCCGAGCAGGCCCGGCCCGGCCCGGCCGGCAAGACCTTCGCCGGCCAGGGAGCGGAGAAGAAGACCGGCGCGACCGCGCGTGATGTGATCAAGCTGGCCGAACAGCAGGTCGGTATCACCGAGGGCGCCGACGGCAACACCAAGTTCCACCGCTGGTACATCCACAGCGACCACGCCAAGCGCACTGCCGAGCGCGACGGCGGCACCGTCGCCGACTACAACGGCGCGTCCTGGTGCGACATGTTCGTCACCTGGGTCGGTGACAAGGCCGGCGCCCGCGGCATGGGCGGCGACGCCTACACCGTCTCCCACGCCCAGTGGTTCAAGGACCACGACCGGTGGGGCACCAAGGCCCGCCCCGGCGCCGTGGTGTTCTTCAACTTCGACGGCGACAAGAACATCGGCTCCATCGAGCACGTCGGCCTGGTCGTCAAGGACAACGGCGACGGCACCGTCCGCACCGTCGAGGGCAACACCGCCGACTCCGTCCAGGACCGCGTCCGCGACAAGTCCACCATCGTCGGCTACGGCTACCCCGAATACCGCAAGTAATCACAACCCGGGAAACCACCCGACAACCACATAGCACCACCAACCCCCAGGGCGCCCCGCCACCACCGGTGGCGGGGCGCCCTTTGTCGTTTCGGGCGTCGATGGACCCGTTCCCCGGGGACGGATTGGACCTGTGCCAGGCGCCGGTCCGCCTCATACCGTTCGGGCCATGACCCATCCGCTGCCGTTCCTGCTGGCCGCCACCGCCCTGATCGCGATCCCGGGTCCGAACCATCTCTACATCGCCGCCCGCGCCGCCGCGGATGGGCGGCGGGCCGGGCTCGCCTCCGCCATGGGGGTGGAGACCGGCACGCTGGTGCATGTCGCCGCCGCCGCGGCCGGGCTGTCGGCGCTGGTGGCGGCCTCGGCCGCCGCGTTCGGCGCCCTCCGGTACGCGGGCGCCGCGTACCTGATCTACCTGGCGATCCGCACCTGGCGGGACAGCGCCGATCGGGACGACCCGGTGCCGGCGCCCAAGCCGCTGGGCCGCGTCTACCTCGACGGGCTGCTGGTCAACCTGTTCAACCCCAAGGTCGTGCTGTTCTTCCTGGCGTTCCTGCCGCAGTTCGTGGACCAGGAGGCCGGTGCCGTCCCCGCGCAGATCGTGGTCATGGGCCTGGTGACCGGCCTGATCGGGCTGGTCAGTGATGTGCTGTACGCGGTGGCGGGAGGCGCGATCGGAAGCCGGTTGCGGGCCCGGCCGCTGTTCCGGCGCCGCCAGCGGTACGCGACCGGCGCGATCTACCTCGGCCTCGGGGCCGCCACCGCGCTCACGGGCCCCGGCCCGCGGCGCCTCTGATCGTCCTGGACGGCGGGTCAGGTCTGGGCCGGACGGGGCGTTCCGGAGATCGGGGAGTCCACGGGTGCCGGTCCTGATTCCGGCGCCGGTTCGGGGGTGGCGCCGCCGGCGACGCGGCGCCGGCCGTGCTGGACGGCGAAAGCCTGACGCAGCTCGCACACCACGTCCTCGGCGGGCCGGGTGATGATGCCCGCGACACGTCCCGCGGCCAGGAACATGACCCGGTCGGCGAGCGCCGCGGCGTCGGGGCGATCGGTCACGGCGACGACGGTGGTGCCGAGCTCGCCCGTGCAGCGCCGCAGCACCTCGAACGTGGCGGCGGTCATGGCCTCACCGGACTCGTTCTCGTCCACGAGGAGCACGCTCGGATCCGGCAGGAGCGCGGCACCGCACATGGTGAGGTGACGCAGGCCGTCCGGCAGGTCTTCCACGGGGGTGTTCAGGTGCTCCCGCAGGCCCATCACCTCGGCCACGTGCTCGATCTGTTCGGTGCGGGACCCCACCGGAAGGCCCGCCAGGGCGCCCGCCCACTCCAGGTTCTCCATCACCGTGCGGTCGAGGAAGGGTTGCGAGTGGGAGAGCGTGAACCCGACCTCGTCCCGGCAGATCTGCCGTACCTGCTGCGGCATCCACGGCCGGGCGCCGCCGCGTCCCACATAGACCCGTCCCACGCTCGGGGGCTCGTGACCGGCCAGGCAGGCCAGGAGCGTGCTCTTGCCGGAGCCGGAGGGTCCCATCAGAGCGCACAGCTCGCCCGCCCGGAAGGCCACGTTCACGTTGTCGAGGGCCGGGTCGCCGCCGGGGTCGTAGGTCTTGGTGAGGCCGGTGGTGTACGCGGCCACCAGGCGATTGTCGGCGCGCTGCCGGAAGGTCCGTTTGCGCGTCCTGACCGGGTGGGTGATGCGTGGCATCGTCGTCATGCAGTCCCCCGAGTGCATGGCTGGCTACGTGCGGATTCAGAGCTATGGCCAGCTTGCACGAATCTTCTGTTTCGTCGTGTAACCGCCGCGGAGATCTATGACAAAGACGACCTGCGGAAACACCCGCCGCGCGGGCCGGCCCGGGCGGGTCTCAGGGCCGCGCGCCGGGCGTCGGCTGGGCGCACCTGTCCGCCGGGCGGTGGCCCTGGACACCGGCGGGGACGAGCACGGCGATCGCGCCGATCAGGAGGGCCAGCGCGGCGCTCGGCCGGCTCGGCTCCAGCCCGATCCAGGACGCGTCGACATAGGTTGCGTGCGAGGAACCGGCGGCGGCGAAACCGAGCGCGAAGCCGAACACCCCGGTCGCCAGCCCGCCCAGCGCGGCGAACTGCGACGTCCGCCAGCGTCGCTGATCACGACGGGACCGCAGGCCGCGGCAGCCCGCCCATACCAGCAGGAGCCCGGCCAGCGACGCGCCGGTGACGGCCAGCGGCCTGAACAGGATCTGCGCCGCCTCGCTCACGGCCTGTGACCCCGAGGAACCGGGGGACTCCGTGGGGGGCGTGCCCGTGCCCTGCCCGTTCGCCGTCGTCACCACATCGGGCGGAGGTTCCAGCAGCCAGCCCACGCCCTTGACCGCCGCGGCCACGTAGAAGAGTCCCGCGGCCAGGACGAGCATGCTCACCAGCGTCCGTGTCGCGGTCATGAGGGGCGGGAGGCGGCGGAGCGAATCCCGGGGTTTCCTCGACGCCATCGGGCCGCGGACGCCCGTCACCTGGCGCGGGTCACTCACAGTCCGTCCCCCCGAAACGCTCGTCGGCCGGCGCGTTCCCACGTCGGCTCCCCGTTCCCGCGTGCGGCCGATGACCTGCGGAACCATCGTCCGGCGCGGTCAGAGGCTGCAATGCCCGGAGGCGGCCCGGAGTAGGCTCGGACTAACCGAAAAAGAATCTCAAAGATCCACTCGGGCGGGCACATCGCCGCGGTGGATAAAGGCCCGGGCGTCAGCCGAGGCGGGTGAGGCGCTTGTAGAGAGAAGGTTCCTTCAATTCCCGTCCGAGGACGAGCGGGAAGCTGGATGTGCCGGCCTTTACCGTCCCGATGCGCGTCCCTTGCGCGCCCGTGTGCGGCGCATTGCCCTCGATTCCGATCCGTACGGTCAGGCCCGGCCAGCCGACGAGGGTAATGGCAGAACCCGCGTTTACCGGAGTACGACCGCCCAGTCCGTCGAGGACCTGTCCCACTTGGGCGCCGCTGGGCGCGAGCGTGACCGTGGTCAGGTGATTCCGGGCCACGGCCAGTAGGGAGCGGGTGGCCTCGAGCGCGCCCATCGCGCTGGTCGACCGCTGCCCCATCACCGCGCCCAGCAACATCACGTTCGACCCGCCGACGCGGGCGCGCGCCGCGAAGACGAAATTGCCGCCCGCCGCGTCGGTGAAGCCGGTCTTGCCGCCCATCACCCCGTACTGGCCGAGCAGCACGTTGCCGCCGATCCGGGGCGCGCCGCCGTCGTCCGGGACGTACGTGCGCTTGGCCACGATCTCCCGGAAGGCCGGGATCTTCATGGCGGCGCGCATCAGCTTCACCTGGTCGGCCGCCGTGCTCACGGTGCCCGCGTGGTAGCCGCTCGGATCGGTGTAGGTGGTGCGGGTCATGCCCAGTTCCCGCGCGGTCTCGTTCATCTTCCGGACGAACGCCTGCGGGTCGCCCGCGTCCCAGCGGGCCAGCTCATGTGCCACGTCGTTCGCCGAAATGATCATCAGCGCTTCGAGCGCCTTACGCTCGGTCAGCCGCATTCCCGCCTTGACATCGAGAATCGACTCGCCGCGCTGCTTGCGCGCGGGAATCTGCGCGGCCGCCTGCGGGGACACGGTGTAGGTGGGTCCGGACCGGCCCGGCGCCAAGGGGTGGCTGCGAAGGAAGACATAGGCCGTCATCACCTTCGCCACACTCGCGGTCGGCGTGGGCGCCGAACCGCCGGACGACGCCATCCTGCCGACGCCTTCCACGTACAAGGCAGACTGTCCCTGCACGGGCATCGGAAGTGCGGGCGGTGTCCCCGGAAAAGTGTGGCTGGTTTTCGCCAGCGTGAGCCGCATCGTCGGCTCGGGAAGCGGCCGGACGAGCTGCCCCACCGCCGTTCCCGCGACAAGGACCAGCACCATGATGACGGCGTAGAGCGCGACCCGGCCCTTCTTCTTACGCCGTTTCTCCTCGCCGGTCGCGGCTTGGTAGGCCGCTTGGAATTCCTGTTCCCTGCCTTCCCCGCCGTATTCGTCGTGGGCGGGCGGCCCGTAATACGGCGGGGCGGCACCGGAATTCTGAGGCTGTTGAGGCCGGGGGTATTGGGACTGGGCGGGCGCCGTGCCATATTCGGGCGGCGCCGCGTACCCCTGTGGCGGCTGCGGGTTGACCCGCGACGGATTGACCCGCGGAGGCGCGGGAGCCTGCGGCTGCGCCTGGCCCCAGGACTGCGGTTGCGGCTGAGGCCGGGGCTGGACTTCAGGCCGGGGCTGGGCATGCGCCTGCCGCTGCGCTGGAGGTTGCTGCGGTGGGGCTTGCCGCTGAGGTGGTGGTTGAGGTGCTGGTTGCTGCGGAGGTGCTGGTTGCTGTTGGGGTGTCGGCTGCTGCTGAGGTCGCCGCTGCGGCAACGGTTGTGACTGAGGCCGAGGCTGCGGCTGTATCGGGGGCTCGACCCTGGTCGGAGGAGCCGCCGCGGGCGGAGGCATGGGCGCGGGCGGAGGCGAGGGTGGCTGGACGGGTCCTCGGTAGGCATGGCGAGGCTTGTAAGCCTCTGGCTCCCGTTCAGCCGGAGGTGAGGAGGGTGACGGAGCCGGGGGCGGAGCCGGAGCCTGGGGCGCGGGCTTGGGTGCCTCTTCGCCGTCGTCCCGTTCGGCTGCACCGTCGTCCGGTTCCTCGTCGGACGGGGACGGTTCGGGCCTCAACGCGGCCACGTCGATCTCCGGCACCGTGACGGCCGGGGTCTGTGGAGCGATCTTCGGATCGATCTCCGGGACGGTCGGCGCCGACGATGGCGCGGACGGCTGAGAAGAGGGCGGCGCAGAAGAGGGCGGCGCAGAAGAGGGCGGCGCAGAAGAGGGCGGCGGGGGAGGCGTGGACGGAGGCGCGGGGATCGTCCACTGCCCGGTGTTGTTCAGGGTCACCTTGACGGACGCCGGAACTTCGGAGTCCTCGGAGCCCTCCGAACCTTCCGAACCCTCCGAACCCCCGGAGTCCTCGGAGCCTTCGGAGTCCTCGGAGCCTTCGGAGTCCTGGGAGCTGTCAGAGTCACCAGAGTCGTCCGAGCCGTCGGACGTCATCGGCTCCGTGGCCGGAGCCTCGGGCTCGACGACCTCTTCCGTGGCGTCTTCGGCTGCCTCTTCGTCTTCGGCGACCTCGTCAGAAGCGCCGTCGACGACCTCGGAGGCTTCCTCCGTGGTGGTCGCGGTCCCCGCGGTCTCATCCTGGTCGTCGATGTGTCCCGGGGGCTCCACTGGATCCTGCGTGGGCGCCGAATCCGTCACGGCGCGACCTCCTGGGCTCGTGTGAACGGGCGGGTGGGAGCGGTCTCGCCGGCAACTCCCCGTATACCTCCGAAGGATGCGTAGTTTAACGGGAAAGTTCGCACGAGCAGGTTCGGGCCCCTAAGGCGGCACTACCCGGCATGGCCGTAACCGAACGCCGTCCCACCACACCGCCCTTCTTCCATGAGTGAGCCTGGATCTGCCGGGTAGGGCGTGGGTGTCCCTGGGGCTGACGTGAACTCGACCCGGAAGGAGAAGAGGCCGATGGCCACGAAGGTGCGTGACATCATGACCGGGTCGCCGACCGCGGTGTCCCCTGACCTCGACATCGTCACCGTCGCGCGGGCGATGCGCGACGAGGACATCGGTGCCGTGCTGGTGGCCGACTCCGAGCGGCTCCACGGGCTGGTGACGGACCGCGACCTGGTGGTGCGCGGGCTCGCGGCGGGCGGCGACCCCACCCAGATCAAGGTCTCCTCCATGGTCAGCGACGCGCCGGAGACGGTCCGCCCGGACGACTCGCTCGACACCGCCGTGAAGCGCATGCGGGAGCGTGCGGTGCGGCGGCTGCCGGTCGTGGACGACGGGCAGGCCGTGGGGATCATCTCCCTGGGCGACCTCGCCATGGAGCGGGACGCCGATTCCGCGCTGGCCCAGATCAGCGCCGCCAGGCCCAACACCTGAGACACTGTCCGGCCAGGGTCGGACCAGGGGCCGGATCAGGGGCCGGATCGGGGGCCGGACCAGGGGCCGGATCAGGGGCCGGATCAAGGGACGGGGACGGCCGCCACCAGGCGGTCGATCTCCTCCTCGGTGTTGTAGTAGTGGGCCGACGCCCGGATGGCGGCGGGCGCGGCCTTGGAGTCGTAGTGCTGGGTGGCGCCATCGGTGACGCTGACGTTGATGCCCTGCTCGCGCCAGGACAGCTTCAGGTCCCGCGCGTCGTGCCCTTCCACGGTGAACGTCACGATGCCCGACCGCCGTTCACCTCTGTCCAGGACGGTGACGCCCGGACGTTCCGCGAGGGCGTCCCGTAGCCGGGTGGCCAGGCCGGTCACCCGCTCCTCGATCGCGGGCAGGCCCAGCTCGGCCGCGATCTCGGCGGCCACACCCAGACCGATCTGCCCGGCGACGTAGCGTTCCCAGTTCTCGAAGCGGCGCGCGTCGTCCCGTATCTCGTACGTGTCCGGCGCGGTCCAGGACGCCGAATGCAGGTCGAGGAACGGCGGTTCCAGAGTGCGCAGGATGGACCGCCGGACATACAGGAATCCCGTTCCGCGCGGGCCGCGCAGGAACTTGCGGCCGGTCGCGGACAGCATGTCGCAGCCGATCTCGCCGACCTCCACCTGGATCTGGCCGATCGACTGGCAGGCGTCCAGGAGGTACAGGACGTTCGCGTCCCGGCACAGCCGCCCGACCTCCTCCGCCGGGTTGACCAGGCCGTTGTGCGTCGGCACGTGGTTGAGGGAGACCAGCCGGACACCGCCCTTGTCCAGCTCGGCCTGGAGCGCGTCCAAGGAGATCTGCCCGTGCTCGTCGTCGGGAACGACATCGACCTTGACCCCGCGCCGCCGCGCCATCTGCATGTACGGGATCGCGTTGCTGGGGTACTCGCTGGTGGTGGTGAGGATGCGGTCTCCGGGTGCGAACGGGATCGAGTAGAAGGCCATGTCCCAGGCGCGGGTGGCGTTCTCCACGTAGGCGATCTCGTCCCGGTCCGCGCCGATCAGGCCGGCCACGGCGTCGTAGAAGCGTTCCCGCGCGGGTTCGGCCTGGTCGGACGCCTCGTACCCGCCGATCGTCGCCTCCAGGTCCAGATGCTCGGCGACCGCGTCGATGACCTGCCTCGGCGGAAGCGCCGCCCCCGCGTTGTTGAGGTGGACGACCTGTGCGCAGCCGGGTGTCTCCGCGCGCAGCCTGCCGATGTCCACGTCCGCTCCTCCCGCCGGGCGCCGGGTTGTCTGTCGTACCCGGATGGGACTCTAGCCGGGACCGTGGAGAGGTTGACCTCGACCAAACTTGAGGTCGCATGCTCCTGGTGAGCGGCCGCCGTGCCGGGCGGCGGCGCCCACGATCCCGGAAGGCGGTCCGAGCAGCATGGACATGGAGGTCACGGCGTGGATGTCGCTGCACCACGCCATGAACGCCAAGGACGACCGCAGGCCCTTCTCCAAGGCCACGCTGAAGCGCATCGCGCGGTTCGCGCGCCCGCACGCCCGCCTGCTGGCCCTCTTCCTGGTGTCGAGTGTGGTGCTGGCGGTGCTCGCGGTGGCGACGCCCGTCCTGGCGGGGCGCGTGGTGAGCGCCATCGTCGACGGGTCCGACACCGGCACGGTGGTGTGGCTGGCCGTGCTCATCGCCGGGCTGGCGCTGGCCGAGGGAGGGCTGGGGCTGGTCAACCGGTGGCTGTCGGCCGGCATCGGCGAGGGGCTGATCCTCGACCTGCGCACCGCCGTGTTCGACCATGTCCAGCGGATGCCGGTCGCCTTCTTCACCCGCACCCGCACCGGCGCGCTGGTCAGCAGGCTCAACAACGACGTGATCGGGGCGCAGCGCGCGTTCAGCGACACCCTGTCCGGGGTGGTCAGCAACCTTGTGACGGTGCTGCTCACGTTCGCCGTCATGGTGCGGATCTCCTGGCAGATCACCCTGCTGGCGCTGGTCCTGCTGCCCGTCTTCGTGCTGCCGGCCCGCCGTATGGGCTCGCGCCTGGCCCGGCTGGAACGTGAGGCCGCCCGCCACGACGCCGCGATGAGCACCCAGATGACCGAGCGGTTCTCCGCGCCGGGCGCGACGCTGATCAAGCTGTTCGGCCGTCCCGACCGGGAGTCCGCCGAGTTCGCCGCGCGGGCCCGCCGCGTCCGCGACATCGGCGTGCGCACCGCGATGGTGCAGCATGTCTTCATCACCGCGCTGACCATGGTGTCCGCGCTGGCCCTGGCGTTGGTCTACGGCCTGGGCGGCTTCTTCTCGCTGCGCGGCCAGCTCGACGCCGGCGCCGTGGTCGCGCTCGCCCTCCTCCTGACCCGGCTGTACGCGCCGTTGACCGCGCTGGCCAGCGCCCGCGTCGAGGTGATGAGCGCGCTGGTCAGCTTCGAGCGGGTGTTCGAGGTGCTCGACCTCAAGCCCCTGGTGGCCGAGCCCGCCAAGCCCGTCCCGATCCCCGACGGGCCGGTGTCGGTGGAGTTCGACAGGGTCCGGTTCTCCTACCCGTCCGCCGACAAGGTGTCGCTGGCCTCGCTCGAAGAGGTCGCCACCCTCGACACGCGGGGCGGCGTCGAGGTCCTGCACGACATCTCGTTCCGTGCCGAGCCCGGCGAGATGGTCGCGCTGGTCGGCTCGTCCGGCGCGGGCAAGTCCACCATCGCGCAACTACTGCCCCGCCTCTACGACGCCGACTCGGGAACGGTGCGCCTGGCGGGCGTCGACGTCCGCGACCTGAGCTTCGCCTCGATCCGCGCGACCCTGGGCATGGTCACCCAGGACGGCCACCTGTTCCACGAGTCGATCCGCGACAACCTGCTGCTGGCCCGCCCCGAGGCCACCGACGACGAGCTGTGGGACGTTCTGCGGCGCGCCCGCCTCAAGGACCTCATCGAGGCGCTCCCCGACGGCCTCGACACCGTCGTCGGCGAGCGCGGCTACCGCCTGTCCGGCGGCGAGCGCCAGCGCCTCACCATCGCCCGGCTGCTCCTGGCGCGCCCCCGCGTGGTGATCCTGGACGAGGCGACCGCGCACCTCGACTCCACGTCCGAGGCCGCCGTGCAGGAGGCGCTGACCGAGGCGCTGGACGGCCGCACCGCCGTGGTGATCGCCCACCGGCTCTCCACCATCCGCGCCGCCGACCACATTCTGGTCGTGGAGGACGGCCGCATCGTCGAACGCGGCACCCACGACGCCCTCCTCACGGCCGGTGGCCGCTACACCGAGCTGTACCGCACGCAGTTCGACCAGCAGCCGTCCGAACTGGAACCCATCCGCTGACAGTCCGTGTAACGGCGAACGTGCATGCCGCGACCAGACTCGCATCTTGTTCTGTCCGCGTTTGTAGGGGTAATCCGCGCAGGACCCCAGCGGACGGCGAGGTGAAGAACGGAAGACCTTCCGGACGGAACCGGCTCTCGGCGCCACCGCCTACCTGGCCGGACGGTCGCTGCGCGCGCGGCGCTGCGGCGGCTGAATCAGGTCCGCAGGCTCGTCGATCACTACGAGGCGAAACTCGAACACGCGCTGCGGTCATTGGCGGGCAAAGCCGAACGGGGCGGGCCGCTCACCAAGGCCGGCCTCGCGGGTGTCCGCGCCCTCAGCGAAGGCCGGTCACCCGTCCGGGCACTGCTGAGCGTGAGTTGACTACTGGTCGTTAAAGCAATCTCGGGCTGGTTGGGGTGATTGGAATTGGTTCAGGTTCGGGGCTTGATTTTCGCTTTTGTCAGGTGGAAGAAGTTGAAGGGGCGGAGGGCGTCGGAGCGGGTCCATAGGTGGGGTGGGACGGTGGCTTGCATGGGAACGTGTTCTGTGACTACGAAGCCGTGGGTTTCGAGGAGGGTTGATACCTCATCTGGGTGGAGGAAGGTGAGGTACGGCTCGTGTCTGTCGGAGACGACCTGGGTGGCGAAGTCGGCGTAGGTCTTGCCGATGGTGTCGCGGAGGTCGGGTGGGAGGGCGTATTCCATGATGAATTCGGTGCCGGGGCCCAGGCGGGATATGGCGGCGATGGTGGATTCTATGGCCTCGAGTGTGAGGTACATGCTGACGCCCAGCCAGCTGACCAGCGTGGGGAGGGGGGTGGTGGGGATTTCGGGAAGGGGTTCTGATTCGAAGTCGGTGGGGAGGAAGGTGAGGTGATCGGGGATGGGGATGTCGGCGGAGGCCAGGAGGGTGCGTTTCCATTCCTGGGTGGCGGGGTGGTCTATCTCGATGACCTGGATATCGCGGTCCGGGGCGGTGCGGTAGGCGAACGTGTCGAGGCCGGCGCCGAGGATGATGTAGCGGGACGGGCGGTTCCTGGGGAGGTGGCTCTCGGTGTAGTGGCTGCGGGTCGTGGTCAGGGCCCGGGTTCCGGAGAGGATGACGTGGTCGCCGTGGGTGCGGTGGTAGGCGATCGTCTCGGCGGCGAGGTCGCCGAGGAGTTTCGCGGCGAGGGTGTCGCGGAAAAGGTGGGGTTCGTGGTCCACCACGAGGTGGGCGGCGCGGGCGGCCGCGGCGGACAGGGCCGTCTGGCTGGGCTGTCCTGTTTGCATCGCCGGTTCCCTTCGTTGAATGCCGGGAACGGCGATGTTAGCCATGAAATGACAGGCTTTACAGCCAGCATATCAGATGAAAATCAATTTCGGATAACAGTTCATCTGGGGGTGAGGGTGGTCGCGTTGATGCGTTCGCCGGTTTCCAGGGAAAGGGTGGCGAGGTGGGCCACGCCGAGGCGGCACAGGGTTCCGGCGATGCGGTGGAGGGCCTCGTCGCGGTCGAGGTCATGCGGGAGCGGTCCCTCCAGGCCCGATTCGATGAACATCAGGTCGGCTCCTCCGGTGACGGGACGGCGGATGAGCCCCTGAGGTACACCCAGGCGCCGTTGTGCCTGATGAAGCGGCTGGTCTCGTGGAGTTCCGATCGACGGCCGCGCTGGAGGTAATGGGCGCGGAACTCGACCGTTCCCCGGGTGTGGAAGGGGCTGCCTTCCTTGGTGTGGACGATGTCCAGTCGCTGCCAGCTCAGGCCCGGTTCGAAAGTGATGCGGGACGGGCGGGTGGCGGGGTGCCAGGTGGCCAGCAGGTACGCGGCGTCCCGGACGGCGAAGGCGCTGTAGCGGGAGCGCATCAGCACTTCGGCGGTCTTGGCGCGGGACTCGCCGCGGTGCAGGCGTCCGCAGCAGTCCTGGTAGGTGGCGGGAAGGCCGCACGGGCACGGCCGGGACGAGCGTTTGGGCATGGCACCAGTCTGGAGGACGCGCGCCGGCGATCATCACGCGGTGGTCGCCGGCGCGCGTCCGGCCTGCCCGTCCAATTGAGATGTGGCAGAGCCGAGCGGCGGTTAGCATGGGGGGCATGAACTCGTTCGCGTGCACGATGATGGCCCCTTCGCGGGGCCGCTGACGCTGCACGGACGTTTCCGATCCGAGGCCCTGCACCGGGGCCTCGATTCATTTCCGCGGTCGAAGGCCCCAGGGGCGTACTGGAGGTTTCCATGACCGCGCCGCACATCTACATCACCACCACGATCCCTTATGTGAACGCGCGTCCCCATCTGGGGTTCGCGCTGGAGCTCGTGCAGGCGGACGTGCTCGCCCGGCACCATCGGCGGATCGGCGACCGCGTCAGGTTCCAGACCGGCACCGATGAGAACGCGCTGAAGAACGTGCTGGCGGCGGAGGCCGCGGGCGTCGGCGTCCAGGAATTCGTGGACACCAACGCCGCCGCGTTCCTCGGCCTGGCGGGGCCGCTGTCGCTGTCGGTGGACGACGTCATCCGTACCAGCCGCGACCCGCGCCACCGGGCCGGGGCCGAGCGGTTCTGGCGGGCCTGCGCCGACGCGGGAGATCTGTACCGCAAGCAGTACGAGGGGCTGTATTGCGTCCAATGCGAGCAGTTCTATGCGGATGCCGAGCTCGCCGGCGGCCGCTGTCCCGAGCATGACACCGTGCCGCAGCGGATCTCGGAGGAGAACTGGTTCTTCCGCCTGTCGCGTTATACCGACCGGCTGTACGAGCTCGTGGAGTCGGAAGCGTTGCGCATCGAACCCGCGGGCCGGCGCAACGAGGTGCTGTCCTTCATCGCGGGCGGGCTGGAGGACTTCTCGGTGTCCCGCTCGTCCGAACGGGCGCGCGGCTGGGGCCTTCCCGTTCCCGGCGACCCCACCCAGGTCATCTATGTGTGGTGGGAGGCGCTGACCAACTACGTGAACGCCCTCGGATACGGCACCGGCGGCGACGATTACGAGCGCTGGTGGACGGGCGCCGACCGGCGCGTCCACCTGCTCGGCAAGGGGGTTCTCCGGTTCCACGCCGTCTACTGGCCGGCGATGCTGCTGTCGGCCGGTGAGCCGCTGCCGACCGACCTCCTGGTGCACGACTACCTCACGGTGGGAGGCCGGAAGCTGAGCAAGTCCGGTGGCGTGACGCTCGACCCGGCCGGGCTCGTCGAGCGGTACGGCACGGACGCGGTCCGCTGGTGGCTGCTGCGTGAGGTGCCCCGGGTGGGGGACGCCGACTTCACGCCGGAACGACTCGTCGACCGTGCCGACGACGAGCTGGCCAACGGCGTCGGGAACCTCGTCCATCGCGTCGTCACGCTGATCCACCGTTACCGCGACGGCGTGGTGCCCGAGGCCGAGGCGGCGACCGCGGAAGGGCTGGACGAGGCGATCCGGCGGGCGCCCGGCCTGGTCGCCGATGCGGTGGAGGACGTGGACTTCCGGCGGGCGACCGGCGCGGTGCGGGACGTGGTCGACGAGGCCAACCGCTTCATCGAAAGCGTCCGCCCCTGGGAGATTGCCAAGACGGGGCCGCGGGACCACCTGGACGCCGTGCTGGTCGCGCTCATCGGGGCGTGCCGGGCGGTCGGCGGGCTGCTGGAGCCCTTCCTCCCGGACGCGGCCGGCCGCGTCGCCCGCCAGTGCTCGGCCGTGGACGGACGGCTGCCCGCGCCCGCCCCGCCGTTCCGCCGCCTCGGCGCCACGAAGGGTTAGCGGCGGCGGCCCAGGCGGGCCTTGGTCTCCTCCACGTCCATGCCGTGCAGGCGCAGCAGGTTCTCGCCGAGGATCTTCCGCTTGGCCTGGTCGGTCAGCTGCGGGTAGCCGTAGCCGTCGCACAGGTCCTGCGGGATCTGGAAGTCCATGAACGCCCTCAGCGCCCACTGCGGGTGGAAGATCGGCGCCTCCGAGCCGTACACGATCTTGTCCTCGCCGCACCAGAACAGCAGCTTGCCCAGGATCTCGGCGAACATCCGCGGGGCGCGCACCACGAAGTTGATGGTCGCGGCGAGCGAGGCGTACAGGTTCGGGTAGCGGATGAGCTGCCAGCAGGTCTCGTCGAGGAACGGCAGGCCGACATGGAAGATGACGAAGTTCAGGTCGGGGAAGTTGGCCGCGGCCCCGTCCATGTCCCAGGTCTGGGTGTGCTCGATGGGCTGCGGGCCGAGCGGCACGCCCTTGTGGACGCCGATGAGGTTCACGCCGAGTTGCTGGGCCTTCTCGAAGATCGGGAACGCCACCTGCGGGTCGTCCATCCGCCACGGGTAGGGCGACCCGTAGTCGTAGCGGACGTTGTAGAACTTGAACGCGCGCGCGCCGAACTCGCCGACCTGCCGTTCCATGAGGTCGAGCGCGCGGCGGCCTTCGAGCGGGTTGACCGAGCCCCAGAAGATGGTGCGGTCCGGGTCGCGGGCGGCGAGGTCCGCGCACCGCTCCCAGGGGGACAGCCCGTCGTGGTAGAGGTCGGTGAGCGGCAGCGGCATGGCCACGAGCATGTCCGTGTCGGACTCCTCGTAGACCATCTGGTGGATGTCGGGCACCGTCCACTCGCGCAGGAACTCCTCCGGCGGCAGCTTGGGCTTGTCGTCGGGGGTGAGCGCGTTGTGGAAGGCGTAGAGGTGGTTGGAGAACATCTCCCCGGGCGTGCCGAACGCGTTCTTCTTCTCGAAGTTGAACACGTGGGCGACACCGTCGAACACGAACGCGTCGTCGATCATGGCGGGGGCTCCTTCCGGGCCTGGACGGTGCGGGGCCGGTGCGCGTCGAGGTAGGCGTCCCGGTCGCCGATCTCGGCGGGGGCCGGGAGGAAGCGCAGGGCGGACGCGGCCTTGGGCGAGAGGCGGTCGGTGGTCCACGCCTCGTCCCAGACCACCTCGACCTCGGCGTCGGTCACGCCCGGCTGTGCCGCCACCCGGTCACGTATCTCGGTCAGCAGCGCGCTCGCGAACGGGCACCACCCGGTGGTGAGCAGCAGCTCGATCCGGGCCCGTCCCCCGTCGAGGCGGGCGGAGCGCACCAGCCCCATGTCCAGGACGGAAATCCCTTTTTCACGGCAGCATGGGTCATAGACGTCACCAAGGGCGTTCGCCGCCCACAGCGGCACATCTGAGGGCACATCGGCCATGCCGCCATCATGAACCGCGTTCGGTCCCCGAGAAAGACATCGAGATTTCAACCATCTGAAATGACGCCGCCCAGCGCGTCCCGTGCCGCCTCGGCCAGGCGGACGCCCACTGCGGCACGGGCCTCGGCCTCCTCGCGGTAACCGTCGTCGGCCATGTGACCGGCCAGATAGCGGGCGCGGACACCGGCGCTGATGCACGCCAACCGCCACCGCGCGAACGCCACCCAGTACGGGACGTCCGACACGTCACGTCCGGACAGCCGCGCGTAGCGGGCGACGACCTGCTCACGCGTCCCGAACCCGGGCACGGTGGTGGGACCCGGCGGGGACGGGTCGTCGCCATCGTCCGGCTCCTGCCAGGACGCCACCAGGTAGCCGAGGTCGGCCAGCGGATCGCCCGAGGTCGCCAGTTCCCAGTCGAACACCGCGCGTACCGTGCCGTCCGGGCCGAACGCCAGGTTCCCGGGCCGGTAGTCGCCGTGCACGATGCCGCCGGCCTGCGCGGGGACGCGGGCCGCCAGCAGGTCGTGCACCTCGTCCAGCAACGGCAGCTCGGCGGCGCCCGACTGCCGTGCCTGGTGCCGCCAGCGCCGCAGTTGCCGTTCGGCGTACCCGGTGCGGCGCACCAGATCGCCGAGCCCGGCCTTGTACGGGTCGACGTCGTGCAGCGCGACCAGCACCTCGACGAGGTTCCTCGCGGCCCGCCCGCGCGCCGGGGGCTCCAGCCGCAGCGCGGACGCGGGGTCGGCGAGGACGAGCCCGTCCACGAAGCCCGTCACGTAGAACGGGGCGCCCGTGACCGAGGTGTCCTCGCAGTACGCCAGCGGGGGCGCCACCGGAACGCCCGTCCCGGCGAGCGCCGAGACGAACCGCCACTCGCGGCCCATGTCGTGCGCGGTCTCCAGCACCCCGCCCAGCGGGGGCCGGCGCAGCGCGTACTCCGCGCCCGCCGCGTCGGTGACGCGATAGGTCAGGTTGGACCGGCCACCGGAGACCAGCGCGAAGGAGACCGGCCCGGTGAGCCCGTCCACATGGGACGCCAGCCAGCGTCCGACGCGTTCGGTGTCGATGCCCGGGGGTTCGGGGGAGGCGGCCATGCCAGCGACCGTACTGCGCCACACGACCCCCGAGAAGCGGGCGCGTCGATCATCCGGGCACGGGAGGACCCTGCGCCGCGGGCCGTCCCAGATAGGCGGCGCGGACCCGTTGATCCGCGGCGATCTCCGCGGGGGTGCCGGCGGCCAGGGTCCTGCCCATGTCGAGGACGGTGACGCGGTCGCACAGGCGCATCACGAACGAGACGTCGTGCTCGACGAGCAGCACGCTCGTGGCCGAGCCCGCCAGCCCCTCGATCGTGCGGACCACGACGTCGGTGCTCGCCTGGTCCATGCCCGAGCACGGCTCGTCCAGCAGGAGCAGGCGGGACTCGACGGTCAGCGCGCGGGCGATCTCCAGGGACCGCGCGGGGCCGATCGGCAGCGAGCCCGCGTACCGGTCCCGGACGTCCTCCAGACCGCACCGGCGCAGCACCTCTTCGGCGCGTTCCCGGCGTTCCCTCTCCCTGCGCCGCGAGCGGGGAAGGGCCAGCAGGTCGGCGGCCAGGCCGGTGTCCCGGCATTCCTGCGGGACGAGCAGGTTCTCCATCACGGTGAGCGGCGCGAAGACCTGCGGGACCTGGAACGTGCGCCGCAGCCCTCTGCGGGCGCGCCGCAGGGCGGCCTCGCCGGTCACGTCCGTGCCGCCGATCAGCACCCGTCCGGAGGCGGGACGGCGCAGCCCGCAGACCACGTCGAACAGGACGCTCTTGCCCGCCCCGTTGGGCCCGATCAGCCCGTGGACCTCCCCCTCCGCGACCTGGAGGGAGACTCCGCGCAGCGCGTGCACGCCGCCGAACCGCACATGGACGTCCTCCACGGTGAGGGCAGGGGTCATCGCCCGGCCTCCTTCGCCCCGGCCAGGCCGAGATAGGCGTCCGCGAGACGGCCGGGGTCGGCCTCGGCGGACGGGCCCGACCAGATGATCGTCCCGCCGCGCAGGACGGCGACGGTGTCGGCGACCCGCAGCGCCTCCCCGGGCTTCTCGGCGGTGAGCAGGATGGCCGTCCCCCGCTTCTTGAGCTCGCGGAACAACTCCAGGATCTCCTCCACGATCAGCGGGGCCAGCCCGAGCGACGGCTCGTCGGCGACCAGGACCCGGGGCGGGCGGACGAGCAGCGGCGCGAGCGCGAGGATCTGCTGCTCGCCGCCCGACAGCACCCCGGCGGGCTGGGCGCGGCGCTGCGCCAGCCGGGCGAAGCGGTCGTAGACGCGGTCGCGGTCGGCCGCGTCCGGCAGCCGGACCCGCAGGTTCTCGTCGGTGGTCAGCCCCGGGAACACGCCACGGCCCTCGGGTACGAGCAGCAGGCCCGCGCGGGTGCGGCGGGGGACGCTCCAGCCGGTGACGTCCCGGCCGTCCAGGTACGTGCGCCCGCCGGAGGACGGCAGCGTGCCGGCCAGGCAGCGGCAGAGTGTGGACTTGCCGGCTCCGTTGGGTCCCAGCAGGGTGATGCAGCGGCCCTCCTCCACGCGCAGGTCGATGCCGTGCAGGACCTGGCCTGAGCCGTATCCGGCCACCAGGCCCCGCACGTCCAGCAGGGCGAGGCCGTCAGGGGAGGGCGTTGCGGGAGGGTCCGCGGCCCGAACGGGAGACCGTGGCCCGCGCCGTGGCCCACGCCGCAGCCGTGACCGCAGGCCGGCCATCATGTGCATCGCCCCGTCCGGATTGCGGGCCAGGCCGATGCCGCCGAGGCCGAAGAGCAGGGCGGCCAGGTGCGGCGACTCGCTCACGTACTCGCCGAGCACGGCGGGGAAGACGGCGAAGAACAGGCCCGCCAGGACCGCGGCCCCCGGGCTGCGCACGCCCATGACCACGACGATCGCGAACCAGGTGAACCCGGCGACGGCGGTGAAGTCGGTGGCGATGACCTGCTGGTTGTACATCGCCAGCAGCACGCCGCCCAGCCCGGCGACGGCGGCGCCCAGGGCGAACAGCGACAGCTTGACACGGACGAGCGAGACACCGGTCATCACGGCGGCGGCCGGGGCCGACCTGACCGCCAGCGCGGCGCGCCCGGTCCGCGACCGCGGCAGGTTGCGGACCATCCACACCAGCGCGCAGACCAGGGCGAGCAGGCACAGCGCGAAGACACGGTCGTCGGCCAGGTCGACCGGGCCGAGCGCGGGACGCGGGATCGTCCAGCCCGCGGGCAGATTGCCGACCGCCTCGATCTGGAAGATCAGGTAGTCCCCGATCAGCGCGAGCGCCAGCGTCGCCAGCGCGAGGATCAGCCCGCCGAGCCGCAGCGCGGGCAGCGCGACCAGCAGTCCCGTCGCCGTGGCCACCACGACCGCGGCGAGCAGCGCGAGCGCCAGGGGCCAGCCGTGGTGCAGGAGAAGGCCCGCCGTGCAGCCGGCCACCGACACGAACGCCGCCGTCGCCAGGTTGGCCATGCCGCCGATGCCGGTGACGATCGTGAACGACATGAAGACGATCGCCATGGCCAGGCCCTGGACGATCAGGCCGGCGGCGTAGTCGCCGGCGGCGAGGGTGATGTAGGCGGCCAGCAGGGCGGCGGCCACGCCCCACGGCAGGGCGCGGCGCCGGCCCGCCAGGTGCGCCAGCGGGTCGGGCGGCGGCGCGTCCTCGGCACGGGTCCCCGCGACCCGTCCCGCCGGCTTGATGACGAACAGCAGCGCGAACAGCAGGAAGAACGGGACGGCCGTGCGGAACCCCAGCACGTCCCGGGCGAAGGTCGCGTACCCGGCGACGAGGTTCTGCACGACGCCGAGGGCGAGCCCGCAGCCGAACGCCAGCGGGATCGAGCGCAGCCCGCCCAGGATCGCCGCGGTCGCCGACACCATCGTGATCATGATGAAGTCGCGGGCGCTGAGCCCGAGGACCGGCGCCGCCGCCATGCCCGCGACCGCCGCGATGGTGCCGCTCAGCATCCAGGCGGTGGTGGTGGTCCGGTCGGTGTCGACGCCGCGCAGGGACGCCAGCTCGCGGCGGTCCACGGTGGCGCGCATCGACAGGCCCAGCCTGGTGCCGTGCAGGACGAGCCACAGCGCCATCGCGGTCACCGCGGCCAGGGCCAGGATCACGACCTGGTTGGAGTCGATGACGACGCCCTCCATCGGCGTCCAGTGCCGGGTGGGGGACGGGCCGAGCCCGGGCGCGCGGGCCACGTCGTGCCCGGACTCCAGGTCGAGCCCCAGGTCGACCACCAGCCGTTCGACGCCCCACAGGCCCAGCGCGGGCAGGGCGATCAGCAGGCTGATGGTGCCCACGACCCGCCCGGTCTCGTCGGCCTCGGCCAGACGGTGGAACATCAGCCGGGCCAGCGCCCAGCCCAGCAGGACGCCGACCACGGCGACCACGGTCACCGCCGACAGCCACACCGGCCAGTGCAGGCTGGCCACGAGCTGGAACAGGACGAAGGCGCCGAGGAACGCGACCGCGCCGTGGCCGAAGTTGAAGACCCCTGAGGCGGAGTAGGCCAGCACCAGCCCCGACGCGAGCAGCGCGTACAGGGCGCCGGACACCAGCCCGCTGAGGATGTAGCCGATCAGCTCGGGCATCGGGTCAGTTCCCCGCCGGGGTCACCGGGACGTTCGGGTGGCAGGTCAGCTCGCTGGCGACGCGGTACGCGCCGTCCTTGATCTGGACGAGCGCGCTGCATCCGGTCGGGGCCAGGCGCATCGCCCTGCCGTTCAGCGCGCCGACGCCGGGACTGCTGCCGGTGAGCCGGTCGGCGGCGGCCGAGAACGTCTCGGGGGTGAGCTCGGGCCCGGTCTGCCGCAGGATGCGCAGGAAGAGGTCGGCGGACCAGTAGCCCTGCCCCACGGAGGTGTCGAGTTCGGCGCCCGGCGAGGACTTGGCCACGTCGTCCCTGAGCTGTCTGGCCGCCGCGGAGTCCGACTCGAACGGGACGAACGGCACGTTGACGTAGACGCCGTCCAGGGCGCGCACCAGCTCGGGGTTCTTGAGCAGCTTGGCCTGGTAGTCGGTGGCGTTGGTGAAGGCGCCCGTGAATCCGGCGGCCTTCAGCGCGCCGTACAGGCCCGCGTTGTTCGGGGTCTGCGTGGCGGAGAACACCACGTCGACGGGCTTGCCGCCGTTCGCGGTCATCAGCCGCCGCACCCAGGGCGTCCAGTCCGACGGGACGGACGTGGCCGGAAGCGGCGCCTCGGCGTACACGACGCGGAACCCGGCGGCGGTCGCCGCCTGCCGGATCGGGGCGACGCCCGCCTTGCCGCCGACGCTGTCGTGCGCGATCACCGCGGCCGTCTTCCCCTCCGCGCCGCCGATGACCTTGGCGATCATCCGCTCCCAGGCGGTCTGGGTCATGCCGTTGGGCGGCGCGGTGTAGCAGCCGCCCATGCCCATGCCCCAGGCGTTGCCGCAGAACGGCGGGCTCACCGCGTGCCCGATGAACGGGACCTTGTTCTGCACGAGGTACGCGGCGCCGCTGAAGGTCGTGGAGTAGGCCGGCACGATGGCGAACACCCTGTCCTGGGTGGTCAGCTTGCGGGCGCCCGCCAGGTTGCGTCCCGGGTCGTTGCCGTCGTCCTCGGCGCCGCCGTAGTCGATCAGCCGGCAGTGCACGCCGCCCTCGCGGTTGGCGCGGTCGAACCGGGCCTTGGCGCCGATGTCGTTGCCGGCGAAGCTGACCCCGGCGGGGCTGGTCTTCAGGAGCAGACCGCGGACCTTCACGCTGGTCTTGGTGACGCCCCGCGCGCCCTCGCTGTTGCGCGAGGGGTCGCAGTCCAGCTTGGCCGACGGGCCCGTGGACGCGCGGTTGCCCGCGTCACTGCAAGCCGTGAGGCTTGCCAGGGGCAGCGTCAGGCAGGTGGCGAGGACGGCCGCTCTCTTCATGATGGGGTCTCCGTTGTTCGCAGCACGGGGTGGGTGGGGGCACGGTGCTTCACCAATGCCATTGGTATGTTGGCCACGCCTAGTCGGAGCGAGTGTCGAGGAGTTCCATGGCCGGGACGGGAAAGCCACGAGCCGATCGCGCGGCGGTGCTGGAGGCCGCCTGCCGCGTCACCGACCGCGACGGGATGGACGGGCTCACCCTGGCGTCGGTGGCGGCCGAGCTCGGCCTGCACTCCTCGTCCCTCTACAACCACGTGGACGGCCTGGAGGGGCTGCGCAAGAGCGTCACGATCGCCGCGCTGGCCGAGCTCAGCGAGCGGCTGCGGGACGCGGTGCTGGGACGCGGCGGCGCCGCGGGGATGCGGGCGATCGCCGACGCCTACCGCGCCTACGCCGCCGAGCGCCCGGAGCGGTTCCGCGCCGCCACGAGCTGGCACCTGTGGTGCGGCTGGGAGGAGGTCCAGGACGCCGCGGACGGAGGGCTGCGGGCCATTCACGCCGTCATCTCCTCCTTCGGTCTTGAGGGGATCGCGCTGCGGCACGCCGCCCGCGCGTACACCTCCGCGCTGATCGGGTTCATCCAGGCCGCGGACCACGCCTTCACGGCTCCGCCGAGCGCCGAGGGGACGTTCGACTACCTGGTGAGCCTGTTCTCCGATGCGTTCGCGGCGGGCCGCTGGCCGATGTCCAACGGCTAGCCGGATCTTTACCATGGCCATTGGTTGATTTCCCAGGACCGTACCCCAGCCTGCTCGACCGAGCAAGAGCTTGTTTTTTCTGCGCGACCGTCCTACCGTCCTGGTCAACGCGTTGTACGCCGCGAAACTCGAGCCCTCGCAGCGACTGAAGCGATGTTGGGAGATCACCAGTGTCCTTGGCCGTCACCTACGCCCGCGAGGACGGCGTCGCCGTCGTCACGCTCAACCGCCCGCACGCGCGCAACGCCCTCAACCGGGCCGTTCTGGACGGGTTGTGGGAGGCGCTGCACAGGTTCGACGCGGACGACGACGCGCAGGTCATGGTCCTCACCGGCGCGGGCGACGCCTTCTGCGCCGGCGCCGACCTGCGGGAGCTGCGCACGCTCGGCGGCCGGGAGGAGATGCCCGACTACCCCGTGCTCGGGACCAACGTCCACGTCGCCAAGCCGGTCATCGCCGCGGTCAACGGCGTCGCCTACGGGGGCGGCTTCGTCCTGGCGCAGATGTGCGACCTGTGCGTGGCCGCCGACCGCGCCCGCTTCGCCGTCGCCGAGGCCCGCTGGGGACGCACGATGGTCGGCAACGCCCCGCTGCTGCCGATGATCCCGCCACGCGTCGCGATGGAGCTGTTCCTCACCGCCGAGCCCATCGACGCGGCGCGGGCACACCAGATCGGCCTGGTCAACCGGGTCTTCCCGGCCGAGGGACTGCGGGAGGGCGCGCTCGCGATGGCGCGGGTGATCGCGGGCAACGCGCCGCTGAGCGTCCGCGCGGCCAAGGCCATGGTCGCGGCGGCCGTCAACGGCCCGGCCAAGGAGCTGCGGGCCGTCGCCGAGGAGGTGTTCGCGCCCGTCTTCGCCAGCGAGGACGCACGGGAGGGACCGCGCGCGTTCGCCGAAGGGCGTCCGCCGCGATGGACGGGACGGTGACGCCGTGACCGGACGCGACGCCAACATGCGTCTCCTGCTCCGGCCTTCGTCGGTCGCGATCGTGGGCTGCTCGCCCGTCGCGTCCGGCAAGCTCAGCTCCTGGCCGCTGCGCGGGCTGCTGCGGCACCGGTCGCCGGTCGACATCTACCCCGTGAACCCGCGGTACGAGGAGATCGACGGGCTGCGGGCCTACCCCTCGCTGCGCGAGCTCCCCGTGACGCCCGATCTCGCGCTGGTCGTCGTCCCGGCCGGGGCGGTGATGGACGTCCTGGAGGCGGCGGAGGAACGCGGCGTCCCGGCGGCGGTCGTGTACGGGGCGGGACCCGCGGGGGAGCCGCCGCCGACGCTGGACGACCGGGTCCGCGCGTTCGCCGCGCGCTCGTCCATGGCGGTCTGTGGGCCCAACACCAACGGGATCGTCAACGTCACCGACGGGATCGTCTGCGGCCTCGCCCCGTACGCTCAGCTCGGCGACCGCCTCCCGGCCGGCGACATCGCCCTGGTCTCGCAGAGCGGCGCGCTGATCAGCTCGCTGGTGCTGCGGCTGACCGCGGCGGGACTCGGGCTGACCTGCTCGATCGCGGTCGGTAACGCCGTCGTCCTCGGCGTCGGCGACTACCTGCGGCTGCTCGCGGCCGACGAGCGCACCAAGGTGATCGTCGTCTATGCCGAGGGCGTCGCCGACCGGGCCGGGTTCCTCGCCGGGGCGGACGCCGCGATCGCCGCCGGAAAGCCGGTGATCGTGTTCAAGGCCGGGCGTTCGGCGGAGGGCGGCGCCGCGGCGGCCGGGCACACCGGGGTGCTCGCCGGGCCCTACGACGCCTTCGCCGCGGTGTGCGAGCGCCACGGCATCGTCCTCGCCGACTCGGTGGAGGAGATCGCGGCGCTCGCCGCGCTGCTGCGGCAACGGTCGCGCCGCGGCGGCGGACGGGTCGGGATCGTGTCCGGGTCGGGCGGCGTCGGGGTGATCCTGGCGGACGAGGCGAGACGGGCCGGTGTCGAGGTGCCGCCGCTCGCGGGGGCGACCGCCGGCCGGCTGTCGGGCCTGCTCGCGCGCAGCACCCCGCGCAACCCGCTCGACCTGACCGACCAGGTCGTCGGGGACGTGGAGCTCACCAGGCGGGTGCTGGCGGCCGTCGCGGACGACCCCGGCGTGGACCATCTGGTGTTCGGCGTCCTGCACGGCCCGCAGGCGATCCAGGACCGGATGAAGCGGGACCTGGAGGCCGTGGCCGCGTCCGGCGCCGACGTCATCGCGTACACGGCGACCGGCACGACCGCCGACCGGGAGCCCATCTTGGCGGGCGCCGGGATCCCGGTCATCGACAACGCCCCGGCGCTGTTCTCGGCCCTGGCCAAGGTGACCGCCCCGGAGCCCCGTCCGGCGCGGCCGGTGCCTCATGACCCGGCCGCCGCCGAGGAGGCCCGCGCGCTCTGGTCCGCCGTGCCGCCCGGCGGCCGGATGCCGGGGGACGCGGCGTGGCGGCTGCTGGAGCTGTACGGGATACCGGCGGCGCGCGAGCATCCCGTCACCGATGCGGCACACGCCCGCGAGGTCGCCGGCAGGCTCGGATATCCGGTCGCCCTCAAGGCCGGCGAGGTCGCGCACCGCACGGACGAGGGCCTGGTCCGCCTGGGACTCGACGGCCCGGAGGCCGTGGAGCGCGCGCATGACGAGCTGGCGCCCGCCGGGACCGTCGTGGTGCAGAAGATGACCGCCGCCGGACACGAGCTGATCGCGGCCGTGCGCCACGAACCCGAATCCGGACCGTACGTGCTGGTCGGGACGGGCGGCATCTACACCGAGGTGCTCCGGGACACCGTCCTGATCGCCCCGCCGTTCGACCGCGACCACGCCCTGGAGGCGATCGGCCGGATGCGCGGGGCCGCCCTGCTGAACGGCGTGCGCAACACCGGGAAGGCCGACGTGGGCGCGGTCGCCGACGTGCTGGTGTCCCTCGCCGGGCTCGGCGCCGCGATGACCGGCGCGCGGGCGTCCCTGGAGCTCAACCCGCTGATCGTCGGCGGCCGCGGCGCCATCGCCGTCGACGTCCTGGCCACCAAGGGGAGATGAGAGTGCAGTACACCGAGGAGCAGGAGGCGCTGCGCGCCGCGGTCCGCGACTTCGCCCGGAGGGAACTGCCGCCGGGCTTCGCGCGGGAATGCGACGAGCGCGGGCGGCCGCCCCTCGACGTCTACCGGCGCTTCGCCGACGCCGGGTTCCTCGGCATCGGGATCCCGGAGGAGTACGGCGGCGCGGGCGGCGACATCGTCGAGATCACCATCGTCCTGGAGGAACTGGCGAGGGCCATGCAGTCCTTCGCCAGCCTCGTGTACCGCAGCCCCATCCACGCCGGGCAGGGCCTGCTCACCTACGGGACCGAGGAGCAGCGCAAGCGCTATCTGCCGGGGATCGCGTCCGGCCGGCTGCTGTTCTGCTTCAGCCTGTCGGAGCCGCAGGCCGGATCGGACGCCGCCGCGATCAGGCTGCGCGCCGAACGGGACGGCGACTCCTACGTCATCAACGGCCAGAAGCAGTTCTCGACCGGCGCCCACTACAGCGACTACGTGATCCTGGCCACCCGCACGTCCGACGGGGCGCGCAGGCACGAGGGCATCAGCCTGTTCGTCGTCGATCTGAAGAGCCCGGGGATCACGATCGACCCGATCCCGACGCTGGGCGACCGCGCCAACGGCACCAACATGGTGTTCTACGACGACGTGCGGGTGCCCGCGTCCAACCTGCTGGGGGAGGAGGGCGAGGGCTGGCGGCTGCTGATGGTCAACCTGGAGCGCGAGCGGCTGAGCAGCGCGCCGATCAGCGTCGGGGCCGGCGCCGCCGTCCTGGAGCAGGCCCTGGAGCACGCGCGGACGCGCGAGCAGTTCGGCAGGCCGATCGGCGCCTTCCAGGCGCTCGCGCACCAGCTCGCCGACGTGGCCGCCGACCTCTACATCGGGCGGCTGCTCACCCACGACGTCGCGCACAGGATCGCGCGGGGGGAACGGTGCGTGTTCGAGGCGTCGGTCGCCAAGCTGTTCTGCACCGAGATGTTCAACCGCGCCGCCTACACCGGCATGCAGGTGATGGGAGGCACCGGCTACACCATGGACAGCGACATGCAACTGCACTTCCGCAACGCCCGGCTGGGCACCATCGGCGCCGGCTCGTCCGAGGTCATGCGGAACGTCATCGCCAAGGAGATCGGACTCCCCCGCGCCTGAGGAGGCACCATGACCGACCGCGGCGAAGGACCGGCCGAGCGGAGCGCCATCGGAGACGTGACGGTGATCGGCATCGTGGAGACCACGATGACCTTCCCGATGACCCAGGCGTTCGTCGGCCTGGACGGGGAGGAGGACGCGCTCGGCACCCTGCGCGAGGACCTGCCGCCGTCCCTGTTCGACGAGCAGGGGACGCCGCTGATGGTCTTCCGCAGCCATGTCCTGCGCACCCCGCACAGCCTCATCGTCGTCGACACCTGCTGGGGGAACGGCAAGGAACGCCGGCTGGACCCGTACGCGCACATGCTCGACACCGGCTACCTCACCGCGCTCGCCGGGGCGGGCGTCGACCCGGCCGACGTGGACTACGTCTTCAACACCCACCTGCACCAGGACCACGTCGGCTGGAACACGCGGTGGACGGGCGACGCGTGGGAACCGACCTTCCCCAACGCCACGTACCTGTTCGTCCGGTCCGAGTACGAGCACTGGACGACGGTGCCGTCAGGGCAGTACGGGCACGACTCGTTCGCCGACAGCGTCATGCCGGTGGTGAAGGCCGGACGACACCGTTTCGTCGACCCGGGCTTCGCCATCGACGGCACCGTGCGGATCGTCCCGCTGACCGGCCACACCCCCGGCCACTGCGGACTCCACGTCACCTCGGGCGGGCAGGAGGCGGTGTTCAGCGGCGACCTGTTCCACACCGCCTACCAGTTCCCGCGCCCGCATTGGCGGATCGTCTCCGAGCACGACCCGGCGGAGGCGCTGGCCACCAGGACCGCCTTCCTGGAACGCTTCGCCGGCACCGACGTGCGCGTGTTCCCGGCCCATTTCAACGCCCCCGGGGGCGGCAGGATCACCCGCCGGGGGGAGCTGTACGGGTTCGTCCTCTCCGGTTAGGGGGTGTCGGCCACCACCGTGTTGGTGAGCTCGCCCAGGCCCTCGACGGCGACGGTGATGGTGTCGCCGACCTGGACCGGGCGGACGCCCGGCGGGGTGCCGGTCATGAGGAGGTCGCCGGGTTCGAGACGGGTGAACTCCGAGACGTACTCGATCAGCGTGGGGATGTCGAAGAGGAAGTCGCCGGTGCGGCCGTCCTGGCGGATCTCGCCGCCGACCGTGCAGGTGACGCGGACGTCGGTGGGATCGAAGCCGGTGTCGATCCAGGGGCCGAGGGGGCAGAAGGTGTCGTACCCCTTGCCGCGCGTCCACTGCGGGTCGCTTTTCTGCAGGTCGCGCGCGGTGACGTCGTTGCCGATGGTGTAGCCGCCGACCAGGGACATCGCCGCGGACCTGGGCACGCGCCGTCCCGCGCGCCCGATCACGACGACCAGCTCGGCCTCGGGGTCCAGCCGCCGGGAGAGGGACGGGTGGACCACGTCGTCGCCCGGCCCGACGATCGAGGACGGCGGCTTGAGGAAGATCAGCGGCTCCTCGGGCACCGGGTTGCCGAACTCGGCGGCGTGGTCGGCGTAGTTGCGGCCCACACAAATGATCTTGCTCGGGGTGGCCGGGGCGAGCAGGCGCACGTCGGCGAGGTCGCCCACGACCTCGCCGGCACGCAGGTCGTGCCACGGCCGTCCCTCGGCGGCGTGGACCTTGTCGTCGTCGCCGAGCACGCCCCATCGCGCGGCGCCGTCCGAGGAGTATCTGACGATTCGCATGAGCCCTCCGTCAACAGGCGTTGTACTTGTTGGTCCACAGCTCGCCCTCGGCGGCGTCGGCCCTCTCGTCGAAGATCCTGAGCTGGAGCATCCGGTCGAGGGTGCGCCGCACCATGCTCGGGTCGAAGCACCCATCGGGTGACAGCGCGGTGTTCATGCCCTGGACGGTGCGCAGGATCGACGCGCGGTCGTCACTGCCGAGGTCGTCGAGGATCTGATCGGTCACCGCCCGGGGGTCGCTCCGCACCTTCCGCGTGGCGGCGGTCAGTGCCCGCCCGAACGCCGCGACGGTCTGCGGGTTGTCCTCCGCCCATTTCCGCGCGGCGCCCCATGCGGTGTAGGCGAAATCGTTCAGATCGGGGACCTCGCCCTTGACGCCGTCGATGAGCACCGTACCGAAGCCCTGCTCGGCGGCGACATACGGGGTGGGCGGGGACAGATGGTAGGCGTCGATCTGGCGCTTCTGGAGGGCCGCCAGCAACGACGACGCGCCGCCCACCGGGATCAGCTGGACGTCGCGTTCCGGGTTCATGCCGACCGAGCGCAGGTAGTACCGCATGTAGGTGTCGGTCGGCGCGCCCGGGGAGGTGATGCCGATCTTGAGCCCGCGCAGGGCCTGGAGCCGGGCCCGCAACGGTGACTCAGGGGTGACGCCCTTCCGCGCGGCGACATCCTTGCGCATGACGAGGGTCAGCGTGACCCGGTCGAGGATGTCGCGCACCAGCACCACCGAGGTGTCGCCCTGCCCGCGCATCTCCACCAGGTCCTCGAACCCGATGTCGGCGAACTGGGCGCCGCCCGAGGCGAGCGCCGCGATGCTGTCGTTGCCGCTCTCCACCTGGGCGATGTCGACCTTCAGCCGCTCCTTGGCGAACAGCCCGTCGTCGCGCGCCACGTACAGGGCCGCCAGGAAGACGTTCGGGGCCGAGGCGACCTTGAGCGTGGTGATCGCGCCCGCGCTCCTGGACGCGTCGCCGCTGGGGCCGCCACCGCCTCCGCACCCCGCCGCCAGCATCAGGACGGCGGCCACGGCCGTCGCCAGGATGGTCTTCATGAGCCCTCCTTGCCGGATCTCCCTGCCGGTTTGTCCTGCCGGTTTGTCCTGCCGGGTCTTCTTGGTCGGGTCGTGGGTCAGGAGGTCCCGCCCCCGCGGATCCTGACGTCGGGCTGCCAGCGCAGCGCCCGTGACAGCGGCCGCAGCGTGACGCTGAGCAGCAGGACGATCGCGGCGAGGACGATCGTCCCCGCGATGACCCCGGCCGTCTGGTAGCGCCCGGCCGCGGCCCTGGTCAGGTAGCCGATGCCGCGGTTGGACGCGATGAACTCGCCCACCACCGCCCCGATCATGGAGGCGGGGAGGGTCGCCCTGAACGCGGCGAGGATGTACGGCAGCGCGCTGGGCAGCATGACCTGCCGCATCGTCCGCCAGGTCGAGGCGCCCATCACCCGGGTCACGTCCAGCAGTCCCTGGGGCACCTGCCGGATCCCCTCGACCGCGTTGATGAACACGACGAAGAACACGAAGTAGGCGGCCAGCAGCACCTTGGGCAGCAGGCCGATGCCGAACCAGAGGATGAACACCGGTCCCAGCGCCACGGCGGGGATCGAGTAGGCCACCAGGAAATATGGCTCGGCGATTCGGTAGGCGGCGCGGCGCAGCGCCAGCGGCCACGCGAGGGCGACGCCCAGCGCCGCGCCGAGCAGGAACCCCAGCCCCGCCGAGGTCATCGTGAACCGGGCGTGGAACCAGAAGTCGGACGAGCCGAACCACTCGGCCAGTTGCTCGCCCACCGCCCGCGGCGTGCTGATGAAGAACGGGCGGACGAGCGTGCCGGACGCGGCGTGCCAGCACACCAGGATGACCGCGACCAGCCCGATCCGGCTGAGCAGCACGGTGACGCGCCTGACCCGGCGGGCACGGACGACCCGCCGCCTCTCCCTTTCCGGCAGCCCGCCGTCCATCACCCGCGCACCTCCACCGTGCCGCTCCACGGCATCAGGCGGGCCTCGACCAGGCGCAGCACGCCGCCCACCGCCATCACCAGGGCGGCCACGACGAGGACGCCCGCGTACACCGTCGCCGTGTCGAACTGCCGCGACGCGCGGACGATCAGGAAGCCCAGCCCTTGCTGCGCGGCGATGAACTCGCCGAGGATCGCGCCGACCATGGCGCGCGAGAACGTCAGCCGGATGCTGGCCACCACGGCGGGGGCGGCGCCCGGCAGCACCACCGTGCGCACCAGCGTGAGCCCGCCCGCGCCCATCACCCGGGCGGAGTCGACCAGCCCGGGGCTGATGGACCGCACCCCCGCCACCGTGTTGATCAGCACGATCAGGAAGACCATCAGCGCGGCCAGCAGCACCTTCGGCAGCGCGCCCAGGCCGAACCACATGATGAACAACGGCCCCAGCGCGATCTTGGGGATGGAGTAGAAGCCCGCGACGAACGGCGCGGTCACCTCCTCCAGCAGCGGCGAGGACACCAGGACGATCGCGACGGCCAGGCCGACGCCCACGCCGAGCAGGTAGCCGAGGCCCGCCTCGGTCATGGTCGCCGACACGTGCGGCCACAGCGCGCCCTCCGTGAGCAGGTCGGCCAGCCTGGCGGCGACGGCGGAGGGACGGCTCACATAGCGCTGGTCGACCACGAGCCCGATGCCGTACTCCCAGAACAGCAGGAGGAACGCGCCGGTCAGCACGATGCCGCCGTAGACGAGGGTCCGCTCCCGGCGCGCGGCCAGCCGGGCGCCGCGGGCGTCGGCGGCCAGCACCTCCTCCGCCCGCCGCTCGTCGCTCGTCCCGGCCCGGCTGGAGAGGACCGTCATGGCCGCGCGTCCCGACGCTCGGCGATCTCGTCCCTGATGTCGTTCCAGAGCGCGTCGTAGAGCTCCTTGAACCGATCGAGCTCGTGGATGCGGAACACGTCGCGGGGACGCGGTAGCTCCACCACGTGCTCGCGTTTGATCCGTCCGGGCCGTCCGGTGAACGTCAGGACCCGGTCGCTGAGCGCGATCGCCTCCACCAGGTCATGGGTGACGAAAAGCACCGTGGGCCGCTGCCTGTCCCAGAGCCGCAGCAGCTCGTCCTGCATGATCACCCGGGTCTGCGCGTCAAGCGGGCCGAACGGCTCGTCCATGAGCACGACGGGGCTGTCGTAGGCGAGCGTGCGGACGATGCTGGCCCGTTTCCGCATGCCGCCCGACAGCTCGTGCGGGTAGTGATCCTCGAAGCCGCCGAGCCCGACCAGGTCGATGAACTCGCGGGCGCGCTCGCGCCGCTCCCGCCTGGGGACGCCGCGGAGCTCCAGCCCGAACTCGACGTTGCGCAGGACCGAGCGCCAGGGCAGCAGGTTGTCGTCCTGGGTGATGTAACCGATCTGCCGGTTGATGCCCTGCACGGGCAGCCCCTGGTAGAGGACCGTTCCAGCGGACGGCCGGATCAGCCCGGCCAGCAGGTTCAGCACCGTCGACTTCCCGCATCCCGAAGGGCCGACCAGCCCGATGAACTCGCCGGCCCGCGCCCCCAGCGTCACGTCCTCCAGCGCCATCAGAGGCCGCGCCGCCCGTCCGCTGGGCACGAACGCCTTGTAGACGCCCGTCAGGCGCACGGCGTCGCCGTCGGTCACTCGATCGGTCACGGGGGCGGGAGACGAGGGGGCCACGGGACGCTCCTCACGAACAACCGGTCTTCCGTCGACCGTATCCCGTCCTTTGTATACCGTCGACACCCATTTTCGATAACCGGCTCAAAAGAACGCGACGGTCGCGATCCGTCCCATACCATACGATGCCCATCGGCCGCCCCCCGGGTCGCCCTTCGGCTCCCGCGGGCGCGCCCTGCCGTCCCCCTCGTTCGTGGGAGGTTGTCATGAGCAGCGACGAGTCTTCGCGTCCACCGGACCGGCAGGAGAAGGAGCCGATGGAGGACATCGACACCAGCGTCCCGCAGTCGGCCCGCATCTGGAACTACTGGCTGGGCGGCAAGGACAACTACGCCGTCGACCGGGCGGCCGGCGACCAGGTGTTGCAGGTCTACCCGGAGATGCCGGACGCGGCCCGCGCCGCCCGGCACTTCATCGCCCGCGTCGTCCGGTACCTGGCGGGGGAGGCCGGGATACGCCAGTTCCTCGACATCGGGACCGGGCTGCCCACGGTCGACAACACCCACGAGATCGCGCAGCGCGTCGCCCCCGACGCCAAGATCGTGTACGTGGACAACGACCCCCTGGTCCTGGCGCACGCCCGCGCCCTGCTGACCAGCTCCGCCGAGGGCGTCACCGTCTACATCGACGCCGACCTGCACCAACCCGAGACGATCCTGGAGCAGGCGGGGCGTACCCTCGACTTCGACCGGCCCACCGCCCTCATGCTGATGGGCATCCTCGGCCACATCGACTACGACGCGGCCCTGTCGATCATCCCGCGCCTCATGGACCGCCTGGCGCCGGGCAGCCACCTCGGCATCTACGACTTCACCGACACCAGCGAGGGGGTCAGGAACGCCGAGCGGCTCTACGAGGAGAGCGGCACGCTTCCCTACCACCCCCGCCCGATCGAGAAGATCGAGGGCTTCTTCCGCGGCCTGGAACTGGTGCCCCCGGGGGTGGTGCACGTCCCCGACTGGCGGCCCGACCCCTCCCCGTTCACCGGCCCGCGCGTGGACGTGGCGGGCGGCGTCGCCCGCAAGCCCTGACCCCTCAGGCCACCGGGACGCGCTGGGTCAGATAACGCTCGAACCAGCGGACCGCCAAGCCCGTCACCACGTCGAGCGTGCCGGGCTCCTCGAACAGGTGCGATGCCCCCGGCACCACCTCCAGCCGGTGCATGGCGTTGTGCATGCGCCCGGCCGCGTCGTCGTTCAGCCTCAGCACCTGGGGATCGCGCGCACCGACGATCAGCAGCACCGGTGCGCTCACCCGTTCCAGCGCGGGTCCGGCCAGGTCGGGACGGCCGCCGCGCGACACCACGGCGGCGACGTGCTCGGCACGCTCGGCGGCGGCGGCCAGCGCGCCCGCCGCACCGGTGCTGGCGCCGAACAGCCCGATCGGGAACCCGGCCGTCGGCGGCGCGTCCACCAGCCAGTCGATCGCCCCGACCAGCCGCCGGGTCAGCAGGCCGATATCGAAGCGCAGCTCGCCCGTCCCGCGGTCGATCTCCTCCTCCTCCGCGGTGAGCAGGTCGATCAGGAGGGTGCCGATCCTCGCCTGGTTGAGCCCCTCCGCGACGGCGCGGTTCCGCGGGCTGTGCCGGGAGCTGCCGCTGCCGTGCGCGAAGAGCACCACGCCGAGCGGCTGGTCGGGCAGGGCCAGATCGCCCGGCAGCGCGGCGTCCTCAAGATCAATGGTCACGTCGGCGATGTTCATACCTCGGGGCTACCCCTCCACCCATGGCCCATGCCGCACGTCCCACCTGCGAAGACCTGCCTGACCGGACGACCAGGGGGCGTGCATGCATGGAGGGACGGAGGGTAGCCCGGCGATATGGACATCGCCGAGGAGGCGCCGTACCGGTTCAAGATCGAGCCGTCCGGCGCGATGCGGGTCCCGGGTGTGGTGTTCGCGTCACGGGAGCTGCTGCGCTCAGCGGGTCAGGCGCTCGACCAGGTGGCCAACGTCGCGACGCTGCCGGGGGTGGTCGGCGCCTCGTACGCCATGCCGGACATCCACTGGGGGTACGGCTTCGCCATCGGGGGCGTGGCCGCCACCGATCCGCGGGAGGGCGGCGTGGTGTCGCCCGGCGGCGTCGGCTTCGACATCTCGTGCGGGGTCCGGCTGCTGGCCGCCGACCTGGACTTCTCCGGCCTCGAACCGGTGCTGGAACGGGTCATGGACGGGCTCGACCCGGCCATCCCCCGCGGCATGGGACGGGGAGCCGTGCGGCGGCTGTCCGGCAGTGAGGAGCTGACCGGCATCCTCACCGGCGGATCCCGGTACGTGGTGGAGCGGGGCCACGGCGACGAGCGCGACCTGCTGCGCTGCGAGGACTCCGGAGCGGTCGCCGACGCCGACCCCGGCCAGGTCGGCCGGCGGGCGCTGGAACGGGGCGGCCGGCAGGTCGGCAGCCTCGGCTCGGGCAACCACTTCCTCGAACTCCAGCGGGTCGCGGAGGTGTACGATCCGGAGGTCGCCGAGGCGTTCGGGCTGAGCCTGGACCAGATCTGCGTCATGATCCACTGCGGGTCGCGCGGTCTCGGCCACCAGATCTGCACCGACCACGTCCGGGCGATGGAGAGGCGGATGCCCGCGCACGGCATCCAGGTGCCCGATCGGCAGCTCGCCTGCGCCCCCGTCGAGTCCGACGAGGGCCGCGCCTACCTGGGCGCCATGGCCGCGGCGGCGAACTACGGCCGCGCGAACCGGCAGTACCTGGCCCAGGCGGTGCGGGAGGTGTTCAAGCGGATCGCCGGTGCGCGGCTCGACCTGGTGTACGACGTCTCGCACAACCTCGCCAAACTGGAGGAGCATCCGGTCGACGGGGAGCGGCGGCTGCTGTGCGTCCACCGCAAGGGCGCCACCCGGGCGCTCCCGCCGGGCCATCCCGACCTGCCCGCCGATCTCGGCGCGGTCGGGCAGCCGGTGCTGATCCCCGGGAGGATGGGCACCTCGTCGTACGTCCTGGTCGGCGTGCCGGGCGCGCCCGCGTTCGCCTCGACCTGCCATGGCGCCGGGCGTGTCCAGAGCCGCCACAAGGCCGCCCGCGGGGTCAGCGGCAAGCGGCTGCGGGCGACGATGGAGGCCGACGGCATCGCGGTGCGGCCGTCGTCGTGGCGTGGCCTGGCCGAGGAGGGGCCGGCGGCGTACAAGGACGTGTCCGCGGTCGTCGAGGCCAGCGAGGGCGCGGGCCTGTGCCGCAAGGTCGCGCGCCTCGCCCCGGTCGGCGTCGTCAAGGGCTGACGGACGCGCCCGTCCCGGCGCTCACACGTCGATGGTGACCGCGCAGGACCAGCCGCCGTCGTTCCGGCCGAAGCGCAGGTCGTGCAGCGACACGGCCTTGGGCACCGCGCCGACCGGCCGGGCCTGCGCGGCGTCGCCGACCGTCAGCCCGCCCGAGATCCCGCCGTCCGGCGTCGGCTCGAACCGGCCCTCCAGGACGATCTCACCCGCGACCTCCAGCAGGTAGATCACCTCGTCCAGGACGGTCACGAGCAGGTCCGCGTCCGGCCCCGGCGGGACGTCCAGCGGCACACGGCGTCGCGGGCGGACCCCGGCGGTCTCGGCGAAGCACTCCACCAGGCCCCGCACCGCTTCGGCGACGCAGGACTCCCTGGACGGTCCCCATGCCTCGATGCGGACGTCCGCGGTGTGCGGGACGGCGCGGTGCCCGGCCTCGCCGCCCCGACCGCCCTGACCGCCGCGACCGGCGGGGCTCAGCGGCGGCTCCCCGTCTCGCGCAGCTCCGCGACCGGGTGCTCGCCCTCGGTGGACAGCCGGTACTCGCCGCCGTACATCTGCCGGTGCTGGTCGATCACGCGCTCGCTCGGCGGCCTGCCGTCCCCGTTGATCTCCCGCTGCATCCTCTCGAACCGCTCGTGCGCCTCGTGGACGTACCCGGCGCCCAGGGTGGTCAGGTCGATCTGGGTGGCCAGCAGGTTCCGCACGAGCTCCTTGTTCGGCTCGAAGGTGACCGGGGCGGGCAGCTCGGCCGCCAGCACGCTCTCCGGGTCGCGGCCGTCGTGGCGGCGCATCAGGTCGCAGGCGATCCGCAGGTGCTCCAGCTCCATGTTCAGGTGCAGCTCCCAGATCCCCTTCACGCCCGGGTCGGTCTCGGTCTCCATGAACGAGTGGTACAGGTAGCACTCGTTGTACTCGTGGTTGACCAGCCGCTCCCACCAGGTCTCGCCCGGGTCCACCAGGGACTCGTAGTGGGTGACGTGCTCCTCCTCCACCAGCCCGATCTCCTGGTAGAGCTGGCGCGCGATCGGCTCCATGTACATCGGGCCGACGTTCATGTAGAAGTTCATCGTCTGCTGCTCGGCCGACATGATGGTCAGCGCGTGCAGCTTGGAGATCGGCGCCGTGGTGTTCCGGTCGTAGGGGTCGCGGACGTTGTCGGCCGGGTCGCGGTGGTGCCGGGCGGTGGGCCGTCCTGGGATCATCTCGGTCAGGTCGCCGATGACCTTCTCGGCCTTGCGGTGTTCGATCATCTCGTACAGGTTGGCGTACCGGTACAGGTGGTCGAAGTCCTCCAGCACCCCGAACTCGTACGCCTGCCTGAGGTACGGGTCGGGTTCCATGCGCGCGACCCAGCCGGTGAGGTCCACCGCTACCTGCTCGTAGGCGATGGTGGTCTCCAGGACCGAGGCTTGTCCGGGCAGCAGCCAGTTGACCGCCTTCTGCTGCTGTTGCTCGATGTAGCGCACCTCGGCGAGTTGCCGTTTGACCTCCGGATCCGGGCAGACCCGGTTGAAGTGGTGGCTGAACATGATCGCCTCCACCTCGATGCCGTTCATCGTGATGATGCGGCACTTGGTGTACGGGTCGGCCCGGTCCGGGTCGACGGGCGCCACGTTGAGCTCGCTCCAGTTGCGGATCTGCCGGTCGAGCGGGATGCCCCGGTGTTCGAGCGGGTTGAAGGCCACGGTTTCACCTTTCTTCGCCGGGACGGTGGGTCGCCCGGAGGCCGATGCATGCGCGCCCGTACCCCCGGCTCGTCCTTCCTCACGCGCCGCCGCCGCGCTTTGCGCAGTGTTTGCCTTGCCGCCGGACGGGGGCGCCGTTTCCGCGGGTACGGGGCACGCACCGATCGACGCGCCGATCAACGTGTGCAAGGGAGCACCGATGACCACGACACCCGCGGTTCCGCAGACCGACGACATCGTCGGGCTGCTGCGCGAACAGCACGGCCGCATCCGGGACCTGTTCGACCTGACGCTCCGCTCGTCCGGACAGGCCCGCGCGGACGCCTTCCAGGACCTGGTCCGGCTGCTGGCCGTCCACGAGACCGCCGAGGAGGAGATCGTGCACCCCATGGCGCGGCGCAGCCTGCCCGGCGGCGAGGGCATCGTCGACGACCGGCTGAAGGAGGAGCGGCAGGCCAAGGAGATGCTGGCCGAGCTGGACGGCATGGACACCGCCGACCCGGCCTTCCTGGACAAGCTGGACCGGCTGCGCATCGAGGTGCTGACGCACGCCCGCGCGGAGGAGCGCTACGAGTTCGAGCGGCTCGGGGACGAGTTCACCGACGGCCAGCGCCGCGGCATGGCGGCGGCGGTGCGGGCGGCCGAGTCCATCGCGTCGACCCACCCGCATCCGGGGACGGAGAGCGCCACCAAGAACCTTCTCGCGGGGCCCGCGGTGGCGATGGCCGACCGCGTCCGCGATCTGATCCGCGCGGCCCGCGACGGCGGGTAGCCCCGGCCGACGGCCGGGTGCGGGGCGGCCTCACCAGCGCAGCAGGACGAGTTCGGCCGAGAAGCCGGGGCCCAGGGCCATGAGCAGGCCGGGCTCGTCCGCCGGCGGGCGCCGCCGCGCGATCGTCTCCTGGAGCACGTTCAGCACCGACACCGAGGAGAGGTTGCCGATCCTCTGCAGCGAGTCCCAGGTCAGGTCCAGCTCGCCGTGGTCGAGCGCGAGCACCTCGGCGATCTTCTCGATGACCTTCGGCCCGCCGGGATGGCACACCCACGAGGACACCCGGCCCGGCGACAGCCCGTGCTCGCCCAGGAAGGAGGAGACGTCGTCGGCCAGGCACGCCTCGACCTGGTCGACCAGGTCGGCCGCCAGCACGATCCGGAAGCCGTGCTCGCCGACGTCCCAGCCCATCAGCCGCGCGGTCTCGGGATAGAGCCTGCTGCGGGTCGCCACCACCCGGGGACCCCGGCGGGCCTCGGCCGCCCGGCCCCGCCCGGCCGCCTCGGCCTCCTCGCGCCGCCCGCCGATCGCCACCGCGGCCGCCGCGCCGTCCCCGAACAGGCCGCTGGCCACCAGGTTCGCCACCGAGTGGTCGTCCTGCTGGACGGTCAGCGAGCACAGTTCCACGCAGACCAGCACCGCCACCTGGTCCGGCCAGGCGCGCAGGTAGTCGTGCAGGCGGGACAGCCCGGCGGCCCCGGCGGCACAGCCCAGCCCGAAGATCGGCACCCGCTTGACGTCCTCGCGCAGTCCGACCCGCTGTGCCAGGGCCGCGTCCAGCGAGGGGGTGGCCACTCCGGTGGACGAGCAGAAGACCAGTTGGTCGACCTGTTCGGGCGCGATCCCGGACGCCTCCAGCGCGCCGCGCACGGCCTGCTCTCCCAGCCGCAGCGCGGTGCCGATGTAGAGGTCGTTGGCGGCGGTGAAGCCCTTGAGCTTCTCGTACTGCTCGATCGGCAGCGCCAGGTTCCGCCCCGACACCCGGGTGGCGTCGTGGAAGCGCCGCAGAAGCCGCTCGTCGGCCTCCGTCCACGCCGCGACCGCCTCGGTGATCTGGTGCTGGTCGTAGTGATGCTCCGGTAGGACGGTCTCTACGGCTGCCACACGCATGAATTCCCCCCGAAATGCCTGCGCTCGATTACTGGTCGTCCGGCCCGTGTCAGCTCTCACCTTCGAAGAGCGTGGTCACCGACCCGTCGGTGAAGACCTCCCGGATGGCGCGGGCGACCAGCGGCGAGATCGACAGCACGGTGAGGTCGTCGAAGTGGAACCCCGGGGGGAGCGGCAGCGTGTCGGTGATGATCAGACGGGAGACGGCGGACGCGGCCAGCCGCTCGGCGGCGTCCCCGGAGAACACCCCGTGCGTCGCCGCGGCGATGATCTCGGCAGCGCCCCGGGCCGCGAGCGCCTCGGCCGCCCGCACGATGGTGCCACCCGTGTCGATCATGTCGTCGACGATGACGCAGGTGCGCCCGGCGATCTCGCCGACCACGTCCTGCACGCTGATCTCGCCGGGACGGGCCGGATCCCGGCGCTTGTGGATGATCGCCAGCGCGCAGCCGGCCCGGTCGGTCCACCGCTCGGCCACCCGCACCCGTCCCGCGTCCGGCGCCACGATCGTCAGCTCGGACGACCCGACCAGTCGCGCGACATGGTCGGCCAGCAGCGGCATCGCGTGCAGATGGTCCACCGGACCGTCGAAGAACCCCTGGATCTGGGCGGTGTGCAGATCGACGACCATGAGCCTGTCGGCCCCCGCCGCCGTGAACAGGTCGGCCATCAGCCGGGCCGACACCGGCTCCCGGCCCCGGTGCTTCTTGTCCTGCCGCGCGTACCCGAAGAACGGCGCCACCACCGTGATCCGCTCGGCCGACGCGCGCTTCAGCGCGTCCACCATGATCAACTGCTCCATGATCCGGTGGTTGATCGGCGCGGTGTGGGCCTGGAGCACGAACGCGTCGCAGCCGCGGACCGACTCCTCGTACCGCACGTAGATCTCGCCGTTGGCGAAGTCCTTCAGCTCCGCCGGGGTCACCCCGGTGCCGAGCCGCCCGGCCACGTCCTCGGCGAGTTCCCGATGCCCGCGGCCGGAGAACAGCATCAGCTTCCGCTCACCGGTCGCCTTGATCCCAGTCATCCGGATGCTCCGCTCGGCGTCCGTTCGGGCCGGCCATTGTCCTCCCTTGAACGATGGTCTGCTCGGCGTTGGTCTGCGATCACGTCACCGAAGGATCGTTGCCCGCGAGTCCGATTACGGCAGCCTCCTACCCGGGTGACCGCCCATAACACCGCGCGGCCCCCTCCCCAGGTGGGTGAGGTCGTTGACATCACGGCGCCGGGCCGGAAATGCTCGGAGCGCATAAAAACGCTGGTCCGCCTGTTCGGCGACCGGGCCGCCGCGCCGGTGGGCCTCGTCGAGCGCGACTGGAACGGTGAAGCCTTCACGCGGGGTGCGTACTCGGCGGTGTTCCCGCCGGGTGCCTGGACGTGGCACGGCTCCGCGTGGCGCGCTCCCGTCGGGCCGATCCACTGGGCGGGGGCGGAGACCTCACCGCGCTGGTACGGCTACATCGAGGGCGCCGTCCGTTCCGGCGGGGCCGCAGCGGAGGCGGTGGCACGGGCCTGCCGAAGGGACGGCGCCGACCGGACGCTCTAGTCCGCCCGCTTGGCGACCTCGTCCAGCGACCGGAGGAACGCCTGGGTCGCGGGGCTGGGGTTGAACTCGCTCCAGATCAGGTACTCGACCCGGGAGGGCCCGTCGACGACCGGGACCGTCGCCAGGCCGGGGTAGTTCCCGGTGATGGCCGAGGGCAGCAGCGCGATCGCCAGCCCCTGGCGCACGATCCGGACGAGCAGGTCCGGCACCGTGACCTCGAAGGCGACGTCGCGCACGAGGCCGGCCGCCGCGAAGGCACGGTCGCTCTGGGCGCGGCCGGGGGAGCGGGCGGGGAAGTCGACGAAGGTCTCCTCGGCGAGCCGCCGAAGACCGACCCTGGCCTCGCCCGCCAGCGGGTGCGTGGCCGGGACGACGGCGACGAGCCGGTCGACGGCGAGCCGCCGCACCCGCACGCCACGGGGCCGGTCGCCCTCCGGCAGCCCGAGCGCCGCGACATCCAGCTCGCCGGACGCCACCTGGGCGGTGAGCAGGTCGCTGCCGCCCACGCGCAGGCTGACCCGCACCTCGGGATGCCGTTCGCGGAAATGCTGGAGCACGGCGGGCATGTCAATGGCCGCGACGGTGGGGATGACGCCGACCGCGAGCCTGCCTCGTACCAGGCCCACCGCGGCGGCGGCCTCGGCCACGGCGCGCTCCGCCGCTTCGAGCGCCTGCCGCGCCGACGGGAGGAACGCCTCCCCGGCGGGGGTGATCTCGACCCGGCGGCTGGTGCGCGCGAACAGCTTCACGCCGAGCTCGCGTTCCAGGTTCGCGACCCGCTGGCTCAGCGCGGACTGCGCGATGAAACACCGCTCGGCGGCACGGGTGAAGTTGCGGGTCTCCGCCACGGCGACGACGTACCGCAACTGCTGAAGATCCATCCAACTATCTTAGAAACAGATAGATGCGATATGAACCATATGTTGGACAGATGGTCGGAAGCGGCCGAGACTTCCGTGCATGACCACCATCACGGCCCCCGACCAGCGGCGGGCGCGGCTCGGGGGCGGGGACGGCCGAGTGCATCCCGGCCGCCACGCCGCGCTCGTCGTCGTGACCGCCCTGGCCCCGATGGCGTGGGGCACCACCTACTCGGTGACCACCGAGCTCCTGCCTCCAGGCCATCCGCTCTTCGCGTCGCTGATGCGCGCGCTGCCCCTCGGCCTGCTCGCCGTCGCGCTCTCCCGGACGCTGCCGCGCGGCGACTGGTGGTGGAAGGCCCCGGTGCTCGGCGTCCTCAACATCGGCGCGTTCTTCCCGCTGCTCTTCCTCGCGGCCGAGCGGCTGCCCGGCGGTGTCGCGGCGACCCTGGGCGCGGCACAGCCGCTGATCGTGGCGGGGCTGGCCGTCGCCGTGCTGCGGGAGCCGCCCTCGTCCTGGCGGTTCGCGTGGGGGACGGCCGGAGTCGTCGGGGTCGGCCTCGTCGTGATCGGTCCCGGCGCGGGCCTCGACGCGACGGGCGTCCTCGCGGGGCTCGGCGGAGCCGCGGCCATGGCGACCGGCGTGACGCTCACCAAGCGCTGGGGACGACCGGCCGGGGTGGGTCCGTTGACGCTCACCGCCTGGCTGCTCTCCAGCGGCGGGTTGTTCCTTCTCCCTCTGGTGTTGCTCTTCGAGGGCGTGCCCGCCCATATCGGCGCGCCGGCCGCCGCGGGCTATCTCTGGCTCGCCACCATCGGGGGCCTGGTCGCCTACGTGCTCTGGTTCCGGGGCATCGGGCGCCTGCCGGTCACCGCGACCGCGCTCCTGGGGCTGCTGTCCCCGCTGGTCGCCGCGCTTCTGGGCATGGTGCTGCTGGGCGAGGTCTTCACGCCCCTCCAGGTCGCCGGGTTCGTCCTGGCGCTGTCCGCCCTGGTCGCGGGCCAGTTCAACCCCTCGTTGAACGGGCGCCGGCCATGAGCTCGCGGGACCTCCCGGCCGGAGGGGCGACCGGGAGGGGACGTTCGGGGCCGCTCACAGGAGACGACGCTGGGGAGCGGCCTACAGGCCGGGCGTGCGGGCGGCCTCGGCGCCCTCGGCGAACATGGCGCGGAAGGTGATGGGCCCCACCAGGCCGTCACTGTCGATGGACTTGCGCGTCTGGAAGTTCCTGACGGCCGTCGTGGTGCGGCTGCCGTAGATCCCGTCCACCGGGATGGCGTCGCCCAGCATGTTCAGCGCGTGCTGGAGGCCCCTGACCAGGTGGGAACGGCGGTCTCCCGGACCGGCGACACCGTGGTCGTAGCGCATCGCGAGCCAGGTCTCCGCGTCGATCCTCCCGGTCCTCGGAAGGTCCCGGGCGTCCTGGTACCTGCCGACGGCGGCGGCCAGCTCCGCGTCGAAGGTGTCGGCATCGGTACGGCAGTCGTCGAAGAAGCCGAACTGGGTCAGGAAGCACCGGGCCGAGGTGACCCGGTAGCCGGTGTCGCCCTGCTGGAGCACGACCCACGGCTGGGCCTCGATGGCCGCCACGACCCGCCGGTCGGTCTTCGGGCCGTCCGCGTGCGCGGCCCCCATCGTCCCGGCGCCCAGCGCGACCGCGACCAGGATCGCGGCCAGGCGCAGTGCGATCTTCATGCATCCTCCTTTTTCCGAGTTGCCCTGCGTACTCAGAAAGGGGGACGCGCTATCGCCTCGGCGGGTTCATGGGAATGGCTGGATAATCTACCTAAAATTGACCTTGAGTATCTTCGATGTCCGATCTTGTCGGGAGGTTTGCCGATTTACAAGATCTTAGGCTGAGTTGATCGTCGAAGCCGCTAGGAGCCCACTGAATAAGGCGTGGTTGGGGCGGGAAGGGCGCCGACAAGGCCGTCTGAGCGGCGGTTCAGGTCAGACCTCGAAGGGCCGACACGTGGTCGCCCTTCCCGCGTGGTCCAGCTTGG
>NZ_BSTM01000028.1 GCF_030269515.1 Actinomadura sp. NBRC 104412 | reverse complement strand
TTCACTGGTCTTGGTCGACTCGAAGGATCACGAGGTGGCCGTCTCACGTCACGGGGACTCGCCCATCACGACACGAACCGGTCATAGATCACACAGACCCCATACACCACTCCAGTGGACGTGAACGAAAGGGCCCTGAGCACAGACGATGGGTCACCTTCTTAGCGGCGTTCACCAGGGAGTGTGGGCAGCGTTGCAGGTGGTGGCGGGCGTTGGGGTGAGCGGCTGGGTCTTGTGGTGGGGGCTTTCGCTGTGGTGTTGGTCAGGGTGCTTACCAGGGGATGAGTAGGGACCTGGCGATTCCGGCTATGGCGGGCACGATGCCCAGTAGGACGAAGGCCGGCAAGAAGCAGGCGCCGAGGGGAAGCAGGGCCTTGATGCCTGCGGTTCTGGCTCGGGCGGCGGCGGCCGATCGGGCGGTACGGCGCTGGTCTCGCGCGAGTCTGGACAAGGGGACGGCCGGTGGGGCTCCGCTTTGGACTGCGCGAACAGCGGTACGGGCGAGTGGTGCGAGCGTGGGTTCCTCGGCGAGCGCCAGCCAGGCCGTCACGGGATCGGCACCAAGGCGGATCTGAACCGCGACTTCTTGCAGTTCCTCACCGAGCGGTCCGCCGACCGCTTCGGCGACGGCCTCCACGGCTTCGCTCCAGGGCGTACCACCTCGCAAGCAGGCGGCGAGCAAGTCCACCGCGATGGGGAGATCCGCGATTCTCCGGGCGTCTCGACGCTTTCGCTCTGCCTGGCCCAGGCGGGTGAACGAACGCGATACCGCTGCGGCGGCCATGACGCCGGCGAACGCGCCGAGCACGCCTCCCAGGAGGAGTGCGCAGACCAGGCCCACCAGGACGGCGGTGGATCGGCGGAGGAGCTTGTCGTTCAGGTGCTTGGAGGAGTGTTCATCGGGTCTGTGGATGGATGAGCGTTTGCCACCCTGCACAGGTGCGTGATCTTGCTGGGGGTCCGATGGGGCTGCGGTGCTTGGATCAAGGGATCTTTGTTGGGATGCTTGTCTGGGTGCAGCGAGATGGCGCTTGAGACGTCTTACGGCGGGACGTTCGTCAGGGACGACGAGGAAGCCGCACACCGCCGCGCAGAGGGCAGCCATCATGGGCAGCATCCAGGGGCTGTATGGGTTCATGGGATTTCCTCTGCGCTTCTGGCCAGGCGGTGGGTCCACCAGAGACCGGTCAGGTTGAGCCCTACGCCGAGGACGAGGCACCCGAGCCCAGGCAGAGTGCCCAACAGGAACGCCATGGGGTCGGCGTCGAGCGCGGCGGCCATGGCCAGCCCGAGGAGCGGCAGTACCGACAGCAGCCGCGCGGTCGCACGTGGACCGGCGAGTTGAGTGGCGATCTCCTGCCGGTTCGATTCTTCGTCGCGGAGCGCCGTGGCCAGGTCGTCCAGAACGGCGGCCAGCGTGCCGCCCTGTTCCGCGGCGATCCGCCAACATGCGGCAAGAAGGCGAAGCCCTTCAGCACCCGGTTGCAGGGCCAGTTTCTCCAGGCGGTCTATGGGGCGCGGTCGAAGCTCTGGCGAGTCGATGGCTGCGCTCGCCTCCGCGCCAGAGGGCGTCGGCGGTGCTGCTCGTTGTCGTGCCGCTAGGGCCGCGTCCAGTTCGCCGACCCCGAGCGCCCTCTGTGGCTGACTAGGTGCGGTGGGATGCGTCCGTGGAGCTCGGTGTGCGCGAGGCCGGCCCACGCCCGTGGTGGTGGGCCGCAGGTGGCGCGGCAACGCATGGACCGTCGTACGGGTGACATTGCCCTCCGCAAGGTGTGGTGGAGTCTTTGGTGATGGGTTGTGCTTTGTGTTCTCCGGAGAGGTGAGTGCCGTGGCCTTGCTGCGTGGTCCGGGTGCAGGGGCGGACGCGTTCAGCAGTTGGGCGGCGATCGGGGGATCGAGGTGCGCGGCTGTCAGGGTGAATGCCTCGTCCGGTGTTCTGCCTGCGGCCAGCTCGGAGGACATCCCGTCGCACAGCTCGATGACCGCCTGGCGCCAGCGGCGGGGCATCCGACGCCGCTCACGCAAAGCCTCCAGAGCGGTGAGCACGGGCTTGAGCACCCACTCTCGAAGGGCCTGATCGTGCTCGGGGCTGGGTGTCAGTAGCCGATGTAGCCGACGCTGCGCGTAAGCGGGTTCGAACAACAACCACGCGAGGACGGCTGCGCAAGAGCTTGCGATGCCTATGGAGTACATCCCTTCTCCTGCGGTTCTCCTTCGCCTTGCCCTGCGGGTGCGTCCCGTAGGGGCGGGCATGGCCGGCCGATATGGGTGGGTGTTGGTCGAGGCTGGGGGGTGCGGCTGTTAGCTGTTGGTGACTGTGTGCTCGGGTGGTGGGGTCCAGCGGTGGTCTAGGCAAGCGGCTAAGGCGTTGGCGCCCGGTGCTGGGATGAGTTCGCCGGTCGGGGAGAACGAGACCGCGGGGATCACGCCGACCAGGCCATCGGTGCCGCGACGCAGAAGGCAGATTTCTGCAACGCGTCTCTTGCCGCTCTCGGGCTCGCGGACCAGATGTACGACGACGTCGAGAGCGGCGGCGATCTGGCTGTGGACGGCCTCGCGGGTGAGGCCGGCGGCGCATGCCAGGGCTTCGAGCCGGGCCGGCACGTCGCCAGGGGCGTTGGCGTGAAGGGTCCCGCAGCCGCCCTCATGGCCGGTGTTGAGGGCGTTCAGCAGGACGACGACCTCGGCGCCTCGGACCTCCCCGACGACGAGCCGGTCGGGACGCATGCGCAGGGCCTGCCGGACAAGATCGTGCAGGGTGACTCCGCCCGCACCCTCCACATTGGGTGGGCGTGCTTCGAGGCGTACCACGTGCGGATGGTCGGGGCTCAACTCGGCCGAGTCCTCGACGAGGACGATGCGTTCGCGAGGGTCGGCGAGTGTCAGCAGGCAGCTCAGCAGGGTGGTCTTGCCCGTTCCGGTACCGCCGGTGATGAGGAAGGCGACGCGGGCCGCGACCATGGCCGCCAGCAGGTCGGTGCCGGAGGGCGGTATCGCCTCGGCCACGACGAGTTCTTGGAGCGTGAACGCGCGGCGCCTGGGCAGCCGGAGTGACAGGCAGGTGCCGTTCGGGGCGATCGGCGGAAGCACCGCGTGCAGCCGGATGCCGCCCGGCAGGCGGGCATCTGCGTAGGGGGCCGCGTCGTCCAGTCGGCGGCCTGCGGCGGCGGTGAGGCGCTGCGCCAGGCGCCGCAGTGTCGTCTCGTCCGGGAAGCGTGTGCCTGTACGGACCAAACCGGCGCCCACGTCGATCCACACCTCGCCCGGACCATTCACCAGGACGTCGGTGACTTCCGGTGAGCGCAGCAGCGGCTCCAGAGGACCTGCTCCGACGAACTCCGCTCGAAGTTCGTCGGCCAGGGCCAGCACCTCGCGGTCGCCCAGGAGACGCCGCTCGGCCCGTACGGCGGCGGCGACGCGTCCTGTGGTCGGTTGTCCGCCAGCGCTCGCCAAGCGGCCTCTCACTGCGTCCGAAAGGCGGTTCATCGCCGTGACCTCGCCGGGGTGGGGTTCTGGTGCTGCGGCATCTTCTGCTCCTTGGGGAGTGAGGTTCCGCTTTCCTGGTTCCTTTGGGGCTTTGGGGGTGGGTGGTGCCGGCCAGTCTCGGGCTGACCCTTGTAATGCGGCCCTCGCGATTCGGCTTGGTGGCATCGCGGCTGGAGTGCGCCTTGGCTGTGGATGAGCGTCGGCCCAGCGGTGCCCTGGGATGGCTTTGCCGTTCGGGCACCTCTGCCTCCCGTCGGCGGTGCCCTGGGCGTTCGCGCTTGGTGGGCTTGTGGCTGTCGCGATTCCGGGATGGGTTTCGCCGGTTCAGGCGCGCCGGCCCGGCTGAGTCCTTGCGGTATCCGTGGCTGAGGTGCGAGGTTGCCGTCGTCTCGGCTCGACAGCGGACATGGCCTGGCGTGCTCGGGCTGTTTCACAGTTGGTCGGAGTCCTTCGTCGATGGCGGCGATGTGGACGGTGGCCTGGTGACGGACGTCGAGCTTGGCGGACGTGGTGGCGGGTGCCCAGGTGACGTTCGAGCCGGTTGATGTGGCACTTGATGGCGTGGGGGTCGTCTTGGCCGATGAACGCTCTACCGGAGACCTCGCTGCTTCGGCGCATGACACGCCACGGCTCATCTCACTCCGAAACAGGACCTAGGTCCCGCGAGACGGTCGGCCGTCTTCGGGCGCAGGTATGGATTGGGTCTCCTGTTGAGTGGTGTCGGGGCGGGTTCGAGTTCGGGCTCGACTTGTACGTGGGCCGGTGTGTTCGGTGGCATTTTGGCTGGGGCGGGCATGGGTGCCTCCTTGGCGTTCGAGGGGTTGCTGCGAGCTCGGTGTCGGGTGGTTATGCGGCCTGGGCTTCTTGTGTGTGCGGCTGGAGGTTGAAGGTGGGGAGGAGGCGTTCGCACAGGTCGGCCAGGTGTCCGCGGCGGAGGGCGCGCGCTATGCCGCCTTCATCCAGAGAGGCGGCGATCTTGCGTTCGTGGTCCACGACTCCGGCCAGGGGGAGGTCCAGCGCCTGTGCCATGACTTCCGGGGTGATGCCGCCGACCGGACTGTGGCCGGAGACCACCAGGCGCATGTCGGTGACGTCGTTGCGCAGAGCCGCCACGAGCCCGTCGGCGGCCATGGTGGCGCGGACCTCGGCCGGGACGAGCAGCAGGATCGCATCGGCCACGTGCAAGGCGGAGCGGCCGATCTCGCCCTGGTGGCGCGGCACGTCCACGAGCACCAGGTCGAAGGCGCGAGCGGCGGCGTCGAGGAGGGACTGGACGGCCTCTCTGGTGACGGGGGTGGGGGTTTCGCGAACCCATGAGAGGACCGACAGGTCACCCAGCCGGGGCAGCGCCTCGTAGAGGTTCGCCGCGCTGAGGCGGCCGCGACGGTCGGCGAAATGGGGCCAGCGGGCTCCCGGCTGGTCTTCCAGCCCCAGGACGATGTCGAGGCCGCCGCCGATGGGATCTCCATCGATGAGGAGCGTGCGGAGGCCGGTACGGGCGGCGGTGAGGCCGAGCGCGGCGGACAGGACGCTGGCTCCGGCGCCGCCCCTGGCTCCCATGACGCAGACCGTGCCGCCCCACCCGTCGGCCGGCTCGGCGGCGGACGCCAGCGCGTCGATGAGCCAGGTCTCGTCGTCCGGGAGCCGTGCGACATCTTGTGCGCCGACCTTGATCGCCCTGCGGTAGAGGTCTTCGGTGTCGTCCGTTCGGGCGACCATGACGACACCGGGACGGCGGGGAGGGGCCTTGGTCGTCACCGCTTCGGCGAGGTCGTTGCCGACGAGGATGAGGGACGGCCAGTGCCAGCTCTGCCGTGCCGTGTCCGCGTCCCGGACGAGTTCGGTCTCGACGTCCGCCGCGGCGGCCAGCCGCAGCAGGTCATCGATGATCGAAGGATCATTACTCGCGATCATCGCCGCGATGGTCATGGCGCCTCCTTGCCGTTCCGAGGCCACCACCTTGCGGCGCTCCGAGGGGGCGGGGTAACCCCTTCCACAAACTGTGGATAACTGGGCTGATGACCTTCTCACCTGCGGCGAAGCACAACTGTGGGCGTTTTGGTGGAATGCGGGGGGCTTCGCGTCATTGGTGGTCGGACCGGTCCGGTTGTTGACGCGGATGTACTGGTTCGATCATGGATGTCCACGCCGACGGCGGGAGGTGGTGCGAAAATGCGGCCGGTGGAACCGAGATGATCACGTGCGCACCGTATGGGAGGTATGTTGCGGTTCGGGCGTTAAGGGACCGGTGGTGCGCGAAAACAGTGTGTGGACGGCCGGGGCGGCTGGGGCCGCCCCGGCCGTTCTCAAGACAGGGCGACCCCCGCCGGGGGGAGAGCGGGGGTCGCCGTACGGTCCGGCTCCGGGGGGGTAGAGCCGGGCCCGTTTCCCAAGAAAGTCTCGGGTCGATCAGACTAAGCCGGAGGCCGGTTTGGTCTATGAGACGGGCAAAGTCCCTGCCTCCAGTCTAGGCAGTTACAACATATGCTGCCCGATCGCCTCAACTCCCGTCGAGCGGCAATGTCGCCCGACGAGTCACGTTTTCTCCTCTGGGTTGGCACGGTCCCACTCCGGCGGAGCGGGGTGCACGTCGGACCTCCGGTGGTCCCTGGGCGGGATCCGGTGAGAAAGCCCTGGTTGAGCTTGGGAGCGTACAGGAGATCTAAAGATCCTTCCGGCACGGGACACGATCGCCGACATAAAGAATCGATCACACTGCGTGATCGATTCGACGTTGTGCCGGAGAAGCACCGATACATCCCAATGAAGCGTCGCCCGGAGCGGGTCTACGCCAGGCAGGGACGCCGCAGGTCCGCGTCAGATGCAGCCTAGGACTTGGCCCCGTCCTTCACCCCGAATGGGGGCTTGTCAACAGGGCACATGAGGCGTAGACAGGGAACCACGGACCAGGTGTCCGAGCACGGCAGCCGGTGTACCCACGCGCGACCAGCCGCGGGAGGCGCGTCGTGACGGGCTTGTCCCGCTCCGACGGATATGAGGTGCACGCTTGGTAACCCGGTGTGACGTGACTGGCGACGGCGTCCCCATTGTGTGGGGCGCCGTTCGCTATGGGGGTGCGCTCATCCCTTAGCCGCGCTGGAACGCCTCGCAAATGGCTTGTGAGTCTCTGGCGGCGTCGGCGGTCGCGTTGGCGCAGTGGCGGATCCAGGTGGTTACGCCTGCGGGAGTGCCGGAGATGTAGCTTCGCAGTGCGTCGGCGTAGGCGTCAGCGTGTGCGGCGTGGCCGACTTCAGGGGCGACCAGGGACTTGGGGTCGAGTCCTCGTGCGACCAGCGTGAGTCGTTCCGCGGCGCGGGCGACGATGCCGTCCCCCCAGCCGAAGGGACGAAGCGACAGCAGTTCCCCGTGCACGATGGCCGCCACCACGAGCGCGGGCGCCTGAGTGGGGGCCGTCAGGAGAGTGCTGAGCAGTTCCAGACGGCGGGCGGCCTCCGCAGGGGAAGGCGGTTCTCCCAGGTCCAGAGCGTCTTGGACCGGTTTGTCGGACGTACGCGGGCGTCCCAGCTCGGCACCGTCCACTGCATCGGCCGCGGCCAGGACGTGCAGGCGGGCAAGCACCTGGCGGGGTGCCTTGCGCCAGGTTTCGGCCAAAGTGCCCAGCTCCGCGGACACCCTCAGCGCTCCGTGAACGACTGGATCGGCGGGGCTCTCCATGTCGCGTAGCTCTTCCAGGGTGACCGGGGACCCTTCCAAGGCCGCGGATGCGCGCGCCCCGCGGAGCGCGGCCTCGGTGGAGACCTCGGCGCTGCGCCGACGCAGGATGCGGTGTCCCAGGAGTCGGTCCACGGCGGTACGCGCGTCATTCACCGCGTCAGGTACTCCAGGCAGATTCGCCACCTGGGCGAGGGCATCGGATTCGGTCACGGGACGACCCTATGGGGGTTGCCACGGAGGGGACGGTTCGCCCCCGGCGCGAGCCGGAGGAGTGCGCGCCGGCATGGACGTGTTTGCATGGGGACGGCTTCGCCTATACCGGTTCCAGTACCGGAGAGGTGGGAACGGTCCGAGTGTGAGGCATCACTAGCATCGCTTCCAGAGCCAGAGGCGCTGGGCACAACCCGGGACGCGTCCGAGAGAGCGACGGACGTGTACAGCAGAAGACTTGTGGGGCGGCACCTTCCCTGGTGAAGTGGGCACACCGGGCGCCTTCCTCTCGTACGCAAGGAGTACGCGTTGAGTCAGAGTCAAGAGACACTTTCCAACCTGCTGCAGGAGACGCGGCGCTTCCCCCCTCCTCCCGAGCTGGCCGAATCCGCGAACGTCAAGGCCGACGCGTACAAGGAGGCGTCCGCCGACCGGCTGGGCTTCTGGGCGCGGCAGGCGGAGCGGCTGACGTGGTCCAAGCGCTGGGACGAGGTACTGGACTGGAGCAACCCCCCGTTCGCCAAGTGGTTCGTCGGTGGTGAGCTGAACGTCGCCTACAACTGCGTGGACCGCCATGTAGAGGCGGGCAGAGGCGACAAGGTGGCCTTCTACTGGGAGGGCGAGCCCGGTGACAGCCGTACCATCACCTACGCCGACCTCCAGCGGGAGGTGAACAAGGCGGCCAACGCGCTGCTGGAGCTGGGCGTGCGGAAGGGCGACCGGGTCGCCATCTACCTGCCGATGATCCCCGAGCTGCCGATCTCGATGCTGGCGTGCGCGCGCATCGGCGCCACCCACTCGGTGGTGTTCGGCGGTTTCTCCGCCGACGCCCTGCGGACCCGGATCGAGGACGCGCAGGCCAAGGTGGTCGTGACGGCGGACGGCGGGTTCCGGCGCGGCAAGCCGTCCGCGCTCAAGGCGATCGTGGACGAGGCCGTGGAGGGCGCGCCGACGGTCGAGCGCGTGCTGGTCGTGCGGCGCACCAAGGAGGACGTCGCCGTCCATGACCGGGACGTGTGGTGGCACGACCTCGTGGAGCGGCAGAGCGACCAGCACACCGCGGAGCCGCACGACTCCGAGCACCCGCTGTACATCCTCTACACGTCCGGCACGACGGGTAAGCCCAAGGGGATCCTGCACACCACGGGCGGCTACCTCACCCAGGTGGCGTACACCCATTACGCGGTGTTCGACCTCAAGCCGGACGAGGACGTGTACTGGTGCTCGGCCGACATCGGCTGGGTGACCGGGCACTCCTACATCGTGTACGGGCCGCTCGCCAATGGCGCGACCAGCGTCATCTACGAGGGCACGCCCGACACCCCGCACAAGGGCCGTTGGTGGGAGGTCATCCAGAAGTACAAGGTGACCATCTTCTACACCGCGCCCACCGCGATCCGTACGTGCATGAAATGGGGCGACGAGATCCCCGCGGGATTCGACATGTCGTCGCTGCGCGTGCTGGGCACCGTGGGCGAGCCCATCAACCCCGAGGCGTACGTGTGGTACCGCAAGCACATCGGCGGCGACCGTACCCCCGTGGTGGACACCTGGTGGCAGACCGAGACCGGCGCCATCATGATCAGCCCGCTGCCGGGTGTGACGTCCGGTAAGCCGGGCGCGGCGATGACGCCGTTGCCCGGCATCGTGGCGGACGTGGTGGACGACCAGGGGCAGTCGGTGCCCAACGGCGGCGGCGGGTTCCTGGTGCTGAGGGAGCCGTGGCCGTCGATGCTGCGCACCATCTGGGGCGACGACGAGCGGTACGTGAAGACCTACTGGTCGCGGTTCGAGGGGCTGTACTTCGCGGGCGACGGCGCCAAGAAGGACGAGGACGGCGACTTCTGGCTGCTCGGCCGGGTGGACGACGTCATGCTCGTCTCGGGTCACAACATCTCGACGACCGAGGTGGAGTCGGCGCTGGTGTCGCATCCGAAGGTGGCCGAGTCGGCGGTGGTCGGGGCGACCGACCCGGTGACCGGCCAGGCCATCGTGGCGTTCGTGATCCCGCGTGGCAGCGCGGGCGGCGAGGTCGAGGGCGAGGAGTTCCTCAAGGAGCTGCGCGACCATGTCGCCAAGACGCTCGGCCCGATCGCCAAGCCGCGGCAGATCATGATCGTTCCGGAGCTGCCCAAGACCCGGTCCGGCAAGATCATGCGCCGGCTGCTGCGGGACGTCGCCGAGAACCGCAGCATCGGGGACGTCACGACGCTCGCGGACAGCACGGTGATGGACCTCATCTCTGAGAAGCTGCCCAGCGCCAAGCCAGAGGACTGACGCGCCCAGGCGTCTGCTGAGGCGCCCCGGACCCACCCCCGTCCGACGCAGGCGAGGGACAGGGTTCGGGGCGCCTTGTTATGAGCAGCCGTCCACGCCCGTCCACGCCCGTCCACGCATGGTGCCCCCGGTGTGATCGAGAGGCGGATGGTCGATAGGTTCGTGACAGTCCGCAGGAAATTCGGTACGGGATCGCCTTGCCATGCCGCGACGGGGTTTCTGTTTCGCTGCTCATCGGCGGTTTGGCCTATACCGACCCGGCACAATTGGAGAGAGTGACGACAGCGGTTCCGACCGAGAGCCCGCTCACCTCGGTGGCCGTGTCCGGTACGGGGGCATGCGCGCGGGGTCACATCCGGATCGCTGATCGTGTGACCGGGTGGCCCGACCGATCGCCCGGCTGACAGGCTGTGAGGCCCGTCCTGATGGCCGGGGCCTGGAAGGGAGTGAGGAAATGTCCGAGGCACTGCCGGGCGAGCGCATCGAGGACAAGTCACTCGGTGAGCTGGTCGCGCTGGCAACGAGCAACGTCTCCGACCTGGTCAGAGCCGAGATCGAGCTGGCGAAGCTGGAGCTCAAGAGCGATGCCAAGAAGGCCGCCTGGGGCGGGATCATGTTCAGCGTCGCCGGGCTGATCGCCGGGCTGATCGTGATCCTGCTGTCGATCGCCGCCGCGTACGGCCTGGTCGCCGCGGGCATCTGGCATTGGGCCGCGTTCCTCATCGTGGCGGCCGCCTACCTGCTGCTGGCGCTGCTGCTGCTCCTGATCGGCTGGCTGCGCATCAAGCGGATCGAGGGGGCCAAGCGCAGCCGCAAATCCCTCAAGGACGACATGACCATGCTGCGCCGCCGCGGCGACTCGGACACCCCCGCGCTGAAGGGCTGACCGGCCCATGCCCGGGCACAGCTCGTCCGTCGTCGAGGTCGACGGGCCATGGGTCCACCGGGCGGTCAGCGCCGGGGGCACGCGCTTTCACGTCGTGGAGGCCGGTGACGGCCCCCTCGTCCTGTTCCTGCACGGCTTCCCCGAGTTCTGGTGGTCCTGGCACAACCAGCTCGTGTCCATGCCCGCCGCCGGTTTCCGCGCCGCCGCCGTGGACCTGCGCGGGCACGGGGCCAGCGACAAGCCTCCCCGTGGGTACGACCTGGTGACCCTGGCGGGGGACGCGGCGGGACTCGTCCGCGCGCTGGGGGAGGCGAACGCCATCGTCGTCGGCCACGACTGGGGTGGGCTGCTCGCCTGGACGATGGCCGTGTACCACCCCAAGGTCGTCCAGCGCCTGGGCGTCGTGTCCGCGCCCCACCCGTTGCGGCTGCGTCAGGCCATACGCAGCGACCCGCGCGGGCAGGCATGGGCGGCACGCCATCTCTTCGGCTACCAACTGCCGGTGTGGCCAGAACGGCGTCTCATACGGGACGACGCGGCTCTCATAGGGAAGCTCCTGCACGCGTGGTCCGGCCCGGGGTGGCCCGATGAGCGCACGGAACGTCTCGTACGGCAGGCCATCCAGATCCCCGGCGCCGCGCATTGTGCGTTGGAGTGCCACCGGTGGTTCGTCCGTTCGCAGCCGCGTCCGGACGGCATCCGCTACGCGCACCGCATGCGCACCCCCATCCAGGTGCCGACGCTCCAACTGCACGGTTCGCTGGACCCCTGCGTCCTCCCGATCAGCGCTCAGGGCTCCGGACGGTACGTGTCGGCCCCGTACCGCTGGAAGCTCATCGAAGGGGCGGGTCACTTCCCGCATGAGGAGCGGCCCCGCGCCTTCGACACGCAGCTCCTCAACTGGCTCCAGGACCCCGAACCCGAACGCTGAGCCCGTCCCCCGCGGACCAGAACGGGGACGCGCGACAATGGGGGACATGCGAGATCGGGACGAGTCGGGCCGGCCCCGGAACGCTCGGCCGCGCGACGCGTACGGCCGCCCTCTGCCGCACGGAGCCACCGGTGTGCCCACGATGCCCGACGACCTCTCCGTGACGCCCGTCGAGGCGCTGGAGCACGCTCAGCGGCTTCTGGACGCGGACAGGCCGTTCCACGCACACGAAGTGCTCGAAGCCGCCTGGAAGGAAGCGCCCGAGGCCGAACGCGAGCTATGGCGTGGCCTCGCACAGGTCGCCGTGGGCGTCACACACGTCCGTCGCGGCAACGCACGTGGCGCGCGAGCCCTCCTGGAACGCGCGGCGGACCGGATCGAGCCCTACGCCCACGACGCCCCCTACAGCATCGACATCACCGGCATTGCCGCCGAGGCCCGCCGCGTTGCGGACAATGCCGCCGAAGGGATCGACCCTGACATGCCGGTGCGGATCCAGCTCACCCACCGCCCATCTACTCCGTGACCCAGGTCAACCCACCGCCCATCCGCTCCGTGACCCAGGTCAACCCACCGCCCACCCACTTTCTGCCCCAGGTCAGTCGGAGCAGCTCTGGGTGGAGACAGGCGTGGTGGACAGGGCGCCGGCGCGGGCGTCCGCCGCGACCTCCTTGGCGGTGAGCGCGTAGCCGGTGGACGGCGCGTCCAAGGCCGCGGCGAAGATGACGCCGTAGACCGTGCCGTCGCGGGCGAGCAGGGGGCCGCCGGAGTTCCCCGGCTCGACCGTGCCGCGGATGGCGTAGATCTCACGGCTGACCTGGCCGGAGTGGTAGATGTCCGGGCCCCTGGCGGTCTGGCGTGCGCGGATCCGCGCGGCGCTGGCGGTGAACGGGTGGTTCTTCGGGAAACCGGCGATGATGGCGTCGTCCCGGACCCGCGCGGGTCCCGCGAACTTCAGCGGCGGCGCCTCCAGCCCAGGCACGTGCAGGATCGCGATGTCGCGCCTGGGGTCGTACAGCACGACCCGGCCGCGGTCGCGGGCGCCGCTCAGCGAGGCGATCGTGGACTGGCCGCGCGCCCCCGCCACCACGTGCGCATTGGTCATCACGCGCTCCGGGGCGTACACGAAGCCGGTGCCCTCGATCTTGCGCTGGCACTGCGGCGCGGTGCTGACCACCTTCACGATGCTGCGCTTGGCGGCGCGCAGCGCCTCGGTGTCGAGGATCGCGTCGTTCGGCGGCGGCACCTCCACCACCGACTCGCCGCCCAGCCCGTTGAAGACCTGCGGGAACTCGCTGCTCTTCACGAACCCCTGGAACGAGGCGAACCAGCTCTGGGCCTGCGACGGCATCATGTCGTCGATGCCGTTGATGATCGTGGACGCCTTGACCTGGGTGCGCACCGGGCGGAACTCGGAGTTGGCGACCAGCGTCCCGAAGAACCAGGCGACGATCAGCAGCGACAGCGAGCTCACCACGGCGCCGCCGGCCGCGTCCACCGCGCGCGCGTTGATGCCGGTCACCCGGTTGCGCAGGACGGCGCCGAGCGAGGACGCGAGGAGCTGTCCGAAGGTGGCCGACAGGAACGCGATGACGATGGCCAGCAGCGCCTGCTGCGCGGCGCCGTCCACGGTCGCCTCGGCGATCGGCGGGGCGATGAGCACGCCCACGACGCCACCGCCGACGAATCCCCCGAAGCTCAGCAGGCTCACGATGAAGCCCTGGCGGTAGCCCGATACCGCGAAGAGCACGACGAGCACGAGCAGTATCAGGTCTAGAAGGTGGTCGCCCAGCACCGCATCACCGTATAGCGCCAGGGGGCCGTTGCACGTCCCCTCGATGTACCAGATTATGTGCACTCGTGTAGCCGCGGAGGGCGATGCGATGCGGTCACCGTCCGCGCATGGGAAGAGGATGGCGAGAGATCGGCCGGTCATCGGGCCACCAGCGTCCGCCCATGGACTCGCGGGGGACGTCAGGGGACCGCCATCAGAGGTTCTGAATTTTCTCTCGCGACACGCCGACGACGCATGCGGAGCAAGGCGCAACGGCGGGGAGGCGGTGGGTTCAGCCGCGCGAGGACAGGTCGATGACCTCCTGTGGAAGGTCCTCGACGCGGCCGGAGTCCCAGGGACGGCTCCACCCGCCCGCGTCCAGGACGTGGGTGAGTAGGAGTGCGGTGAAGCCCCACACGAGCATGCCCCGTACGCGGAAGGCGGGTCCGACGCGGATCCCCGACGGGTGCCGGACGGTCAGCCGGTTCGCCGGATCCACCAGTTCGGCGATCGGCACCCGCGCCACGGTGGCGACCTCCCCCGGGTGTCCCGGGGCGATCTCGGACGGCTCGCGCCACCAGGCGGCGACGGGCGTCACGCGGTGGTCGCTATGCGGCAGGTACAGCTCGGGGAGCGTGGTCAGGACCTCCACGCCCGAAGGCTCGACCCCGGCCTCCTCCCACGCCTCCCGGAGGGCCGCACCCACCGGGCCGTCGTCCTCGGGGTCGATGCGCCCGCCGGGGAACGCGGGTTGCCCGGCGTGCTTGTTGAGCGTCGCGGCCCGTTCCGTGAGGAGGATGTCCGGCCCTTCCGGGCCCTCGCCGAACAGGATCAGGACCGCCGCCGGACGCGATCCGGGACGCGGCCTGGGACGGTCGGGAATCCTCATGCCCGGAGCGGCCGCGAGGAAGCGGTCGAGCCACGCGGGAGAGGTCTTGGGGTGGTCGGGGTGGCCGGTCACGCCGCGTCCCCGCCCGCTGGACGGGAGTGACGGGAGCGCCACGTCCCTGCTCGCCGGCCGGACGTCATGAGAACGGCCCCTCCTTGACCAGCTTGCGCGCGGTGGCCTCGTCCGTCGGGCCTTCCCCGTAGGACGGGCACAGCCGGGCCAGGGGGCAGGCGCCGCAGGCGGGACGGCGGGCATGGCAGATGCGGCGGCCGTGCCAGATCAGCCGGTGCGAGAGCATCGTCCAGTCCTTGCGGGGGATCAGCTCGCCGACGATCCGCTCGACCTTCACCGGGTCGGTCTCGGTGGTCCAGCCGAAACGGCGGGCCAGCCGGCCGAAATGGGTGTCGACGGTGATGCCCGGAACGCCGAAGGCGTTGCCCAGGACCACGTTGGCCGTCTTGCGCCCGACACCGGGCAGACTTACCAGATCATCGAGGTTGTCCGGTACCTGACCGTCGAAACGTTCGCACAGCTCATGCCCCAGTTTCATAATATTATTGGACTTGGCCCGGAAGAAGCCGGTCGACTGGACCAGGCCCTCCAGCTCCGCACGATCCGCGGCGGCATAGTCCTCGGCCGTCCGATACCGGGCGAAGAGCGCCGGTGTGACCATGTTCACCCGGCGATCCGTAGACTGGGCGGACAGGATCGTGGCGACCAGCAGCTCGAGCGGGTTGGTGAAGTCCAGCTCGCAGTGGGCGTCGGGGTAGAGCGCGGCCAGCTCGCGGTTGATCCGCCGGGCACGGCGGACCAGCGCGAGGCGCGTCTCCTCCCGAGGCCGGGGTCTGCGGGCCGCCGTCACGGAGGCGGGGCTACCGTTGCGAGGCACGTGGGCAAGGGTACGTCCTCGGCCCGCCATATCAGGCGAGCCGCGGACCCTACCTTCACGTACGCGGTGGGACGTACGTCACACTATGTATGCAGGTGTTCGAGGAGGAGAAGCGTGACCGACCGCGACGTGGACGTTCTGAGCAGGGCCCCGCTGTTCGAGGCACTCGACGAGCAGGGCGCCAAGGCGCTGCGCGCCAACGTGACCGAGGTGCGGCTGGCACGCGGCCAGACGCTGTTCAACGAGGGCGAGACGGGCGACCGCCTCTACGTCGTGCTGGACGGGAAGATCAAGCTGACCAGGGCGGCCCCGGACGGCCGCGAGAACCTGCTCAGCGTGCTCGGCCCCAGCGAGATGTTCGGCGAGCTGTCGCTGTTCGACCCGCGTCCGCGCACGGCCAGCGCGATCGCGGTCACCGAGTGCAGGCTGGCCGGGCTCGGGCACGACGATCTGCGTCCCTGGCTCACCGGGCACCCGGAGGTGGCCGTTCAACTCCTGCGCGCCCTGGCGCAGCGGCTGCGGCGCACCAACGACGTGATGGCCGACCTGGTCTTCACCGACGTGCCGGGACGTGTCGCCAAGCAGCTCCTGGACCTCGCCGAGCGCTTCGGGCAGCCCACCGAGACGGGGCTGCACGTTCACCACGACCTCACCCAGGAGGAGCTGGCGCAGCTCGTCGGCGCGTCCCGGGAGACGGTGAACAAGGCCCTGGCCGACTTCGCCCAGCGCAACTGGCTGCGGATCGAGGCGCGCGCCGTCGTCATCCTCGACATCGAACGGCTCCGCAAGCGGTCGAAGTAGCCGAAGCGGCCCCCTGACGGGCCGGTCACGCCCCGCCGCGTTCCTTCAGGTAGTCGAGCTGGGCCTGGACCGACCACTCGGCCGCCGGCCACAGTGACTTGTCCACGTCCGCGTAGACCCGTGCGACGACCTCCTTGGCCGTACGCGCACCGGCGGCGACGGCCTCCTCCACCTGGGCCAGTCGCTCCCGGCGATGGCTGATGTAGTGGTCGAGCGCTCCGATCGGGTCGTCGAGCTTGGGCCCGTGCCCCGGCAGGATCGTGGCGGCCTCCACGTCCTCGGAGAACGCGCGGAGCCGGTCGAGCGAGCTCAGGTAGTCGCCGAGCCTGCCCTCCACGACGGTCGTCCCGTACCCCAGGACCGTGTCCCCGGTGAGGACGGCGCGGTCGGCGGGGAGCCAGAAGGTCAGCGAGTCGTTCGAATGGCCGGGCGTCTCCATGACGCGCAGTTCCAGACCTCCCGTCGTGACCACGTCGCCTTCGGCGAGGCCCTCGTCCCCCAGCCGGTGCCGCGGATCGAGCGCTCGGACGGCCACCGGCCGCCGCGCCGTCGAAGCCGCGGAGGCGGCGGAGGAGGCCAGTTCCGAGAACCGTTTGGCGCCCGCCGAATGGTCCGGATGGCCGTGGGTGAGGAGCACCAGACCCACCCGGCGGCCCTGCGCCGCGATCCCGTCCACGACCCGCTTGAGGTGGACGTCGTCCTTGGGCCCCGGGTCTACGACCACGACCTCCTCGGCACCGGGCTCCCCGATGACCCAGGTGTTGGTGCCGTCCAGGGTCATCGCGGACGGATTCGGCGCGAGCCAGCAGGTCGCCCGATCCGTGCCCATCCCGTCGATCTCGCTCATCCGACCCATCCTGCCCGACCGGAGATCGGGATGCCGCGCCGGGTTCCAGCCCAGGCGCTCCAGGTACCGCAAGGCGGGCGTTCCCGCCAGCCGCCACAGGAAGGCCCGCGACAGCGGCACGTTCCGGCTCCGCCGTCCGGGCATCACCGCCTCCTCCGCGAAGCGCCCCTCATCCCTGCGGATAGTGCTCGGCGACGCCCTCCGGCAGTCTCAGCCACGCCTCGCCGTCCACGATCTCGGCCACCGGCTCGTACGTCACGATCCGGCGGGGCGCGGCCAGGACGTCGGCGACCGTCTCGTACGCCGACAGCTCCACCATGGTCGCCAGGGTCGGGGGCAGCAGGAACCACTCGCCCGCCCGCGCCCGTTCCACCGCCTCCGCGGGACGGACCCAGGCCACCCGGTCGGCCTCGGTGCTGACGTCCCGGGCCCGCTGGCCGTCCGGCATCCCCGCGACGAAGAACCGGGTGTCGTACCGCCTGGGCTCGATCACCGGGGTGATCCAGTGCGCCCAGGGACGCAGCAGGTCCGAGCGCAGCACCAGGTCACGCCGGTCCAGGAATTCGCCGAAGGACAGGGAGCGGTCGAGGAGGGCCTGCCGGTCGGCCTCCCAGCCCTCGCCCCGGGTGTCGTCCACGACCGTCGACTCGGTGGGACCGGCCAGCAGGACCAGCGTCTCCTCGAACGTCTCCCGGACCGCCGCGCACACCAGCTCGCGCGCCAGCGTCTCACCGGCCGCGAACGCCGCGCCCCACTCCGCCGGGGACGGGCCCGACCACGCGAGATCCGCCTCCCCGTCCCGCGGGTCGACGGAACCGCCGGGGAACACGTAGGCGCCCGGAGCGAAGGCCATGGAGGCGACCCGCCGCAGCATGAACGCCTCCAGACCGCGCTCGGCGTGGTCGCGCAGGACGACCACCGTCGCGGCGTCCCGAGCCGGCACCGGCTGTGTCCTGCCGGAATGGATGTCCTCGAACCGCGCCTTGAGCGCGCCCGAGAGTTTGAGCCCGTTCAGCATGGGCCGCCCCAACGTGTGATCCTCATGGCGGCCCATTCGCACATACCGAACGCCATTCCGTCAAGAGCGCGGGCGAACGCCGGCCCGGGCTCACGCCCTCCCGTCAGGCGATCTCGGCGATCAGCTCCACCTCGACCGGGACGTTGTTGGGCAGGACGGCGACGCCGACCGCGCTGCGGGCGTGGGCCCCCGCCGGGCCGAAGATCTCCTTCAGCAGGTCGCTGGCCCCGTTGATCACCTTGGGCTGGCCGAAGAAGTCCGGCGCGCTGGCCACGAAACCGACGACCTTGACGATCCTGGCGATCCTCGACAGCTCGCCGACCTCGGCCTTGAGCGCCGCGACGCAGTTGAGCGCGCAGATCCGGGCCTGCTCGGCCGCCACCTCCGGATCGACCTCGGCGCCGACCTTGCCCAGGACGCGCAGCTCACCCTTCACGAACGGGACCTGTCCCGCGGTGTAGACCAGCGAACCCGTCCTGACCGTGGGAACGTACGAGCCCGCCGGGGCGACCGGTTCGGGCAGCTCCAGGCCGAGCTCGCGGATGCGCTCCTCCGGGGTCGCCACGTCACTTCTCCAGTTCGCGCTTGAAGTAGGCCACCAGGTTCTCCGGGTTCGGCCCGGGCAGGACGGTGACGAGCTCCCATCCGTCCTGGCCCCAGTTGTCAAGGATCTGCTTGGTCGCGTGGACCAGCAGCGGAACGGTCGCGTACTCCCACTTCTTCATGGCGCTCAGCCTAGCGATCCCCCTGCCCGCCGGACGTGCGCGTCATCCGCCCCCGGCCGCGAACGCCGGGGGGCCGTGTCAGGACGCGAGGACGCGGCGGCGGAACTCGGCGGTCGCCGCGTTCATCACGCGGTTGAGGTGGTCCAGTTCGTCGGGTGCGGGTTCCCGGTTGAGCTGGACCTCGACCTTGAACTCGCCGTCCACGATGTTCACGTCCAGGCCGCTGAGCAGGTCCGCGGGCAGCCTGGCGAGGACGAAGTCGCGGAACGCGGCGCTGAGCGTGTCTCCGAGCGCGCCGCAGCCGCACGACTCGCCCTGGTGGATCGCCCCCAGGTGGCTGCGCCCGATGATCGCGTCGGGGTGGGCCGGGTCCATGACGGCCAGGCCCGCCTCGACGATCTGCCGTGCCTCGTCCAGGCGCCCGCGATGCTGCAGGAACAGGCCCAGAGCGATCTGGGCGCGGCCGAGCATCTCATGGTCGGCACCGCGTTGCGCGTACGCCACCGCCTCGCGCATGCGCTGCTCGGCCTCGGCGAACCGCTCCGCCTCGGCCAGCACCAGACCCCAGTTGCACAGCACCTGGGAGGTCAGCTCCGGGCTACCGAGCCGGTCCGCCCGTGCCCGCGCGTCCTGGTACGCCCCCAGCCCGCCCTCCCGATCACCGCTGTCGGTCAGTGCCAGCGCCAGTCCCATCAACGCGCTGACGCTGTCCTCGACCCTTCCCTGGCGGTCGTACGCGGCCACAACCCGGCGGAGCGCGTCGACGCGTCCGGTCTGGTCGCCGCTGTTCCTTCCGAGGTTGGCCAAGACGGACAGGGTGTTGAGAGTGGCCTGGTGGTCCGGGCCGAGCCGCGCCTCCAGCGCCGCCACGAGATCCCTGAGGAGGGCCATGCCGACCCTCGGGTCCGCCCGGTCGATCCGGTTCAGAACGGCTTCGGCCATCACGGCGATGATCTCGTCGGGTAGCTGCTCCAGGCCGGTGAACGGCGTTCCGTCCATCCCCGCGGTCTTCATGATCTCGGCGCGGACCGCCAGCGCACCGGCGACCTTTTCATGGCCGTTGCGCCAGAAGTTGCCGACCGTCTCTTCGATGGCCTCGCGGGCCTCGTGCGTCTTGCCACCGCGCATCAGGACGTCCGCCAGCACCTCCAGGGCGAAGGCATAACCCGGGTGCTCGCGTCCGTAGAAGCCCTGGCGTTCCCGGAGGTTGTGGCGCAGTTCGGCCTCCGCCTCGTCGAGCCGTCCGGCAAGCTGTAGCGCCATCCCGAGGTTCATCCGGTAGGTCAGGCGATCCTTGTAGCCCTCCGGGTCGGCGGGCGGCGGTCCGGAGCACGCCTCGCGGTAGCACTCGACGGCTTGGTCCATCTGGTCCGAGTTCAGCAGGACGTGCCCGTAGTCGCACTGCACGGCGGCCCATTCGGGGCTGCCCCTGCCATGCCGCGCCTCGACCGCACGCACCTCCCTCACCATCACTTCCTGCGCGTCCACGGCTCGGCCCTCGCGCAGCAAGGCGAACGCCATGTCCACGGGGGAGGGAGAGGGAGAGGTCATGGCCCGGCAGCATATACACGTCATCTCTGCCTACGTGCGCATTCACCTGGAAGGCTCAGGCACCTGGATGGCTCCCGCCGCAAGCGGTGAGCCTTCGGTCAGGCGTTGTCGGCGTCGTAGCGGGCGCGCGCCGAATGGATTGCACCGATGTTGGCGTCGGCCCAGTCCTTCGCGGCGGCCAGTAGCGGGATCAGGCTCGCTCCCATCGGGGTGAGCGTGTACTCCACCTGCACCGGGACGGCCGGCGTCACGCTGCGCGTCAGGAACCCGTCCCGTTCCAGGGAGCGCAGCGTCTGCGTGAGCATCTTCGCGCTCGCCGACGGCAGGGCACGGCCGATGTCGGCGAAGCGCCGCGTCCCGCCCGCCAGCTCGATCAGGATCAGCGAGGCCCATTTGGCGCTCATGATGTCCAGCAGCTGATGGGTCGGGCAGGTGGCCATGTACTCCTCGTGCGCGGCCTTGGCGGCCGAGCGGCGCTGTTCCGCGGTCATCGTCGCCATGCTGGGCTTTCACCTCCGGGTACCGAACGCACTTCCAGGTAACGTCTTACGGCCGCCGTGAACTTCCGGCGAAGGTTGGCGGCGGGGCCGGAAAAGCCCGGCTCCGCCAGCCTCATCGTCAATGTGGGAGTTCAACCATGCGCGCAGTCACGGTCGCGACGCCTGGAGGTACGCAAGTTCTCGAGGTGCGGGACGTTCCGGAACCCGTCCCAGGCCCGGGCCAGGTGCGGATCAGGGTCGCCGCCGCGGCCGTCAACCCGGTCGATGTCGCCACACGCGCGGGCATCATGGCCGATCTCGGTCTCATGCCCGCCTTCGGGTCGCCCGGGGCGCGGCAGGCGGTCGGCCTCGGCTGGGACGTGGCCGGGACGGTCGACGCCGTGGGAGCGGACGTCCGTGGCCTCGCTCCCGGCGACACCGTGATCGGCCTGAACGATCGTCTGGACATCCCGTCCGGCGCCTATGCGGACGCGATCGTCCTGGACGCGGCCGCCGTGTCACAGGCACCACGCGCTGTGGATCTGGTGCACGCGTCCACCCTCCCGTTGAACGGCACGACCGCCCTTCAAGCGCTCGATGCGCTCGACCTGGCCCCAGGGGACACCCTGCTGGTGACGGGTGCGGCGGGCGCGGTCGGCGGGTACGCCGTCGAACTCGCCGTACAACGCGGGTTGCGGGTGGTGGCCACGGCCGGCGCCGCGGACGAGGCCCTTGTACGCGAATTCGGCGCCGACCACTTCGTCCCCAAGGGGGAGCACTTGGGCGACGCCGTCCAGGCGCTCGTACCCGGTGGTGCCGACGGCGCGCTCGACGCCGCCGTGCTCGGGATCAGCGCGCAGCAGGCCGTGCGGCGCGGCGGCGCGTACGTGAGCGTCCGGAGTGATGTGGTCCCACTGCCGCTGCGCGGCATCAGGGTTTCCAACGTGCTGGTGCGCGCGGACGCCACCCAGCTCGGCCTCCTCTCAGCGCTCGTGGACGCGGGACGCCTGACGACGCGTGTCGCGGACACCCTGCCCCTGGCCGACGCCGCCAAGGCGCACGAACGCTTCGAGGAGGGCGGGCTGCGCGGACGACTGGTCCTCATCCCGTGACGACGGCCCGTGACGACGGCCCGCCGGAAGCCCGACCGGAAGGCCCGGCGCAGAGCCCGACCGGAAGGCGCGGGTAGCGGCCGGCCCGGCTACTTCCGGCGCTCCTGTTCCGGCCTGGGTTGGGCTTGGGGATCCGGGGACTCCAGCCCGGCGGCGATCTCCCGCGTCGGCTCCCCGCCCTGAGGCTCCAAGCCCGGCGCATCCTTGTTCTGCACGTCCTTGTTCTGCACGTCCTTGTCCGGAGCCTCCTCATCCTTCGCCTTGGACGACGCCTTCGGCTCGTCCAGGCCGAGCACCGGAGGCACGTCCTTGGCGGAGGCGAGGGTGTCGGTCTGCTCGGCCGCGATGGCCAAGTCCTGTTCGGCGCGCGTGAGGCGTTCGGCGAGGCCGGGCTTGGCGACCTCCTCGCCCTCGCCGGACGGGCCCCCGCCCGCCATCCGGTCGAAGAACCGCAGGACCTCCACCGGCAGCGGCATGACCAGCGTGCTGTTCTTCTCCGCCGCCACCTCGACCACCGTCTGGAGCAGGCGTAGCTGCAACGCCGCCGGGTCCTGCGACATGATCTCCGCGGCGGCGGCAAGCCTCTTGGACGCCTGGAACTCGCCGTCCGCCGTGATGATCCGGGCGCGCCGCTCCCGTTCGGCCTCGGCCTGCCGGGCCATCGACCGCTTCATGCCCTCCGGCAGCGACACGTCCTTGATCTCCACGCGCTCGATCAGGATGCCCCAGGGCTCCTGGGTGATCTCGTCCAGATGCCCGCGCAGCTTGCGGTTGATCTTCTCCCGTTCGCCCAAGAGCTCCTGCATGTCGGCCTGGCCGATGACCGACCGCAGCGAGGTCTGCGCCACCTGGGACACCGCGTAGCCGTAGTTCTGGACGTTCACGATCGCCTTCACCGGGTCGATCACCCGGAAGTACACGACGGCGTCCACCCGCACGCTCACGTTGTCCTGGGTGATGCCCTCCTGCCCCGGCACCCCCAGCGTGACCGTCTGCTGGTTGACCTTCTGCATCCGCTCCATGATCGGGATGATGAAGGTCAGCCCCGGGGGGCGTACCGCGCCGGGACGCAGCCGCCCGGCTGCCTGCACCCGCCCGAACCGGAACACGATGCCGTGCTCGTACTGCTGCACCACCCGTACCGAGGCGGACGCGCCGATCAGGCCGAGGACCACGAGAACGAGCAGGACGATTGCCACCGCTTCCATCACGACACCTTTCACGCGAGGCGGACCTGAGTCCTCGCGGGCCCAGGGGGGCCGTCGTTCGAGCGGTCCCGGGTCTCCGGTCCGGCAAGCGTCCAAGCGCGTGAAGGGCGTCCGGCAGGCCGGACCCGGTGACCGGCCCCATGTTTTCCAGCTAACCGCGCGGGCACGGCTCAAACAACGACATGGGACGCCCGGAACGACGGAAAGCCGGGTCCCCGATCACCATGCGAGCGCCCGTCCGGCCGACCGTGTCAGGAATCACTTGCATGAGCCGGGGGCGCCCCCTCAAGGAGGTACCAAGCGGGCGATATGGTCGATCGGGTGAGCGCGAGAGACACCGACTGGGACGGCGTACGCCTCCACGTGGTCACGGGCAAGGGCGGGACCGGCAAGACCACCGTCGCCGCGGCCCTCGCCCTCGCGCTGGCCGCGGGCGGACGGAAGGTGCTCCTGGTCGAGGTGGAGGGACGGCAGGGCATCGCGCAGCTCTTCGACCGCCCGCCCCTCCCGTACGGGGAACGCAAGGTCGCGGTCGCGCCCGGCGGTGGGGACGTCTACGCGCTCGCGATCGACACCGAAGAGGCCCTGCTCGAGTACCTCGAGATGTTCTACAACCTCAAGCGGGCCGGCAAGGCGATGACCAGGCTGGGCGTGGTCGACTTCGTCACCACCATCGCGCCCGGCCTGCGGGACGTGATCCTCACCGGCAAGACCAGCGAGGCCGTGCGGCGGCGCGAGAAGGACGGCTCGTTCCTGTACGACGCGGTGGTCATGGACGCGCCGCCCACCGGCCGGATCACCAAGTTCCTCAACGTCAACGAGGAGGTCTCCGGACTGGCCAAGGTGGGGCCCGTCCGCAACCACGCCGACACCGTGATGAAGGTGGTGCGCAGCCCCGAGACCGCCGTTCACTTCGTCACGCTGCTGGAGGAGATGCCCGTCCAGGAGACCATGGACGGCATCCGCGACCTCACCGAGGCGGGCCTTCCGGTCGGCGGCGTCATCGTCAACATGGAGCAGCCGCCGATGCTGGACGCGTCCTCCCTGGCCGCGGCCGCCGCCGGTGAGCTCGACATGGAGGAGATCGTGCGCGGGGTGAAGGCCGCCGGGCTGGAACACGACGCCGAGTCGATCGCCGCCGCGCTGGCCGCGGAGGCCACCGACCACGCCCGCCGCACCGCCCTTCAGCGCAGGGAGAAGGAACGGCTGGAGTCGATCGACCGCCCCCGCTACACCCTGCCCTTCCTCTCCGACGGCATGGACCTGGCCGGTCTGTACGACCTCGCCGAGGCCCTTCGCGCCCAGGGCGCGGCATGAACCCGCCGGGCCGGGCCGCCGGCGGAGCCCGATGGGGCCTGAACGAGACGGCACAGACGAGGACGGCACCGACAAGGACGGCACAGACAAGGACAGGACCGACGAGGACAGCGCTCGACGAGGACAGGAAAGACGCCGCCTGAGATGAGCCCGACCGTGAAGTCCCCGCCCGCCCTGGACATGGACGCGCTGATCGACGACCCGCGCACGAAGATCATCGTGTGCTGCGGGTCGGGTGGCGTGGGCAAGACCACCACCGCCGCGGCGCTGGGCGTCCGCGCCGCCGAGCGCGGCCGGGACGTCGTGGTGCTCACCGTCGACCCGGCCCGGCGGCTCGCCCAGTCGATGGGCCTGACCGAGCTGGACAACAACCCGCGCCGGATCGACGTCGAGGGCGACGGCGAGCTGCACGCGATGATGCTCGACATGAAGCGCACCTTCGACGAGATCGTCGAGGCGCACGCCGATCCCGACAGGGCCAAGCAGATCCTGGCCAACCCCTTCTACCAGTCGCTGTCGTCCAGCCTGTCCGGGACGCAGGAGTACATGGCGATGGAGAAGCTCGGCCAGTTGCACCGCTCCGGCGCCTGGGACCTGATCATCGTGGACACGCCGCCGTCCCGGAACGCCCTGGACTTCCTGGACGCCCCCGAACGCATGGGCCGGTTCCTGGACGGCAGGTTCATGCGGCTGCTCGCCGCGCCCGCCAAGACCGGCGGCCGCTTCGGCGTCAAGGTGATCAGCGCGGGCTTCGGCGTGTTCACCGGGGTCATCAACAAGGTCATCGGCGTCCAGCTCCTGCGGGACGTGCAGACGTTCGTCGCCGCCTTCGACACGATGTTCGGCGGCTTCCGCGAGCGCGCGGAGAAGACCTTCAAGCTGCTCCAGACCCCCGGCACCGCGTTCCTGGTGGTCGCGGCCCCGGAGCCGGACGCGCTGCGCGAGGCGTCCTACTTCGTCGAGCGGCTGGCCGAGGAGCGCATGCCCCTGGCGGGCCTGGTCGTGAACCGCGTCCACCGGTCCACCGCGCACGGCCTGTCCGCCGCGCGCAGCCTGGCCGCCGCCGAGACGCTGGAGGAACGGGGGGAGCACACCCTGACCGCCGCCCTGCTCCGCCTGCACAGCGAGCGCATGCAACTCGCCGCCCGCGAGGAACGCCTTCGCGAGCACTTCGCCTCGGCGCACCCCACGGTCCCGATGACGATCGTCCCTGCCCAGGCCGAGGACATCCACGACCTGGACGGCCTCCGCCGCGTCGGCACCGACCTGTCCGCCGCCTGACCGGACCTCTGCTCGCCCACCCGTTCAGAACGGGACGCTCGGGGCGGCCTCAGGACGAGGCGCCTAAACCGGACAAAGTGGATCAGAACGCCTGCCTCCCGCTAAACCCCTGACACCGTGGCCGGATGTGGCCAACCCGCATTAAGGACAGTCCCACGCCTGGATCCGGGCGGCCCGATATCGGGTCGGGTCGCGTGGTGCGGTGGGCCGGTGAGGGCGTGAAGAGGGCGTGATGAGTCTTCGCGCAACCGGGACGCCGGCCGATGCACGACCCCGGGGGGCGGGCCGAGGCGCGGTGGAAGGACGGGCGAGACCGCGATGGGAGGACAGCCGAAGGCCCGCACCCGTCGTCATCAGGGGTGCGGGCCCCGCGGCCGTCATCGATGCAAGACCCTGAACCGCGCCGGGTCGTCGCCGATCAGCTGGCGACGAGCTCGCTCTCGTCCGGGTCGACCGACCGCTCGTACTCGTCCTTGGCGGTTTCCAGCAGGTCGCGCCACGAGCGCACGTCCGGGCGCCGCCGGAGCAGGGCACGCCGCTCCCTCTCCGTCATGCCTCCCCAGACGCCGAACTCGATCCGGTTGTCGAGGGCATCGGCGAGGCACTCGGTACGTACCGGGCAGCCACGGCAGATGAGCTTGGCTCGATTCTGCGCCGCCCCCTGCACGAACAGGGCATCTGGATCCGCGTTACGGCAGGCGGCGCGGGCGGTCCAATCCGTGATCCACATCTTGGCCCCACTCCCCTAGGGTCTGTGTCGATTTGCGCTCCTTGGCCGGACGGGCGCGGACGTCAGGCCGCCAAACGAAAGCCGTGGGGAAGAACTTACGGAAGCGAGGGGGGATTCAACAGTCCCCGATGGGCCCATTCTCGATATAGCCCTCCAGGGCCATACCGCCGGAACGGACTAGTTACTTCTCGTTGACGCTCGAGCCGTCTCCGTGGTTGACACCAGACCAAGGACGGCTCGGACGAACCCGTCGAACCAGTCGAACCGGTCGACATCGCCACGTCACGGTGACTCCGCCGCAACGGTGACGGCTCTCATCGTCCCGCAACGGGAGCGCCACCGCCCGGCAAACGAGCAATCCGGCCTGGACGACGGCGCCGCCACCGCCCGGTTCAAGCAGCTTCGTTATGAGACGCGAACTTGGAGCGTTATACAGGGCGTTCTCGAACTCCGCCCGATCCGTCACGATGCGATGTGACGCAGGGTGATGTGCGGTACCGCCGAACATGCACCGTATGCACTGGTCGTCCCCGCGTACGCTAGTGCCCGTGCTGGGTGCTAACGAGGATCGGCTGCGGGCCGCGTCGACGCTGATGCGGCTGCTGGGAGCGTGCGTCGCCGCGGGGGTGCTCGTCGCGCTCATCGCGCTTCCCGGCGTCGGCAGCGCGGGGCTCACCGCGCGGGACGCCGCCAACAACTTCGAGAACATGGACGGGGAGCTGAAGACGTCGCCGCCGTCGGAGAAGACGGTGCTGTACGACGCGAACGGCAAGGAGATCGCCCGGTTCTTCGACAAGTACCGCGAGTCGGTCTCTCTCAACCGGGTCAACCCGATCATGCGGCAGGCCATCATCGACATCGAGGACTCGCGCTTCTACCAGCACGGCGCGCTCGACCTCAAGGGAACGATCCGCGCGCTGGCGTCCAACGCCAACTCCGAGCAGACGCAGGGCGGATCGACGCTCACCCAGCAGTACGTGAAGAACCTCCTAGTCGACAACGCCAAGACCGAGGCGGAGTACCGCGACGCCACCGCACCCACCGTCGGGCGCAAGCTACGCGAGCTGCGTTACGCGCTGGACCTCGAACAGCGCATGACCAAGAACCAGATCCTTGAGGGCTACCTCAACGTCGCGTACTTCGGCGCGGGCGCGTATGGCGTGCAGGCCGCGTCCAAGCGGTACTTCAGCAAGCCCGCCTCCGACCTGAACCTCGAACAGGCCGCGTTGCTCGCCGGCATCACCCAGAACCCCACCGCGTACGACCCCATCCGCAACCCGGCCGCGGCCCGGCAACGGCGCGACACCGTCCTGTACCGGATGGTGCAGCTCAAGCACATCACCAAGCAGCAGGCCGACGCCGCCGCCGCCAAGCCCATCGAGCTCAACGAGACCAAGCCGGTGGGCGGATGCGAGACGAGCAAGGCCCCGTACTTCTGCGAGTACGTGAAGTACGACGTGCTGCAGATCCTGTCCGGCGGCAAGTACTGGCAGATGACGCCCAAGCAGCGGCAGGACATCGTCAACCAGCTCAACCGCGGCGGCTACTCCATCCGCACGACGCTCGACATGAAGGCCCAGAACGCCGTCGACCGCGCGCTGCGCAGCAACGTGGCACCGTCCGGCAACCGGGTCGGCGCGGAGGCGATGGTGGAGCCCGGCACGGGACAGGTGAAGGCCATCGGCCTGAGCAAGCGGTTCGGCGCGGGCAAGGGACGCACCACCCTCAACCTGCCCGCCGACTGGGCGCACGGGGGCGGCAACGGCGTGTCCGCCGGGTCCACGTTCAAGGTGTTCACGCTCGCGGCGGCGCTCGACGAGGGCATCCCGGTCAACACGTCCTTCAACTCGCCGGAGACGACCACCGTCAGCGGCTTCCAGCCGTGCAAGTACACCGGCGAGTACAACGGCAAGGAGGTCAAGAACGCCACACTGGGCGGCGGTCAGTGGCGGGTGTCCAACGCGGGCGACAGCGAGGCCGGCGTCTTCGACCTCAAGACCGGCACCTGGCATTCGGTCAACACCTTCTACGCCCAGTTGGAGAAGCGGGTCGGGGTGTGCAGCGCGGTGAAGATGGCCGAGAAGTTCGGCATGAAGCGCGCCAACGGCAATCCGCTCCTGCCCGTGCCCGCCCAGGTGCTGGGCACCAACGACATCGACATGGTGCACCTGGCCGCCGCCTACGCGGGCTTCGCCGCCCGCGGCAAGTACTGCACCCCGGTCTCCGTCATCGAGATCGTGGACTCCGAGGGCAAGAAGCTCAAGGCGCCCAAGTCGACCTGCCGCCAGGTCGTGGACGAGGCGGTGGCCGACAAGGTCAACGAGATCCTGCAAGGAGTGCTGACGAAGGGCACCGCGACGGGCCGCGGCATCGGACGTCCCGCCGCCGCCAAGACCGGCACCTGTGAGATGCACACCTGCGCGGTGTTCGCCGGGCACACCCCGAACCTCGCCGCCGCCACCGCGTACTGGGACCCCCGCAGCCCCTGGGAGTACCCGGTGTACGGCGTGTACGGCGCTGACACCCCCGGCGCGATCTGGCAGCAGAGCATGCGCGCCGCCCTGGCCGGTGAGCCCGCCCCCGGCTTCGCCCGTCCCACCCGCGACTTCGGCGACACCATCCGCGTCCCGGACGTGAGGGGCATGTCGGTCGCCGCGGCCACCGCCCGCCTGCGGGCCGCCGACCTTCAGGTACGGATCGCGCCGCGTCCCGTCGAGTCGGACGAGCGGCGCGGCACCGTCGCCGCGACCTCACCGGACGCGCAGACCGAGGTCGGCCCCGGCACCACCGTGGTCATCTACACCAGCAACGGCCGCGGCGGAGGCAACGGGCCGGGCCGCCCAGGCGGCCGGCCCGGCTTCCAGTGGCCCTGGGAAGACTGACGCGGGCTCAGCCGCCCGACGCGGCGAGCTGCCGCTTCACCTCGGCGGCGACCCGTCCGCCTTCGGCGCGGCCCGCGACCTTCGGGTTGACGGCCTTCATGACCTGGCCGATGGCCCGCGGACCCGTGGCGCCCGTCTCGGCGATCGTTTCGGCGACCAGGGCACCGAGCTCCTCGTCGGTGAGCTGCGCGGGCAGGTACTCCTCCAGCACCGCGCCCTCGCTCCGTTCGGCCTCCGCCTGAGCGTCCCGGCCGGCGCCCTCGAACGCCGCCGCGGCCTCCCGGCGCTTCTTGGCCTCGCGGGTGAGCACCGTGACGACCTCGTCGTCGGACAGCTCCCGGGGCCGCTCGCCGGCGACCTCCTCGTTCCGGATCGCGGTGAGCGCGATGCGCAGGGTACGGGTGCGCACCGGGTCGCGCGATTTGATCGCCGCGACGAGATCGGTCTCCAGCTTCTCCTTCAGGGCACTCATGCGCACAATCATGCCCGCCAGGCCCCGCAGGTCTCACCAGGATTACCGGCGTACGCGGCACTGCCCGACTCTGGGAGCATATGAGTGTGTCGTTCTCGTCCACCGGCCGCCGGTGGCCGGAGCCCGCCGCGGCGGGACGGACGAGAATGACGACCAGGGTCCGGCCTTGGAGGGAGAACCGTGCGAAAGACCTACGCCATACCCCTGGGGCTGACGGGCGCGGGCGCGGCCACGTTCGCGTACGCGTCGCTGCTGGAGCGCAACTGGTTCCGGCTGCGCCGCTACGACGTTCCCGTGCTGGCCCCCGGCCGGCCCTCGGTCAAGATCCTGCACCTCTCCGACGCGCACCTCACCCCCGGACGCGCCAGGCTGATCCGCTGGGTCCGTTCACTGGACGCCCTGGAGCCCGACCTGGTCGTCAGCACCGGCGACGCCCTCGCCCACCGCGACGCGATCGGCCCGTTCCTCGAAGCCCTCGGCCCCCTCCTCGACCGTCCCGGCGTGTTCGTGTACGGCTCCAACGACCTCTACTCGCCGATCTTCAAGAACCCCACCCGGTACGTCTGGCGTACCAGCAAGTCCGACTACGACCGGCGCCGCCGCGAACCCGACCTCCCGTACCGCGAACTGGGCTCCTCCCTCCAGGCCGCGGGCTGGCTCGACCTCAACAACCGGATCGGCCGCCTCAAGGTGGGCGAGCTCGACATCGAGTTCGGCGGCATCGACGACTCCCACATCGACCGCGACCGCTACGACCAGATCGCCGGACCGGTCGACCCCCAGGCCGACGTCCACCTGGGCGTCATGCACTCCCCCGAGCCCCGCAACCTCGACCGCTTCGTGATCGACGGCTACGACCTCCTCCTCGCCGGCCACACCCACGGCGGCCAGGTCTGCCTCCCCTTCTACGGCGCCCTCGCCACCAACTGCGGCATCGACCGCCCCCGCGTCAAGGGCCTCCACCGCCACCGCGGCGCCTGGCTCCACATCTCCGCCGGCCTGGGCACGTCCCCCATGGCCCCCATGCGCTTCTGCTGCCCACCCGAGGCGTCCCTGCTCACCCTCGTCCCCCGATAATTGATGACGCAGCACCCTGCGACATCCGCTAAAGTGGACCAGGCGCCGGGAGAACGTACGTCTCCCGGGCAGCCACCACCGGGGTGTAGCGCAGCTTGGCAGCGCGCTTCGTTCGGGACGAAGAGGTCGTGGGTTCAAATCCCGCCACCCCGACCCAGGTCAGAGCCCTAGCCCGATGATCGGGCTAGGGCTCTGAGTGTCTAAGTGAGCGACTAGCCTTCCTCCGCTTCCCCGTCCGCCTGGGCGAGCCAAGGCCGGGCGGTGCACATCTGTAACCAGGGAGGAAGCTGCACGATCCAGTCGCCGAAGTGGTCCCTTTCGGGGACGGTCAGGGCGAGCAGGGCGCAACTCACGGAACAGGACGCCTACCGGCACAGCAGCCACATGCTGCGCCGGTTCCTGCCGGGCCGTCGCCCGACGTCGCCGCTCATGGATCACCGGTTCCATGTGCCCCCGGGCGGTGCGCGTGTCGGCACCCTACGGGGTGATGGTGTCCGTGTACGCCGCGTCCACCTCGGCCGTGAAGGTGTCCTCGGCGTCGTCGCCTTCGGTGATGGAGACACGGGACGGGCGGCTTCGGGACCAGAAGGCACGCATGTCCGGGCTGGTCATGAGGAACCGTAGGGCGCTGCGGAGTTCGGGAAGCTCGATCGTGTGGGTCTCGTAGGCGACCTTCTGGAGGTTGAGGATCAGGTTGCAGTAGTGGTCCTTGCGGGTCGTCTGCTCCCCGGGTGCAGGGGCGGGCCAGACCGAGCGGAGCTCGCTGTCCTCGATGGCCATCTTGATCAGGTCGGTGTGCAGCTCGCGCATGGCGAGTTCGCTGCCGCGTGCCTGTTCCTCCTGCGCGATCCTCAGCTCTTCACGTTGGTTCCGCAGCTCGCGGCCCTGCATCAGGAGCGTGGCCGTGATTCCCAGGAAGGCCGCACCGGAGAAGAAGACCGCGACCGGGCTGACCGCCTGGCCGATGTCCGACCAGCGCGCCAGCTCGTCATCGTCCATCCGGAGCAGCAGGAGAACCGGGACGAGGACGCAGAGAAGCACGATGACGAGCCCCGCGATGATCGCGAGACTCATGGGCAGGACCCGTCGCAATCGGCCTGTCATGACACCGCCGTGTCAAATGCGAGATTTGTGCGAAGTGTCGTTGAGGGGATGTACCCGCTCACCGCGGGCGCGTAGATCGGTGGCGATGTCGAACAGTCTGTACAGCGTCTTCGGGTGATGGGTGACCCAGCCGCCCGATTGATACCCGACGGGGCCGGGCCCGTAGTCGTGGATGAGGGCGGTGTGGGCGTCGAACAGCAGGAAGTCGAAGTAGCCCTCAACAGGAGAGGGCGGCACGAGGAACTCGATGTTCTCACCCAGCCGGCTGCGCACCTCGTAATTGATCATCTCGTAGCGCAGGTAGTCGGTGAGCGGGTAGGAGAGCAGCCGTATCCGGGTGAACTCCAGATTCCTCGCGCGCACGTCGTCGCGAAGAGGCTGGTCTCCCATCGCCTCCTCTTCCAGGAGGCGGCGGGCCAGCGCGGTGTCGCCCGCCTGGAACGCCTCCTGCGACCGGACCCCGTCGGCCTCGCGGTAGGACTGCCAGCACTCCAGCTTGAGGAAGCGCCGCTCGGTGCGCGCCCAGGCCGCGCCGAAAGACTCCAGGAAGCCCTCCAAGGGCAGCCGCTCGCTACCGTCCAGTGCCCACGCAGGCGGTCGATGCATCATTCGTCCGGGATATCGTTCTTCGCGGCGATGAGGGTGTTACGTGTGATTCGAACGATCCGTTCATTAGGTGCGCACCGGGCGTCTTTCCATGGATTTTTACCGAGTTCCTCGGTAATGTCGACACCGATGACCGCGAATGCACCGTCATTAAGTGTGAGGATGTCAGGGGAACCGGTCGTCGAAGTCGTGTCACCGCGCTCAGCGGGAGCTTTGCCGAGCCGGCCGATCACCTTCATGAGAACCTCCTGGATAGACCGCGCGGTCGATCCTACCCCGTTAACTGCCAGGGAAACGCCGGTTCACGCTCATGACCGCATCGGGACAGCCGATGCTTGCCACAACAGAAAATCGACTCAAATTGCGGAAGACCATAACCGCACAGCCGATCATCCGAATTCACGGCCGGGTCCCCACAGAGACCCCGATGTGCGCCTCATCGACGTGCACTACAAGCCCCTTGAGCCTTGCGAATCGAGAGCGCATTAATGAGCAGGGCGGTGTCAGGCTGCACGGTGCAGGTTGCTGATCTATAAGTCGAGCAGCTTGAACCATTCGCCGGGGGCGTCCTGGTAGGGACGGCCACGGTGGCAAGGCGCGGTTCGCGGAACGGATCGCCCTGCGGGCACAACAGCGGTGAGCGCACCCATTGCCTGGTGGCGCGCGAACACCGTGGTCTCCGTCAGCAGCAGCGGGCTGAAGACCCGCTCCATCCGCCCCCGGATCGAGGTGGCCGAGGAGGTGAACGATGAGCCAGAAAGCCCAGCAGGAGTCCATCCGGGTGGCTGTACCCGCTCAACACGTCATGGCCATTTACCGGCTGCTCGCCGAGCTTGAGCAGGAGCCCGACGCCCACGCCAAGCCCGCGGGAACGAACGACGTCCCGGTGGCATGGGACGCCGACAAACTGGCCGGCACTGAACTGAACACCACCAAGACGGTCACCCGCATTCTCGACGTCCTCTGCCAGGAGCTCGGCAAGCAGTACGACATGCAAGACCTGGTGAAGGCCCTGTCGATGAACTACCACAGCCTGCGCGGGAACCTGGCGGCATCACCCGCCACCTGAACACGCACTACGACAGCGACACATGGCCGATGCACGTCGTCAAGTTGAGCGGTGGCACGACGCTCTACAGCCCCGATGCCGCAACGGCTGCTCTCTGGAAATCGGTCCGCGGCTGACCAGTCGCCCACACACTCAGCCAAGGTGACGCGCTGACAGGTCAGCGCAACGATGCAGGGCGAGCAGACCGAGCAGCTGGACCTCTACTGCATCAGGCGTCCGCGAGTTGCATCGGCATGCGACGAATGCACTTCCTTGTAGTTTTCCGCTGTGCCACTACCGAACTTCAGCTACACTCTGGATCGCGCAGGGCTTTCCTTTGCGCCCTATCTGAGCAAGACTTAATTTGAGGTCACCTCCGTGTCCGGCGGCGCTGACCCACCTGCCCGGCAGGTAGACAGTACTTCGCCGACCTGGTCTGGATCGCCGGAGCACGCTGACGGATCGAAAACGTTTCCAACAGGCCAAGAACGAGGCTGGCCTGGACCACTACCAGGTCCGCAGCCGGGAAGCCTGGTACGCCCACATCACCGTGTCGATGCTCGCGCACGCCTGGCTGGTGGTCTCCCGATCCCCGGCCATGAAGGGGAAACCGGCTCCGGCGAACCGAACATGATCGCCTTCACGCTACCGGAGATCCACCGCTTGTTGATCAAGCTGGTCCTGCGAGGCGTTCACACCGCCGAACACGTCTGGCACTGGTCGACCCGGCGCCGCAGACGCCAGCACCAAGCCCGCCTCAGCCACTACCGGCGACGCGGCTACCCACTCACCTATATGCCGTTGCAGTACTAGTCGAGTCCTGCATACGTGCGACATTCGGCCTGCTGGGACGGAAGGCCCCAAGCGCTTAGCAAGAGCATGAAGTTGCCCCAGCGCCAAGTGTCGTCGCCCATCTCGGCCAGTGTTCGGACAGCGCGCTGCTGCGGTTCGGTCAGTTCGGCAAACGGTGGCAGCGGTCCGCTTCGCGGTTGCCCGAACACATGTTGCAGCACCGCCTCGGCCGTGGGGAAGGCGTCGGGGCCGGAGCTGAGCGCAAGCCCATCGAGCATGGCGCCGAGAAGCCTCGGATGCGTCCGCTCCTCGATCGCGGCGAGGGTGATCGTCGCGAATCCGCGCAGGTTGCCGTGTAGATGACGGATCCGGGGTTCGGAGTCCTCGGGAGGCTGGACGGCGGCCGTCTCAAGCACGTCGAGGACGTCGGTGTCGGTGACGTCCAGGCGGGCCAGTGCGATCGCGGAGGCGTAGCGGAGGAGCGGGTCTTCTCCAGCTAGGAATGCGCGGAATCGCGGTACGAGGGCATGGCCGGACAGCAGGCCCGCTGAGATGATCGCGTTCGCCGCCACTCCGGAAACGACACCCGGCTCCAGCAACTGCCTCAGCGCGGGGAGAGTGCCGGTTGCCTCCTCCGGGAACCAGCCCAGTGTGTAAGCCGCAGCCGCCTGGATCTGCGGGTCAGGATCGCCCAGCAGGTCGCGCAGTGTGGGAACGGTGGCGCGGACGGCATCGTACGCACCGAGTTCGGCTTCGGCGCTGCGCAGATACTCGTCGTGGTCGTACATGGCGCGGCGCATCGCACGGACTCTGCGTTCGCCCTCGTCGGCGGCCTCCGCGACCCACTGGTCGAATCGGCGCAGCTCTTCTTCGGGGTCGGCGGTACGCATCTGCTCGATGCCCGCGCGCCATCCTTCGATGTCGACGCCGTTCGGCAGGTACGCCTCGTCGTAGCCGATGGCGATCGCGGAAAGGAGGTGCACTATGTCGGCACGGTCCTGGATCTGGGGGGCAGCGGCCAACGCGGCCAGGAACGGCACGGCATGCGCGGTCGCCTCGTACCGGCTGCCCTGGTGGAAGATATTGCTGTACAGCTCGTGCCCGGCCTTGTCGCGCTCGTCGGCCGACTCCGAGGCGAGCGCCCGAAGCAGATCGGGCACGTCCTCGGCCGGGCCGTAAGCGTGCTCCAGGCTCGCCCAGTGAACCTCGTCCAACCCCGCAAGCGGGTCGTCTTTTCTGACGCTCATGGCGGGCGATTGTGCCAGCCGGTACCGACGCTTGACGGCAGCGAACCAGGGGGCCGGCGGCAAGCCAATCCCTTTTCCAGAGATGGCTGCCAGATCGCGGAGGTGCGTGCGCCCGGAGGCCACGTCGGGCCGGGTGGAGTAGAGACCGATTCGCGTGCCAGCCGCGCCGCCGTTCACCAGAGCGAAGATTGGGTCATGTCGCTCCGCGAGGAGGAGGGCGCAGCCGAAGCGGGCGATGAGGCCCGCTTCGCTGTGGTGCTTCTGGCGCAGTTGCGTGAGCCGTACGGCGAACTCCTAGCGGCGGCTTGCACGATCGGAGATGACCGCCGCGATCACCGGCAATGCGACCGCGACCGACCACAGGATCGCCCGGTTCCCCATCGGTCACGACCGGTCGCCGTCGACGAACCCGTCCTCGTGCGCCGGCACCACTATGGGCGCCGCCCCGGGTTCCTGCCGCACTTGGACGAGCAGCCCGGTCGGACGCGACTTCCCGGGGCGGACAGGGCATGCGGGCAGGACGGCCCGGCTCTCACCGCCATGCTCTCCGGGGAGTGGTCCCCGTGGCGCCACGGCGGGCACGTCCCGTTCGCCGCTCATCGGGCTCCTACTTCGTTTCGGCATCCTCTGCCAGGCATTCGGCATCCGCTTCGCTGGCGATGTTGCCAGTCGGGCGGGCAGCGGGAGGTCGTACTTCTCAGCGAGGAAGAGCGTCTGAGCGTAGAGACGAGCTTGCTTCGCGACATCTCCGATGACCCAGGCATTGGTTCCCGCCGATGTCACGATCGAGACGACAGGGATCCCCTTGGCCACTTTGCCGACGGGAATGTGAGAACCGTTGGTCCACTGCTTCATCAGCTTCTCAAGAGCCGCGATGAGCCTATGATCGTCACGAAGTTTCTTGCTCCACTTCTTGCGGCCCTTGATGGCGGCGGCGGCGAGGTTCGCGTTGCGGCTTGTGGACGCCTTTGGAACCTGTGCGCCAAAGGATCGCGTCACCATCCGTCGCACGACGTGCTGAAGTTCCGGGTCGGTCGGATCGAAACCGTAGGCATAGCAAACGTGAGTCGCGATCGCCGTCGCCAGCACCTGCATGACGAGAATGTCAGCAGAGATCGCCACCGCCCCACCGGCGACCGGGACGAGGGCGAGGGCGCCGAGCGCCGCCCCCTCGGCGGCTCCAAGGGAACGCCATTTCAGTACCAGGTTCCGGACGACCTCATCGAGTTCGGCGAGGTCCAGTCCACGAAGGTCTTCCAGTGACGACACATCGCGACCACGGCTCCGATGGAAGTCGATGACCTTCTGCGGATTCGTGAGATCCACCGCCCAGTCGTTGGCCAGATCGACCAGTCGGACAGCACTTTCTACGGCCGGAGCGAGCACGGTGTCGGCTGCACGTTCGCCGATGGCCTTGACGGGCTCGGGGGTGGCTTCCACGACCGCGGTCCCCGCGCGTCCCAAGACATCTTTTGTCTTCACTCCGGCGGCCTCGACGGCCGCCCGGGCCTTCGCCGGCATCAACCGTCGCCGGTCGGCCTTGCGCTGCCAGTGGGTCTCAAGCGCCGCCCAGATGCGCGCTTCGTACGGGGACATTCGCAGCGCCGCCGATGCCGTTGCCAGGTTGCTGTCCGCGTCAGATGTGGGATCGTCCAGAACAGGTGGGTCGGTGGTTTTGCTGATATCCATTGAATCCGAAGGGTCCTGCATGTGTTCTCCTTCGCGGGAGGACGGACGGGCAGACAACGCCGGCGTCCACTGGCGAAGACTATGACACGACGTGCCATCCATCTTCTGAGGGTTGCCGGCTTGTGACGGCCTGAGATCGGTTGAACTCGGATAGAAGTAAATGTTGAGAACCTCGAGTCGAACGCCATGCGCGCTACTTAGGCGGCTGGTAGACGTGGTGCCGCGTCCTTGACGGCCGTGCGATCACATGCCGAAGGCGATGACCTGGAACCAGGGCGTGGCTGCCTCCGCTGAGACGGGCCACCTTTCCGAATCCGCGTGTTCATGAAGCGACCTGGGCGCGTGCCGCCTCGTCGAACAGAGGGTTGGTCATCGAGACGGTCTTGGGCCGGAAATCGCCCTTCGCGCATACGAGGCCGGTGGTCTTCTCGCCCGGGGCGAGCTCCATGGTGGCGATCTGGCCCTCGTACTCGCCGAGGGCGGAGCTGCTGTCGTGCTTGGTGTTCCTGGTGTCGGTGATCGAGAAGTAGAGCGGGTTGACCTCGAGCTGCTTCTTGGTCCGGTTGGTGACGGTCACCTTGACGCAGGACAGGGCGTCGCCGTCGCTCAGGACGCTCTTCTTCGCGCGTGCCCGCTTGGCGGTGAGCTTGATCGGGAACGTCCTGCCCTTGGCCGCGCCGCTGCTCTTGCCCGCCGGCTTGCCGGACTCGGCCGGCTGGACGGCGACCGGGTCCTGCTCGATGGCGCAGCCGGTGGCGAGGACGGCGACGGCGCAGAGGCCGATGATGATCTTGCGCATGGGGTGCTCCTTTGTGTCCGGGCGCGTCCCCGTAGGGCGCGCCGCCAGATGGGGGGCACCGCCGCCCGCTGGTGCTGGGCTGGTCGGACGGACGGCGGTGCGTATCGAGCGGAGGTCGGCGGGCCTCCGCCGGGGCTGGTCAGTTCTCGGCCTCGGCGAGGAGCTCGTAGAACTCCTCGTGATCGATGACCGTGATGTCGTGGCCGGAGTCGCGGAGCCGCTCCGCCTTGGCGAGCTTCCCTGTCTTCTGCGCTCCGGGGGCGAGCTGGTGCGGCTGGACGCCCCCGACCACCAGCAGGTCGACGGACTTGGTGACGGTCTGGGACGTCCAGGCTCCGAGGGCCGCGATCCGTCCGGCGGCCGCCGCCTTCGTCATGGTCGGCAGTGATCCGGTGAAGCAGACGGTGAGGCCGTAGAACGGGTTGTCCGGGTCCGCGTTGGGATCGGTGTCCGGGAACGGCTCGCGGCGTGTGGCTCCCAGATACCTGCACCCCTGGCGGACACCGCCGCGGTAGGAGCCCATCCGGATGCTGTGGACGGCGAGAAGGTGAGCAAGGGTGGCCGTTCCCTGCCGTCTCAGCGCGGCCAGCATCACCTCGGCCGCGGCCCGCGCGTCGTCAAGGGCGTCATGGTGGCGGCGCACTTCGAGGCCAAGCGCGTCGGAGAGCACCGGCAGCTTGTAGGAGAGCAGGCCGGTCCAGGTACGCCTCGCGACCACGAGCGTGCAGGCGAACCGGAGGTCCGGAATGGGGAGGCCGCTCGCCCTGCACGCGTCGGCGAGAACCCCGATGTCGAAGGCCGCGTTGTGCGCCACGAAGGGCATCTCACCGGCGTACTCGACGATGCGCTCCAGCGTCTCCGGCCAGCGGGGGGCGTCTCTGACGTCGTCCGCCGTGATGCCGTGCATACCGACGTTGAACGCGTCGAAGTGGTCGTGTCCGTCCGGGGGCCTGATCAGCGATGACCACTCCTCGACGATCTGCCCTTCCTTCACCTTGACCAGTCCGACCGAGCACGGGCTACCCCGCAGGGAGTTCGCCGTCTCGAAGTCGATCGCCACCCAACTCGTCATCAGTCGCTCCTCACGCCGAGCCGTTGAAAGCACGACCATGGAAACATCGAATGAAAGCACTGTCAAATCACTTCACTCGGTTGGATGGTGTACAGTGGCAACGCTCCCGAAAGCTGACAAGGATGTACGGATGGCATCGCAGAGTGAGCGGCTCACCGCCGCCGAGATCTCTCGGCTCGCCGGCGTGACGCGGGCGACCGTGAGCAACTGGCGTCGGCGTCACCCCGACTTTCCGCAGCCCATCGGGGGTACGGAAGCCAGCCCCAGCTACGACAGGCGGCAGGTCGAGGCATGGCTCGACGCGCGCGGTCGCCTCCCCGCACGTTCGGCCAGAGACGACCTCAGAGCCCACCTGCGCGGACGCACGCCGCGCGACGTCGAGGCCGTGGCGCTGTTCACCGCACACCTGGCCCGGCTGGACCAGGACGGACGAGGCAGGATCGCGACGCTCGACGACGCCCGATTGATCGAGGTGCACGCGGGCGCGGTCTCGTCGTCTTCCGGCCCGGTGAAGCCAAGCCTTGCCGACGTACCGGCGGCACTCCTGCGGTCGGCGGCGAACGTGACGCTGAACGAAGGACCCCTCGCCGTCTTCGACGTGCTCGACGAGCATTCCGAAGCACCGATCGGCATCCGCGGCCTGCACCCGACCCCGCAGCCGATCGCCGACCTGATGGCCGACCTGGCGACGACGGGAGGCCATCGGGTGCGCAGCGTTCTGGACCCGGCGTGCGGGGGCGGACGTCTCCTCGGCGCGGTGGCGGCCAGGCTTGAGCCGGGCGCACGCGTGCACGGCCAGGAGTACCGCGCCGTCACCGCCGCCCAAGCCAGGACGCGCGTCACCGAAGAGTCGCCCAAGACATTCGTGGACGTCCGGACCGGAGACAGCCTGCGCGACGACGCCTTCCCCGAACTCCGCGTGGACGCCGTGGTGTGCAACCCGCCCTACGGAGACCGCGAGTGGGGACACGACGAGCTGGCGTTCGACACGCGCTGGGCGTACGGCGTACCGCCGCGTTCGGAGCCCGAGCTGGCCTGGGTGCAGCACGCGCTGGCGCATCTGAACGACGGAGGGCAGGCGGTCCTGCTGCTCCCGCCGGCCACCGCGTCACGGCCGTCCGGCCGCCGGATCCGCGCGGAGCTGCTCCGGCAGGGAGCGCTGTGCGCGATCATCGCGCTCCCGGCAGGTCTGGCCGCGCCTCACCACATCGGCCTTCACCTGTGGATACTCCGACGTCCAGAGGCCGACCGCCCCAGCCGCGGCCTGGTCCTGCTGATGGACATGGCCGACCGGTCCGCCACCACCGCGGCCCCGGCGCCCGACCGCCCGAGTGCCCGAAGGGCGGTCGGGCCGACCCCTGGAAGGTCGGCCCCCCAGGACCGAACCCGCCAAGGCAAGGCCGCGAACCAGGACACGCTCCCCGAGACGATCCGCGACACGTGGGAGGCGTTCAACGCCCCGGCCGACTTCGCCGACATCCCGGGCACGGCCCGCGCCGTGCCCGCGATCGATCTACTGGACGAACTCGTCGACCTGTCACCGGCACGGCACGTCCGCTCCGCACCGGTGATCAGTCCTGACGCGGCCCTCCGTCACGTCACCGAACTCACCGAGCGTCTCGGGGCGCAGGTGGCGGCCATTGCCGAGGCGAGCAGGATCGGGCCGTGGACATCGGCCGGCGAGGCCGGTCGCACCTGGCGCAGCGCCACCGTCGCCGACCTGGCCCGCGGCGGGGCGCTCGCCGTCCATCGCGGCGTTCGGGCTTCTCTGGCCGATGCCCCGCCAGCCGATCTGGCGGACCGTCCCGTCCTTCGAGCACGCGACCTGATCGGAGGGGTGCCCGCCGGCGGCGACGCACGCGACGTGCCCTTGGCCGACCCGGTCACCATCAAAACGGGGGACGTGCTCCTCACGCAGGTCGTCGGCCCTCAGGGAGTCGCGACCCGCGTGGCCGAGGAGGACGACGCCGGATGCCTGCTCGGGAACGGCGTTGTCCTGCTCCGGCCCGATCCCGGACGGCTCGACCCGTGGTTCCTCGCCGGTTTCGTCAGCGCGCCCGACAACGTCAGCCAAGCCACGACCGGCACCTCGACGCAGCAACTCGTCGCGTCCCGGTTGCGCGTCCCCTTGCTCCCGCTGGACGAGCAGACCGCTTACGGCCAGGCGTTCCGGAAAGTGCACGACCTCAGGACCAGCGCGCGGAACGCGGCGACGTGCGCCAACGAGATGGCCGACTTCATAGCCACCGCCCTCAGCGGCGGAGCACTGCTTCCCCATGAAGCCGAGTCGCCATGAGGACCAGCGCCACGCGGCTCCGGTGGACCAGACTTGATTAGCCCTTGCCCCGCGGACAGCAACACCAGGAAGGGAACCCCTTGAACCCGAGCAAGCACACCGAACTGGTGAATCACGCCTGGTCGGTCGCAGACCTCCTGCGCGGAGACTTCAAGCAGTCCGAGTACGGCAAGGTCATCCTGCCGTTCACCGTGCTGCGCAGGCTGGAGACCGTCCTGGAGCCGACCCGGGCGGCCGTCCAGGAGACCGTCGAGCGGTTCAGGGGCAAGGACATGGACACCGACCGGTTTCTCCGCCGCGCGTCGGGCCAGTCGTTCTACAACGTCACCGGCTACACCCTCGCGAAGATCGCCAACGATCCGGAGCACGCGGCGACGAACCTCGCCCAGTACATCGCGGGCTTCTCCCCGAACGCGCGCGAGGTGCTGGAAAAGTACGAGTTCGCCCAGCAGATCAGGCGCCTGGACGGCGCGAACCTGCTCTACAAGGTCGTCGGACGCTTCGCCGACCTGGACGTCCGCCCCGAGGTCGTGTCCAACCACGCCATGGGCTACTTCTTCGAGGACCTCATCCGGCGCTTCTCCGAACTGTCCAACGAGACGGCCGGTGAGCACTTCACCCCGCGCGAGGTCATCAAACTGATGGTCAACCTGCTGGTGGCGCCGGACTCCGACGCGCTCAGCGTCCCCGGCGTCGTCCGCAAGGTGCTGGATCCGGCGTGCGGCACCGGCGGGATGCTCAGCACGACTTATGACTACATCACCTCCCTCAACCCGGACGCGACCGTCGAGGTGTACGGGCAGGAGCTCAACCCCGAGTCCTGGGCCATCTGCCGATCCGACCTGATGATCAAGGGTCAGGACCCGGACCACATCGCGTTCGGCAACTCCTTCAGCGATGACGGCCACCGGGGCGCCAAGTTCGACTACCTGCTGGCCAACCCGCCGTTCGGCGTCGAGTGGAAGAAGGTCAAGGAGGAGATCGAGCACGAGTACGAAACGCTCGGCGAATCCGGGCGCTTCGGGGCCGGGCTGCCGCGCATCAACGACGGATCGTTCCTGTTCCTCCAGCACATGATCTCGAAGATGAAGCCGCGGGAGGCCGGCGGCAGCCGCATCGCGATCGTCTTCAACGGCTCCCCGCTGTTCACCGGCGCCGCCGAGTCCGGCGAGTCCCGCATCCGCCAGTGGATCATCGAGAACGACTGGCTGGAGGCGATCGTCGCCCTGCCCGACCAGCTCTTCTACAACACCGGCATCTCGACGTACTTCTGGATCGTCACCAACCGCAAGGACCCCGACCACGAGGGCAAGGTCGTCCTGCTGGACGCCCGGGACTACTGGCAGAAGATGCGCAAGTCCCTCGGCGACAAGCGCAAAGAGATCGGTGACGGCCAGGACGGCCGCCCCGACCACATCGCCGAGATCACCCAGCTCTACAGCGAAGCCCTGGACGTCGCCAACGACCCCGAACACCCGCTGCACGGCAAGGTCAAGGTGTTCCGCAACCAGGACTTCGGCTACCGCCGCATCACCGTCGAACGCCCTTTGAAGCTCCGCTTCGAGCTGACCGACGAAACCCTGGCGGCACTTGAGGCGACCAAGCAGGTCCAGAAGCTCGGCTACGCGGAAGCTTTTGTCGACGCGGTGCGCCCGCTCCTCGGCACCACCTGGCCGACCAAGGCGGAGATGCTGAACGCTCTCATGGGCGCCGTCGTGGACGCCGGTCTCCAGTGGCCGCCCGGCGCCCCCTTCGCCAAGGCCGTCCGCGACGCCATCGGCGTCCGCGACCCCGAAGGCGAGGTCCAGTACGCGCGCAAGGGCGTCATCGAACCCGACACCGACCTCCGCGACTACGAGAACGTGCCACTGGACGAGGACGTCGAGGACTACCTCAAGCGCGAAGTCCTCCCGCACGTCCCCGACGCCTGGATCGACCACACCAAAACCAAGATCGGCTACGAGATCCCGTTCACCCGCCACTTCTACGTCTACAAACCCCCACGCCCCCTCTCGGAGATCGACGCAGAACTCAAGGTCCTCGAAGCCGAAATCCAAACCCTCCTCAGCGAGGTGACCGAATGAGCGATTTGCAGCCAACAACTCTCGGTTGGGCGCCTTCCGTCCCGGCTCACTGGCGTGTGGTTCCGCTGAATTTTTACGCAACTATGGGAACCGGACACACTCCAGATCGATCGATTCCAGAGTATTGGAATAACTGCACAATCCCCTGGGTAACTACACCAGACGTAACACGCAGGGGAGACAGTCTGACGCCCCTGATGGAGACCGAGCAGCACATCAGCGAACTGGGGATGAGGAACAGTGCGGCTGTACTCCATCCGGCCGACACAGTAATGCTTTCCCGTACGGCATCAGTCGGATACAGTGTCCGAATCGGACGCCCTATGGCGACTACCCAAGCCTTCGTTACCTGGAAACCAGGGCCTGAGCTTGATGCCCGCTACCTACTGCTCGTTCTACGTGCAATGAAACAGGAGTGGGAGAAACTGGCGTATGGATCAACTCACCTTACAATCTACATGCCAGATCTCGAGTCTGTTCGCATTCCGCTTCCTCCACTAGACGAGCAGCGGCGCATCGCCGACTTCCTCGACGCCGAGACCGCCCGCATCGAAAAGCTAACCGCATCGCGAAGGAAGCAAATCAACGCCCTGGAAGAAAGAGAGTTGGCTGTCATTTCCGACATGCTTTCTGGAGGTGCTACCAGCGATAATGGATACCCCACTGATTGGCCATGGCTCCCATACATTCCGTCGGACTGGTCTATCGGCCCAGTATCTGCATACTTTTACACAGATCTTGGAAAGATGCTGAATTCCGAACGGTCAGAGGGTGATCATCAGCGCCCTTATCTGCGAAACGCCAATATTCATTGGTATGAGATCGATACGAGCGATGTTGCCACCATGAATTTTACGGCGGATGAGCGCAAGCGCTACTCAGTGCGCTCCGGAGATCTTCTTGTGTGCGAGGGCGGTGCTGGCGTGGCGGAGGCAGCCGTCTGGGACGGAAGGATCGAAGAGTGCTACTTCCAAAAGTCTTTGCATCGTGTCCGCCAGGCCGGCGAAGTGGCAGTGGAGTGGCTGATGTATTGGTTGCGACTGGCAAAGTATTGTGGGGTATTCGAAGCGGATGGGAATATCGCAACGATTCCCCACCTCACAGGCGAGCGGCTACGTCAGTGTCGGATTCCAATTCCTCGTAACGGTGAATCACTACTGCAGAAAACTGGGCGGACAATTAAAGCCATGGCCGAGGTTCGGGCGGCTTTGAACCAGGCTCAGGTTCTGCTGGCGGAGCGGCGGCAGGCGTTGATTACAGCGGCGGTTACGGGGCAGTTCGACGTTTCCACGGCATCCGGTCGTGGGGTTATGGAGTAGAACATGAGTCCGGTGCATGACGAGAGGGCGTTCGGGGACGCGATCGTCGCGGCGATGCTCAAGGGCGGCTGGCGGGAAGGCGATCCGCGCGACTACCGGCCCGAACTCGGGCTGGACACGCGGCAGCTCTTCACCTTCATTGGGGACACCCAGGGCGACGAGTGGGAACGCCTCGTCATGTTCTACGGAAACAGCACCGAGGCCGCGCAGCTCGGTTTCGCCAAGCGGCTCGACAAGGCGATCGCCGAGGACGGGGTGCTCACCGTCCTGCGTAAGGGCGTGAAGGATCGGGGTGTCCTGATCCGTCTCGCGTACTTCAAGCCGAACCTTGTGCTGGACGACTCCGTACTAAACGAGTACCGGGCCAACCGGCTGACGGTCGTGCGCGAGCTGGAGTATGCGACCAAGCAGGCCGACAAGGGGAACCGACTTGACCTGGCGCTGTTCGTCAATGGGATTCCGGTCGCGACGGCCGAGCTGAAGAATCCCCTCACCGGGCAAGGCGTGGAGCAGGCAAAGCAGCAGTACCGCAGCGAGCGCGATCCAAGCGAGCTGATCTTCCGGCAGCGGGTCGTGGCGAACTTCTGCGTCGATCCCGATCTTGTGTTCGTCGCGACGCAGTTGCGGGGTCAGAAGACGCGGTTCTTGCCGTTCAACACCGGGTCCGAAGGGCCGGGCCAGCCCGGCGGCGCGGGGAACCCGGCACCGGTCGAGCCGGGGACGTACGCCACCTCGTATCTATGGACGCGGATCTGGGAGCCGGACACCTGGCTGGACATGCTCCAGCGGTTCGTTCACGAGCAGAAGACCAAGAGCGCCGGTGGCCGCACGAGCAAAACGCTGATCTTCCCGCGCTTCCACCAGTGGGACGTGGTGAAGAAGCTCACCGCGCACGCCGCCCGTCACGGGGCCGGTCACAACTACCTGGTGATGGCGTCCGCCGGCTCGGGCAAGTCGAACACCATCGCGTGGCTGGCGCACCGGCTGTCGTCACTCCACACGTCCGTGAAAGCGGCGGACCTGGCGCCTGAGGCTGTGGCGAACGGTGTCGAGCCGGGGACGCCGGTCTTCGACAAGGTCATTGTCATCACCGACCGGCGGAACCTGGACGCCCAGTTGCGCGAGACCATCGGCGCGTTCGAGCAGACGGCCGGGCTCGTGGTGAAGATCGACGAGAGGATCGGCGCCAAGTCCGAGCAGCTCGCCAAGGCGCTGTCGCAGCAGTCCGGGAAGATCATCACGGTGACGTTGCAGACGTTCCCGGCGCTGATCGACTTCCTGCGGCGCAACCCGACCGAGATCGCCGGTCACCGGTTCGCGATCATCGTGGACGAGGCGCACTCGTCCCAGTCCGGGGACGCGGCCACTGCGGTCAAGGCCGCGCTGCGCGATCTGGGACTGGACGCCGATGACGAGGACGAGGGCGCCACGACGGTCGAGGCCAAGCTGGAGCACAGGGCGGCGCAGCGCTCGCAGGCGTCCAACCTGTCCTACTTCGCGTTCACGGCCACGCCCAAGAGCAAGACGCTGGAGCTGTTCGGGACGCTGGACACCGTGGACGGCAAGCCGACGTACCGGCCGTTCCACACCTACTCGATGCGGCAGGCGATCGAGGAGGGCTTCATCCTCGACCCGCTGCGCACTTACGTCACCTACGACACGTACTGGAAGCTCGTCAACAAGAACCCCGATGAGCGCGAGGTCGACCGGTCCAAGGCGAACACGCTGCTGGCGCGGTACGCGGTGACGCATCCCTCGACCGTCGCGCAGCACGCGAAGATCATCGTGGAGCACTTCCGGGCGCACACGCAGGGGCGGCTTGGCGGACGCGCCAAAGCCATGGTGGTGACCGCCTCGCGCAAGAGCGCGGTGCAGATGTCGCGCGCTATCAAGCAGCACATCGACGACATGGGATACGGCATCGGCGTGCTGGTGGCGTTCTCCGGCTCGCTCACCTATGAGAAGGAGGAGGTCACCGAGTCCAAGGAGAACGGCGGTCTGCCCGAGAGCGCCTTGCCCAAGGCGTTCGCGTACACGCGGGCCGACGACCTGACCACGCAGTCGGGCGGACACGGAAAGCCCGAGTACCGGATCCTCGTCGTCGCCGAGAAATACCAGACCGGTTTCGACCAGCCGTTGCTGACGACGATGTACGTCAACAAGAAGCTGTCGGGGATCTCGGCCGTTCAGACGCTGTCCCGGCTCAACCGCACCGCCGAACGCAAGAGCCAGACCGATCTGGCGATCGTGGACTTCGTCAACGACGCCGAGGACATCCAGGACGCGTTCCGTCCCTATTACGAGGAGGCGATGACCCTCCCCTCGGATCCGAACCTCCTCTACACCGCGCAGAGCCGCGTCATGTCGGCGCAGATCCTCGTCAACGCGGAAATGGACGAGTTCGCCCGCGCCTACCTCGAAGCCGAGGAGAAGGCCGGCGGCTCGACCGCGCGCTGGGAGAAGCTGCACGCCGAGCTGTACCGGCTGCTCGGCCCGGCCGTCGCGCGCTTCACCGCGCTGATCGACAGCGAGGACGAGGACGACCGCGAGACCGCCGAGGACTTCCGCGCGGACCTCAACGACTACGTGCGCAAGTACGGGTTCCTCTCGCAGATCGTCCCGTACCGCGACGCCGAGCTCGAACGCCTCCACCTGTACGGGCGGCACCTGCTCAACCGGCTCCCCAGGCGCGCCGACGGCGGTGTCGACATCGGCGAGGTCGACCTCAGCCATATGCGGGTGGAGAAGACCGGCGAGCACGACCTCAGCCTCGCCCCTGAGGGCGCCGCCGTGGTGAAGGGCTTCGGGGACGGTGCCGGCGGAGCCCAGGAGCCGGAGAAGTCGCCGCTGACGGAGCTGATCGAGAAGTTCAACGCCAAGTTCGGCACGGACTTCACCGAAGAGGACATCATCCGCCCGTTCGAGGAGGCGATGGCCGAGCCGAGGGTGAAGCAGGCCGCGGTCGCCAACAACGACCAGGAGAACTTCGGGATCGTCTTCGACAAGGTCTTCGAGGAGAAGATGATGGACCACGTCGACACCATCGCCACCCTCGGTGAGAAGTACTTCGGCTCGGACCCCGAATTCAAGTCGTCCCTCAACAGCCGGGCCCGCCGCGCGGCATGGCAACTGCTGCGGGAACAGGCCGGCGTCGCCTGATCGCTCGCCCGTCCGGCCGTTCGCCGAGCGAATCGGCGGGCGGCTGGACAGCCGATCTCCGCCGCCGCAACACTGGCCACATCGGACAATAGCGATCGCACGCGGAGCAAGGATGCCGGTCAGGACCATTGCCGACCGCTATGAGCTGATCGAGGAGATCGGTTCCGGCGGCATGGGCACGATCTGGCGCGGCTATGACTCGGTCCTGGACCGCGAGATCGCCGTCAAGGCCATCCGGCCCGACATGCTGCTGTCTCCGGAGCACATCGCCGACCTGGCAGAACGGTTCCGCCGGGAGGCGCGCATCACCGCCCGCATCCAGCACCATGGCGTCCCGCAGGTGTATGACGCGGTCCTGGACGCCGACTCCGCGGATCGCCTCTACCTGGTCATGCAGTACATCAAGGGCAGGAACCTGCGCTCCTACATCGACCCGGCCGACCGGTTGCCGATCGCCTGGGCCGCCGCGGTCGGTGCGCAGATCGCCACCGTCCTGTCCCACGCGCACGCGATCCCGGTCGTCCACCGGGACCTGAAACCCGACAACGTCCTGGTGACCGATGACGGCACCGTCAAGGTCCTCGACTTCGGCATCGCCGCGATCCTCCGCCGCGACATCACCAAGATCACGGCCACGGGCAGCCCGCTGGGCACCAGCCGGTACATGTCCCCCGAGCAGGTCAACGCCGCCCAGGTGACCCCGCAGAGCGACCTGTACGCGCTGGGCTGCGTCCTGCACGAACTGCTGTCGGGCACACCCGTCTTCAACGGCGACAGCCAGTACGAGCTGTGGAGGCAGCATCTCAACGCCGATCCCGAGCCGCTACGCGGGCTGCGTCCGGACGTACCGCCAGAGCTGGAAGAGCTGGTCCTGGACCTGCTGGCCAAGCAGCCCGAGCAGCGACCGGCCGACGCCTACGCCGTCTACGAGCGCCTGCTCCCGTTCCTGCCGTCCCCCGGCTCGCCGGCGCCCGCCACGAGCCGACGGCTCGGCGAGATGCCCGACCCGACGCTCCTGTACCGGCAGCCGAACGCCCCTCTCCGCCGTACGCGCCGCCCTTCTCCCGCCCAGGCGCCGTCGACCGTGCCGCACGCACCGACCACGCCGCCGACCCAACTCCGGAACGCCATCGACGACGCCCTCAGGCGCTCCACCGAACTCCTCGCCTCCGACCGGTTCGCTCAAGCCGCCGACGTCGTCGAAGCGGTCATCGGCCCGGCCGCCAGGATGCTGGGTTCCGAAAGCCCGGACCTGCTCAAACTCCGCTTCCATCGCGCGCTGATCCTCTTCGTCGGTGGAGACTCGCGCACGGCACTCCCGGAGTTCGACGCCTTGGCCGACGCCTATGCCCGTACCGCCGGGCCGTCGAGCGGACGCGCCCTGGAATCCCGCCGCTACGCCGCCCACTGCCGGGCCAACCTCGGCCAGAACACCGTCGCGCTCGACCAGTTCCGCCGCCTCCTCGACGACGTCGCCGCCGCCGACAGCCACGCCAGTGAACTCGCCCTCGACATCCGGCACAGCATTGGCATGCTCCTGCTGTCCACCGGCGACAAGGCCGCCGCTGAAGACATGTTCGAGGCCCTCTACCAAGACCACCTCGTCATCAACGGCCCCGACGACGAACGCACCCGCGAGATCGCCGACATCCTCACCCGCATCCGCATCCCCACGTCCCCGTAGCCGATCGCAGGTGTACGGGATCCCGGGTTTCCACGTCCGGCGAGCCACCGACCTCCATGCGGAGAAGCGGTCACAGGCGTCATCTTGCGCGACACCCAAGGGTCAAGGAATTCACAGGCCTCGCCGGAGCCGCCTGCACAGGGAGCGATCCAACAGGCCCGGGGCTCGGTCGGTAGGGGAGGGATGGACTGGGGGGACGTCCCTCCGCGTGGTCTTCATGATGCGTTGAGGACCGCGAAGACGACTTTGCCGCTGTTGCCTGCCAGCGGGCGGACGCCCCAGCAGCGGCAGAGCCGGTCGACGATGAACAGGCCCCGTCCGGCCTCGCTGATGGTGTCGGCGCGCTGCATGCAGGGCAGGTCGCAGGTCGCGTCCTGGACCTCCATCCACAGCGCGCCGTCGTCGGTTCGTCCGATCCGGAACGTCACATCGTCGTCGGACGCGGAGGCGTAGTGGAGTGCGTTGGTGACCAGCTCGCTCGCGACCAGGCATGGCACGTAGTCGTCCATGTCCCACTGGCCGGCGACCAGCCGCACGAACCGGCGCACCTCCGAGACGACCGTGAGGTCCTGCTTCACCACCATTTCGTTCTGGGCTGCCTCGCCCATAATGATCTCCTCACTTTCTGTGATGTGCACAACACAGTGAGGTATCTTCTGCTTAAAATGTGGTTGCCGCCGTCAGGTGGCAGACAAAAGAAGATCATTCGCAGTGCGGGCAGATGCCTACGAGAGGCAGGTGACATGCCCCCACGCCGCCAGCGCCGCCCCAGCGAATCCCCCGCCCTGATCGCCTTCGGTCGCCAGATGCGCCGAATGCGCGAGGCCAAGGGTGTGAAGCAGGAGACCATCGCTCACATCACGCAGGTCAGTGGCCCGCAGGTGAGCAAGATTGAGAACGGCAAGAAGCGCGCTACCCGATCGTTCGTGGAGATCGTGGACGATCACTTGGAGGGAGACGGCGCGCTCATCAACCTCTGGGAGGACCTCAACAAAAACGGACACCCCGTTCCGATCTGGTTCGACTGGCCGCAGATCGAGGCCGACGCAGTGATGCTGATCTGCTGGCAGCACTCCGTGATCCCAGGTCTCGCCCAGACTCCCGAATACGCTCTCGCGATCGTGCACGGCAATCAGGAGACCGCTGACGTCAGGATCAACCGACAAACCATCCTGACCAGGGACGACGAGCGCGGTCCGGCAATCGTCCTGTTCTTGATCGAGGAGCAGGTGCTCTACCACCAGGTCGGAACCCACGAGACGATGAGGAAGCAGTTGGAGCACCTGATCGAGATCAGCAGGATGCCCAACGTCACGGTTCAAGTAGTGTTGAGTCGCGGCGACCACGACGGCAACATGGGAGCTTTCGTACTAGCAACCATGGAAGATCGGAACGAGATCGCGTATGTCGAAACCGCCATACGCTCGATCACGACGGATGACCCCGCCGACCTCTCCGTCCTGGCGCGGACGCTACTCCAGCTACGTTCACAGGCACTCACGCAAGAAATGTCGTGCGAGTTGATTAGAAAGGTGGCCGAAGAAAGATGGACCTGACGAACGCCAAGTGGCGCAAGAGCAGCCACAGCGGTTCCAACGGTGCTGAGTGCGTCGAGCTAGCGGACGTGACCGGCGTGGTGGCGGTGCGGGACAGCAAGCACCCGAACGGCCCCGTTCTCCTGCTGACCCGCGCGGCCCTGCGAACGGCCGTCCAGTCGGCCATCAGCGAGCGCTGACCACCCGGCACCCCCGCGCCGCCCCCGACCACCGATCAGCGGCAAGTCGTCCCGTCCCCGGACCCGGACGACCCGCCGCACCCCACCGAGCCCACAGGCGAAACCTCATGCCCTCACGCGAACCCTGATAGCACTTGGCTCGCGGGCGCTCACCGAAGACATGTCGCGCGACCTGATCAGGAAGGGAATGAAGGAGAGATGGACCTGACGAACGCGAAATGGCACAAAAGCATCCACAGCGGCCCCAACGGTGGGAACTGCGTTGAGCTGACAGGACTCTCGTGGCGCAAGAGCGCACGCAGTACTTCCAATGGCGGCGACTGCGTCGAGCTGGCGGACTCGGTTGGCGCGGTGGCGGTGCGGGACAGCAAGAACCCCGACGGCTTCGTCCTCCTCCTGACCCGCGGGGCCCTGCGCACCGCCGTTCAGGCCGCCATCGACACGCGCTGACCACCCCGGCACCAACCAACCCGGCGGCCTCCGACCGTCGCCGAGTAGCGGCGCGTCGTCACGTCCGCGCCCAGAAGAACCGCCCCCCGTACGAACCCACAGTCAAGACACCACGCCCCCACGCGAACCCTGATAACACTTCGCTCGCGGGCGCTCACCGAGAACATGTCGCGCGACCTGATTAAGAAGGTCATCGAAGAAAAATAAACCTGACACAGGCCAAGTGGCATAAGAGCAGCCGCAGCACCTCCAGCGGTGGCAACTGCGTCGAGCTGGCGGACGTGGCCGGTGCGTCGGTGGTGGCCGTGCGAGACAGCAAGGACCCAGACGGCCCCGTCCTCCTGCTGACCCGCGCGGCCCTGCGCACCGCCGTCCAGTCTGCCATCAGCAGGCGCTGACCACCTCGCATAAACTACCCGGCGACCTCCGACCGCCGTCTGATAGCGGCGCGTCGTCACGTTCCCGCCCGGACGATCCGCCGCCCCGTACGGGGCCATGACAGCCTGGCGCTTCGGCTCCCACGTCCTCGTCCCGAGGCCCTGGAGGGTGAGTGCGCGGCGCCTCCGGTCGAGGGCGGAGCGTCGCTGACCCCGTCCCGGTCGATCAGATCCTCGGGGAAGACCTGCACCACGACCGGGGCCGGCTCCTCCGCCAAGGGCTTCTTCAGGGGTATCGCACCACCAAGGAGACGTCCCTGGTCATGCGCGGGCGGCTGCGAGAGGCCGACCAGATTCGGCGGCAATCACGGCGCATTCCCCGCCGTCAAGATCGTCCACGACGAGTACACGACGGACGTCGCCGACAACCGGCTCTTGCGGACCGCCACGGGACCTGCGTGGCAGCCTGTTGAGGCTGCGTGTCCGGCTGGCCGACGTCACCCCGATCGGACGAGGCCGCGAGCCTCCGGTGTGGCGGCCTACACGGTTGAACGTCCGGTATCAGCCAGCGGTGCGTCTCGCCGAGCTCGTCCCGCGCGGCGCCTCCGTCGAGCACGGGCCCGGAGACACCTCCGTTCAGCGGCTTCCTGCTCGATATGGCGCAACGTCTTCGGGGACTTCGTTACCGTCGCCTTACGCGCAGCCTCCACCGCCTGGACGAAGGCCACGCGATCCGGATAGTGCCCGACCTCGTCCACTACACCGATGACGGCCCGCCGCACGCCGTGGCCGACGCCAAGTACAAAGCCGGAAGATGCGAGGGCTCCCCCGAACGCCGACCTGTACCAGATGCTCGCCTATCGCGCCGCCCTTCGTCTCCCGGACGGCCACCTCATTTACGCGAAAACCCGCACGCCGCCCACCGTGTCCGGCGCACCGGCATCACCATCCACCAGCACGCCGTCGACTTGGACCGGCCGCCGACCAGCCTGCTCGCCGACGCCCACGCCCTCGGGCGTCCAAGACCGTCGCTGTTCCTCGTCCACGCCGACTGCGCCGGAAGCCTCGCCCGGCAACATCGGTCAGCGCTTCCGCCCGCCCGCGACACCTCTGGGTTCGTTTGAGCCGTGTGCCGTCGGCGGTCTCCGTCGTCAAACGCATCTCCTTGATCATCAGATCCGCCGTTGAGCAGACACACCGGGCGGCAGAAGCTCCGGCGTCAGATCAAGGCGGGCGCTTCCGATCGGGGCCGAGCTGGCGCTCAAGACGGTGATGCCGCACCGAGCCGCATGAAGCTTCACCCGGCCAAGCCGTGCGGGCCGCGTCAGGGTTTGCCACGCCTGCTTGCGATGCCATCGGTAGAGGTCAGGCCGAGGGGTTACCGGGCGGGGGCTTTCGGAAGGTGAGTAGGGGATCCAGGTGCTGGTCCAGGGGGACGGTTGCGGCTTCGGATGAGGTGTCTTGTGCGGTCGGGGCCTAGGGCGGTTTGGATGGTGGTTTTGGCTTGGTCGTGGAAGGTGGCCAGTTGGGGGTAGCCGGCCAGGTGGGTGCCGGTTTCCTGGGTGATGGGGTGGGCAGCGCCCAGCCAGCGGGCGGCTTGTTCGTGGCGGCCTTCGGTGGCGGCTATCCAGGCGAGGAGTTCCAGGCACAGGGCGATGCCTGGGCGGTCTTGGAGTCGTCGTTTCAGGGCGAGGCTGCGTAGGGCGGCTTCTTGGGCGGAGTGGGGCTGGTCCAGTCTCCAGAAGCTGAGGGCCAAGGTGTACTCGCACCACGAACGGCACCAGAGTTCGTCGAAGGCTTCGCAGGTCCAGATTCCCTCGTCGCAGAGGTCGACCGCTCGGTGGAGGTAGTCGGGGGTGTCGTGGAGGGCGTGGCAGAGGGCGAACTGGAAGAGGCTGGTGCAGACGCCGAGGTAATCGGCGTCGGCGTGGAAGCGTGCCAGGGCCTCGCGGTAGAGGGGGAAGGCGACCGCGCTGTCTCCTCTGCGGAGGGCCGCTTCGGCGGAGATCTGGATGGACGTGGTGATCTGGCGGGTGTCGCCGGTTCGGCTGGACAGGACGCAGCATTCCTCGACGGAGGTCAGTGCGGCCACGCGGTCGCCTTGGACGGCGGCCAGCCAGGCGTGCAGCCACAGGGCCGCGGCGCGTCGGGGGCTGGAGGCGGGGGCGAGGGAGAGGCCGCGTCCGAGCCAGGTTCTTCCCTCGGTCACGGATCCGCCGACGATCCACAGCGGCCACAGGGCGGTGGCGATGTCCAGGCCGGCCTCCGCTTCGCCGGGGTGGGTGAAGGAGAACTCCAGGGCCTCGCGGAGGTTGGGGTGTTCGCGCCGCAGCAGTGCGCAGTGCTCTACCTGGCCCGGCCCCAGCCAACCGTCCGTGCCCGCCCGGACGATCCGCCGGTACGCGTCGCGATGCCGGCGGCGGAGGGACGTGCCTTCTCCAAGCCGGTCGAGTCGCTCGCGCCCGTACTCCGCGAGCAGGCCGAGCATGCGGAAGCGCTGGGCACGGGAGTCACCGTCCGGGATGACGATCGAGTTGTGGACCAGCCCGGCGAGGGCGTTGAGGATCTCGTCTCGGGGCAGCTCGTCGTCGGAGCAGATCTCCTCGGCTTCGGCCAGGTCGAAGCCGCCGGCGAACACCGACAGGCGCGCCCACAGGAGCCGTTCGGTGGACGTGCACAGCTCGTGGCTCCGGTCGATCGCGGCGCGCAGGTCTCCGGCGAGGGCGTCGAACGGGCGGCGCAGGCGTTCGAGCAGGTCGTCGACGGAGAGGTCGCGCAGCCGCTCGGCCGCCAGGACGATCGCCAGGGGGACGCGGTCCAGGCGCGAGCAGAGGGCGCGGGCCCGGTCGAGGTCGGACTGCGGGCTTCGTGAGAGGAGCAGGTCGAGGGCCTCGTCCGGTTCCAGCGGAGCCAGTGCGAGGAGGTGTTCGCCTGGGACGCGCAGCGGATGGCGGCCGGTCGCCAGGACGCGGACGCCGGGCGCGGCTTCCAGGACTCTCCTGAGAAGGTCGGCGCAGGGCGTGACGAGGTGTTCGCAGCCGTCGACGATGAGGAGCATCCGCCGCCCGGAGAGGCGCGCGATAACGGTGTCGTCCCAGGAACGGCCACGTTCGGCGTCGACGCCGAGCGCTTCGGCGACGGCGCGGGCGAGCAGGCGGGGGTCGTGGACGCCGGACAGCCGTACCAGGCACGTCCCGTCGGGGAAGTCGTCGCGCAGCAGGTGCGCCGCGCGCAGGGCCAGCCGGGTCTTGCCGATGCCGGGGGCTCCGGTGACGCTGACCAGCCTGGACCTTCCCAGCAGTTCGGCGACCTCGTCCAGCTCTTCGGAACGGCCGATGAAGGGGCCTTCCTCGGCCTGCCGCACGGTGTACGCGGGGATGTCGGACGGGACGCCCGTCAGGCGGGTGAGGAAGAGGGTGACGTCGTCCTGGTGCCCGGCGGCGGCGAACCTGGCCATGAGCTCGTCGCACGTCTGCTCCAGGTCCTTAGGGGGGCCGAGGAGCCGGGTGGTCAGGGCACGGACGCCCTCGTCGAAGTCACGGTGCCGGTTCTCCAGGAGGCCGTCGGAGTAGAGCACCAGGAGGCTGCCGTCGGCCGTGGCGAAGGAGGACGTGACGAAACCGCCGTCTCCGCATCCGATGGGCGGCCCCGGGCTCACGGCGAGCGCCTCGCCCCGCCCGTCCGGGTTGATCAGCACCGGCGGCGGATGGCCGGCGCTGGCGACGCGGCACTCGCGGGCGGCGGGATCGTAGACCGCGTACACGCACGTGGCCAGGAACTCCTCGTCCCGGTCGTACTGCTCGCCCAGCTCGCACACGAGCCGGTCGAGACGGCCCAGCAGGTCGTCCGGTGACAGGTCGAGGGACGCGAGCGTGCGCACCATGGTCTTGCACCGGCTCATCCGCAGGCCCGCCTCCACGCCGTGCCCGGCGACGTCCCCGACCACGAGCGCGGTCCGGCCGCGGGGCAGGGGGATGACGTCGAGCCAGTCGCCGCCGAGCAGGCTCGGGGGCGTCTGCGCGGGGACGTACCGGAACGCCAGGTCGAGCCCCGCCGTGCGGGCCGGGACCTCCGGTCCCGACTCCAGCCACAGCCGGTGCTCCAGCGACCCGCCGCCTTCCCGGTGCGGGAGCGCGCCGTCCGCCTCCGCCGCGGCCCAGTGGGCGAGCTCCTCCAGCAACGTGATCTCGCGGTCGCGGTACGCCGGGCGTTCCGGCTCGGACACGATCAGCGCGTGGCCCAGCACCCGGTCAGGAGCGGCCAGCGGGAGCGCGAGCAGGGCCCGTCCGAGCAGGGCACGCGCCAGCCTGGGCGCGTCGAACTGGGCCGCGAGCCGGTCGGCGGCCGGACCGTCCACCCGGGGGATGTGCACGGTGCCGCCGCCGGCCGGTTCGTACCGGCCCCCTGCGCCACGGCCAGCGGGCAGCAGGCGGCCGAACCTCCGGGACTCGGTGGCGTCCAGCGAGATGACCCGCCACAGCGACCGGCCGCCCCGCTCGGACGCTTCCGCCCCCCGGGCGGGGTCGTCGAACAGGTGCACGGCGACGTAGTCGGCGAGCCGGGGCACGACCGCCTCGGCGAACCGCCGGAAGATCTCCCCTGGACTCGCCGGAGCCGGCGCGTCCGGCGGCCCGGTCACGGGGGGCCGCCGGACGTCACGGAGGTACTTTCGGGTCATCGCGTACTCCGGCTGAACGGCGGGTGTGGGGAGGAGGTCGAGCCGATCGGTGGACGAGCCGGGCACGGGGACTGCACCGGTCACGGTGCGGGGCGGACCGCCGGTCAACAGGGGGCCTCCCCGAGCGCGTAGGCGATCCCGTCGAGCAGGTCCATCGCGCGTCCCTGGCGGAAGGCCGCCTCGTAGCCGGTGTCGCCCAGGGCCAGGCGCGCCTGCCGTTCGCACCGTCGCCGTTGCCGGGCCAGGTCTCCGGAGCCGAACTGCGGCAGGCCGAAGGTGTGCCACACGCGATCGGCGAAACCGAGCAGCACGGCGGCGCGTGCGGGTCCGGCGTGCTCGTCCGCGACGGCGGCGGACGCGAGCAGGTCCAGCGCCAGGGCGGTGCCCAGGGTGTCGCGCAGCAGCGGCCGGAACCGCAGTGACTCGCGCCCGTACCAGGTCGCGGCGGCGACGTCGCCGCGGGCCAGCTCGGCGAGGCCGCGCATGTAGTCGGCGAAGGCGCGCGCCCAGCGGTCCCCGTACCGGTCGCACAGCTCGCGGCTCTCCTCCAGCAGGGCGGTCGCCTGGTCGAAGTCGCCCCGCATGACCTGGACCATGCCCTGCACCGCCAGGCTGAGGAGCAGCCCGGTGCCGGCGTCGCCGCCGTCGCGGTGGAAGCCGACGGCGTCTCTCAGCAGCTCCGCCGCCCGGTCGTGCTCGCCGCGGAACATGGCGATGCCGCCGGTGAGGTAGGCCAGGTACCCGGCGGCGACCCGGTCGCCTCGTTCCGCGTACGGGCGGCAGCGTTCGATGAGCTCTTCGGCGGCGGCGAGGTCGCCCTGGGTGCAGGCGAGCCTGGCGCACGTCCACAGCGCCTTGGCCGTCGCGGGGCCGGGAGGCAGGTCCAGGGCGAGCGCCCGGTCGAGATAGTGCCTGCCTTCCCGAATCATGCCGCCCGACGCCCAGAACAGGTGGAGGCCGCCCGCCAGGTCGAGCCCGGCCTGCTGCTCGTCCGGGTCTCCCAGGCTGAACTCCAGCGCGGCGCGCAGGTCGGCGTGCGCACGCGTCATCGTCGTGTGCCACTCAAGCTGGCGGGGCCCGCACCACTCGGCCTCGTACCGCCGGACCAGCGCCAGGTGGTGGTCGCGATGCCGGCGTTGCAGGAGGCGCCGCTCGCCCGCGGACTCCAACCACTCGGTGCCGTACTCCCGGAGCGTGTCCAGCATCCGGTAGGCGATCCCGGTGTCGCGCTCCTCGCGCGACAGGATCGACCTGTCGGCCAGCGCGGCCAGAAGATCGGGGACGGAACGGGCCGGCAGCCGGTCGTCGGCGCACACCGCCGCCGCGGCGGCCTCGTCGAAGGCGCCGGCGAACACCGACACCCGTGCCCAGAGCAGCCGTTCAAGGGGCGCGCACAGCTCGTGGCTCCACCCGATCGCGGTGCGCAGGGCGCCGTGCCGCCGCGCCGTGCCGCCGTCGGCGGCGGCGAGGAGTTGGAGCCGCCGGTCCAGCCGGTCCACGATCCGCTCGACCGGCAGCGCCGAGACCCAGACCGCGGCGAGCTCCAGCGCCAGCGGGATGCCCTCCAGGCGGCGGCACAGCCGCGCGACGGCCGCCCGGTTGGACGGCGTGAGGGCGAACCGGTGGTCGACGGCGGCGGCGCGTTCGACGAACAGGACCACCGAGTCCTGGCCGAGGTCGTCCTCCGGCTCGGCGCCGGCCCCGGGCACGGGCAGCGGAGGGATGGTGAGCAGGGCCTCGCCCTCGACGTTCAGCGGCCGCCTGCTGGTCGCCAGGATCCGCAGCCACGGGCAGGCGGCCAGCAGCGCCTCGGCCAGCAGGGCGCACGCGTCGAGGAGGTGCTCGCAGGTGTCCAGCACCAGCAGCGCCCTCCGGCCGGACAGGAAGCCGGTCAGCACGTCGAGGGGCGGGCGCATCGTCTGGTCGCGCAGGCCCAGCGCGTGGGCGACCGCGTAGGCGAGCAGCCCGGGGTCCTCCAGGCCGGACAGTTCCGCGAGCCACACCCCGTCCGGGAACGCCGCCCGCAGCTCGGACGCGGCCCGCAGCGCCGTCCTGGTCTTGCCGACGCCGGCGACACCGGTGAGGGTCACCAGCCGCGAGCCCGACAGCAGCCTGTCGATCTCCGCCAGTTCTGCGCGGCGCCCGATAAAACTGGATATTTCGGCCGGCAGGTTGCCGAGGTGCTCGCCCGAGCGCAGCCCGGTGATTTCGGCCATGCCCCCTCCGCGCCCTTTCCCCCGGCGTGGCCGCGGTCGCCACGCTTCTCCAGCCCCCGGCGCCCCCGAATGATATCGCCCATCGGGATTTGCCGGCACCGGGAACGGCTCATGACGACAAAGATATGATCGATTATCACATGGGTCGGCTCAGCCGACAAAATACGTGTGGTCCACCTGATTGGCCTGAGAAGGAGAATTCCGGGCAGGTGCGCGGACTTCGCCGGACGTCATAAAGATCATCGGCGGTGGTGTTAGGGTTCCGGTTTTCTCCGGACGGGAGGCCGCCATGCGAAAAACGATCATTCCCGGGAAAAGGATCACCCGCGGAATCGCGGCCACGGCGGCGGCCTCGCTGAGCCTCTGCGCCGTGCCCGCCCCCGCGACACCCGCCCCCTCGTCGTCCGGGGGCTCGTCGTCCGCGGGCTCGTGTTCGAGGGTACGGCTCCCGGTGAGGCTTGGGCCGGGCCTGCCGCGGGAACACATCGTCTCCGGCTCCCTATGCGTCCCCCGCTCCTATGCCGGTGGCGTACGGAGAGTGGATGTCCTCGTTCACGGCGGCACATATGATTCCTCCTATTGGCAATGGCCCCAGAATCCACGGCGCTATTCCTACGTGAGGAAGACCACCGGCGCGGGCCGCGCCGCCTTCGCCTATGATCGGCCGGGCAGCGGCGACAGCTCCCGGCCGCCCAGCACGGCGCTCACCGTGGCCGCCGACGCCCATGTCCTCCACCAGATCGTCCAATGGCTGCGCCGCCGGGACTTCTCCCAGACGACGGTGATCGGCCATTCCGTCGGCTCAATGATCGCGATTTCGGAGGCCGCCGATCACCGCGATGTCGACCGTGTCGTGCTGACCGGCGCGCTGCACCCACCGGCCATCGCCGCGGGCGCGCCGCTGACCATCGCGAGGTTCCACCCCGCGATGCTCGACCCGTCCTTCGCCGGCCGCAGGTCCATCGATACCGGCTATCTGACCACCCGTCCGGGCACGCGGTCGGCCTCGTTCTACCGCGTCTCGGCCGCCGACCCCGCCGTCATCGCCTACGACGAGGCGCACAAGGACATCCTGTCGGGGGTCGAACTCGGCGACTCGGCCGCCAGGGTGGCCGTCCCGCCGGGGCTCAACGACACCAACAGGGTCCGCGCGCACGTCCTAGCGATCGTCGGCGAGCATGACACGGCCGTGTGCGGCCTGCTGCTCGACTGCGGCCGGGACGAGAACGTGCGCGCCAACGAAGCGCCCTACTACACCTCCGCCGCGAGCCTCACGGGGGCCACCGTCCCCGACACCGGGCACTCGCTGGCGCTGCATCCGTCCGCCGACCTCTCGTTCGCCCGCATCAACCGTTGGATCAACACCCACTGAGGCGGGCGATGCCGGGGTCAGAGCGGAGACAGGACCATGAGGACTTCGTCCTCGGTATCCCCTGGGGCGAGGCGGAGAGCCTTGGGCCAGCGGCCCACCTCCCGCCACCCCAGACGACTGTAGAAGTTCTCTAAGCCGAGCCCGCCACGGGCCGCCAGGTGAAGTTGCTCCAGGTGCATCTCGTCCCGGGCTATGCGGTGCAGGTCGTTCATCAACGCCGTGGCCACACCGCGCTTGCGATGGGAGGGCAACGTCTGGAGGTGGTTGACGCTGCCCCAGTGGGCGATCAGGGGGTTGGGGTCGCGGCTGAGGGTCACCCAACCGACGAGCGCGGCGCCGGAGAGGGCGAGCAGCAGGCGTTCACGGTCGGGGTGCAGCCGGGAGATGAGCGCGTCCAGGACGGGGGCGACATCGTTCTTGTGGACCGGAGGGAACGCGAAGCCGTTGGCGCCGTTCCCGTTCGTCACCTCCGTCCAGCATTTGACCAGTCCGTCGCGTAGTGCCGGGGTGACGTCCGAACAGTCGGTGAGCTGGATCAACTGGGGCATTCGGGGCCGCCTCTCATGCCGTTGACACTCATGATCCCTGCGCGTGCGGCGATGGGGAATGGCGTCGGGCGGTAGGCGGATGTGCCAGTACGCAGAGGATCCGGGGCCGGGGCCTGGTGCCCGTTGGGGGGTGGGCAGGTGGGGTTACCCCTACCCGGACTCGGGGGCTTCTCCGCGCATTATGGGGGACTTCCCCGATAGCGATGAGTTCGCCCGGTCGTCAGAGTCAGTACTAGCAGCAGGGGTAAGGGAGACCCCCTTCCGATGGAAGAAGGCACACGATGGCGACGACGCTGAGCCTCACCTCGATGACCACCTCCGACCTGGCCCAGATCCTCTTCGCGTCCCCGTTGCAGCCGTCGGACGAGCCGTCGCCCGAGCGGGTCCGCAAGGCGATCGACGAGAGCCTGTGCGCCTGCGGCGGCGACAGCACCCGGTGCGCCGCCTACGTCGCGCAGGAGGCCGGCGACCACCCCGAGGCGTACGCGATCCGCATGCGGTGGGCGCTGCGCACCGTCAGCCGCGCCTTCCAGGAGTACGCCACCGCCGCCTGACCCGCTCCAGCGACCCGGCGACCTCGATGATCCCGCCATCCGCCGATCCAGGGGTCCGGCGATCCGGCGATCCGGGCCGTCCGCCGGATCATCCGATTCAGGGCATGTGACAGCAGAGGAGACAGCACATGCGTTCCCCCTTCGCCGACAGGCCGGAAGTGATCGTGCCGCGCTCGCTCAAGCACCTGATCGCCGAGGACGATCCACGTTCCAAGGAGAACGCGCGCCGACGCAGACCACGCAAGACCCTGACCTTGCGGAGGTCCCCCTAGACGAGGACCCTGGACGAGGCCCCTGGACGCCCTGCGCTACTTGCGCTTCTTGCGCTTCTTGGACGAGCCGCCGTCCGACTCCCACTCGTAGCCGGGGGTGTTCCTCTCGCAGTAGCTGTCGCTGACCCTGGTGTCGGTGGCGTCGTGCTCGCACCAGCGGTCGGAGGAGCACGCGGTCAGTCCCGCGGCGGAGAACAGGACGGTCGCGGCCAGCAAAAGGCGCGGCATCTTGGGCATCGGACGATCGACCTTTCCAGCCCGTGCGGGCGTTGAAGCGACCGGCTGAGATTAGCCCACCACGGGGCTGATCAGAATCCCCGCCCGGGAAGAGTGCCCGTGGGTTTCGGGGATCGCATGTGGGCACCCGGGTGACCATGATCCGGTCATACTGAGGGCATGGTCGACGACGAGCGCTGGAAGGCGCGGTTCCGGGCCGCGCGGATGAGCCTGCCCGGCTGGGCCCACGACGCACCGCACCGCAGCACGTACCGGTCGAACGTCACGGGCACCTGGGAGATCTACGCGTGGGACCGGACGACCGGCATGCGGCGGCAGGTCACCGACCGTCCGAACGGCACCTGGATGGGCGGCGTCGACCCGACCGGCGAGTGGATCTGGTGGTTCGCCGACACCGACGGCGACGAGTTCGGCATCTGGCGCCGCACCCCGTTCGACCTTCCCGCCACCACTGAGGACTCCGAGGAAGGCCGCTCCTCGGACGGGGACGCGGCGGCCGAGGACGGCAGCGTTCCGGCGGTGCCGGGGCTGGAGCCGTCCTATCCGTCCGGGCTGGCCGTCGGTTCCAGCGGGCTCGCGGTCGTCGGGCGCACGACCGAGGGCGGCACGTCCATCCACCTGTGCCGTCCGGGCGCCGAGCCGGAGGTGCTGTACGAGCACGAGGAGGACGCGCATGTCGCGGCGCTCTCCCGGGACGAGACGCTCATCGCCATCGGGCACAGCGAGCACGGCGACAGCCGCCACATGGCCCTGCGCGTCGTCCGTCCCGACGGGACGACGGTCGCCGACCTGTGGGACGGGCCGGGCAAGGGCGTGTACGGCGCCGGGTTCTCACCCGTCTCCGGCGACTCGCGGCTGCTGGTCAACCACGAGCGCCGGGGCAAGGAGGAACTGCTGATCTGGGACCCGGTCGAGAACACCGAGCAGGAGATCGTGCTCGATCTGCCCGGTGAGATCGGCGCCGACTGGTACCCGGACGGGTCGGCGCTGCTGGTGTCGCACTCCCACGAGGCCCGCGACGAGCTCTACCGGTACGACCTGGACAGCGCCGAGCTGTCCCGCATCGACACGCCCCGCGGAGTGATCGGCGGGGCCGGGGCCCGCCCGGACGGGACGGTCGAGTTCTTCTGGTCGTCGTCCGCCGAACCGCCCGTGATCCGGTCCACGTCCGGCGAGGTCGTGCTGACGCCGCCGGGGCCAGCCGCGCCGCCGTCCGTCCCGGTGGAGGACGCCTGGGTGGACGGTCCGGGCGGCCGTATCCACGCGCTGATCAGCAGGCCGGCCGAGGGGGACGCGCCGTTCCCCACGGTGTTCGACATCCACGGCGGGCCGACCGCCCAGGACCAGGACTCGTTCGTCCCGTCGACGGCCGCCTGGGTCGACCACGGCTTCGCCGTCGTCCGGGTGAACTACCGGGGGTCCACCGGCTACGGCTCGGAGTGGCGCGACGCGATCGAGGGACGCGTAGGGCTGACCGAGCTGGAGGACATCAAGGCCGTCCGCGACTGGGCCGTCTCCTCCGGCCTGGCGGACCCGGCCAGGCTGGTCCTCACAGGCGGGTCCTGGGGAGGGTTCCTCACGCTGCTCGGCATCGGCACGCAGCCCGACGACTGGACGGTCGCCGTCGCCGCCGTGCCCGTCGCGGACTACGTCGCCGCGTACGAGGACGAGATGGAGGGGCTCCAGGCGTTCGACCGGTCCCTGTTCGGCGGCTCACCCGACGACGTGCCGGAGCGGTACAAGGAGTCGTCCCCGATCACCTATGTCGAACGGGTGAAGGCGCCCGTGCTGATCCTGGCCGGGGAGAACGACCCGCGCTGCCCCATCCGGCAGATCGACAACTATCTGGAGCGGCTGGCCGAGCTGGGCCGTCCCCACGACGTCTACCGGTACGACGCCGGCCACGGATCGCTGGTCGTGGAGGAACGCATCAAGCAGATGGAGGCCGAGATCTCCTTCGCCCGCAAGCACCTCGGCCTTGCCTGACGCCGTTCACGGCCGGGGTGCGGCTTGGCGGACGGGGATGAGGAGCGCGGTGACGTTGTCCCGTCCGCCCGCGTCCAGGGCACGGCCGACCAGCGTCCGGGCGTCCCGTAGGAGGCCGGGGGCGTCGTCGTCGCCGTCTGGCGGGCGGGCCTCGCTGAGCGCGGTCTGGAGGGATCCGGCGTCGGGAAGGTAGCGCGACAGTCCGTCCGTGCAGAGCAGCAGCCGTCCAGGCCACGGTGGACGGTAGCTGCGGACGTGCGGTTCGGGGTCGTCAGCGTCGGCTCCGAGCCATGCGGTGAGGGCATCGTGATCGCCCGTGTCGTCGTCGGTGAGGGCGAAACCGGGTCCTTCGTCGAGAACGTCCGGCAGCCAGTAGGCGCGGCTGTCGCCGACCCAGCAGGCCCAGATGCCTTCGGGCCCGGCGATCGCGGAGACATAGGTGCAGGCGGGGGCGGGGCCAACGGGTCCGGCCAGCGCCTGTACGACCCGTCCGGCGCGGAGGGCGGCCTCGCGCTGAGCGCGGCTTCGGGGAGCGCTCCTGCGTCTGCGTCCGCGTTCGCGTTCGCTGCGTTCGCGTTCGCGTTCGCGGCGGGTCGGAGCAGCGCCGCCAGTGCCGCCACGCCGGTGTCGGCGGCGATCCGGGCCGCGCGTTCGGCACGGGGTGACATGGAGACGCCGTCGCAGACGACACCGATCGTCCAGGCGCCGGACGTGGCCAGCGCCATCGCGTCGGCGTTGAGCCTGCGGTGCCTGCCGCAGTCGGTGACGCCCGCGGCGCCGCCGTCCACGGTGACTTCCAGGTGCGATCCGAACGCGGGCTGGTCCGCGCCGCAGTCCCAGCAGTGGCCGTCCGGGGCGACCGTCCCACCGCACGAGACGCAACCCGCCGCCTCGCCCGCCATGGTCAGGCGCGGACCTCCCGGATGATGGAGACCAGTTCGCGGGTGACGGACTTGAAGCCCGGCAGGCGGGACATGGACACCATGCGGTTGACCAGCGGAACCGTGCGTTCCACCAGAAGGTAGGTCTTACGGCAGCCCGGAGAGCTGTCGTGCACCCAGTACAGGACGATCCCCATCGAGTACAGCCACAGCAGCTCGGGCAGCTCCTCGCGGAAGTCCGGGTCGATCTTCAGGGTCGAGCCGTTCACGACCTGCCGGTAGATGTCCACGGCGGAGGCGCGGGCCGGGCCGGACTCGGCGCTGAACGGGTTGAGCGGGCTGGTCGGCTCCGCCGCGAACTTGAAGAACTTCCCGGCGAACTCGTGGTACGGCACCATCGTGTCGACACGGGCTTTGAGCACCCCGAGCAGCCGCGGCGCGAAGTCGCGCTCGGAGTCGAGGACCGCCCGGCAAGCCTTGGTGTGCTCCTCCTGGAGCTCGTCGTAGTACGCCTGGATCAGCTCCTCCTTGGAGCCGAAGTAGTAGTAGGCGTTGCCGACCGAGACCCCTGCCTCCTTGGCGATGGCGCGCATGGTCGTCGCCTCGTACCCGCGCTCCCGGAACAGCCGCAGCGCGGTCTCCACGATCAGCGCGCGCGTCTGCTCCGACTTGGCCGCCCTGGTCTCGGTCACGTACGCCACTTTAAGCGGTCAGCCGGAGTCAAGCGCGCCGGTTCAGAGCCGCCGCGGGGCCACGCATCCCTGGCCGGTGGCCGGTCGTCGGCCGGGTCGGCCAGGGACGCGGGGGATGTTAGGGGCGCGAGGGACCTGAGGGACGGGGGGACGCGGGGGACGCGGGGGACGCGGGGTCAGCGGCCGGTGCCTCCGTAGACGACGGCCTCGACCTGCTCGGAGTCGAGGTCGAACGCGTGGTGGGCCGCGGCGACCGCGGTGTCGATGTCGTCCTGGGCCACCACCACCGAGATCCGGATCTCCGAGGTGGAGATCATCTCGATGTTGACACCGGCGTCGGCGATCGCCGAGAAGAACGTGGCGGTGACACCCGGGTGCGACCGCATCCCGGCGCCGATGAGGGAGACCTTACCGATCCGGTCGTCGTAGCGCAGCGACTCGAACCCGACCCGGTCCTTCACCTTGTTCAGCGCGGTCAGCGCCCGCTGGCCGTCGCTGGCGGGCAGCGTGAAGGAGATGTCGGTGCGCCCGGTCGAGGCCGCCGAGACATTCTGGACGATCATGTCGATGTTGATCTCGGCCTCGGACAGCACCGTGAAGATCGAGGCGGCCTCGCCGACCTTGTCCGGCACGCCGACCACCGTGATCTTGGCCTCGCTGCGGTCGTGCGCGACCCCGGAGATGATCGCCTGTTCCATGTCCCCGTCCTTCCGGGCCTCGATGTCGCTGCTGTCGACCACCCAGGTGCCCTCCTTCTGGCTGAAGGACGAGCGCACATGGATGGGAATGTTGTAGCGGCGCGCGTACTCGACGCAGCGCAGATGCAGGATCTTGGCGCCGCTGGCCGCCATCTCCAGCATCTCCTCGTAGGAGATCAGCGGGATGCGGCGCGCGGCCGGCACGATCCGCGGGTCGGCGGTGAACACGCCGTCCACATCGGTGTAGATCTCGCACACGTCGGCGTCCAACGCGGCGGCCAGCGCGACCGCGGTGGTGTCGGAACCGCCGCGGCCCAGCGTGGTGATGTCCTTGGTGCCCTGGGAGACGCCTTGGAACCCGGCCACGATGCAGATCGAGCCCTCGTCCAGCGCGGTGCGGATCCGGCCGGGCGTCACGTCGATGATCTTGGCTTTGCCGTGCGCCCCGTCGGTGATCACTCCGGCCTGCGAGCCGGTGAACGACCGGGCCTCGTGGCCCAGGTTCGCGATGGCCATGGCCAGCAGCGCCATCGAGATCCGCTCACCGGCGGTAAGCAGCATGTCCAGCTCGCGGGCCGGTGGAAGGGGGCTGACCTGCTCGGCCTTATCGATCAGGTCGTCCGTCGTGTCGCCCATGGCCGAGACCACGACCACCACGTCGTGGCCCGCCTTCTTGTTCGCGACGATGCGCTGGGCGACCGCCTTGATGCGCTCGGCATCGGCGACGGAGGAGCCACCGTACTTCTGTACGACAAGGGCCACGGGTGGGCGCTCCTCAGACTAGGGGTCGGGCGTACCGCGCTTGAGTCTACCGAGCCGGTCCGTATGGGTTACGACTAGGTAACTCCCTACGCCGTGCGCTTCGTCCATGGCGAGGGCCTGACGGTGGCGGCCTGGACTACGGCAGCGGGCGGAGGGCTCGTTGCCGCCGTGACCTGGCTGAATCGGCCGCCGCCGCTAGTGGCGATCGCGGCCCGATGGGGTTTCTCCCGTGCGAGCGCCGTTCCACACGGTGTGCGGGATGCCGTCCGCCGAGTACTTGTGGGCTGGCGCAGGAGGCATAGCGGACTGCCCTGTAGGGCAACGACAACCCGCTGTGGAGCTGCCGCAGCCACGCTGCTGATCGAGGCGTACGCAGGAGGTGGACCGGACACGCCTGCCTGGGGCTGGGCCAACATCCTGTCGGCTGTGGTGCCGGTGTTGGAACGGCTTGGGGTTGGAACGGCTCGGTGTTGGAAGGGCTCAGGATTGGAAGGGCTCGGGGTTGGCACGGCTTGGGGGGTGGCACGGCTTGGGAGTGGCCACGGAGGCTGAGGTGGACCCGTTCACTCGGCGGACAGCTTGGTCGCCGAGACGGGAGACGGACGCCCACGGCTGCGTCATCGGCCCGGTCATCGGCCCGCTCCATCCGCCCGTGCCTGACCGGCGCCTGGATCCACCTGCCCACGGCATAGGCCCAGACGACCCGTCCTCATCGTGTTACGGGACGGCGGCGACTTCCTCGGCGACGTCCAACCGTGCCCCGGCGATGACCGCGTGCAGGGCGCGGAGGGCGGCACCCGCGTGGTTGCCCCAGTGGTTGAAGTAGGAGTACTGCCACCACCAGAGCGCCTCCAAGGGACGGCCGTGCTGGTAGTGGCGCAGGCCGTGCACCAGGTCGCTGGCGACGTCGACCAGGTCGTCGGAAAGCCGGTACGGGGTCGGCTCGCCGTCCTTGTACGGGTCGAAGACCTCGGTGTACTCGTCCACGGCCACCAGCCGTTCGGACAAGCCCTGCCTGATCTCGTCCAGGTCGGGGTCCTCGCCGACCTCGGGCTCCCAGTTGTCGGGAAGGATCACGTCCGCGCTGGCGCCCAGCTGCGCCCCGGCCAAGATGACCTGGGACACCTCCAGGAGCAGCAGCGGCACGGTGTGCCGGCCGCCCTCGCCGCGCGCGACCGCCTCCAGTCCGCTCAGATAGTTCTCCACATGGCGGGCCACGCGCTCGGCGAGGATGTTCCAGTCCTGTGGGCTGTTGGCGTTGGAGTCAGACATCGAGCAGCCTCCGTCCTTCGAATGCGCGGCCCAGCGTCACCTCGTCGGCGTACTCCAGGTCGCCACCCACCGGCAGACCACTGGCCAGGCGGGTGACGGTGAGCCCCATGGATTTCACGAGGCGGGCGAGATAGGTCGCGGTGGCCTCGCCCTCCAGATTGGGATCGGTGGCGAGGATCAGCTCCGTCACCGTCCCGTCGGCGAGCCGCTGCATCAGCTCGCGGATGCGCAGATCCTCGGGCCCCACGCCCTCAATGGGGCTGATCGCCCCGCCGAGCACGTGGTAGCGCCCGCGGAACTCGCGGGTCTTCTCGATCGCGACGACGTCCTTGGGCTCCTCGACCACACAGATCACCTGGGGGTCGCGGCGGGCGTCCCGGCAGATCCGGCACTCCTCCTCCTCGGCGACGTTGCCGCAGGTCTTGCAGAAGCGGACCTTGTCCTTGACCTCCTTGAGCGCCTTCCCGAGACGCTCGACGTCGGCCGGGTCCGCGGCGAGGAGATGGAAGGCGATCCGCTGCGCGCTCTTGGGGCCGACGCCGGGCAACCTGCCCAGTTCGTCGATCAGGTTCTGAACGACCCCTTCGTACAACGGTTCGTCCTTTCACGAGCTCTCACACCGGGGCCCGAGGCCAAGTCTCACGCTAGATCCCGCACCGTGCCTCAGGCCAGGACCGGGCCGTACGGCGTTCACACCGGGACGGCACCAGGCTAGATCCACGCCGCAACACCATTCCGCCTCTACCCGTCCCCGACCGGCGTCTTCCGGCGGCGTCTCGTGGCCGTGCGTCTCCCGATGGGAGCCGCCTGGTGGGAGCCGGGTCCCGCGTGCGGGGCCGCGAGGGCGAGGTCGACGCTGAGGCGATCAAGCCATTATGAACTCAACCACCCGGCTTCCCTGCCCGTCCGCCGCCGTTATCGGAATCGTCCGAGTCGTCGGACTTGCCCTCATCGCCCTTATCTGAGCCGGCGCCGGCCGCGGGCGCTCCGGGCATTCCTTGGAGGCCGGGGAACCCGGGAAGGCCCGGGAAGCCGCCTCCGCCACCTGGACCGCCTCCGCCCAGCATGTCGCCGAGGCCGGGCATTCCGGGGAGCCCACCGCCCAGCCCCGCGGCCAGCGGGCCCATCCGGGACCGCTGAAGTTCCTCGGCGGAGCGTCCGGCATCGCGGATCGCGGCCAGAACCAGGTCGGCCAGCGTTTCGGCGGTCTCGGCCGGGTCGTCGGCATCGATGGCCTTTGGATCGATCGACAGACCCGTCACCTCGCCCTGGCCGTTGACCGTCGCGGTGACGAGTCCCCCGCCGGACGTGCCGGTCACCTCGGCCTCCGCGAGCTCCTGCTGAGCGGTGAGAAGCTCCTGCGCCTGGCGCATCAGGTCCTGGAAGTTCAACTGACCACCGGGTTCCACGGTGTGCTCCGTTTCTGTCCCGCCCCCGAAGGGCCTTGCCCTCAGCAGGACCACGTCTCCGACGTTGCGCCCGGCATCGGACATCCGTCCTCCGAGACTACGGGTTCCCCCACCGATCCGGTACGCAACGCCCCTTGAACTTCGTACGCACCGTCCTGAGGGGAGAGGAGCAGTTGCGCCCGCCTTCGCGCGTGCTCACGTGGTAGGGGACTCCGGCGTGGGTGGTCTTGGTCCGGTCGCCGGGTTGTTCACGGCGCCCTGCACCAGCCACGCGACCGACCCGGTGGCGATCATGGAGGCGCCGTCCGGCAGGTGCGGGTGGGCGACGTTGTCGGCGTTGCTTATTCCGACGAGGTCGACGTCCAGCGCGTCCAGCGCGTCCAGCGCGTCCAGCGCGTCCAGCGCGTCCAGCGCGTCCAGCGCGTCCAGGAAGGTGCCGGGCGGTGTGGGGCCGAGCGGGCAGATGCCGACGTTGGCGACGGCGCATCGTCGCCAAGGCTGCGGACGTGCGCGAGCGCAACGCGATGCGGCGGGTGGCGGGCGAGGGCGTGGCCGAGCTGAGACGGCTGGACATCGTCCGTGCGTGCTCGCCGACTGCCAGAGTGCCCAGGCAGGGTCGGGCAACACGCGCCGCCCGCGTACCGACGTCCCGTAGAAGCCGGCGGCGAACCAGAGCGCGACCCATAAGAACCGGAGCACGACCCACAAGGGGGGACGGGCTCCGGGCTCCATAAGGGGGACGGGCTTGGGGCTTGGGGGCAGCGGCGCCGGGTCAGGAGTTGTCGATCTCGCGGATGATCCGGCCGCCCAGCTCGCGCTCGATGAGGGCCATGCCGCTGGCCTCGACCTCCGAACCGTCCGCGTCGGCGTCCCCCTCCGGGTCGACCTCGTCGCTCTCGTCCGCGGGTGGCGGTTCGGGCGGCGGTGGCGGCTCGTCTGGTGGGGGAGGGCCGGGGTCGGGCTCGTGCGATCGTCCACCGCCGAACCCGGAGGGGCTGTTCTCCGGGGAGGGGGCAGGGGGTCCCGGGACCGGAGGTGTGGGAGCCGACGGTTCTGGACGCGACGGGGGCGGGCCCGCGGGTGTGGATGCACTCCCGAAGCCGCCGGGCGAATGACCGGTGGGCGAGTGACCGAGCATCCCGCCGCTGGGCGAGTGGCCGGACATCCCGCCGCCTCCCGGACCAGGACGGCCGCCTTGCCTGCCCCTGCCGGCGCGTCCGGAGGAAGCCGCACCGCCGAGGACGGTCTCGATCCGCCAGTCAACGCCCATGCGTTCCCTGAGCACTTCACGGAGGACGACGTCACGACCGCCGTTGGTGAAGTTGGTGCGGGCGCCCTCGGCCTCGAACGACAGGGTGAGGAGGTTGTGGTCGAGCGAGACCGGCTGGACCCCCGACATGATCGCCATCCAGGCGACCTTGCTCTTGTGCTTGACCGCCTCGACGATGTCCGGCCAGAGCCGCTGCACGGCCGAGACGTCCATACCTCCCCGAGCCCCCTGCTGCCCAGCGTGTCCGGACCGCCCAGGCTGGCCGGGCTGCCCTGAAGGGTTATCCACAAACGTCGATCCGGCTTCCCCGGGCCTAGCTTGGCGTTTGACAATGAAACTGGGGTCGCCCCCCTGGGCGGGCGGGGGGTCGCCCCCCTGCGAGCCACGCCCGACCATCCCCCCAGCGGGCGCAGGCGCTGCTTCCCCAGAAGTCTGAGGAGATGTTGCTCCACCCTGCGTAGAGGCGCGCCCAGAGGCTTGCGCCGCCTCTGCGGAGGTGCCGCTGGAGACCTGCCCACTTAGCGCCGCTTGCGCGGCGCCGCGGTCCCCTACTGCGGCTTGTCCCCCTACCGAAGCTTGTCCCCCGGCTGCGGGTTGTCCTCCTGTCGCAGCTTGTCCCCCTGCGGCGGCTCGTTCCCCTGCGGCGGCTCGTTCCCCTGCGGCAGAGCGCGACTCCGCTTGACCCACGTCGGTACGCGCCCACGCGCCAGCGGCTCCCCCCTGCGCCGAAGAGGCTCCCCCCTGTACGGAAGGGCCTCTCCCCTGGGCGCCTTGGAATCCGCCCCGCTGCTCCTGGAAGGCGTTCCGCTGCTCCTGGAAGGCATCCCGCTGGCCCTGGAATCCCCCCGGCTCGTCCTGGAATCCGGCCTGCCCAGCAGGCAACCCCGAGAAGCCACCCTGTGCGGCCTGACGCTCCAGACGGTCCAGGCGGGCGTACAGGGACGCTTCGTCCTCGTACGCAGCAGGCAGCAGGATGCGGGCGCAGATCAGCTCCAGCAGCAGCCGGGGTGACGTGGCTCCGCGCATCTCGGTCAGTCCGGTGTGCAGCAGGTCGGCGGCGCGGGTCAGTTCCCCGGGGCCCATGGAGGACGCCTGCCGGCGCATGTGCTCCAGTTCGTCCGGCGGCACGTTCAGCAGCCCCGTGGTCCCGGCCTCCGGAACGTTCGACAGGATCACCAGATCGCGGACTCGTTCGAGCAGGTCGGCGGTGAACCTGCGAGGATCCTGGCCGCTCTCGATCACCCGGTCGATCGCGGCGAACACCGCGCCGCCGTCCCGTGCGGCGAACGCCCGGATCACCTCGTCCAGCAAGGTCGAGTCGGTATAGCCGAGCAGCGACACCGCACGCGCGTAGGTGATCCCCTTCTCGTCCGATCCGGCCAGCAACTGGTCCAGGATCGACAGAGTGTCCCGGGCCGATCCGGCGCCCGCCCGCACCGCCAGGGGCAGCGCCGCGGCCTCGTACGGTACGTCCTCGGCCCGCAGGATCTCCTCGACCAGCTCCTGCAGCGTCCCCGGCGGGATCAGCCGGAACGGGTAATGGTGGGTACGCGACCGGATCGTCCCGATGACCTTCTCGGGCTCGGTGGTCGCGAAGACGAACTTCAGATGCGGTGGGGGTTCTTCGACCAGCTTCAGCAGCGCGTTGAAGCCCTCCCTGGTGACCATGTGCGCCTCGTCGATGATGTACACCTTGAAGCGCGCCGACACGGGCGCGAAGAACGCCCGTTCACGCAGGTCACGAGCGTCGTCCACACCGCCATGGGACGCGGCGTCGATCTCGATGACGTCGATGTGGCCGTTGCCGGTGGGGCCAAGGGCGACGCAGGAGTCACAGACCCCGCAAGGGTCGGGAGTCGGACCCTTCTCGCAGTTGAGGGAACGGGCCAGAATCCGCGCGCTGGAGGTCTTCCCGCATCCGCGGGGGCCGCTGAAGAGGTAGGCGTGGTTGATCCGGCCGTTCCGCAACGCCTGCTGCAGGGGTTCGGCGACGTGTTCCTGCCCCTTGAGCTCGGCGAACGTCGCTGGCCGGTACTTGCGGTACAGAGCCAGACTCATCGGGGGTCCGCCCTCCTCGAGAAGCAGAGCGTCAAGCGAAAGGACCCCCCGCACACCCGCCAGAGCCTGCTTATCCTTGCTGCCTTCCGGCCCTGGGGAGGTTCACAGGGTGACGCCGTGCGAGGGGTCTGCCCCGAGTCTATGGCATCCAACCCACCCGTTAGCACGGTACGAACCGCCTCCCGCTAGGCTCCGGCGCCATGACCGTCTCCCGAGCCCCGGCACCGCAGGAGACCTTGCTCCACATCGCCGAACGCCACCGCTGGGAATCGGCTCGCGACCTTGGTGTGTCGTACACCATGTCAACCTTAGGCCGGACGCTGGACGAAGAGGGCTTCATTCACTGCTCGAAGGACCTCGCCCAGGTGAGGGGCGTCCTGTCCCGCTTCTACGGCGGCATCGACCCGGCCGACCTCGTCCTGCTGGTCATCGACACCGCCAAGCTGGGCACCCCTGTACGGTACGAACGGGCGGCCGACGCCGAAGGCGAGCTGTTCCCGCACATCTACGGGCCGATCCCGCTGGACGCCGTTATTGATGTCCGTTCAGTGCCCGCGAACCGGTAGGCTCTCCTGTGGAGGATTCGCCTAGTGGCCTAGGGCGCACGCTTGGAAAGCGTGTTGGGGGCAACCCCTCGCGAGTTCGAATCTCGCATCCTCCGCCACGCCTCACCAGGCCGAACACGTAGAGGTCGGCACCCACCTGCGGGTGCCGACCTCACAGCTTTGGTCTCGGTCTTGATCTCAGTTGCCCTTTCCGAGGCCCGTGCCCTCCTGCGCCACCCAGCGCCAGGGTCGGCCATCCCCGGCGGGACTCCTGCACCCTTGCCCTCAACGTCGCTTCGCACGACACGGTCGGCGTGCGAACCGAACCCGTCCCAGGCGATGGCCGCCAGGCTGCGCGTCAGACCACGTGGGGAGATCAAAAGGTGACCAGAACGCGCACCCACTTGCCCGGGGTCGTACGAACGACTGTGAAGTCCCGGGCCACCTGGTTGACGATGGCAAGGCCGCGTCCGTGCTCCACGTCGTCGGCGGAGAGTACGGCAAGTACGGCGTCCAGGTTGTCGCCGTCCGCCAGTGCCACGAGCGGGTCAGGCTTTGCCTTGGGGACTTGAGGGGACGCGTCCCACACCCCCAACCCCACCCACCCGGCACCGGCCCGGATCCGAAGCCTGACCTTCGTGCCGGCGGGGGCGTGCTGACACGCGTTCGTGATCAACTCGCTTGCTGCCAACTGCACGTCCTCCACTACCGGGCCGGGGACGTGCGTCTTCGTCAGCCATGAGCCCATGAGCATGCGCCACGAGGAGGGAAGCGTGCGCACCGGCCACGCCGTGCAATCCAGTGCGGGGACCATGGTTGCCTTCACTGTCTCCTCTTCCCTCAAGGTTCCGGGCCGCGAGCACGCACGAGGCGAGAGGGCAAGCGGCCAATGGACTTACCACCGCGACGGCGGCGTGATCACCAACGAGGAGATCGCGTCGTCGTACTTGCAGGCGTCAGCGCGCAAGGTTTCCCCGAAGGGGTGGCCACGTGGCCATGTCTTGGCCCGGTCGTACGCCTCTTCGCTAGCCAAATCCAGGTACCGGATCACCGGTCGCCGCAGCAGACGCAAAGTGATCATTCTTATTTGGCCGTAGCCCCATCGCGAAGGCTCGTTCCTTGGGGTCATAAGTTCCTCCCCTTGTCGGTTGTCTATCCCACAGACTGGCCCTGAGTGCAGTACCTTCGCTACGTTCATGCACCAAATGCAACGGACGGAGCGTGATGCGTGAACGGCCAAGAGTCACTGGATCCTGACAGGTCGATGTGGGACTTCATAGCGCTTCAACTGCGCAGACACCGCCGTGCGCGGAGGATGTCGGGTGCCCAGCTCGCGAGGCTCATCGACCGTGATCGTTCAATTGTTTCACGCATCGAGTCCGGCACGATCCCGATGCAGCGGGACCATGCCGAGATCATCGACCGCGAATGGGACCTAGACCACCTGTTCACTCGGCTAGTTAAGTTCGCGAAAGAGCGCAAAAGCGACGAGTGGCGACTAGGTGACCTGGCAGAGCAGGAGGCACGTGCAACACGTCTACGACTATGGGAGATCGGTCTCGTTCCCGGACTTCTCCAAACTCCGGCCTATGCCCGCGCCGTGTTCTCGGTCGGACTCGTTGGCGATCTCGATGCAGGCGTTGAGACGCGCCTCGCTCGACAGGCAGCGGTGTTCAACAGACAGCGCCCACCGGAGGTCTCCGCCATCCTCAACTGGGTCGCCTTGGAGCAACCCGTCGGCTCACCTGAGATCATGCGCGATCAACTGGCCTACCTGCTGGAAATGGGAGAACTTCCGCACGTCAACGTGCGTGTAGTGGAGAAGGATGCCGGGGTTCATGTCGGGTATGACGGCATGCTTGAGCTACTCACGGTGGACGCCAGGGACCTTGCATACACCGATGCTCCGCAAGGGGGCGGCCTCGTGATCGATCCTGCGGACGTCCAAGCCTTCGAAGTAAGGTACGACCGTATCGGTCATGTCGCCTCGACCACCGCAGCATCACGTGCGATGATCAAACGAGCTCTGGAGATGTACCAATGACGGAGTGGCGGAAGTCGAGCCGTAGCGCTACATCAGACAACACGGCTTGCGTTGAAGTTGCGAAGCTTGCATGCAACATCGGCATCCGAGACAGCAAGGCACCGGACGCAGGACACGTGTCCCTACCCCTCGCGTCCTTCGCGGATCTCATCTCCCAGATCAGGTCCGGAGAACTGGATCTGTAAAGGGTGCCCAAGCCGGACCAACAGGACCCCCGCACACACACGGGGGTCCTGTTCTGTGATGAGCCGCTTGCCTCAGAGGGACGTGGACGGACGAGGCGCTAGGCCGGTAACCGCACCGTCTACAGCCCCGGCTGTAAAGGGTGTCATCTGGGCCTTCCGAGGATTGCTCGCTCCCGGCTACCCACAGCGTGAGACCGGGTCCGCGCGACCGCTCCGGTCGGCCGCGGGCCTTGGTCGGGGTCTGGGTTTTGACTACATAGGGGCGGTTGGATGACACGATCTGTTACGTGTCCTTCTCTGCCCTCATCCGACGCCGTAGACTCAGGGGGTGATCTTTAAGGCGGTGGGTGAGGGGCGTCCCTATCCCGAGCATGGTCTGTCGTCTCGCGACTGGGCCAAGATCCCGCCGCGGCAGGTCCGGCTGGACCAGCTCGTGAGCACGAAACGGGAGCTTGACCTGGGCTCCCTGCTGTCCAAGGACTCCACCTTCTACGGGGATCTGTTCCCGCACGTCGTGCAGTGGCGGGGTGAGCTCTACCTTGAGGACGGCCTGCACCGGGCTCTCCGTGCGGCCTTGCACCAGCGGCTCGTCCTTCATGCCCGGGTCCTGGACATGGACGCGCTGAACCCCTAACGGGGCGGAGCGGGTGAACCTCCTGAGGGGACGGCCGCGCGGGCGTCCTGGTCCTTCTCATCGCGTTCCAGCAGCCGTTCAGGACGGGACGGGAGCGTCCGCACGAACCCGGGCCGTGCCGCGAGGAGACCTATCACCACTTCCGGGACGACCAGGATGAGCAGCAGGATCAGCGAGAGGTCCCAGCCTCCGGTGGCGCTGTGCAGGACGCCGAAGGCCAGCGGCCCGAAACTCGCGAAGATGTAACCCCCCGTCTGGGACATCCCGGACAGCCGTGCCGCGACCGACGGGCTCGGTGACCGCAGGCTCAGCAGGGTGAAGCCGAGGGGGAACGCCGAGCCGGTGCCCAGCCCGAGGATCGTCACCCACACCCAGTCGGGGCCGGGGGCGAGCAGCAGGCCGGTCAGTCCCACCACCATGACGGCACCGATGGCGATGACCAGGGGACGCTGGTCGCGCATGCGGGCGGCGACGACCGGCGCCACGTAGCCCAGCGGAATACCGATGATCATCATGAAGGACACCATGGACCCGGCGACGGCCGGCGGTTGCCCGTGGTCACGCATGATCTCGGGCAGCCAGGACATCAGCACGTAGAACATCAGCGAGGCCAGGCCCATGAAGGCGGTCACGTACCAGGCCAGCGGTGAGCGCAGCAGCGATCCGTGGTCGTGGACGGCCGCGTCCCGCTCGCGGGGCCCGGGAGCCGCCCAGCCGTCACCACGCATGGCGCGCAGGGCCGGCGGCCCCCACAGCAGCGCCGCGAACGCCGACGGGACCGCCCAGATGGCCAGGGCGACCCGCCATCCGGCGGCGTCGTCCAGCGGGACGGCGAGCCCGGCGGCGACCGCGCCGCTGGTCGCCATCAGCATCATCGCCGCCCCGTTGAGCGAGCCGACGCGCCGGGGGAAGAAACGCTTGATCACGGCGGGCAGCAGCACGTTGCCCATCGCGATGCCCGCGCCCGCCAGGACGGTGCCGCCGAACAGCGCCGGCGGCGACGGGACGATCCGCAGCACGACCCCCACAGTGATCATCACCAGTGCGGCGGCGACGATCGGCTCGGTGGCGTACCGCCGCGCCAGCACGGGCGCGAGCGAGGCGAACGCGCCCAGGCACAGCACCGGAAGGGTGGTGAGGACGCTCACCTCCACACCGGTGAGCCCGAACGTCTCCTGGAGATCGCCGAGCATCGGTGTGACACCGGTGATGGCGGCCCGCAGGTTGATCGTGAGCAGCAGCAGACCGGCCAGCATCCAGAGGGCGCCGGTCCGGGAGAGCGCCGGAGCCGTCGTGGGCGTCGTGGGCGTCGGGGAGGAAGTCATATGCGCTGAGCACCTTGTGAACGGAAGCCGGAGACGACCGGGCCGCCCAGAAGGCAGGAGGCCCAGAGGCACGCCTCACCGGGCATGCCGGAGCGGGACGCTCTCAGGCGGGAGATCGGTTGTCGGAACGGGTCATGCGGGAGCCGAGATCTCGGCGGCCCCGGCGCCATCGGAACGGTCCAGGGCGTGTTCCTCGGTCGAACGCAGGATCTCGCCCAGGCAGGCATGGGTGGCCTCGGCCGCGGCCTCCGCGTCACCGGCCTTGATCGCCGCGGCGATGGGCCCGTGGGGGATGTCGGCATGGCGGAGCAGGATCCCGGCGGTTCCGATGCTCGCGCGCAGCGCCGAGCCGAAGTCGTGGTAGAGGTCGGTGAGCACCCGATTGTGCGTGGCCTCCACGACAGCGGTGTGGAACGCCAGGTCGGCCTCGACGTACTCACCGTGGTCCGCGGCCGCGTGGGCGACCTCCCGGCGCTTCAGCGCCGCGTCGATCGCCTCGATGTCGTTGTCGGTACGCCGGGCGGCGGCGAGCCGGGCGGCCTCGACCTCCAGCCCGCGCCGCACCTCAAGGATCTCGATCAGTTCCGCGGTCGCGAGCCGCCGCCGGACCGCTCCGGACAGTTCGCTGGTCGCCCGCACGTACGTGCCGTCGCCTTGACGGCATTCGAGCAGCCCGGCATGGGTCAGCGCGCGGATCGCCTCGCGGACGGTGTTCCGCCCCACCCCCAGGCTCCGGGTCAGCGCCGGCTCGGGAGGGATCTTTGCCCCGACCGGCCACACCCCGGTCGCGATCTCCTCCCTGAGCTGGTCGATCACCTGGTCCACCAGCGAGGAACGCCGGGCCGTGCGCAGCGTCACGATTCCCCCTCGATCGGCACTGTCCCCTGACCAAGGACCATCGGCCGCCCGCGCAAGGACGGATTCAGCCAATCATCCCATGTCTCCATGTTAGGACATCTACCGCGATGCCCCGGCAGATCACCGCCTACGGCCAGGGCCGCGGGTCAGGGGTGGACGCGTCCCAGGTCACGGTCCCCGGCGCGCGAGCGTGCCGGGCGCAGCCCCGCCGCCTCCAGCGAGCGCCGGTACGCGCTGGTGGCGCCCTTCGTGTCTCCCGCCAGCTCGAACAGTTCGCCGAGTTCCCTGAACAACTGCGCGATCTGACGTCCCGCGCGCAGCCCGTCCAACTGCTCGGCGGCAGTACGCAGCACGACGAGGGCCGCCGTACGGTCCCGCTGCACGAGCCGGGCGCGCGCGAGAACCATCCGTGCCTGAGTGGACTTCCGCAACCTGGGGCTGAGATCGCCACCCGTATGCGAGGGGAGGGTCGCCTCGGCCAACGACGGCGCGGCCAGGACGAGCCCCGTGTCGAGGAAGTCCTCCAGTATGGCGATGGCCTGTTCGGGACGGCCGATGAGCACCAGGGCACGTGCCTTCTCGATGGTGCGTTCCGTGGCCTCGGCGCCCTCCAGGAGGGACGTGTCCTCCAACAGTTCGAGCGCTTCCTCCGCCGCCTGCCTGCGTGCCGCCGCGTCCTGCTGCCACCCGGGCGGCCCGGAGGGACGTCCCGGAACGGCAGAGCCGACCTCGCCGCCCTCGAACAGACCTGTCCCGATGCCTGGAGCGGTCGCGGGCAGCACATCGGGCACCGCCGCCTTGGTGACGTCCAGTTCATTCGAGAACGGCGCCACGCCGCGCAGCAGGGCCTTGGCCCCCGCCAGGTTGAGGCGCGCGCGTGCAAGCGCGGCCGTCACACCCGCATACGCCGCCAATGCCTGTTCGGCGAAATACAGGGCGTCCCCGACCGCGCCTTCCGACAACGCCTTCGAGCTGGCCCTCTGGTAACCGGCCGTGGTCTCGTCGGTCTCCTCGAAGTCGTCAGGAACCGCCCCGCTCTCCTGCGCCTCCTCCGTGCCGACCCCACCGGTCGTCTCCGGCGAGTCCTCCGAGGGCGGGGAGGCGAGCAGCCGCCTGCCGATCTCATGCGCCCGGACGGGTTCGGAGCGGTCCACATAGGCGAGGAGGAGAATCCGCCCCACCTCGATGTACTCCTGGCCCACGGTGAGCCCGAGATGGCGCAGGCGGGCCAGCGCGCGCTCGCCCAGGGCGACCGCCTGGCCCAGGTCGCCGACGGCGTGGTAGCAGCGGGCCAGCGCGATGACCGCGGGCAGCCAGCTCGCCCGTCCCGGGTCACGTTCGGCCTGCTCGCGCAGTTCCTCGAACAGCGCGATGGCCGCCTCGGTACGGCCGAGCTCCTCAAGGGCGCGGGCACGCCCCCATCGGGCCCTGGACGTCAGCTCCTGGTCGTCGCTGCGCGCGATGACGTCCGCGAAGCCGCTGTCGGCCGCGGCCGGGTCACCGGCGAGCAGGGCCAGGTGCGCGTGCCGCTCCCTGACCTCCAGATGGGCGCGCTGCTCCGGTTCGACGCCCTCGGCCAGGTATTCGGGCGTGCAGCCGAGCCGTTCGGCCAGCATGCGCAGCACGGTCGGCGTGGGCGTCCGCTTCCCGGACTCGATCAGGGAGATATAGCTGTCGGAGAGGTCATGGCCGGCGAGCTGTGCCTGCGACAAGCGTCTGGTCAGCCGCAGGTTGCGGACACGTTCGCCGACGTTGCCTGGACCCGGCATGTGGACTCACTTAGCGGAAGTAATCAGGCGACTGGGGTGCCGACATGATTGCACATTGCGGGTTAACACACATCGCAAGTAATGAAGCGGAACAACATAGATCACCGGGCGGCTTCGTCCCATGTCGCTCGGTGGTGACCCGTCCCGCGCGGGGGGCCGCGCGTTGCGGAGGGACGCCACGCGCCCGGGAGATCTGTTCTTACCGTAGCCGGTCATATGCCGTTCGGTCGGCGATGCCCCGGATTCTCCCTTGATTCGGCGTTCCGCTCCCATTGCCGGTCACCACTCCGGTAGGCGGGGCCTCACCGCCCCGCCGGCATCCCGGTCCCCCGGGTGCTCCGCCCGGCTTCCGGTACGGAGGTCACGCGGGTGCTCAGTCGTCCGACGGGTTCTTGTTGGGGAAGATCATCTCGCAGACCTCGAGGTAGAGCTGCTCGGGGTACGGGAGGAAGTCGACCGTGTCGAGGGCCTGGTCCTGACCGGCCGACTCAAGGACGAAGTCGCCGTAGCCGAGCATCCGTCCCGCGATGGTGCGGCGGAAGCTCATGTCGGTGACCTTCGCCAGCGGCATCATCGCGACCTTGCGGGTGATCAGTCCCGTGGTCAGCAGCATCCGCTGGTTGGTGATCACGAAGTAGTCGACCGACCACTCGGCCACCCGCCACACGAACCAGGCGAGCAGGATCAGCCAGCCCCACCAGATCCAGGTGACGGAGGTCACGGTGTTGCTCACGACCCCGGCGACGATCAGGCCGGCCAGCACCAGGCCCACCGGCATCATCAGCACGGCCGGGTGCCGCCGCACGGTGATCACCTGGGTCTCGTGCGGGAGGAGGTACTTGTTCACCGACGCGGGGGCGGAGTCTCCGGGGGTCACGAGCCTCATGGCAGCACCTCAAGCCAGCGCGTTGACGAAGGTGGCGAGGGAACCGGCGACCGAGGCGAGCCCGTCGGCCGCGCCCTGCACCGAGCGTGCCGCCCCGTCGGGCTGGGTGACCACGTAGAACGCCACGAAGGCCGCGGCAGCCCACGTGAGGTATTTCTTGGCGGGCAAGATTCGCCTCCCGGAGCACGATGACCCACAGACCCCAGATCAGTTTCGCACAGCCCCGAATGGCCGCAAAGTAAGACTGTGCACGAGTAAGGCGTGCGCCGCCTGCCCCAGGCGTGCTCCGGCTGTTCCTAGGCGTGCGCCGCCTGCCTATCCGAGGTTGTGGCCCGCCTGCCTGGGCGCGCCGCCACTCCCGCGTCGCGCCGCGCTCCGTTCCCGCCTCGCTTCCCGTACCCCCGCGCGTGCTACTGCGGGGTTCCCCGGGACGGACGGGACGCGTGGCGCCGCTTCTCCGCCGCCACGATCGCCAGGACCTGCAGATGCTTGCGGGCGATCCGTTCCACCAGATCGGGTGGCGCGCCCCCGGTGACCTCCTGCGCCCCGTGGCGTGCCGCGGCGACGCAACGCGCCACGGTCTCGGCGGCGTGCACCGCGGCGAATTCCTCGGTGAGGCGGTCGCCGACCGCCTCGTACCCGGGCAACTCGCTGTCCCCTTGGTGAGCCATCACGCATCCTCGAGCTCGCTCACGCCGTCCGGTCCCGTGCGGTCCCCTGTGCCGGGACGGCGGAGGTAACGATCGCTGACGTTCCGTAGCTGTCTATTACCCACGGTGACCCATCAGCGAACATCGCGCCCTCTGGGTGGCCTTACGGTGGCTGCACCTCGTCTAGGCATTTCTGTGGGAACGCGCGTACCGCCCCTTGGTGTGCGCAACGGATCCGGCTTTTCATCCCAGGGCGGGAGTGACGCAGAGCAAAGCAAAGCGCGCATATGGAGGCGACGGGCCGTGACCGAGCTTTGGCCGAGTCAAAGAAGTACCGCCCACACCGACGCCGGTCACAGGTCGGAGATACCGGAGGGAAACAGGAGGGATACGAAGAGATCCACGGGAGCGGCCGATCCACGGGATTCCGGAGATAGCGAAGCCGGTGGCCGCCGGGTCAGACGACGCCGTAGAGGCGGTCCCCCGCGTCGCCGAGGCCCGGCATGATGAAGCCCTGGTCGTTGAGGCGATCGTCGATCGCGGCCGTGACCACCCTGATCGGCGCCCGCGTGCCCTCGAACGCCTTCTCCAGGTAGGTCAGCCCTTCCGGGGCGGCCAGCAGGCAGATCGCCGTGACGTCGTCCGCGCCGCGCTCGAACAGCAGCCTGATCGCGGCGGCGAGGGTGCCGCCGGTGGCGAGCATCGGGTCCAGGACGTAGCACTGCCGCCCGGACAGGTCCTCCGGCAGCCGCGTGGCGTACGTCTGGGCCTGGAGCGTGCCCTCGTCCCTGATCATCCCGAGGAACCCGACCTCGGCCATGGGCAGCAGCCGGGCCATCCCGTCGAGCATTCCGAGCCCGGCGCGCAGGATCGGCACGACGAGCGGCTTGGGGCTGGCCAGTTGCACGCCCTTGGCGGGGGACAGCGGCGTCTGGACGGTGGCCTCCGCGACCCGGACATCGCGGGTGGCCTCGTAGGCCAGCAGCGTGACCAGTTCGTCGGCCAGGCGGCGGAACGTGGGGGAGTCGGTGTTCACGTCCCGCAGCGTGGTGAGCTTGTGCGCGACGAGCGGGTGGTCGACAGCGAGGGTCTGCATGCGCACACCGTACCTGCGTGCCATGGGAGCCGGACGTCCCACATGGCACGGTCCGGGGCGACCGGGAGGAAGCCGCGGTTTCGGTTCCGCCCGGTGATGGAAGATGACCGGTTGTGAGGGGTTTGCCTACTCCTCGTACAGTCGAGGGGGAAGGATAGGAGCACCTCGAGCGGGGCACGATGCCGTTATGACCCGAGATCGCGACCAGCAGCCGAGACGCGCCGCGTCGGCCGATGACGCCTTCCTGGAGGTCACCGGAGCGCGCGCGAAGGCCACCGCGCCTCGGACGAAGACGCCGCCCAGAGGGACGTCGAAGGCGACGCCCGGCGGGGCGGGTCTCCCGGACGCCACGACGCCCCGTCCCGCGACCGCGGACGCACAGGCCACGTCCGGCGCGGGCGCCGAGACCGCCGGATGCCCGGAGGTCCCGGCCGGCACCCCTTACGGCCTCGCCGTTCCGAACGACAGGGACGACCGGCACGACCAGGACACCGGGACGCGCCTGGACGCCGTGACGCCCGAGGAGGTCCGCGACCGCCTGCGCCGCCGCGCCATCTTCTTGCGCGAACTGGCGGAGGCACGGGAACTGCGGCAGCGGGTGACCCCTCACCGTTCGCGCCGCGCACGGATCCACGCGGCACTGCGCCGCCGGACGTTCCGCCTGCATTGAACACGATCGCGTAGATTGCTGGGCGCCGCCGACGCTGTCTCGTCCCCTCACGGAGGGTCAGGGCTCCCAGTTTGGCGGTGGGGGACACGAGGGCGTGCCGCATCTGCGACCATGCCCTGGCAGGAACGGCGCCGGTGGGGTGGAAATGACGGATGTGGACGCGACGGACTTCGCGGTCGTGGTGTACCGGGAGGACGAACGCTGGGAGGCCGAGGTCCTTCCGGTCGCGCTGACCGAGGATCTGGACGGGCTCATCCATGCCCTGCGGCAGCAGCCGAGCCTGGGTGGGACGATCGGGCTGGTGTCGGTGGGCGACGACTTCTTCGTGGCGATCAGGCTGCTCGGCGACGAGGTGATGATCTTCCTCTCCGACGTCACCGCCTCGGTGGACTGGCCGCTGGCCGGGCAGGTGCTGGAACGCCTGGACATCCCGATCCCTGAGGATGAGGAACTGGACCAGGTCCTCCCGGTGGGCGACATGTCGATCTTCGCCGACCTGGGCCTGGACGAGATGGAGCTGGGCGCGATCTCCGGTGACCTGGAGCTCTACCCGGACGAGATGCTCCTGAGCATCGCCGGCCGCATCGGCTTCGCCCCCGCCTTCGAGCGTGCCCTGGACGCCATCACCTGACCCGTCCGTCCCACCCCGGCTCCCGGCGTCCGGGGGGCGCCGCGCCGGCGACCGGCTCGTCCCCCGTGCCGCCCTGATCCCGTTCCGTGCGGGGCGGTGGCGGCGGACAGGCCGGTGGAAGGGGTGTGACCGGCGCATTCTTGTGCGCCACAATGAGTGGGTGTCCACTTTCGCCGCAGTCTTCGCGCAGACCCAGCAGGGCTGGGTGGGGACCGAGGCCGTGCTCACCGAGGCCGAGGGCGTCGACGACATCGCCAACCTGATGCGCGAGGCGGCCGTGGAGTCCTACGGCGACCCCGTCGTGCTGCTGATCGAGCAGGACGACGACTGGTTCGCGGTGCTGCGCCTGGACGGGGAGAGCGAGCCGCTGGCCTTCATCTCCACCGTGCGCGAGGACGGCCTGGGCTCCCTCTTCCACCAGCTCGTGGGCGAGGTCCCGGACGGCGAGCCGGGCGGTGACCCGGCGCTGCTCGAAGACCTCGGTGTCGACGCCAAGCGGCTCACCGAGCTGGGCGAGCGCGCCCTGCCCGGGGACGCCCTGCTCACGGTCGCCGAGCTCGCCGGGTTCGGCGAGGAGTTCGACCGCCTCCGTGACTGAACCCCGGACGCCCGGAAGCCCGGACGCCCCGCCGGCACCCGGGCCCGAGGCCGAGTACGCGGCGCCGATGCGGCTGGCGCTGGCCGAGGCGCGCCGCGCCGGCGACGCAGGGGACGTGCCGGTCGGCGCCGTCGTCCTGGACGCGTCCGGCACGGTGATCGGCTGCGGCCACAACGACCGCGAGCGAACCGCCGACCCGACCGGTCACGCGGAGATCGTCGCGCTGCGCGCCGCGTCGTCGTCCCTCGGCACCTGGCGGCTGACCGGCTGCACCCTGGTGGTCACCCTGGAGCCGTGCACCATGTGCGCGGGCGCGGCCGTCCAGGCACGCGTGGAACGCGTCGTGTACGGGGCCGCCGACCCGAAGGCCGGTGCCGTCGGCTCCCTCTGGGACGTCGTCCGCGACCGCCGCCTCAACCACCGTCCCGAGGTCATCGCCGAAGTCCTGCCGGACGAGTGCGGCTCCCTCCTCGCCGAGTTCTTCGCGCGCCGCCGAGTCGGGTAGGCTTCCCCGCGGTGGTGTCGCCTAGTGGACGAGGGCGCACGCCTCGAAAGCGTGTGAAGGGCAACCTTCCGTGGGTTCGAATCCCACCACCACCGCTCACAAAAATCGCCTCTGACGTCCTGGAACGCAAAGTCATGGGCGGTTCTGTCGTCCCAGGGGGTCCCGGCACCTGGGAGAGCCCACATGTCCGTGGGGCCGCCCGAAGATCGGCCACAATAGATCGACAGGATGTTCGATCAGCCAGCAACCCGACACGATCACGGTCTCCGGCGGCCGTGGTAGAGCGTGGCCTTCATCTCAGGCGCCGGGCCAACGGCGTAGCGACGCCTCGATCCAGGCACGGTTCCGGGGCGGGATTACCCCTTTTCCGGCTCGGGACGTTTCCTCCGGCGTTACGCTGTGACCACCCACAGTGGGTTGCCATGCTCCCAGGGGGACAATGGAGCAGCAGACTCCGAGGCCGTTCGCGCATCTCGACGCGCCGCTGGCCGGCGTGTACCGCCGGGTGATGCGGGTCTTCGTGGCGAGCAAGCGCCGGTTCGTGGTGCATCTGCGTCCTGAGGACGTCGCCGAGGCACTGCGCCGGGACGGCGGCGAGGCGCTCACGCAGGAGGCCGTCGACAACGCGCTGAGCAGCCTGGCCGACTGGGGGAACCTGCGCGCCGATCCCGATACCAGCCGTGTCACCACCGTCGAGGACTTCTACAGGGCCCGGTACCTCTACCAGCTCAGCCGGGCGGGCGAGGCGGCCGAACGCGCCCTGGAGGTCTACGAGGAAGAGATCGGGCGGCGCGGTGAGCTGCAGTCGGTGGCGCTAGAGGACATCCGGGTGCGGCTGCGTGCCCTGCTGGACCTGCCCGCCCGACCCGATCCGGCGGTCGTCCACAACCTGCTGCTTGAGCTGGTGAGCCGGCTGGACAGCCTGGCGGCGAACGCGAGCGCGTTCATGAGCGGGTTGCAGCGCACCATCGACCTGCAGGACGTCGAGGAGGACGCGTTCCTGGCCTACAAGGACCGGCTCATCGCCTACCTCGAGCGCTTCGTGTCCGAGCTGGTCATCAAGCACCACGACATCGCGACCACGCTGCGGGCGCTGCCGGATGGCCGCGTAGCGGAACTGCTGGCCACCGCCGCGCGCCGGGAGGCCGCCGACACGGTCCCGGACGGGCCCCCGTCCGGTGACGGGGCCGACGTGCTGGACACCGCGACGGCGGAGAAGCTCGCGATGTGGGAGGGGCGCTGGTCGGGGTTGTGGTCGTGGTTCGTCGGCGACCGCGGCCACCCCTGCCAGGCCGACCTGCTGCGCACCCGCGCCCGCAAGGCCATCCCCGACCTGCTGGCCACCATCAGCGTGCTGCAGGAACGCCGCGCGGGACGCAGCGACCGGTCCGCCGACTTCCGCGCGCTGGCCCGCTGGTTCGCGCAGGCACCCACCGAGCGGGACGCGCACCGGCTGTGGCGGGCGGCGTTCGGGCTGGCCACCGCGCGGCACCTCACCGCCGACCACGGGACGGAACCCGCCGACGTGCCCGCGGCGACGAGCTGGAGGGAGTCCCCGCAGGTGGAGGTGTCGGCGCGGCTGCGCGCGTCCGGCCACTACGCCAAGCGCGGCGCGCCGCGCAAGGTCCGCGACCGGACGGCCGAACGCGAGGCGCTGGAGGCGGAGGTGGCCGCGGAGCGGGCGCAGACCGAGGCGGCCCGCGCCCGGCTCGCCACCGGGAGGCCCACCCGGCTCAGCGACCTGCACGTCCTGGACCGGCAGGAGTTCGCGCTGTTCCTGCGGCTGCTCGGGGACGCGCTCGCGGCCGGACCCCCCGGCCCGGATGGCGTGATCCGCACCCGCACGTCCGACGGCGCGCTGGCCGTCACGCTGGAACCGGTCGGCGGGCTGGCGGAGGTGGCGACCGAGGACGGCGTGCTGCGCGGCCCCGACCACGAGATCACGATCGTCGATCTGACCGCACCGGACCGGGTGGCATGAGGGAGCTGGAGGGCCGAGGCGGTCTGCGGGGTCGGTTGGCCGGGGCTCACACGCGGTGCCGAGAGGCGCCCCGGAAGCGAGCGTGGAACACACAATGAGCGGTGACCTGCGGGACGTCCTGGAGGAGCAGCGGGATGAGGAGCGGCGGCGCGCCGTCCGGGCGCTGCTGCACCGGCCGCTGCTCACCCCGCGCGACGCCGGGTACGCGCTGGTCCGCCGGCACGCCGCGCATCTCGCGCAGTGGTTCGCACGGGAAGCCGGCTGGTCCCTGCACGCCGACGCGGGTGTCGCGCGGCTGCGCAAGGTGCCGGGCGACCTGTCGGACGGGAGCCGTCCCGCGCGCGTCCGGGACGGCGGGGCGCGGGCTCGGGAGCCGTTCAGCCGCCGCCGCTACGTACTGGCGTGCCTGGCGATGGCCGCGCTCGACCGCGCCGAATCCCAGGTTACGCTCGGCTGGCTGGTGGACCGGGTGGTCGCGTTCGCCGCGGACGAGGAGATCGTCCGCGCCGGGATCGCCTTCACCATGCAGGACCGGGACGAGCGCGGAGACCTGGTGGCGGTCGCGCAGCTGCTGCTGTCCTTGGGGGTGCTGGTCAAGGTGGCCGGGGACGAGCAGGCGTTCGTCAACCGCAGGGGCGACGCGCTGTACGACGTGGACCGGCGCGTCCTGGCGGTGCTGCTGTCGGCTCGGCGCGGGCCTTCGCTGGTGGACGCGGACGGGCATGACGCCCGGCTCGCCGCGGTCGCCGAGGATCTGGTGCCCGACACCCAGGACGGCCGCAACCGGGAGATCCGCCATGCCATCGCCCGGCGGCTGCTGGACGACCCTGTCCTGTACTACGCCGATCTGACCGCCGAGCAGCGCGCGTACCTCGACACGCAGCGCGGGCCGCTGCTGAAGCGGCTGGTGGAGGGCACCGGGTTCCTGGCGGAGGTCCGTGCCGAGGGCATCGCGCTGATCGACCCGACGCGGGAGGCCACCGACTTCGGGATGCCAGAGGAGGGCACGGAGGGCCATGCCACGCTGCTGCTGGCGGAGTACCTGTCCGGGCACCTGCGCGACCGGACGGGAACGGTCCCGGTCACGGCGGCCGAGCAGCACATGGCCACCTTGATCGCCGAGCATTCCGCGCACTGGCGCAAGAGCGCCCGCGACCCCGGTGCCGAGCGCGCCCTGACCGCGCACGCCCTGGAGCGGCTGGCCTCGCTCGGCCTCGTCCGGATGGAGAACGGCCACGTCACGGCGCTCCCTGCGCTGGCCAGGTTCGGGTACGCCGCGCCCACCATCGTCGGTGAAGAGAAGGAATCTCAATGATCAAGTCAAGCCGCCTGCGTGATCGGCTGGGCGGGGGTGAACGTCCGGTTGTCACGCAGCATCGCCCACAGCACATCGACGCGGCGGCGGGCCAGCGCCATGATCGCCTGGGTGTGTCTCAGTCCTTCGGAGCGTTTGCGCAGGTAGTAGTCGCGCGATGGCCCGGGGCGCATCATCGCGGTCTGGGCGGCCATGTAGAAGATGTGCCGCAGCCTGCGGTTGTAGTTCTTCGGGCGATGCAGGTTGTCGGTGCGGCGGCCCGAGTCGCGCGGGACCGGCGCCAGCCCGGCGTGCGCGGCCGGGCGCCCGGCGCCGACGTAGCCGGACAGGTCACCGATGATCGCGATGAACTCGGCGCCCAAGATCGGGCCCATGCCCGGCATGGACTCGATGATGGCGGCGCGCGGGCCGGCGCGGAAGGTGTCGCGGATCTGGCCGTCGACGTCCTTGATCTGGGCGTCCAGCTCCAGCAGCCGGTGCGCCAGGTCCCGCACCAGCGCTGCGGCTCGTTTCTCGCCGGGCAGGGTGGTGTGCTGGGACTCGGCGGCCGCGATGGCCTTGGCGGCGACCTGGTCGGCGCCGCGCACCTTGCGGCGCTCCAGCCAGGTCGTCAGCCGCCGGGCGCCGATGCGGCGCAGCGCGGCCGGGGTCTGGTACTCGGTCAGCATGACCACCGGGCCCTTGGCGGCCGAGTAGTCGAAGGCCCGCTCCAGAGCGGGGCAGATGCCCAGCAGCAGGTCGCGCAGCCGGTTGATCAGGCGGACCCGGCCGACGGCACCAGGCGGCGCCCCCTCACCGGTCGACGTGTCGCCAAGCAGGCACGAAGCCGATCGGTCTTTGAGTCAGACCGGCAAGAGGACGCCACGACCATGATCCTCACAGTCGGTCTTGCCCTCGCCGCGGTAGGCCCCGGCCATCCGGTTGACGGTGCGGCCGGGCACGTAGACGACCTCCTGGCCGTGGGCGACCAGCAGCGCCAGCAGCAGCGTGGCGGCCTTGCCGGAGATGTCGACCGCCCACACCGCCTGTTCGGCCAGCTCGGCGACGGCGGCGATCGTCTCCAGGATCGCGGCCTCGTCGTTGACGACCTTGCGGGAGAGCACCTTGGCGCCCTCGTCGTCGAGGGCGACCGCCCAGTGGTGGCCCTCGCCGACGTCGACACCGACCCAGATCCGTGTTCCCGGCTCGCTCAAGCGTCCTGCTCCGTTCCGCCGTGACCAGCAGTGTCGTGGTCCACGGAGCACTCCGCCACCAGGTCCCTAACCAGCGATGTCCGCAGCTCTCAATCAGCGGTCGGAGCGTCCTGGAGGACCGGGCGGCCATTCCTTCGAAGCCATGCCAACGGCAACCAACCCATCAGCCACACCCGGTCCTCCGGGACCGCCTCAATTCTTAGGGACACCCCATGACCGCAGGTCCCACCGAGACGCGACCGGACGGGCGGCTGCCGGTGGCGGGCACCGCTCGCTGGCAGCCGCTGCGCACCGGGCTGGTGGACCTCTTCTACTACGACCAGCAGGAGTTCTGGTTCCGCGACGGCCGCGTGCTGTTCCGCGGGAACAACGGGACCGGCAAGTCGAAGGTGCTGGCGCTGACGCTGCCGTTCCTGCTGGACGGCGACCTGACGCCCAGCCGGGTCGAGCCGGACGGCGACCGCGGCAAGCGGATGGAGTGGAACCTGCTGCTCGGCGGCCGCTACGACGAGCGGCTCGGGTACACGTGGATGGAGTTCGGCCGGGTCACCGAGGACGGCGAGCGCGCCTACCTCACGGTCGGCGCGGGGCTGAAGGCCGTCGCCGGGCGGGGTATCGCCGACCGGTGGTTCTTCGTCACCGCGCAGCGCATCGGGGACGACCTGTCCCTGGTCGGGCCGACCGGCGCCGCCCTCACCCGCGACCGCCTGGAGGAGGCGGTCGGGTTGCACGGCCAGGTGGTGCGGAGCTCGGAGCGGTACCGGCGGATGCTGGACGAGCACCTCTTCCAGCTCGGGGAGGAGCGCTACGACGCGCTGATCAACCTGCTGATCCAGCTGCGTCAGCCGCAGTTGTCCAAACGTCCGGACGCGGCGCGGCTGTCGAAGGCGCTGTCGGACGCGCTGACGCCGCTCGACCAGGCGGTGGTGAGCGACATCGCGGCGGCCTTCCACGACCTGGAGCAGCAGCGCGACGAGCTCACCGCGCTGCGCGACACCCGCCGCCATGTGGTCCGGTTCCTGAGCCGGTACCGCCGGTACGCGTCGGTCGCGGCGCGCCGCCAGGCCCGCCGGGTGCGCACCGCCAACAGCGCCTACGAGCAGGTGCAGCGCGATCTGACCGGGGTGCGCGAGCGGATCGAGAGCGCCGCCAGGGAGGAGGTCGAGGCCGGGCGGCGCCTGGAGGAGACCCGGGTCGAGCATGCCGAGCAGGTGGCGATCCGGGAGGAGCTCGCCACCGATCCGCGCTTGAAGAACCTGGCGGACGCGGAACGCCATGCCGAAGAGGCCGATCGCGCCGCCGCTCAGGCCCGCCTGGTCGCGGAGGACGCCGAGCGGACCCGGATGCGGCGGGAGCAGCAGCGGGACGAGGCAGCCCAGTCCGCCGACACCGCCGCCCGGGCCGTGGCCGAGGCCGGTGAGGCGGTCGCCGGGGCGGCGGAACGTGCCGGGATCGCCGAGCGGCACGCCGCGATCATCCTGGACCCGCCCACCGAGGCGGCCCTGGACAGCGCGGGCCGGGAGGCGCGGCGGCTCGCCGACGCCCGCGCCGAGGCCGTCCGGTACGTGACCGGTCTCGCCGAGACCGCCGACCGGGTGGCGGAGGAGCTGGCCCGTACCCGCCGCGTCCTCGGCGAACGGGAGGCCGACCGGGACGGCGCGGCCGAGGCCCTCACCGAGGCCCAGGACGCGCTCGCCGCGCAGGCCGCGCGGCATGTCGAGGCATGGCGGGAGTACGGGCGCTCGCTCACCGAACTCTCACTGCCCGACCCGTCCGACCTGGACCTGGAGCGCTGGGCAGAGACGCTGGAGGGCCCGCATCCGCTGGTGGCCGCGCTGCGCACCGCCGCCGCGGGCGCCCACGCCTCGCTCGCGACCACTCGCGCCGAGGCCGCGGCACGCCTGGCGGCGGCCGAGACCGAACTGGACGAGCTGGAGGCCGAGCGCCGCCGGCTGCGATCGGGCGTGATCGATCGTCCCGACGCCCCGCATACCCGCGGCCCGGGCACCCGCACCGGTCCCGGAGCGGCGTTCTGGCAGGTCGTCGACTTCGCCGACGGCCTGGAGCCGGAGCGGCGGGCCGGTCTGGAGGCCGCGCTGGAGGCGTCCGGTCTGCTGGACGCATGGCTCACCCCCGAGGGCGTGCTGCTCGACCCCGGAACCCACGATGTGCTGCTGCGTCCCGACCCGCCGGTCGCGCGCCCGCTGACCGAGGCGCTGACCGTCGCGATCGACCCGGACGACGCCCAGGCGGCCGCGCTGTCGCCGCGGACGGTGACCGCCGTCCTCGCGGGCATCGGGCTGGGCGAGCAGGACTGCACCACCTGGATGGACGCCTCCGGCCGGTGGAGGGTGGGACCGCTGACCGGCGCCTGGTCCAAGGGCGCGGCGGCCTATGTCGGCGCGGGAGCCAGGGAGGAGGCGCGGCGGCGTCGGCTGGCCGAGCTCGCCGTCCTCATCGACGAGGCGCGGCCGTCCGTCACGCGGGCCCGCGCCACCGTCGATCACATCGACGGCCGCCGCGCCGCGCTCGACGCCGAGCTGCGGCGCGAGCCGTCCGACCAGGGGCTGCGGGACGCGCACAGCGGCGTCTCCGGCGCCGCCGGGGCCCTCGCCAAGGCCCGCGAGCGGGTCGAGCGCGCCGCCGAAGACGTCGGCTGGGCCGAACGCGACCACGCCGCCGCCGTCACGGAGCTCGCCACGGCCGCCGCGGACGTCGGCCTGCCCGCGGACACCGGAGGCCTCGCCGCCGTCCGCTCCGCCCTGGAGGACTACCGGCGGGAGGCCACCGCGTGGCTGGCCGCGGCGAGCCGCTACGCCGACCGGCTCCGCGACCTCATCACCTGGACGGACGAACTCGCGACCGCGGGTGAAGCGGCACGGGACGCCCGGGCCCGCGCCCAGGACGCGCACAGCCGCGCCGTGCAGGAACGCGGACGCCTGGAGGCGCTGCGCGAATCGATCGGCACGTCCGTCGAGGAACTGCGTACCCGGCTACAGGACACCAGGCGACGCGTCACCGAACTCGACGCCCTCATCCGCCGCCTCGACGCCGGGCACCGCGACGCCGGTGAGCGGCGTGCCCGCGAGCAGGGGCGCGAGGAGGAGCTCAAGGAGCGGCTCACCGCGACCAGCGAGAGCAGAACCGAAGCCGTCACCGACCTGTGGCGCTTCGCCGAGACCGGACTGCTCGCGCTGGCCTGCGAGGTGGAGATCCCCGGCGCGGCGGGCCCGTGGGCGGCCGACCCCGCCGTCCGGCTGGCCCGCCGCGCCGAGGAACTGTTGCACGACGTGGACGACGGCGACGACGCATGGCGCCGCGTTCAGGACGAGATCACCCGCCACTACTCCGAGCTGTCGGAGGCACTGTCGCGGCACGGTCACCATGCCGTGGCCGGGCTGGACGACTGGTTCGTCGTCGCGATCTCCTTCCAGGGCCGCGAGCGCCCGCCGGCCGAGCTGACCGAACTGCTGGACGGGGAGATCGGCTACCGGGAGCGGATGCTCACCGCCAAAGAGCGGGACCTGCTGGAAGAGCATCTGATCAGCGATGTCGCCGGGCATCTGCAGGAACTGATCGCAGGTGCCGAGGAGCAGGTCCGGTTCATGAACGCCGAACTGGAGGAGCGTCCCACGTCCACCGGGATGCGGCTGCGGCTGCGCTGGGAGCCCGATCCCGACGGCCCCGCCGGGCTGGCCGAGGCCCGGTCCCGGCTGCTGCGGCAGAACGCCGATCTGTGGTCGCCCGCCGACCGCACCGCCGTGGGCGGCTTCCTGCAGCGCGAGATCGAGCGGGTCCGTGCCGAGGACGAGCACGGCACCTGGCAGGACCACCTGCGCCGCGCGCTGGACTACCGGTCCTGGCACCGGTTCGTCATCGAGCGCTTCCAGGACGGCCGGTGGCGCGGCGCGACCGGGCCCGCGTCCGGCGGGGAGCGGGTCCTGACGGTGTCGCTGCCGCTGTTCGCCGCCGCGTCCGCCCACTACCGGTCCGCGCACCGGTACGCGCCTCGCATGGTCGCGCTGGACGAGGCTTTCGCCGGGGTGGACGATGACGCCCGCGCCAAATGCCTCGGCCTGCTCAGCACCTTCGACCTGGACGTGGTGATGACCTCCGAACGCGAGTGGGGCTTCTACCCGACCGTCCCGGGCCTGGCGGCGCACCACCTTGTGCGCCGGGACGGGATCGACGCCGTGCACGTCTCCACCTGGGAGTGGGACGGCCGGGAGCCGGTCCGCGTCGAGCGCCGGTGACCGTCGACGAGGCCCGGTTGCGCCGGACGCTGGGCGACCCGGCGCTGTCCAGGCTGGTCGCGGCGCTGGCCCGCAGGGTCGAGCTGGGGCGTCCGCTGACGGGCACGCTCACGCTGCCGGACCCGTCCGACGCGGAACTGCGCGCGCTGCGCGGCCTGCTGGGCTCGAACCGGATCGGCGGCCGCACCTCCGCGGGCGTCCCGCTCGGCCAGCTCGCCGAGGCCCTCGCGGCCGCGGGAATCGCACCCGACCTGGGTACCGCCGTGCAGGCGCTGTGCGGGCAGATCACTCCCCGCTTCGTGCTGTCCGCAGCCGAGGACGCCGCCCGCCGCACCGCAGAGGAAACCCTGGCCAACGGACGGCACGCCGGCACCGGCTGGTACCGCGCCTGGGTCGCCGAACTCACCGCTGACGGAACGCTCACCAGGCTCATCCGCCGCGCGGAGATCGGGCTCGTGGAGGCGGCCGTGGCCGTCCTGGACCTGCTCCCGGCGCCCGGCATCCCGCTGCCGGTGCTCGCCGAACGCGTCACGGGCGACACCAAGGCACTGTCGGGAACGCCCTTGCCGGGCCTGATCCTGCGGGCACTCGCGCTCCGCGCGGGAACGGCCCGCCCCCGTGACGGCGAGGCGGAGCGCGCCCTCTGGGAATCCGCCGGTGTGATCGTCGACGACCTGTCCAGCCAGGTCCTCGTCCTGGGCCTGCCCGCGCACGGTGACCACCCGCTGGCCGGTTGGCTGACGGACGCCGCACAGCGCCACACTCCGTTCCGGATCACCCTGCACCAGCTCGTCACCATGCCCGTGACGCCGCAGGCCACCGTGGTGCACGTCTGCGAGAACCCGTCGATCCTGCGCGCCGCAGTCACCGCGGCCACGAGCCCGCTCATCTGCACGGAGGGCATTCCCTCGGCAGCGTGCCATCGCCTGCTGCGTGCGCTGGCCGAGGCGGGCGCGACGATCCGGTGGCGCGGCGACTTCGACTGGACGGGCCTGCGCACCACCGCGACAGCAATGACCCGCTACGCCGCTGAACCGTGGCGCATGGGGACACCTGACTACGAAGAAGCGCTGGCCACCGGTGATTCGGAACCGCTCCGCGGCACCCCGTCCCCCAGTCCCTGGGACGAGGACCTGGCCGCACACATGCGCAGGACCGGCCGAGCCGTCATGGAAGAACGGCTGCTGCCCCTCCTACTCCTGGATCTGGAACAACAAGCTGCCGAATACCCCGTGAGGTGTCACCGGCGCGCCGAGTCGCACCGTTGGCATGAACCCTGCCCCGGGCAGCCTGGTGCTGGTGACCACCGCGGTTGATCTGAACGCCGACCTCGCCATCATGCACTCACGCATGCGGGTCGCCGAGCACGGCACGCTCCTGAACGGCCGTCCAGACCCCGTTCGAATCATCGGACAATGCGCCCGAGCGCGTGGGCCGGCCGTGCAGTGGACGTCCGCCAGCTCTGCTTGGTCAGACCTGGTCAGACGAGGCGCTGGTGGACATAGCACCATCTCCAACGCGATCCGGGTTCCACGCCGGCGGCCACCGGGTGGTCGGTCTCCTGGTAGTGCGCTCGGGCATGCTGGTTGGGTGAGCCGTCGGAACAGGCCGTTCACGTCCACTGGAGTGGTGTATGGGGTCTGTGTGATCTATGACCGGTTCGTGTCGTGATGGGCGAGTCCCCGTGACGTGAGACGGCCACCTCGTGATCCTTCGAGTCGACCAAGACCAGTGA
>NZ_BSTM01000027.1 GCF_030269515.1 Actinomadura sp. NBRC 104412 | reverse complement strand
TGCCCCACCAGCGCCGCCGCGTCCAGCAACTCTGGCTCGCCCTTGCTCACACCCTGCACCACACCAGTATCCCAGTCGAGCGTTAGCTCGACCGGGACAACCGCAGTTATTCAGTGCAGTCCTAGCGCGCGATGGCCTATCTGCGCCGCCACGCGCCACCCTGCGCCGTCCTACGGCTGGCTCTGGGCGCCGCCGTCTGCGTCGCTGTTGTGCATCGCATCGTGTTGCCGGCGCGGGGAGCACACAGAAGCCGACGGGCACGCGCAGCGGCCCCCTGAGTTCAGGCGGACGGTCACCGTGTCCGCGGGGACGTTGCGGCCGACCACCTGCCCCGGGCCGTTGGGGGTGTCCACTCGGGTGCCCAGGGCGGGCATTCTCTCGTGCGCCTCGATGTAGAGCGGGTGCTCGTACTTCAGGCAGCACATCAGGCGGCCACAGGCACCGGCGATCCTCAGCGGGTTGACCGGAAGGTCCTGCTCCTTGGCCATCCGCACCGAGACCGGCTCGAAATCCTTGAGGAAGGTGGCGCAGCACAGGTCGCGTCCACACGGGCCGATGCCGCCCTGCAACCGCGCTTCGTCGCGAGGGCCGACCTGGCGCAGTTCCACACGCGCCTTGATGTTGCGGGCCAGGTCGCGGACGAGGGCGCGGAAGTCCACCCGATGCGGCGCGGTGAAGTAGATCTTGAAGATGTTGTCGGCGTCGAGATAGTCCACGCCGATGACCTTCATCGGCAGCTCGTGCTTGCGGATCAGCCGTTTGGCGATGCTCCGCCCCTCGGCGCGCCGCCGCCGGTTGCGCTCGTCCCGGGTCAGGTGCTCCTCGCCGGCGGGGCCCTCGCACACCGGCAGCCCCTCGATGTCGTCCGAGACCCACTGCGGTGCCCACACGCACTCGGCGACCTCGGGGCCCGCGTCCGTGGGGACCAGCACCTTGTCGCCCACCTTCGGCGAGTACGGGCCGGGGTCGAGGTAGTACAGGCGTCCGTAGCGGGTGAAACTGACGGCCATCACCATGCCCACGGTTTCGCTCCGTTCGCCCGGTTTCTGGACACCATATGCGGTTCCCACGGGCTGTGGGCGAATCGACCGGAACACCAGGTCGAAGACCAGGCGGGATCAGCACCCGCCGAGAACGCGCTCACCAGGTGGCGTCAAGGAGGTCCTTCGCGGGGACGGGATCGGCGCCTTCGGGGTAGAGGGTGCCGTCTTGCGTCGTTATCAGCAGGTGGTCCCCCGTGTGGTCGGCGTCCAGGCGGGACACCGTGCCTCCGGCCGCCTTCCGCTTCCACAGCACCTTCCCGGGACGGCCGGCCGGCAGCGCGTACGCCTGGAGCGAGAGCTGCCCGCCCTGTGCGAGTCCCAGCACGACGGTGCGGCCGTCGCGGTTCATCACGGCGGTTCCGGCGCTGCCCTCGGGGAGCTTGAACAGCGCCTTGCTCGCTTGCAGGTTCCCGGGGGCGGCCGTGGACGTGTCGAGGGTGCGGAACTGGCGGACGGTCTTGCCGCCGACCTTCCGCGTCGGGCTCCACACGAACGACAGTGTGGAACCGGACCAGGAAAGGCTGCCGACACGTCCAGGCGTCTTGGACGCCCAGGTCTTGCGCTGGCCCGTCCGTGCGGACACGACGTCGAGGCGGGGGCGCGCTCCGGGACGGTAGGTCACGTACGCGATCGAGTCGCCGTCCGGGGCGACGGCCAGGTCGGACCAGGGCGCGGAGGCCCCTGGGATGGCGGCGCGGGCCAGCGGGACGAGCTCCTCGACCCCGCCGTCCTTCCCCAGCCGCAGCCGCTGGAAGGTCACCCGGGCCGCCTCACCGGTCGCCCGAGCGGCCCCGCCCTCCGGATCGACCGCGACCACGAACGAGCGGTCGTCCACCGACGCGACCCGCTGGAACCGCTTGTCCGTCGGGGCCGCCACGGGAAGGCCGACGTCGCGTCCCGAATGGACGTCGCGGACGACAAGCGCCTCACCGGAACCCCGTACCCCGACCACATACCGCGGCGCGGCACGATCCTGGTCCGCGGCGGGCTTGGCGGAACGCTCCTCCTCACGGTCGCGCGGGTCGCCGTAGGAGTGGGCGAAGTCCACGCCACCGCCGATCACCAGCGCGACGGCCGCCGCGACACCGATCGGGACGATGCCCTTCCAGCCAGACCGGATCCAGGCGACCACCGAAAGGCGGTCCGGATCCTCCTGCTTGTGGTCCATAGGGGTAGAGCCGCACCAGCCTTCCGTTCTCGCCCCATTCTTCGACCCGTCGTTTCTACCTCATCTTCCGGTCCGCGGGAGCCAAGAAGGGCGAAGCGGCACCGCCGCGTCAGCGGCCGGACACGCCTTCGGGTCGCGTCTTGCCTGGTCAGCGCAACGCCGCCAGGGCGGCCCCGGCGGCGTCCACCGTCTGGGACCGGTAGGCGGCGCCGAACAGCGCGACATGGACGAGCAGCGGGTGCAACTGGTGGAGCGGCATACGGTCGCGCCAGCCGTCCGCCAGCGGGGACGTCTCGTCGTAGGCGGCGAGGACGCGATCCAGATGGGGCGCGCCGAACAGGGCGAGCATGGCGAGGTCGGTCTCGCGGTGCCCGCCGTGCGCCGCGGGGTCGATGACCATGGCGCGGCCTTCGCGCGTCCACAGGACGTTGCCCGACCAGAGGTCTCCGTGGATGCGGGACGGGGGTTCGGGCGGCCCCGCCAGGGCGTCGATCTCCTCGATGACGCGCTCGATCAGCCGGCGGTCGCCCGTCCCGAGATGGACGGCGGCGCGGTGCAGGAACGGCTCCAGACGGCGCTCGGCGTACCAGCCCGGCCAGTCACCCCGGGTCGGGGTGTTGTCGAGCGGCAGATCGGCGATGAAGCCCTTCCAGGGGGCACCGTACGCGGCGGGCGGCGCGGCGGAGTGCATGGCCGCCAGCTCACGCCCGAACCGTTCGGCGGCGGACGCGGTGGCCGTCCCCTGCGGCAGCCACGGCAGGATCAGCATCCGGTCGTCCTCGGCCAGGACCTCCGGGACGGGCGGCGACCCGGACCCGGAGGACCCGGAGGACGCGGCACCGTCGGCCAGCCAGCGCAGGCCCGCCGCCTCGGCGGCGAACACGCCGGGCTGGTCGGGAGCGGCCTTCACGAACACCTCGCGCCCATCGGAGAGCGAGGCGCGATGCAGCGTCCAGGAGTGGCTCGTCCCGAGGTCGGTGATCGACTCGACCCGCACGCCGCCGCCGAGCAGCCTCGCGATCGCCTCACGTCCCACACGCATGTCCGTACCCCTAGCCGTAGCCATGCCTCACCGGCCCGCGCGGGAGCGGGTCAGGCATCCTCGTACGTGGCCGCGCGGATCTCGTCCAGGAGGCCCGGCATCGCGGCCTCGACGAGTTCGAGAACGTGGTCGAAGTCGGAAGGATGGCCGTAGTAGGGGTCGGGTACGTCCAGATCGCCGTCCGCCGCGGGGTCGAACTCGCGCAGCAACCGGATCCTCTCCCGGGACGCCGCGTCCGGGGCCATCGCGCGCAACGCCTGTGCGTGCCCCTCGTCCAGCGCCACGATGAGGTCGTACTTGGCGAACCAGCCGGGCTCGAACTGCCGGGCGATGTGCGCCGACCGGTACCCGGCGCGTCGCAGGGCCTCGACCGTACGGGGGTCGGCGGCGTCCCCCACGTGCCAGCTATCGGTGCCGGAGCTGTCCACCTCGACGTCCAGTCCCTCCTCCTCCACGTGGTGGCGGAGGACCCATTCGGCCATCGGGGAGCGGCAGATGTTGCCCGTGCAGACGAACGTGACTCGGTACGGCATGCCTTCCATCCTGCCCGAGGCCGTGTCATGCCCCTGCGCCGCCCGGCCACCCGACGACATGACGAACCCCTGGGCCGGAACCTGTCGGAGCGTCCCGGCCCAGGGGTCCCCTGGCCGCGTCGGCTGATAGGGCCTACTTCTTCTAATAGGGCTTACTTCGAGACGGCCCTCAGAGCGTCGATGATTCCGTTGCCGAAGAAGCCGTTGCGGGTCTTCGTCCCCTCGCAGGTCTGCGTGGAGGTGGACTTGACCCACTCCCCGTCCTCAAGCCGGAACCACTCGTAGGTGACGGTGCCGGGCTTGGGGCATGCCTTCGGGGTGGCGGTGCCGCGCAGGACGGACTCCACGACCTTCGGCGACAGCGTCAGGCCGCCGTTGCGGCGGTCCGGCCTGCCGTACTTGCTGATGATCAGGGCGGCGACGCCCACCGCGTGCGGGGACGCCATCGAGGTGCCCTGGATCGACTGGTAGTACGCGCAGGTGCGGCCCTTGCAGTCACGGATCACCCGGGTGGTGTTGGGCGTGCCGTCCGGGTTGAGCTCGCCGCGCTCCCGGGCGATCGACTCGGGGTAGGCCGCCCAGATGCCGCGCGCGTCGTCCGGCTTGCCGTCGGGCGTGTCGACCTTGTCGCCACCGGGCGCGGCCACCGCGATGTATCCGTTGCCGTAGCTGGAGTAGAACGACTTGCGGGTGCTGATCCCGGTCGCGGAGATCGGGATCACGTGCTTGCCCTCGGACGGCATCGAGATGCAGTCGGCGGGGACGGTCCGCTCGTACGGCTGCTCGCCGGGCTCGGACGCGAAGTCCGGGCTGGTGGCGTCGGTGTTGGTCTTGGTGTAGTCGACCAGCTCGTTGCCCGCCGCCGCGATCAGCGTGACTCCGTGCGCGTGGGCGAAGTCGAGCGCGCGCTGCGTGGCCTTGATGATGGTGCGCTGCTCGGCCTGGTCCTCGGGCGAGTCCGCCGGGTTGGCCGCGCAGTTCCACAGCCAGGGGTCGATGTAGTACGACATGTTCACCACATCGATGCCGTTCTTGGCCGCGTAGGTCAGGCCGTCAACGGTGGGCTGCAGGAAGAAGTAGCCCGAGTCCTGGCCCACCCGAAGGTTGACCAGCGACACGTTCGGGGCGACACCGGCCATGCCCAGGCCGTTGCGCGGCGAGGCGATGGTCGAGGCCACGTGCGTGCCGTGCTCGTTCTCGTCCACGTCCGCCGGGTCGTTGCAGGACTTGTCGGGCTCGGCCTCACAGGGCCCGTCGACCTCCACGCCGTTGGCGTCGGCGGGGATGTCGACGGTGAAGTTCCGGCTCAGCTTGGCGTTGAAGTTGGGCTTGATGTCGGGGTGGTCCCCGTCGATCCCGGTGTCCAGAACGCCGACCAGCACGCGGCGGTCGCCCGGCTCGGCCTTGTACGAGCCACCGGCGGTCGCGTGGATCTGCTTCATGTCCCACTGGATGCCGGCCAGCGGCTCCTCGCCCTTGCCCGGCTTCGCCACCTTGGTGACGCCGACGACGCCGGCCCACTTCTCCACGTTCGCGCCCATCGGCGCGGACGGGGTCTTGGGGGCCCGGCCGATGACCCGGTTGGCGGCGGCACCGTCCAGCGCGCCCTGTTCGGCGGCCAGCGCGGCGAACCGGGCGTTGGACGACTTCACGGTCGCTACGCCCACATCGGTGTTCTCACGGACGATGGTGCCGCCCGCCGCCTTCACGGCCGCGCGGGCCTGATCGAGGGAAGCACCGTCCTTGTAGAGGACGACGTATTCCTTGGCCGCGCCCTGTTCCTGGGGGCGGCCCGGTAGTGCGGACGCAGGAACCGCAAGGGCCGTCGTGGTGACGACGGCGACCGCGGCCGCGGCTGTGATCACTACGCGCCGCAACTAAGCACCTCCTGTATGGGGGGATGAGCCCGTTTCGTGGACTCGACCAGGAGACGCTACGCGAGAGTAGATTGAGGCATCTGTACGGATAAATCACAAAAAGACAGGAGATTTGTTGGCAATCTCCCCTTAGCCGCCAGGCAGGAGCCGGGCGGCGCGCGAGGCGGCGAGGTCAGGTGGTCCGGGTCAGGTGGTGCGGGTTCGGAGCGCCAGTGTGAGGGCCTCCACCGCCAGTTGCGGGTTCACGTTGGCGTCCAGGCGCTCCCGGCACTCCATGATCGCGTCAAGGCGCCGGAGCGTCGCCTCAGGGGTGCCTTGGGACGCGGCGGTACGGAGCTCGGGCGCGAGGTCGGTGTTCACCAGCTCCGTGCCGGCCCCGAGCTGCAACGCCAGCACGTCCCGATAGTAGGAGGCCAGGTCGAGCAGGGCGCGATCGAGCGAGTCGCGCTTGACCCGGGTCGCCCGGGACTTCTGGCGGTCCTCAAGCTCCTTCAGCGCACCGGCCGTGCCACGCGGCATCCGGCCCTTCGCGCTCTCCCCGAGCGCCTGCCGCAGAGCGCTGGTCTCGCTTTCGTTCAGCTCCTCGCTCATCGCCCTGGCCTCCGCCTCGGCGGCCTTCACCAGGGTCTCGGCCGCGGCGACGGCGGGACCCACGGACGTCAGCCGCCGCGGCACCGCCAGCACCTCCGCGCGGCGCCGCCGCGCCTCCGGATCGGTGGCCAGCCGCCGGGCCCGGCCCAGGTGCCCCTGCGCCGCCCGGGCGACCACGTCCGCGGTCTCCCGGTCGACGCCGTCCCGCTGGACGAGCACGTCCGCGACCGCCGAGACCGGCGGGGTGCGCAACGTCACCAGGCGGCAGCGCGAACGGATGGTCACCAGCAGGTCCTCGGGCGACGGCGTGCACAGCAGCCACACCGTGCGCGGCGGAGGCTCCTCGATCGCCTTCAGCAGCGCGTTGGCGGCGGCCTCGGTGGCGCGTTCGGCGTCCTCGAACAGGACGATCTGCCAGCGCCCGCCGCTCGGGGACGACGAGGCCCGCAGCACCAACTCCCTGGTCTCGCGCACCCCGTACGACAGCCCCGCGGGCCGCACCACCTCAAGGTCGGCGTGGGTGCCCTGAAGCACCTGGTGGCAGGGCGCGCAATGGCCGCATCCACGCGGGCTCTCCGAGCACTGCAACGCCGCCGCGAACGCCCTGGCGGCGGTGGAACGCCCCGATCCGGGCGGACCCGTGAACAGCCAGGCGTGCGCCATCTTCCCGTCCGACTCCACGGCGGAGCGTAGCTGCTCGACGACCGGTCCCTGCCCCACCAGGTCATCCCACACGCTCATGGGCACCAGGCTACGGCCTGCCGGGTGCCCGCGGGACCACACGCGAACGAGCCGCGAACGAGCCGGGAGCCGGCGGGCGTGAGGCGGGTCAGGCGTCGGTGATCGCGGGGAAGGTGCTGGTGACGTCCTCGGTGCCGGCCGGGATGGGGTCGGGCAGGATCTCGCGGATCCGGTACTGGATCTCGCGGGCGATCTCGGCCTGGGGACGGCTCGCGTCCACGATCAGGTAGCGGTCGGGATCGGCCTCGGCGAGGGCGCGGAAGCCCTCCCTGACCCGCTCGTGGAACTCGTAGGACTCGCCCTCGATCCGGTCCGCCGGGGACGCCAGCCGCCCGAGGCCCGTCTCGGTCGGGACCTCCAGCAGGATCGTCAGGTCCGGGACGAGCCCGCCGATGGCCCACGCGTTCACCCGGGCGATGGCCGAGACCTCCTGCCGGCGTCCGAAGCCCTGGTAGGCCAGGGAGGAGTCGACGTACCGGTCGCTGACCACGATCGCGCCGCGCTCCAGCGCGGGACGGATGACGTTGGCGACGTGGTCGGCGCGGTCGGCCGCGTACAGCAGCGTCTCGGCCCGCGCGGACAGCCCGGTGGTCTCCTTGTCGAGCAGCATGGCGCGCAGCCGCATCCCGATCTTGGTGGCGCCGGGCTCGTGCGTGGAGACCACGTCGTACCCGTGGTCGCGCAGCCAGATCGCGGCCAGCCGGGCCTGGGTGGTCTTGCCCGCGCCCTCGCCGCCCTCGAACGCGATGAACACGCCACGGTCACGGATCACCGTCGGACCCTGCGCCGCCTCCTCGGGCGGGGTGTAGACGTACCCGCGCAGCGCCGCGGCCAGGTCGGGACGCAGCGGGATGCCGCGCCGGTCGTCCAGCCGCCTGTACGCGACCACCCCGGCGGGCGCCGACAGCACCGCCACGACCAGCAGCGCCAGGCCGGTCCCTGAGGCGTCGTAGGTCGCGCCGCCGAGCTCCAGCCGGTGGTCGCCGATCAGCCCGGCCAGCGGCGGGACGGCCGCGAACACCACCAGCGCGGTGAGCAGCGCGACCGCCCGCAGGTAGGCGAACGCGCGGAGGACGTCGTCGGGAAGACGGGTGCCGAGCGCCCAGGCGACACCGGCCGCCATCCCGGCGAACGCGGCCAGGAACACCACCACGACCAGGTTCTGGACGAGCGCGATCGGGACGAGCGTCAGCGCCGAGGCGATCGCCGCGAGGCCCAGCAGGCGGCGCCGGCTGAACGGGTCCAGCATGCGGGGGCCGAGGAACAGGCCGAAGGCCAGGCCGGTCGCCAGGCCCGCGAGCAGCGATCCGTACCCGGCGTCCCCGCCGCCGAGGTCGCGCGCGTGCAGGCGCGCGACGGCGATCAGGGCGGCGACGACCAACGCGACGACGGTCGCCGCCAGGGTAAGCCCGCTCACAGCGCCATCGTGCGCTGGGCCTGCGGCGTGCGCTCCGGCCACGGGCGTGCCCTCCGGATGCCCACGCTTGGCTGCACGCCGCCCACGCTGGCTCTGCCCGTTACGAGCCTGCCCCTGGGCGGAGTGGCTCTGGAGCCGCTGCCCCTGGAAGAGGAGCTTCAGCGGAGACGGGGACGGGGGCGGCGTCGTCGTGGCGCCGGAGAAGACCTCGCTGGCGGTGAACGTGGTCGCCGCGGCGGCGAGGAACACGACCGCGGTCACGTACAGCGGAAGGTCGGCGCGCTCGGCCACACCGAACGCCGCGTCCGCGATCAGGGCCAGCACCGCGAAAAAGACCGCGGCAACGGGCGCCATGCCATACCCGGCGCGCAGCACCGAACGGCGTGCCTCCTCCCGGCCCTCCTCGGGGACCAGGACGGGCAGCGACGCGTCCACCACGAAGATCCACGGCAGCGCCGCGAAGGCCACCAGGAACGCCGCGGCCATCGTCCAGGGCACCGCGTCCACCAGCGGCACCGACACCACCACCGCGAACCGCAGCACGTCCGCCGCGACCAGGGTGATCCGCCGGTCCAGGCGGGACGTCACGGCCCCGGCCACCGGAGCCAGCAGCAGCGCCGGCAGCACCAGCAGGACCAGGACCCCGGCGATCGCCTGGGCGCGCGCCGACAGGTCCTGGTCGCGGGTGAGCGTCCCCGCCAGCGCCGTCAGGGCGGGAAGGCTCAGCCAGAAGCCGAGGCTCGACAGCGAGACGGCGACGCACAGCCGTCGGAACGGCCCGATCGCCGAAGCGGCCGGCCGCGGCTCGGCGGACCGCGACGGCCCGGTGGTGCCCGTTCTGTTCATGTCGGTCAGGGTATCGGCGCCGATGTCGCGAGGCCGGATTTTCCCCGTCCTCCGTGACCGCGAACCGTCCCGGAACGAACGCGGACCGTTCCGGAACGAACGCAGACCATCCCAGAACCGTTCCGGACCGTCCTAGGAACCGGACTTGGCCGAGGCCCGCCGGCGCGGCGACGCCTTCTTCTTCCCTCCGCCCGCGGCCACCTTCTCACGCCGCTCCGCCAGCAGCTCGGCGGCGCGCTGGATGGTGACCGACTCGACCTCGTCGCCCTTGCGCAGGCTGGCGTTGGTCTCGCCGTCGGTGACGTACGGGCCGAACCGGCCCTCCTTCACCACCACGGGCCTGCCGCTGACCGGGTCGTCGCCGAGCTCGCGCAGCGGCGGCGCCGCGGCCGCCCTGCGCCCGCGCTGCTTGGGCTGTGCGAACAGCTCCTTGGCCTGCTCCAGCGTGACGGTGAACAGCTCCTCTTCCGAGCCGAGCGACCGGCTGTCGTTGCCCTTCTTGAGGTACGGGCCGAACCGCCCGTTCTGCGCCGTCACCGGCTCGCCGTCCAGCTCGCCCAGCGTCCGCGGCAGCGACAGCAGCTTGAGCGCGTCCTCCAGGGTCACCGTGTCCAGCGACATCGACTTGAACAGCGACGCGGTGCGCGGCTTGGGCGCGTCCTTCTTCGCCCGCTTCTTCGGCGCCGCCTTGCCGTCGGCCTTCTGCTCCGGGGCGGTCTCGGCCTCGGGCAGGATCTCGGTCACATACGGGCCGAACCGCCCCGACTTGGCCACGATCCTGTGCCCGGTCTCCGGGTCGACGCCCAGCTCCCGGTCACCGCTGGGCTGCGCGAACAGCTCCTCGGCCTTGGCCGCGTCCAGCTCGTCGGGCGCCATGTCCTCGGGAATGTTGACCCGTTCGCCGTCCCGGTCCAGGTACGGCCCGTACCGGCCGACCCGCACCATGATGTCGGTGCCCGCGATCGGGAACGAGCTGATCCCCTTGGCGTCGATGTCGCCGATGTCGCCGACCAGCTCCTTCAGGCCCTCGCCGCCGTTCTCGTCGCCGAAGTAGAACCGCTCCAGCCAGCGCACCCGCTCGGCCTCGCCACGCGCGATCTCGTCGAGGCCGTCCTCCATGTGCGCGGTGAAGTCGTAGTCGACCAGGTTGCCGAAGTGCTGCTCCAGCAGGTTGATCACGGCGAACGCGAGGAAGGAGGGCACCAGCGCCGTGCCCTTCTTGAACACGTACCCGCGGTCGATGATCGTCCCGATGATCGAGGCGTAGGTGGACGGCCGGCCGATCTCCCGGTCCTCCAGCTCCTTGACCAGGCTCGCCTCGGTGTAGCGGGCCGGCGGCCTGGTCGAGTGGCCCTCCGCGCGCACCGACCGCGCCGCCAGCGCGTCGCCCTCGGTCAGCGCCGGCAGCCGCCGCTCCTGGTCGTCGGTGTCGGTGGACGGGTCGTCGGCGCTCTCCACATACGCCTTCAGGAACCCGTGGAAGGTGATCGTCTTGCCGGTGGCGCCGAACTCGGCGACCTCGTTCGCCGTCGAGGTGCCGGTGACCCGCACCGACACCGACTGGCCCTCGGCGTTCTTCATCTGGCTGGCGATCGTCCGCTTCCAGATCAGCTCGTACAGCCGGAACTCGTCGCCGGACAGGCCCGTCTCCGCGGGCGTCCGGAACACCTCGCCCGCCGGGCGGATCGCCTCGTGCGCCTCCTGAGCGTTCTTGACCTTGCTGGAGTACACCCGCGGCTTGTCCGGGACGTACTGTGCCCCGAACAGCGTCGTGGCCTGCCGCCGCGCCGCCGTGACCGCCGTGTCCGACAGCGTGATCGAGTCGGTCCGCATATAGGTGATGAAGCCGTTCTCGTACAGCCTCTGCGCCACCGACATCGTGTACTTCGCGGAAAAGTTCAGCTTGCGGCTGGCCTCCTGCTGGAGGGTCGTGGTGCGGAACGGCGGATAGGGCTTCCTGGTGTACGGCTTGCGCTCGACCGACTTGACCTCGAACGGGCGCCCGGTGAGCCGTCCCGCCAGGGCCGTCGCGGCGTCCTCGTCGAGATGGAGCACGTCCCGTGTCCTCAGGGTGCCGTCGGACGCGAAGTCGCGGCCCTGGGCGACGCGCCTGCCGTCCACCGAGATCAGCCCGGCCTTGAACGTCGGGGGCTCGCCCTCCACGTCCTTGCCGGTCTCGAACTCGCCCTGGATGTCCCAGTAGTGCGCCGGGACGAACGCGATCCGCTCCCGTTCCCGCTCGACCACGAGCCGGGTCGCCACCGACTGGACGCGGCCCGCCGACAGCCCCGGCATGACCTTCTTCCACAGCACGGGGCTGACCTCGTACCCGTACAGGCGGTCCAGGATCCGGCGGGTCTCCTGGGCGTTCACCAGCTCCATGTCGAGGTCGCGCGGGTTGGCCGCGGCGGCGCGGATGGCGTCCGCGGTGATCTCGTTGAACACCATCCGGTGCACGGGCACGCTCGCCGGGGGCTTGAGCACCTCCTTGAGATGCCAGGCGATCGCCTCGCCCTCGCGGTCCTCGTCCGTCGCGAGATAGAGTTCGTCCGCCTCCGCCAGCAGCTTCTTGAGTTTCTGGACCTGCTGCCTCTTGTCGGCGTTGACGACATAGAGCGGCTCGAAGCCGCGCTCGATGTTCACGCCGAGCTTGGCCCAAGGCTCGCCCTTGTACTTGGCCGGCACCTCCGAGGCCCTGGGCAGGTCCCGGATGTGGCCGATACTGGACTCGACGATATAGCCGCCGCCCAGATATCCGGCGATCGTCTTCGCCTTCGCGGGCGACTCAACGATCACCAGGCGGGTGCCGTTACCACGGCCGTTCCCGCCCTGACCACGCTTAGCAGTGCCGTTCTTGGCTGGCACAGTCGCTCCAACCTCGCTGTCTGGTCTTCCATCGCACGGGCTAGCTAACGCTTCTCGACGACGTTTTCATGCCCGAGAGTTCCCACCGCCGCCTGCCGGTCGGCGCCCGCTTCGCCGGGAGTACGGGCCGCGTCTCCCGCCGCCGCGAACCCCAGACAGGATGACACGTCGCCACCACGGGTGCGGACCAAGACCGGCTCCAGACTCCCCCTAGAGGCGCGGCCGGGTCATAATGGTCCGCGATGGTGGAGTACACCTACCGAGTCCTGCGACTGCCGCGCGGCACCACCCGTGACACCGCCCGGCGGGTCCTCACCGAGCACGCCGAACACGGCGGGTGGGAACTCGACCGGTTGCGCCTCTACCCAGACGGCAGCCGCCGAATCCAACTCCGCCGCAAGATCATCCGGCAGGTCCGCACCTTCTGAGCCTTCCGCCGATTCCGCGCACCGTCCACGACCGGAGCGGCATGCCGGCACCCTATAACGCCTCGTAACCGACAACGCCATCCCCTAACCCCATCCCAAACCCTCTAAGCCATCGGTTCGGTCAACCGCCGCACCAAACGCCACTTACACATCTCAGGCCACAAGGGATACGAGCGACAAAAGGCGCAGCCGTCCACCCTCGGCGGAGGACGGCGCGCCGGCGTGAGCGAACGACGCGCCGCCCGGCACCTCACCGGTGACCCGACCCGGTGACCCGGCGACGCGGAGCACACCGGCCACGGTGGCCGATGGAGGAGGGGATGGCGACGACCCGATGCGACCGGACGCAGAGAGTCCTTCCCGCATCGAGCAGTGCGCCGGCACTCGCGATGGCCGTCGGACCGCCAAGGCCGTCCTTACGTTCGGTAACGATACCACCACTCAAGGCAACATCGGGAGGCTTTCCGCGAATTCTCAGGCGAGATCGAGGAAATGATCGAGCACCTGAACGCCGAAGCGAAGGCCGTCGACGGGCACGCGCTCGTCCACGCCATGGAACATTCCGGAAAAATCCAATTCTGGCGGTAGTTTCAGCGGCGCGAACCCGAAACAGCGCATCCCGAGCTTGGCGAAGGCTTTGGCGTCCGTCCCGCCGCTCAGGCAGTACGGGACGGGCAGCGCACCCGCGTCATGCGAGGTCAGAGCCGCCTCCATGGCCGCGACCAGGGCGCCCTCGTACTCGGTCTCGACGGCCTGGTCGTGATAGATGAAATCGCGCTCGACGTCCGGTCCGAGCAACTCGTCCACGGCCGCGAAGAACTCCTCCTCGTGCCCGGGAAGGAACCGGCCGTCGACCTGCGCCTCCGCCTCCTGCGGAATGACGTTCGTCTTGTACCCGGCGTCCAGCCGCGTCGGATTCAGCGTGTTCCGCAGCGTCGCCCCGACCATCCGCGCGAGCGGACCGAACTCCTTGAGGCACCTCTCCGGATCGTCCGGGTCGAACTCCACCCCGTACGCCCGGCACGCCCTCTCCAGGAAGGTCCGCACCGTCTTGGTCAGCCGTATGGGGAACTCGTGCGACCCCAACCGCCCCACCGCCGCCGCCAACGCCGTGACCGCGTTGTCCGGGTGCACCATCGACCCGTGCCCGGCCGTCCCCCTGGCCTTCAGATGCATCCAGGCGATGCCCTTCTCGGCCGTCTCGATCAGGTACATCCGCCGGTCCCCCGGAACCGTCAGGCTGAACCCTCCGACCTCCCCCACGGCCTCAGTACACCCCTCGAACAACTCAGGATGCTCCCTGACGAGCCACTGGGCGCCCCACTTCCCCCCAGCCTCCTCATCAGCCAGGAAGGCCAGCACCACGTCCCGCGGAGGCTTCCGCCCCTCACGCAGCCGCCGCCGCACCACGGCCAGGATCATCGCGTCCATGTCCTTCATGTCCACGGCCCCGCGCCCCCAGACGCACCCGTCCGCGATCTCCCCACCGAACGGGTCCCGCGTCCAGTCCTCCTTACGCGCGGGCACCACGTCCAAGTGTCCATGCAACAGCAACGCGTCCCTCGACGGATCCTCCCCCTCGATCCGCGCAACAAGGCTGGTCCGCTTGGGATGCGACTCGAAGACCTGCGCCTCCAGCCCCACCTCCGCCAGCTTCTCCGCCACATACTCCGCCGCCACCCGCTCCCCGGGCCCCGAATGATCACCCGGGTTGCTGGTGTCGATCCGGATCAACTCCTGACAAAGCTGGACGACCTCATCCACTGTGCCCACCTTCGCGCCGGCAGTGCGTACCCGACCATCGTGCCCCGCCTTCGACGTCGCCGCGACTCTGGACCTTTGGTAAGGTGAACCCGCCGTAGCACGCCTACGGCCTGTCCGGGTGGCGGAATAGGCAGACGCGCTAGCTTGAGGTGCTAGTGCCCTTCACGGGGCATGGGGGTTCAAGTCCCCCCTCGGACACCACCAGTTACCCCACGGTAACCAACATGGTCCGGGTTGAACGAGATTTCGGCCCGGACTTCTTCACGTCCGGGGCAAAAGGTCATCTTCAACCCGAGACCGGCGTCTGATCGGCGCCCGGGATGCGCAGGTCGTCCACCTTCCGCACGAGCGCGGCAATCTCCTCGTCGCCGAAAACCGGGTTCTCGTGTCCCTTCGCCTCGCGGAGTTCCCGTTCAGCCTCCGCCTGCGCGGCCTCGGTCTCGGCGATCCACCTGGCGACGGCCGCAGCGTCACCACCAGCCTCCAGCGCGGCGCAGTGCCGGTCGAGCTTGATCGCGCACTCCCTGATCTTCTCCCGGGCGCGGGCGGCGGAGTCGGCCGCTTCACCCCCACCCAGGGCTGCCGCTGCTGCTGGCCGCCCTCACCACCGCCCACACCTCCGCAGCCGCGTTCACCGTCCGCGACTACGCACAAGATCGCGGTCTGCCATCTCCCGGACCGATCGCGATCCTCATCCAGCCCGCCCTGCGCCCCTATGCCGCCGGGGTCCTCGCCGCGCAGTACCCGCCCACCGACCAGCACCCCGACCAGGACCACACCACCCCCGGTCAAATGCCGGCAACCCAATGCGGGCGCGTTTGCTGATGGTCGAGTTTCAATTGCGCATTCAGAATGGCGGCTCGTCGTCAGGGCTCCTACTCGGCTCCCAGGTACCGTCCCACTCGTCATCGTCGACGAGACCAGCAGCCACCCTGAGGCAGTCCACCTTCTCTCCCCATGCCTCCAGGGCTTCGATCGCAAGGCGCCTATACGCCTTGTCGGTGCTGACAGCCAACACATTCCTCAGTAGAGGCGCCAGTCAGGTGATCTCAGCAACTTGAACCGGACGATGATGTCGTCGGGCGTTGTGAACGGCATGAGCGGGGAGATAGCGGGTTTCACCTGAAAGAGCGTGGAGCCTCCGGTAGAAGGCGAGGTGTCGAAGCTTGCCGCAGCGTGAATAGCCCGGTCCGATGATCTTGCCGGTGGAGGATCGAGCGGTGTTCACCGCGATCGTGTACGTGCTGACCAGCGGATGTGCGTGGCGGCATCTGCCGGGCGAGTGCGGGGTGGGCGTACCCACCGCGCATCGCCGCTTCACCGCCTGGACGGTGGCGGGGTTGTGACCCCGGCTGCACCATGCGGTGCTGGATGAGCTGGGTGCGCGCGGGCAGATCGACTGGGCGGCGGCGATCGTGGACGCCACCGCCGTCCGCGCGAAAAGAGGGGGCACGCCGACCGGTCCCGATCCGGTCGATCGGGACAGGAAAGGCAGCACACTCCACGTGTTATCCGATGCGGCCGGGCTGCCACCGGTGGTGGCGGTCTCGGCCGTCGGCCTCCATGACAGCAAGGCGTTCAAGCCGCTGCTGATGGCGCTGCCAGCGATCCGGTCCCGGCGCGGACCGCGCCGTCGGCGTCCAGTCAAGGCCCGCGTCGGCAAGGCCTATCACTCCGCCGGGCATCTGGCCTGGCCGCGCGGGCGAGGAATCATCCCGCGCATCGCCCGTCCCGGGATCGAATCCGGCGAACGGCTGGGCCGCCACTGCTGGGTGATCGAACGAACCCTGGCCTGGCTGCTGGGCTACCGACGGCTGACCATCCGCTACGAACGCCACGGCCACCTGTTCACCGCCTTCCTTGCCCTCGCCGCCACCATCACCTGCTACAAGAAACCCGCCCAACTCACCACATGAGATCTTTTCTGAGAAGACCCACTGGTCGCGCGGGTTCCAACGCTGTGTGGTGGTGTGGTGGTGGGCCCGAGCGCGACGTCCTCCACATCCAGCAGCACCTCGTCCTTGCGCTGCTTGTTCCATACCTGGTAGCCGGTGTAACGCGGGTTCATCAAGATCGCACGGACGGCGTTCTTGGACCAGGCGACCCCGCACCGGTGGCGGTTGCGGGCGGGGTCGTGCGCGGACGGGCTGGGAACGCCGTCTCTGGTCAAGCCCTCGGCGATCGCGAAACAGCCTCGTTCGCGGTAGCCGTCCAACCCAAGATACTCGGCGAAAATCCGCTGCACGACAGCGGCCGCGAAGTCATCGATTACCAGGCGGTTGAGGCGGCGGCGATGCCGACGAAGGCCAGGAAGTGTTCGGGCGTGCGCCCGTAACGGCGGTACAACCGGCGGCGGTGGTTCGTCCACAACACCGTACGCGCTCGACCACCCAGCGGTGCCGGCCGAGCCAACTGGAGGTCTCGATGCCGCGGCCGCGCAGCCATGCACGCAGGTCGGCGTAGTCGTAACCCTTGTCGGCGTGTAGCTTCGCCGGACGGCTTGTCGTGGGTGTTGGCCGCCGAGACTCCGACAGAGATGAGCAGACCGGCCTTGTCGGTGAGCAAGTGGATCTTCGACCCGGGCTTGTCGCGATCTACGAGATTCGGACCCGTCAGCTCCCCCCTTTGGCTGCGCGGACGGACCGCACCTTATACTTATTGACGCCGGAAAGACGCGCATTGATTGGCAATAATGCGACCCACCGGCGCTGCGGCCAGTCACCCGCAAGGCCGCCGCGACCATCGCGTCCGGTTCCGCACAAGGCTAGCCTCGGGCGAGAAGCCGTACCGCAAAAGGATGGCCACCCTTACGGCTTTCAGCAAGCCCCATCCTTTCGAATCAACGCACTTTCTCAGGTTAATGATTAGCCGTTATAACGCCTCCGTACATGCCGTGGACTAATCATCACGCCCAGGGGTCGTAAGGGCTATGAAACGCATCGGATTCAGGTTTTCCATCGTATCGCTGCCCATTCAACTCGCCTCTAACCCAGCGAATACAATTGGGTCGATCGCCGGTTCCAACATGACAGAATTCCTCTAGTGCGGAGCGAACGTGGGCGAGGGGAACTGTGCTACGAGGATCGTGAAACAACGGATATCCGGGATCCGAAACGACCCGGGGGTCGAAATCCGGCGGCTCCGGGTTGTCGGATATCCAGATGCGATCTTCTGGCTTTCCAGGGACGATTTGATCGAGATTCCAGATAAGCCCACCATAACCGGTCGTGACATTCACGGCAAAACGGAGATAGCTTCCGGCCACAGCGTTCGAATGACTGAGGCGCCTCTCGGAGAACGAAAAACAAGCCTCTTCCCCGGGATCATATGTCGGATCGATGATCTCGTGTCGAAGATTCTCCATGGTGTCCGCAATCAACTCTGACATTTCCTGCCAAGTCTCAGCGTAATGCCATGTCCCCTTGTAAAAGGCATTAAGAATCATCAGCCTACCGCACCTCCAAGGCGTGCTCGTTTCAAGCGACCGGTCGAAGGGTCGGGATACCACACGGTCATACTCCGGTTCGGGCAGCCCGGCCCGCCACCAGCATGCCGACGTTCGCGGCCGCGTACTCACCCTGACAGATCCGCCGAGTCAACTCGCACGCTTCAGCCGACGGCGCTGTACGTGCGATTGTCGCCTCCGGCCGACGCCAACCGCTGATCAAGCCCTGCGCACAGTGGTCAGATTCACGTTTGGCGTACGGCCGACTGCCTGGGACCGCTGGGCGGAACAGGGAGCGGAAGGCGGTTGCGCTCAGGCGTGGAACCGTACCGGTTCGCGGAGTACCGCTGCCGCGTTGTCGAGATCCGCGAAACGCGCGGCCAGCGACGCCATCGCCAGACGTTCGGGTAGGGCCTCGTTGAACTTCAAACCGCGCAGAGCCCGGTCGTCGACATCGGGTAGGCAGAGACGTTCGGGGGCGTCGGCCGTACCCGCTTTCCACATGGCCGGAGTCAGATCAGAGCGAAGCCGGATCCACTCGTCCTGGTAGCGCTGCTTCTCGTCGACGATCCCGGCCAGAGTCGCGGCCAGCACGGCATTCGCCCGGTAGCCCGCCCATGTCCACCAGCGCACATCCTCGCCATTGCGGCGGATGACGAGCCCACCGGGGTGAACGGTGCCGATGTCGTGGTCGCGCACTTGCGCGAGCGCCCGAACGGCGCGGTCGGTCAGCGCGACCTGAGGGTCCTCTCCCAGAAGGACGGAGCGGCGGGCGCGGACCAGCGCGAAGCCCGCCCCGCCGACGGCGGCTGCGAACCAGCGTGCCCGCCCGGGAAGATCGGACGGCTCGACGAAGCACCGCCGGCGCTTCCAGTCGATCCAGGTGACCCGCCAGCTCCGCCCGGCCAGCAGCAGCACCCTCGGGCCGTCGACCTTCTCGGTGAGCACCATCGCATCGATCTTGCCGATCTCCTTGCGCCCCGAGAGGACGGTGAACTCCGGCGGAGCGGTGAAGACGGCGGTCATGTCCATGAAGTGGCGGCGGCCGAAGCGCTCCTCGGCGGCGGGACCGATGAACAAGAACTCGCCATCCCGTTCGACGAAGCCATGGTCGAGGAGATGGCGGACGATGGGCGCGGCGCTCGCGTCGAAGGGTGGAAGCCCGTTCCACGCCTCCGGCCACAGTCTGCGCCCGATCTTGTGTTCCTGGAGGCAGAGCGCCATGAATTGCTGGGCGACGATGTGCCGGGGTTCGGGCGGAGCCTGTACCGGTTCGACGAAGCCGCGCCGCCAGAGCAGCAGCAGGGCGGCCGCGTCGACCAGCGTCGCATGGTCGAGGGCCAGGAACAGGCAGTTCCGGGACGTTCCGGGACGGCGGCCGGTGCGCCCGAGCCGTTGCAGGAACGAGGCGACGGTGCCGGGCGCGTTGATCTGGATGACGCGGTCCAGGTCGCCGACGTCGATGCCGAGTTCGAGGGTGCTGGTCGCGACGATGACACAGTCGCGGGCCTCGGCGAACGCCTGCTCGGCCCGCCGCCGCTCGTCGAGGGAGAGGGACGCGTGGGAGAGAAACGTGGTCACGCCACGTGCTCGCAGCGCCGCGCCCAGTTCCTCCACGAGCGCCCGTGAATCGCAGAAGACCAGCCGTTTCTCGCCGCGGTGCAAGGCGGCGATCACCTTGGCGGCGTTCGCGACCGAGCCCACGTGGTCCAGCTCGACGACTCCTTCGGCGGTGCTTCCCTTTTCCAGCCCTGGGGCTACGACCGAGCTGGGACGGGCACCGCGGCCGGAGCCCTGGAGCCAGTGCAGGAGTTCGGCGGGATTGCCGACGGTCGCCGACAATCCGATCCGCTGGATGGGCCCGCCGGTGATGCGGCTGAGGCGTTCGAGGACGGCCAAAAGGTGCCAGCCCCGGTCGTCACCGGCGAAGGCATGGACCTCGTCGACCACGACGGCACGCAGGTCGGCGAAGAACCGCCGCTGATCCACCTTGACGCTCACCAGCATCGCTTCGAGCGACTCAGGGGTGGTGAGCACGATGTCGGGGGGATCTTGCAGGATGCGCCGCCGCTCGGAATCGGGGACATCTCCGTGCCACAGCGCGACCGTGCGGCCGATCCAGGCGGCATAGCTTTCCAGCCTCGGCAGCAGGTTGTTGAGCAGCGCCTTCAAGGGGCATACGTACACGACCGACAGGCCGGTCCAGCCCTGCTGCTCCATGGCCGACAGGAGGGGGAAGACCGCCGCCTCGGTCTTGCCTCCGGCGGTGGGCGCCAGCAGGATCGCGTCCGAGCCGTCCAGCAGCGGGCCGATGGCCTCGCTCTGCAGCGGCCGCAGCGTGCGCCAGCCCAGCGTGTTGACGATGTGGTGGACGAGGACCGGCGACAACCGGCTGAGGCCGTCTCCGGTCACGGCAGGTCCAGATCGACGTCTCCCGCGCTCGCCGCGGCGGCGCTGCGCTCGGGCTCGTTGAGCTCGTTCGCCGAGATCGTGAGCGCGTAGTCCCGGCGCGGGTCGAAGTCGTCGAACTGCTCGACCCTGTCCAGGACGTCGGCGACCAGCTTGCGCAGGAACACGCGCGGCGCGACACCGACCTGCCCGCCGAGCCCGCCGGTCACGGCGGTGGCGAGCTCCGCGATGTAGGCGTCGTCCACCGTGGAGGTGATCCGGCCGGGGTGGCGGGACGCGGACGCGTACAGATCGCGGACACGGCGCCCGAGCTCGCCGAGCCGCGGCAGGTCGAAGCCGGTGAGCCGGAGCTGGACCGCGCGCGGCGAGTCGAACCGCGGGTCGGTGGTGAAGTCGGTGGCGAGGCGCTGTGCGAGCGGGGGCAGCCGCTGGGCGCCCTGCTGCCCGTCGAAGAACGCCGGAGTTCCCGTGATCACAAGGAAAAGGCCGGGGAAGCGTCCGCCGTCGATCTCGTCGAGCAGTTGCCGGAGCGCGTTCAGCCCGCGCTCGCGGACGTCGCCGCGCACCCGCTGCAAGGTCTCGATCTCGTCGAGGACGACCAGCAGCCCCGGGTGGCCACCGTCGCGGAGCACGGTGAGCAGGCCCTGGAGGAAGCCGAGCGCGGCGAAGTGGTCCAGGTCGCCGCGTACCCCGGCGGCCCGCCGGGCCGAGGCGGCGACGGACTTCTGCCCGCCGATCCAGGCGATGAGCGCTTCGGCGGTGGCGGTGTCCCCCGCCGAGCGCGCGCGCCGGTAGCCGCGCAGCGCGGCGGCGAACGCGGGGGTCGCCCGAGCGACGACGGCGAGCCGTTCCTCCATCAGTTCCTCGACCGCCCGGGCCAGGCCCTCGGCGTCGTCGTCGGCGATCTCGCCGGTGTCGAGGATCTCCTCCTCCAGGGTGTAGAACCACAGGTCGATGACGGGGCGCAGGGCACTGGCCGGGTGGGTGGCGATGGTGAGCCGTTCGGTGAGACGGCGGTAGACCGTCTCCAGCCGGTGCAGCGGCGTCTCGGTGTCGGAGATCTGGATCTCGGTGACGGCCAGGCCCGCGCGCTTGGCGCGTTCCCCCAGCCAGCGGGCGAAGAAGGTCTTGCCCGCCCCGTAGTCGCCGCGGATCGCGTGGAACGCCGCTCCCCCTTTGGCGACGGTCGCCAGCTCGTCGTCCAGGGACCCGGCGAACCGGTCAAGGCCCACGGCGAGCAGGTCCAGGCCGGCCTGCGGCACTGTGCCGCGCCGCAGCGCGTCGATGACCTCGCGCCGGCGCGCGGCGCTGACCACACCCGTCTCGCTCACTATGGCGTCACTCCGAACTGGTCGCGCAGCATCCCGACGTTGAGCTGGACGGTACGGCCGGAGTCGATGAGGTCGAGCACCGCGTAGCCCTCGACGTTGAGGAGCCGTTGCAGCGCGGTGACGAACAGTTCGGGGCTGCGCGGCCGGCGCCCGCCCGCCGCCGCTGCCGCCACCGTGACGGCGGAGGTCGAGAGCCGGTCCCCGGCCGCCACGAGCGCGTCGATCACGGCCGCCACCTGCCGGGCATCGGGCGCCTTGCGCAGATAGCGCTTCTGCTCCGCGTAGACGGCCGACCGGGTCACCGCGACGCCGAGCGTCGTGCGTTCCGGTTCGGGCTCGGGAGGTGTCGGCCGCGGTACGGCCTCGCCGACCGGGAAGAGCGCCTCGGCCGCGGGCGGCTCCGCGGTCTCGCGCGTAGGCCGACGTGGTGGCGCCGTTTCGAGCCGCCTCGCCTCCTGCCGCCCTGTCTCCTGCCGCCCTGTCTCCTCGGCCGCCTCCGGCGCGGTCCGCTCGGGTGCCGCACGTCCCGTCCACCACGCGGGGACGACCTGCTCCGGTGGCAGGACCGCCCAGCCCTTCGGAAGGGCGGCGGGTTCGGGAAGCAGCACCAGCACAGGAACCGCCATCTCGGCGAGGGAGGCACCGCCGTGGTATCCGGCCTTGCGCGGCGTGTACCGAATGTTCTCGCGCCATGGCACGACGACACGTTTCCTGCCTTCGAGGACGCGCGGGCCGGACAGTTCGACCTCGCCTGCCCTCCGCGTACCGGTGCGCCACCGGGCGGCCCCGGCGTCCGCAATGGCGGCGGCCGGTGGTTCGGCGGGGGATTCGCCGCGTTCGAGGACGTGGCCGTGGTCGGCGACCAGGATCACCGGACGGCCGTAGTCGATGGCGGCCTTGAGCAGTTCGGGCAGGTAGCTGACGTCCTCGAGCCGCCAGCCCGCCCGGTCGCCCTCCTGTCCGTGGTCGAGGGCGTCGTCGATGGTGTTGAGGACCACGCCGACGACCTGGTCACCGGCGAGGGCGTCGGCGAGGTCCTCCGACAGCCGCCGGCCGGCCGGGCCGGGCACGCGGGACTTGTGGAACAGCACGCCGGTGCGGCGGTGCCGCTTCCAGAACCGCTCGAATCCGGCGCTCTCCACGTTCTGCCCGCCCGCGGTCGCCTCACCGGACAGCAGCGAGGCCCGGCTGATGCGGGTCAGCGACGGGATCATGGATACGGCGGCGGCGCGCCGACCGGGCGTGGCGGTGACCTCGGTCCACCGGCCGCCGCGGGCCAGTTCCTCGCCGAACTGGACGGCGACGGCGCCGCTCATCCCGTCCAGCACGATGATCAGCGGCGCGGTGCCGGACGAGGCGGCGACCGGGGCGGCGATCTCGGCGAGCACCGACTCGACCAGCAACGCGCCTCCGGGAGCGGGGGCGGCCGCGCCCGGCACCCAGGTCGCGAGCCGGTCGGCGAACGCCCGATCGATCCGCGCACGCCGCGCTCGTGCCCGCTCGTACAGGCGGCGGTAGGCGTGCCCGGTGGGTCCGTCCGCGTCGGCCGAGCCGCCCCACAGCACGGTGAGCGCCCGGTCCGTCCAAGCCCAGTCGGCAAGGTGCCGGGCCACGCCCTCGGCGACGGAACCGATCGCGGGGTCGCCCGCGGACTCCTCCCGCTCCAGCCAGCGCCGGACGCGCAGCGCCATTCTCGCCACCTCGACGCTCTCGGCGCGCAATCCGCTGAGGCGGTGGGCCAGGACCCGGGACAGGGCCGCTTCGGCATCCTGGACACGACCCGCCAGCGTCGCGGCGAACTCCTGGACGCGGGCGCGCAGCGCCGAGGGAAGGAAGGCGTTGTCGATCGGTGTGGCTCCGCCCGGCGCCACGCCCGCCTCCGCGGCCATGCGGTCGGCCTGGCGCAGGACCGCCTCCACGCGGTCGCGGGCCTCGCCCTCGGCGCCGCGTCCCGACTCGGCCTCGGCGATCCAGCGGGCGAGGGTGCCGTGCACCGCGGACGCGAACGCGGTCAGGTCCTCGATCCCGGCGGGGACGTCGGCGAACAGCCGCCCGGCCGCGACCCCCGCCGCGGCGGGCGCGGCGGGGTCCGTCAGTGCTCCGGCGACCACGCCGAGGGCCATGGCCTCCTGGCCACGTCCCGCTCCGGCGAGGCCGAGCAGGACGGCGATGGCCGGGCCGGACGTCCGGCCCAGCCAGGCCGTCATGCCGTCGCGCTCCTCGCGCGGCAGCGCCGCGAACCGATCGGCCGCGCCGGGCAGCCGCGACCAGGCCAGCAGGGTGTCGGCGTCCAGGTCGCCCGCCATGCCCGTCCGGCCGGTGGTGATCTCCAGACGCGCCTCGACCAGGGCGTGCAGCGCGGCGTCGAACGTCAGCAGCGCGCCTCCACTGCGCCGCCACGCCGCGGCGGCGGGGTGGGTGCGCCAGCCGCTCGCCGGTTCGGCGTCCAGCAGCGCGTCCACCAGCCATCCTTCGACGCGGACGCGCGGGTCCAGCCGCGCGGCGCCGAAGCGCTGCTTGACGATCTCCGCCCGGTCCAGGGTGAGCGGACGCCGCGCCAGCGCGTGCCCGCGCAGGTCGGCTCCCAGCTCCCGGCCGTCCACCCCAGTAGTGATCACGAGCAGGGGGCCGGTGCCGTCGGCCGCGGCCTCGCGGCGGTGCCGCTCCCAGGCGTCGATGACCCCCAGCACCGACGGCTGGTCGCTCACCTTGACCCGCTGCTGCCTGTCGCCGACGCTGACGGTGAACTCGGTCGACGCTCCCGGCCGGTACCGCCCGTGCACCAGGACCAGGCGCGGCCCGCCGGGACCGCCCTCGGCCGCGCGGGCGGTCAGCTCCAGCTCGAGCATCGCCTCCAGGGCTCGCCGGTCCACCGGCGGCGGCGTGCTCACCGCTCCCTCACAGGAGAACTGCCCGGATCCGGGAGCGGAGCGTCAGCGGAGCGGAGAGGTCCCTCAGGGGAAGAGCCCGGTTCCTCGCCGGTGACGCGCCACTCGATCTCGATGGCCGTGCCGGGGTTGGCCTGGGCGAACGCGCGGATCTCGCGTTCCAGCGCCGCGACCTCGTCATGGAGGTCGGTGGCGATCCTGGACGCCGCCACCCGCCGGCGCCGCCGCGTCGAGGGGGTGGCTGGACGGTCGTGGCCCGGGACACCCCCGGCGCCCGGCGGGGTCGGGCCGGGCTGCGGGCGCGGGCCGGGCACGGGTTCGCGACCGGGGCCGGGCTCCGGGTCACGCCCGGGAACGTCGATCCGGGCCATCTCGGTGACCAGCGCGGACGCCGCCTCTTCGACGTCCCGGAGCACGGGAGCGAGCGCCGTGGTGCGCTCGTGGGCGGAGGCGGCTTCGGCGAGCTCACCGAGCAACCCGCGCGCACGGCTCCCGATGTCGTCGTCGCGGCGCGCCAGGTCGGGAACGGCCTCGAGCAGCCGCCATGGCGCCGCCCTGTCCAGTGCTTCCAACTGCGCCGGAGCCGACGCCACGGCGGCACCGATGACCTCGTCGTCCACGTCGTAGGAGACCGCCACGAGTTCCCGCAGCAGCGGCGTGTCACCCTCGTCCCTGCCACGGTGAAGCCGGGCGAGCAGGTCGGCGGCATGCCGGGCGGACCGTCGCCGATCGACGTTCTCGTCACCGATCCGCAGGATGTCCGCCCGTTCCTTCAGGGCGCGCTCGACACCGGTGACGGCGTCCGACAGCTCGGTGACCTTGTCCCGGACGCGCCTGGCCAGCTCGGCGACGGTGCGGGTGGTCAGCGTGTCGGGGACGGTGACGCCGAAGATCCGCTGCGCGCGCAGGCGCGCGGCGGCGAACTCGGCGGCCGACGGTTTGGGCTGGTCGCGCAGTGCCCAGCCCGGCCCGATCCGCTCCAGGTCGGGCGCCGGTTCCACAGCGCCGTTGTACACCCACACCCGGTCGGACAGCAGCCCGTACACGGCGATGATCAGGTTGGCGACGGGCCGGTCGAGGCCGGTCCAGCCGTACTCCTCGATCCACCCGCGGATCTCCTCCGCCTGGTAGTCGCCGGTTCTGCCGTGACGGGCGGCGAGCCGTTCAATGCGCCGCTGCCATTCGGGCGAGACCGTCACCGGGCCGTCGTGGACCTCGCCGAGTTCGAGCGGGTGGACGATCCGCTTGAGCGGCGCGAGCTGCCTGCGGTCCACCACGGTCCGGCCGCCGCCCTCGACCTGCGCGTCGGTGAGGACCCTGAGCGCGTTACGCAGCTCGGCGCCGGTGACGGCCTTGCCGGTCTTCTGCAGGTCGAGGTCGGGGTGCTTGGGGTAGATGTCGTCGAGCAGCTTCCCGGCCAGATCGAGCATGTTGTACTCGAACCCGGCGGCGGCGTGCAGGCGGCGCGGCTCGAAGCCGGGCCGCAGCGACAGCACGTGCCTGCCATCGGGGACTTCGGCGCTCCGGTTGGCCTCGTCGCCGTGCGCGATGCCGTAGAGCTGCTGCAGCACGGTGGTGAGCTGCGAGGTGAGGTTGTCGGCCTGGGCCTTGAGCTGGTTGCGGATGCGCATGCGCTGGTCGGACGCCAGGTTTCCGGCGTAGTCGTCCAGCCGGTCCCGCTCCAGCAGGTACTGGATCTTCAGGAGCCGGCCGAGCTGCTTGGCCTTGGTCACCGACAGATGGTCGGGCAGCCACACCAGGGTGTCGGCGGCGAGCCCGTCGCGCCGCAGCTCGTCGACCCGCGCGGCGCTGTCCGACGGGTGCTGGTTGGGGATGTCGAACGGGTAGTCGAGGACGAACCGGATCCGTCCCTCCACCGAGGGCTTGAAGGTGTCGGTGTAGAGCTCGGAGTCGTCCCAAACCTTGCCGAACACGAACTCGGCCGTCCGCCTGGTGCCCTTCCAGATCACGACGCGCTCGTCGTGGAGGGCGCCGGACTCGGTCACCTTGAGCTGTTCCCAGAGCCGCAGCTTGACCCAGCGCCGCCGGGCGCCCACGTTGTCGACCTCGCCGACCCTTTCCAGCAGCGGCTCGACGTCCAGGTCCGACAGGTGCAGCGTGAACACCGGATCCAGGTCGCCGTCGGCGCGGATCTCGCCGAACCCGGCCGCGATCAGCTCCTGGAGCCGGGACACCACGACGCTGGAGGGCGAGACCGCCCGCGAGCGGATCGTGCCGTGGTTCAGCGCCGCCAGCCGCCCCCCGGTCAGCCGGGTCAGCGCGGGCACGTCCGGCGCCAGCGCGCCGAGGATCAGCGTCTTGACCAGAAGGCCACGGCCGGACCGTTGATGGCGGCGATGATGGGCGTGCGCAGTTCCCAGGGACGATGCCGGTAGACGACCGGTTCCTTGGTGAACGCTCCCGGTCTGTCCAAGGCGGCGCCCCCGCAGAAGGCCCGTCCCGCGCCGGTGACGACGATGGCGCGGACCTCCGGATCACCGTCCAGTCGCACCAGGGTCTCCCATAGCCCGACGGTCATGTCCTGTGTCAGCGTGTTCAGCTCGCCGGGACGGTTCAGGGTGACGAGGGCGACGCCGCCGTCCGTCCCCTCCGCCTCGGTCACCAGGATGTCGCCGTCACCCAAATCGCCGTCACCCATGGTGTTCCTCCGGCCGCGGATCGCGTGGCAGGCCCAGCAGTCGCTCGCCGATGATGTTGCGCTGGATGTCGTCGGTGCCCCCGGCGATCGAGGACTGCTGCATGCGCAGGAAACGATCCACGACGAGGCCGGCGGTCTCGTCCCCGGCCGTCCAGGCGACGGCGCCCGGCCCGGCGAGCCGGAGCGCGTAGTGGCCGCCGATCTTGGTCAGTTCCGCCTTGCGCAGCTTGGCGATCGATCCGATGGGACCGGGATCGGCTCCGGCGGCGGCCTGGAGACGGATGCGTTCGGCAAGCAGGTAGAGGCCGCGTTCGCGCACGTAGACGTCGGCCAGCCGGTCCCGCCACACCGGATCGTCGCCATGCCCCATCCGAGCCGCCAGCTGGGTCAGCCGAGCGAAGTCGAACCGGGAGTCGGCGTGCATACCGATCGAGCTTCGCTCGTTCATCAACATGGTCCGCGCGGCACGCCACCCGCCGCCGAGGCCGCCGACGATGTCGGCGTCGCGGACGCGGACCCCGTCGAGGAAGACCTCGTTGAACTCCGACTCCCCGGTGATCTGCCGCAGCGGGCGGACGGTCACCCCAGGGTCGTTCATATCGACGATGAACATCGTGATTCCGCGGTGCTTGGGCACGTCGGGGTCGGTGCGGGCGAGGGCCAGCCCGAAGTCGCAGACACGCGCGTGCGAGGTCCACACCTTCTGGCCGTCCAGCACCCAGCCGTCACCGTCCCGTCGGGCTCGGGTGGAGAGCCCGGCGAGATCCGACCCGGCACCCGGCTCGGAGAAGAGCTGGCACCAGATCTCCTCACCGCGCAGCATCGGCGGCAGGTAGCGCCGTTTCTGTTCCTCGTCGCCCAGGGCCAGCAGTGTCGGCCCGCACATTCCCAGGCCCACCATGAAAAGGCGCTCGCTGCCCGCCCCCGACCGCTGGACCTCGGCGGCGAACATCCGCTCGTGCACCGCGTCCAGCCCGGCGCCGCCGTACTCGCGCGGCCAGGAGATCCCGGCGTAACCGGCATCCGCCAGCGCTCGCTGGTATGCCTTGGCCCGCCGGGTCGCCTCCGGGTCCGATCCGTAGTCGGCGTCACCACGGTCGGCGGGCGGGCTGAGCCTGCGCGTTGTCTCGGTCAGCCAGGCACGGGCTCGTGCCTGGTATGCGGGCAGTTCCTCGTGCTCACCCCCGTCCGCCCCACTCCAGCGGCTGGATGCTCCGAGGCCGGGATCGGCGGCCAGCACCGAAACCCGCCGGCGATGCTCGTCCGGTGTGCCGAAGAGCTGCGCGGAGGTCGCGGCGCGGCGGTAATACAGGTGGGCGTCGTGCTCCCAGGTGAATCCGATACCGCCGTGGACCTGGATCGTCCCCTCGGCCGCCCGGAGGAACGCGCCGGTGGCGGCGAGCTTGGCGACGGAGACCGCCAGTTCCTGACCGGCGGGGCCGACCGCCGTCTCCCCGGCGACCACGGTGGCGGCCTCGGCGACGGTGGCGGCGGCGGTCTCCACGTCGACCAGCAGGTCGGCGATACGGTGCTTGACCGCCTGGAACGATCCGATCGGACGTCCGAACTGCACCCGTTCCCTGGCGTAGGAGGCGGCCATCTCCACGCAAGCACGAGCCCCGCCGAGCGCCTCGGCCGCCACGCCGAGCACCGCCAGGCGGGCCACCCCGCGCAGCCGTTCGCCCGTCCCACCGATGAGGCGCGCGGACACGCCGTCGAACCGCAGCTCGCTCAGGCCCCGGCTGAGATCGAGCGCCTCCAGCTCGACGCGCCGCATCCCGGGGCCGGGCTTCACAGCGAAGACGGCGGGGGCCATGTCGCCGCCGGTCGTTACGGCCGTGACGATGAACAGATCGGCCACACCGGAGTCGAGCACCCGGGTGCGGCCCGTCAAAGTCCAGGTGCCCGCGGCCCCGGCCGTGGCGGTCAGGCCCTCGCCGGAGGCGTCGAGGGCCGTCGCGACAATGGTGGAGCCCTTCATGATCCCCGGTAGCAGGTCGTTCGCGGCGGTCTCGTCACCGGCGGCGACGATCATCTCGGCGGCCAGCCAGGAGGCCAGGTAGGGGCCGCCGTACAGCGTCCTGCCGGTCTCCTCGGCCACGATGACGGCCTCCTGAACACCGAAACCGGCTCCCCCGAACTTCACGGGGAGGGTCAGCCCGACGACGTCGAGTTCGGTGCACAGGCGCCGCCACGCACCGGCCCATCGATCCGGCTCGGGCTGCCGCACCTGTTCCAGGGGCGCCGCCGACGACAGCAGTCCCCGCACCGAGGCACGCAGTTGCTCGTGCTCGTCACTCATGCTCCACCGCCCCTCGCGTCGCCGCGGACGGGCCGCCAGTGCGGCACCGCCACGTCCTTTCCTGTGCGCAGCATGTACACCTCGACCCGCTGGCCAATCCGAACCTCGTCCACGTCGATATCGGTGACGTCGCCCATCATGAGCGGGCCCTCGTCCAGCTCGATCATCGCGACCACGTAGGGAAGCCGGGACCGGAAGGGCTCGACGCCCATCTGCCGGACGACGGTGAAGGTGTGGACGGTGCCCAATCCTCTCGTGGTCTCCCACTCGGGCTCGGCCCCGCATTCCACGCACAGCGGACGGGGATAGTGCTGCCGGTAGCCGCAGTCGGGACAGCGCTGGATCCACAGCTCGCCCCGGGCGCAGGCGGAGAAGTAGGGAGCCGAGACGTGGTCGGGCACCGGAACCGGCCGCCCGTCCTCCACGGCGTCGATGACCTCGCTCATCCCCTGGGCTCCCTTCCGAGGATCGTCACGCCCATGGTCGACAGCCACCCGCCGGATCCGGCGGCGAGCGCGACCTGGCAGTCCGGCACCTGGACCTCTCCCGCGTCCCCGCGCAACTGGCGGACGGCCTCGACGATGAGGAAGGCCCCGCGCATCCCGGGATGAAGCGCCGACAGCCCGCCGCCGTCGGTGTTCATGGGTAGATCGCCGCCCATGCGCAGGTGGCCTTCGGCGACGAACGGCCCGCCCTCACCCCGTTTGACGAAGCCGAGACCTTCCAGCAACAGCAGGCAGGTGATGGTGAAGCTGTCGTAAAGCATGATCATGTCAATGTCCGCCGGGGTCAGCCCTGCCTGCGCGAACGCCTCGGGGCCGGCCAGCGCGGCGGCGGTCGTGGTGAAGTCGGGCATCTGCCCGATGTTCCAATGGGTCTGCGCGGCCGCGGCGCCGAGCACGTACACCGGCGGCCTGCGCAGGTCGCGGGCGCGTTCGGCGGTGGTCATGACGAACGCGGCACCGCCGTCGCTGATCACGCAGCAGTCCAGCTTGTGCAGCGGATCGGCGATCATCCTAGAGGAGAGCACGTCGTCCACCGTGAGCGGGTCCCGGTACTGGGCATTCGGGTTGAACGCGGCGAACTCCCGGACGCCGACGGCGATCTCGGCCAGTTGTTCGGAGGTGGTCCCGTACTCGTGCATGTGCCGCCGCGCCGCCATCGCGTAGGCACCGACGAGCGGGGTGCCGTAGGGCGCCTCGTACTGGGCCCAGGTGGACGGCTCGCCGAGATCGGTGCCGCCCGTGCCCAGCGTCCGGCCCCGCCGGGAGAGCTGGTCGGACCCGTAGGTGACCAGCACGGTGTCGGCGTGGCCCGCTTGGATCGCGGCAGCGGCGTGCTGGACGAAGAACTCGAAGGAGGACCCGCCCAGCGAGGTGCCGTCGATGAAGCGGTGCCGGATGCCGAGGTATTCGGCGATGTCGGGCAGCTTCTGGTCGGCGTTGCAGTAGCCGTCGACGTCCTTGATCGACAGGCCGGCGTCGGTGAGGGCCCGGCGCATCGCCTGCGCGTGGTGCTGGCGGGCGTCCATCTGCGGTGCCTTCGGGTGGTCGGACAGGCCGATCCCTACGATCACCGGACTGCGATCGGCCATGTCAGCTCCCCTCGGCATAGGTGGCCCGGCCACGATCGATCACGACGGTTCCGTCCGAGCGCAGAGTCTGAAAGAGCGCACGGCCGGGCTCCTCGCGCCACACGGCGACGGTGAGCGTGTCACCCGGAGTCACCGGGGCGCTCATCCGGCCGGACATCGAGCCGAGCCTTGACGGGTCACCGCCGGTCAGACCGCGCAGCAGCGCCCGCCCGGTGATGCCGTAGCTGCACAGGCCGTGCAGGATGGGGCGGTCGAAGCCGGCGCGGCGGGCGAACGCCGGATCGGCGTGCAGGGGGTTGCGGTCGCCGCTGAGCCGGTACAGCAGAGCCTGTTCGGGGTGGGTACCGTACTCCACCGTCAGATCGGCCGGACGGTCGGGCTTCTTCCACGCGGGCGACGGCGGCCCCGGTTCGCCGCCGAACCCGCCTTCGCCACGGACGAACAGCCCGGATCGGACGGTCGCCAGCGGCCGCCCGTCCGACATCCCGAGCTTGGACTCGATCACGATCAGCGCGCCCGAGCGCTTGTCGTACATCCCCGTGACCCGCGACTCCGCGATCGCCTCGCCCGCCACCGGGATCGGGGCGTGCAGCTCGATCTCCTCCTCCGCGTGTACAACCTTGCCGCGGTCGAAGTCGCCGAGATCGCCGCCGAGCCGCCACGGAACCAGGACCGTGACGAAGGTCGGCAGTACCAGTTGCGGCCCGCCGACACCGTCCTCCGCCGTGAAGACCAGTTCGTCCAACGGGTCGGGCCTGCCGGCCCCCACTCCGAGCGCGTACAGGATGGCCCGCGTGGAATCCCAGGTTCTGGTCGTCGGGGGTTGCTGTTCCTGGCCCACCACCGCGATGTTGACCGGCATTGACACTCGACCTCCTTAGGTTCAACCTTTGATATCGATGGCCGCTGTCCCGTGTCAACATCCAGGTGACATGCACAGGCAATATTGGTCCAACCTTTGAGTCGATCGGGATGGCGGCTCCGGACGGAGGTGCACAGCCGATGCGTTGGGGAATCACGGTGCCGCTCAGGGGAATCGCCTTGGGCGCGCAGCGGGCGGTCGTCGAGCGGCTGGCCGATCTCGGCTATACCGACGCCTGGTCGGGGGAGGCGTCCGGACACGATGCGTTCACGCCGCTCGCGATCATCTCCCAGTGGGCACCGGGGCTGCGCCTCGGCACGGCCATCGCCCCGATCTACACACGCGGGCCCGGCCTGCTGGCCATGCAGGCCGGCACGCTGGCGAACCTGGCCCCCGGCCGGTTCGTCATGGGCATCGGGGCGTCGTCACGAACCATCGTCGAGGACTGGAACGCCGGCTCCATGGCGGCGCCCCTGGCGAGCACGCGGGACATGGTGCGCTTTCTCCGGAAGGCACTACGCGGGGAACGCGTGAACGAGGAGTACACCACGTTCGCCATCCGCGGTTTCAGGCTGGACACGCCTCCGGAGACGCCTCCGCCCCTGGCGGTCGCCGCCCTGCGACCGCGGATGCTGCGGCTGGCGGCAGAGGAGAGCGAGGGCGCCATCACCAACTGGGTGTCCGCCCCAGACGTCGTTCAGGTGCGGGCGTCGGCGGGACCTGAGGTCGAGCTGCTGGCCCGCGTCTACGTCGTCCCGACCGAGGACGCGGACATGGCACGCGCTCTCGCCCGCCGCCAGGTCGCGGCCTACCTCACGGTGCCCGGATACGCCGCGTTCCAGGAATGGCTCGGGCGCGGCCCCCGATTGGCCGCGATGGGTGAACGGTGGGCGGCGGGAGACCGACGCGGGGCGCTGGAGGCCATCGACGACGAGGTGGTGGACGAACTGGTCCTCTGGGGTTCGCTCAAAGAGATCCGGGACCGCGTTGACGAGTACCGGAGCAACGGCGTGGACACGCCCATCATCACGATCCTGCCGCCCGGCCCCGCCGACGAGGCCACCTGGGTCTCATGGCTGGCCGGCCTGGCACCGCCCCGCTGATCCCGTCGTCGTGGTCACGGAGGCGCGTCACTGGGCCGGAAGCCCGTGCAGCCTCTTGAGGTAGCGCAGCGGGCTGCCGGTCACCGCCCCTCCCACATCAGCCGCCCGTCCACCGTGGACGGGTGCCCGCCAGGAAAGCCTCGACGCCCGCCTGGAAGTCGCGGCTGCCGTAGACGGTGGCGATGATGTCGCGTCCGTCGGGAACGTTCGAATGGCGCAGGCGGCGCTGCACCTCTTTGGCCGCCCACATGGTCAGCGGGGCATGGCCGAGCAGACGACCGGTGGTCCGCTCGACCTCGGCCTCCACGTCCGTCTCGTCGACCAGCCGGACGAAACCCGCCGCCTCGGCCTCGGTTCCGGACAGCATGCGCGCGTTGAGCAGCATGTCCAGGCAGCGCGCCGGGCCGAAGTGATGCAGGAGCAGCGCCTGGGTGTCCGGAGAGAGGCAATTGCCGAGGGTCCGGGCGATGGGCACGCCGAAGCGCGCGCACGGCGTCGCGATGCGCAGGTCGCAGGCCGCGGCCAGCGCGAGCCCGCCGCCGAGACAGAACCCCCGCACCACGGCCACCGAGGGGACCCGCACGGATTCCAGCCGGTGGACCGTCCGGGTGATCCCGGCCTCGTACTCGACCCCGTCCTCGCCGGTGAACCCCTCGAAGCGGGAGATCTCGGTACCGCTGGCGAACGCCCGGTCACCGGCACCGCGCAGCACCAGGACCCGCACCTCGTCCGAGGAGTCGGCGAGCTCGCAGGCGTCGTCCACGGCCCGGTACATCTCGTCGGTGAGCGCGTTGAGCTCCGACTGGCGGTCGAAGGTCAGGGTGAGCACGCCCGCGTCCAAGCGCGTGATGGTATGCGGGGAGCTCACCGGGTGGCCGCCTCGCCGCTGCGCGACCCCGGGTAGGCGCCGGTCAGCCACATCTCGTGCAGCCTCTTCAAGTAACTCTCCATTTCGGCGACGGCGCCGTCGGCGTCGCGCTCGCGGAGCCTGTCCAGCAGTCGCTCGCGGGACTTGACGAGGTAGTCATTCCGGGACGGCCCGACCGCCAGGACGACGTCCTTCAGCATGTCCATCAGCGAGCGCATCACGATCGACATGAGCGGGTTGCCGGTCGCGTCGGCGAGCAGGTTGTGGAACTCGATGTGCACCAGGGCCTTGCGGTCCCAGTCGCGCGCGTCGGTGAGCGCCGCGGCCTGCCGGACGTTGTCCTCCAGTGCCGCGAGCCGGTCGTCGGTCATGCGCTCGCACGCCACCCGCACCACGACGGCCTCGATCCACAGCCTGACCTCGGTGACGTCCGCGAGGGAGAAGTCGGTCAGGTGCAGGGTGTCGGACAGGCTGCGCGCGACGACGGCGGGATCGGCGCGGGCGATGAACGCACCGCCGGACGAGCCCTTCTTCAGCGTGATGAGCCCGGAGATCTCCAGCATCCGCAGCGCCTCGCGGACGGTGTTGCGGCTCACCGCGAACTGCTCGGCCAGCTCCCGCTCGGAGGGCAGCTTGTCGCCGGGCTTGAGGGTGCCCCGTTGCAGCAGCTCGCGGATCTGCGCGATGATCTCATCGAAGGCGCGGCGCGGGCGGGCAGGACGGAACGGGGGGTCACCGGACACCTCGAGTCTCCCTTCGGTCGTCGTTGACCGCGCACCGGGCGCGGGGTCCTCACCTCCCAGCGGAATCGGATGCGGGCGGTTCCGCCACGTCGTTCAGCCACAGGTCGTGCAGCCGCCGCTGGTAGCTCTCGATCTCGGCGACGGCGCCGTCGGCGTTCCGGTCCCGCAGGTGCTTCATCAGCCGCCGCCGGGAGCGCAGCGTGAAGTCGTCGCGGCGCGGCCCGACCCGCCGCACCACCTCGCTCAGCACACCGATCAGCGCGTCGACGATGATGACCAGGATCGGGTTACCGGTCGCCTGGGCCAGCAGCCGCTGGAACTCCAGATTGGCCTGGGCCTTGCGCTCCCACTCGGCCGCCTCGGTGAGGCGCTCGACTTCACGCAGGTTGGCCTCGAGCGCGGCGAGGTCGTCGTCGGTGATGGTCTCGCAGGCGGCCCGCGTCACCACGCTGCAGATCCGCTGGGTGGCGTCGGTGACGTCGGCCAGGGAGAAGTCGGTGAGGCGGATCGCGTCGGTGAGGCTGCTGGTCACCGCCGAGCTGTCGGCCTGTGAGATGAACGCCCCGCCGCTGGCGCCCCGCTTGAGCTGGATCAGCCCGGAGATTTCCAGCATCCGCAGCGCCTCGCGGACGGTGTTGCGGCTCACCGCGAACTGCTCGGCCAGCGCCCGCTCCGACGGCAGCCGGTCGCCCGGCCGCAGCCCCCCGTTCTCGATCAGCGCGCGCACCTGGCCGATGATCTCGTCGAAGGCGCGGCGCGGGCGGGCGGGACGGAAGAGGCGCGGAGCGTCCGGCCGCTGTGCCGGTGACATAATCGATCCTCCTGAGGCGCCGTCGGCCCGGAAGCCCCGTGTCGTGTTGCAATGGTATTGCCAATGGTACAGCCCCGTCCCACCCCCCGGCGGACCGGCTAGCGCAGGACCTCACGGGCCACGATGTTGCGCTGGATCTCGCTGGTGCCCTCGTAGATCCCGATGAGCCGGCCGTCCCGCATGAACCGCTCGACCGGATGGTCCTTCATGTAGCCGTGGCCGCCGAGGATCTGCAGGGCGGTGGAGGTGACGTACTGCACCATTTCCCCCGCGAACAGCTTTGCCATCGAGGACAGCTTGACGCGCTCGGACGCGGGCGCGCCGGTGTCGTAGGCCCGCGCGCAGCTCCACACCAGGTTCCGGGCCGCCTCGATCTGGGTGGCCATGTCGGCGAACTTCCAGCGCAGGCCCTGGTATTCGAGGATGGGACGTCCGCCCTGTGAGCGCTCCCGCGCATACGCCCGCGCGTAGTCGAACGCGCTCCGGGCCCCGCCGACCGCGATCCCGGCGACGGTCGGGCGGTTCTGGTGCAGCGCCTCCATCGCCGCCCGGAAGCCCTGCCCCTCCTCGCCGATCATGTTCTCGGCAGGGACACGCAGGTCCTCCAGGAGGATCTCGTTGTTGGGTACCCCGTGCTGGCCCATCTTGTCGTTGTGCCGGTCCACGACCCAGCCAGGGGTGGCGGTCTCGACGAGGAAGGCGCTGATGCCGCGGGAACGCGGCGTGTCGTTGGTGCGCGCGAAGACCACCGCGTATTCGGCGAGGCTGCCCCACGTGATGAACGACTTGCGGCCGTTGATGACCCAGGACGAGCCGTCGCGGCGGGCCCGGGTGCGCATCAACGCGGGGTCGGAACCGGCCTCGGGCTCGGTGATGGCGATACAGGTGATCCGGGTGCCCTCGGCCAGCAGAGGCAGGAACCGCTGCTTCAGCTCGTCGCTTCCCGAGTCCATCAGCGCGCGCACCACGATGCTGTTCTGCCCGGCGAGCTGCGCCAGCGCCATCGATCCGGCCGCGGCCACCTCCTCCCGGGCGATGCAGTGCGACAGCAGGTCGGCGCCTGGGCCGCCGTACTCCTCCGGCACCGCAAGCTGAACCAGCCCCATTCCGGCGAACACGTCGATGAGCTGCTTGGGGAACCGGTCGGTCTTGTCCAGCTCATCGGCGATGGGCGCCACATGGTCGGCGGCCATGGCGGCGACGGCTTCCCGGAACGCCTGGTGGTCGTCGTCGAGAATCATGGGTGTCCCGCTTTCGTCAGGGTCGGGGTACCGGCGAGGAACCGGCGAGCATTGTCGGCAAGGTCGTCGGCCCAGCCCGGCCCCAGGCCGGGCAGCGAATCGGAGGCGACCGCCTTGGCCACCGCGGCGCCGAGAGGGCGCTCGGCGACGGTGAACGGGTAGTCGCTGCCCAGCACCAGGCGGCCTGTGCCGAAGACGCGGGCCGCCAGGGCGAGGGCGTCGGGGTCATAGGTGAGGGTGTCCACCCACAGCCGCGCGAGCAGGTCCCGGGGCGCGATGTCGGCCAGCGCCTCGGGCCGGGGCAGCAGTTCCCAGCCTTGCTGCCAGCGACCGGCGAGCATGGGCGTGCAGCCGCCGCCGTGGGCCAGGCAGATCCGCAGCCCGGGATGCCGGGTGAGCACGCCGCCGTGTACCAGGGAGCCCGCCGCCAGGGCCGTCTCGACGGGCCTGGCCAGGCCGAAGGCGAGACCGTTGTGAGCGGTGCGGGTGGGTTCGAGCGTTCGCCCCGGATGGATGAAGACCGCCGCGGACAGCTCCTCGGCGGCGGCGAAGAACGGCTCGAACCGCGGGTCGTGCAGCGGCACATCGCGCACATGCGTGCCGATCTCCACCCCGGCCAGGCCCAGCTCACCCACGATCCGGCGCAGCTCCGCGACCGCGAGGGCCGGGTTCTGGAGCGGAACCGTGCCGAGCGCGGCGAAACGGCCCGGATGAGCGGCCCGGATGGCGGCGAGCGCGTCGTTCTGCGCCCGCGCCAGCGCACCGGTGATCTTCGCGTCGGTGTCGTAGAGGAACGTGAACGGGATCGGCATCAGCACCTGCACATCGACGCCGACCGCGTCCATCTCCGCCAGCCGCGCCGAAACGTCCCAGGCCGGCGGGGTCAGCACCCGGACGACCGTCCCGGCCTGCATGACACGGCGCCGCTCGCCCTCGCGCTCCACCACGGGCCAACCCGCACGCTCCGCGGCGTCCGAAGGCGCATCGGGAACCGCCTCGGGAAGCATGTGGGTGTGGACGTCGATCATGCCTTCCGCCTAGGAGGCACCCACACGTTCGACGTCCACCGACCTGGTGTCAGAGCGCGCGGACGGTGGTCCGGATCGGTGATGCGCGCATGGTCGACGCACATCTCCAGCGTCGATGGGGAGGGGACGGCCTTGACATAGAAGCCCATCGAGCCCGAGGTGGGATGCCGGAGCAGGTCACGGTCGAGCTCCCCGCCGTTCTCCATCAGGGACGCCCGGGCGCGCATGAGGTCGTCGAGGTCCGGCATGAGGAAGCAGACATGGTCCAGATGCGGCTCGCCACGCCCGCCACCCAGGACGAGCGCGTGGTGGTAGCCGATGCCGCCGCGCAGGAACACCGTCCGCCCGATCACACGGTCGGACTCCTTGAAGCCGAGGACCCGGGTGTAGAAGTCGAACGACGCCTCCAGGTCGGTGACGGCGACCACCGCGTGCAGTAGCTCCTTCGGGGAGAACCACCCGCCGACCGGCGGGTTCGGGATGTGCCCGAGCCCGGTCACCAGCTCGATCTCATAGCCCGAAGGGTCGCGCAGGCGCAGCGCCGGCCCGCTCCGCTCACCCTCGTGCCGGGTGAACTCGATCTTCTCCTCGTCCAGCCGCTCGGCGTAGCGCTCCAGGTCCTCGTACGCCGCCAGTTCGAAGGCGAGCCGCCGGATCCCCGCCCTGCCGGAGCGGTGCAGGACGATCCAGTGATGGTCGGTTCCGGCGCGCAGGTGGACGGTGTCCTCCGAGCGCTCGCTGACGGCGAGCCCTCCGATCACCGTCCAGAACCGCACCGCCTCGTCCAGGTCGGTCACGTCGAGGGCGACGTAGCCGAGACGCCAGGGGATGAGATCTGCCATGTGTCGTTCTCCCTGTTCGTGTCAGAGCATCGACGTGCCGCCGTTGACGCTGATCACCTGGCCGGTGATGAACCCGGCCTCGGCGGACGCCAGGTAGGCCACGGCCGAGGCGACCTCGTCGACGGTGGCGAACCGCCCGATCGGGATGAGCCCGACGGTCTTGCGGTACCGCTCGACCGCGTCCGGTGGGCGGGACAGCACCGTGGGCGTGTCGGTCCCGGTCGGCGCGACCGTGTTGACGGTGATGCCATAGGGGGCGAACTCGCGGGCCAGGCCGGTGGTGAGCCCGTGCACCCCGCCCTTGGCGGCGTTGTACATGGCGTGCTCGAACAGGCCGTTGCGCACGGAGTCGGCGCCGACGTTGACGATCCGCCCGTAGCCCGCGTCCCGCATGTGCGGCAGGGCGGCGCGACAGCAGAACACGGTCGTCCAGAGATTGCGGTCCACCGTCTCCCGCATCGTCTCGACGGTGTGGTCGAGGAAGGGACGGATGATGCCGCCGCCGGCGTTGTTGACCAGAATGTCCAGCCGCCCGAAGCGTTCGACGGCGACATCCGTCACCCGGTCGGCGCCGCCCTCCACCGCCAGGTCGGCGGAGACGGCCGTCCACTCGGGGGCGTCCGCGCCGATCTCTCGGGCGACATGCTCGTCCAGGCCGGCCACGCGATCGGTCGCCACGACGTGCGCTCCCTCGGCGGCGAGTGCGCGGACGATGCCGGTGCCGATCCCACCGGCCGCGCCGGTCACCACCGCCACCCGGCTGCGGAACCGTTCCGTCATCGGCCGAGCATGAAGTCGAGATGGATGCGGTTGAAGGTCGGGGCGTCCTCGAACTGTGGCCAGTGACCGCAGTTCTCCATCACCTCGAAGCGCGACTCGGGGATCCAGTCGGCCACCTGGCGTCCCGCCTCGACCGGCGCCGTCGGGTCGTGGGTGGTCCACAGGACGAGGGTGGGGGTCCGCAAAGACCGCCACTGCTCCTCGGTGATCACGTTGGTGCGCTGCGTCTCGGGGTCGGTGTGCCGGGCGAGGATGGCCGGCATCGCCTTGGCGAACTCGGGCTGCCGGTAGATGGCCAGCCTGGTCTCGACCAGGTCGTCGGTCACCTGGGACGGGTCGTGGAAAAGGAACTCCAGCCGGCGCCGGACGCTCTCGCGCGTGGGGTTCTGGACGGCCTCCATCGACAGCCGCGTCAGCCGTTCGATCACCTCGGGGGCCAGGTACAGCGCGGCGCCGGTGTTCAGGCACAGCCGGTCGACCCGGTCGGGGTAGGTGAGGGCGAACCACGCCGCGATGCCCGCGCCCATCGACTCGCCGCTGAAGGAGACCTTGTCGATGTTCTCGGCGTCCAGGAAGTCCCGCAGGTGCGCGACGTAGTCCAGGAACCCATAGGTCTGTTCGGGCTTGTCGCTGAAACCGTGCCCCACCATGTCGATGCAGTAGGTCCGGAAGTGCTCGGCGTGCGGGCCCAGGTTCCGGGTGTATGCCTCGGCATGACCCCCAGTGCCATGGATGAAGACCAGCGCGGGCGCGTCGTCGGCCCCCGCCTCCAGCACGCGCGTGGCCACGCCCCCCGCGTCCACCCAGCGCTGCCGGAACGCCACGCCCCGCAGATCCTGCCACGGGCTCCCTGCACTCATGCATACCTCCTTTGGTTGGACCATTGTTAAGTAGAACCCTTTACCTGTCAATGATCTGGAAGCAGGCATGACACAGGGGCGCACCGGATTCCGGTACGCCCCTGTCGAGAAGGCTTTGGTCAGGCGGCCCCGCGGCCAGGCCGCGCCCCGCTCCTCCCGGTGGTCTCGCCGAGCTCCTCAAGGGCCCGCGAGAAGACGCGGAGCACCGGGTTGGCCGTATCGATCGCAGCGATCATGTCCTGGGCTCGCGCCAGGTCCGCGCGGCCGAACGCACCGGCGCCGAGGGCCCGGACCATACCCGCGACCACCGAGTCCTGGCCGTCGCGGGCGATGAAGGCGCCCCCGGAGGAGCCCCGCCGCAGGACCAGCACGCCGGTGAACTCAAGAATCCGCAGGGCCTCGCGGACGGTGTTGCGGCTCACGTCGAACTGCTCGGCCAGCACCCGTTCGGAGGGCAGCCGGTCACCCGGGCGCAACACGCCCGCCCGCAGCAAACCCTCGATCTGGTCGACGATCTGGTCCACGGCACGCTTCGGCCGTGCGGGTCCGAAAAGGGCCCCGCCCTTCCGCTCGTCCACCGCTCCCACGGCGCTCCCTTGCCCCATCGACTCTCTATGCATGAACCATTCTTCCAATGAATCGTTGCCACGCAGTCACGGGGCGGCGTAAGCGTCCTCACATCCAGCGGTTGCGTCTGCGTCTCAAAGTTAGAACCATTGCTAATCTCGGTCCTGTCGTCCGGGACCGGTGAAGGAGCAGGCTCATGCGCGCAGTCGCGATCGACGTGAACCGGCAGACCCTCGTCCAACGCGAACTCCCCGACCCCGTCCCAGGCAAAGGGGAGCTCCTCGTCTCAGTGGTCACCAGCGGGATCAACCGGGCCGACCTGCTCCAGCGCGAGGGCACCTACCAACAGGCGGCGTTCCCCCAGGGCGAGACCCCGGTGGCGGGGATGGAGGCGGCGGGCGAAGTGGTGGCCGTCGGCGCGGGGGTCACCGGGTTCGCACCGGGCGACCGGGTGATGGGGATCTGCGCAGGCGGCTGTGCCGAGCTCGCCTTGCTGGACCATCGGCTCGCCATGCCCATCCCGGACGAGCTCGGCTGGGTCGCCGCCGGGGCCACGCCGCTCGGGCTCATGACCGAGTACGACGCCCTGGTCAATGCCGCCGGTCTGCGTCCCGGCGAGACGGTGCTGATCAGCGGGGCCTCGTCGGGCGTCGGCCTCATGGGCGTCCAGATCGCCAAGGCGCTCGGCGCGGGCCGGGTGCTCGCGACCGTCCGCTCGGAGGCGAGCCGTGCCACCGTCCTCGATCAAGGCGCGGACAAGGTCCTGACGAGCGGCAAGCCGCCCGCCGCCGATGTCGTGATCGACCACGTCGGGGGGCCCGCCTTCGCCGAGCTGATGGCGTGTCTCACTCCCGAAGGCAGGCTGGTGAGCGTCGGAAGGCTGGGCGGGCGGGCCACCGAGCTCGATCTCAATCTGCTGGCCAAGAACCGGTTGCGGCTCATCGGCGTCACGTTCCGGACCCGTAGCAGAGCCGAGTGCGCGAAGATCGCGGCCGACGCCTGGACGGCTCTGGGGGACGCGGTCCGGGCGGGGAGGATCCGTCCGGTGATCGCTCGCACGTTTCCGATGGACCAGGCCCTCACCGCACAGGACCTGCTGCGCGGCGAGCGCCCACCCGGGAAGGTCGTCGTCACCATCCGGCCGGGACGATGACGATATAGAAGATGCCTCCCGTCTCGTCGGCGCGCGCCCGCACCAGGCCCGCACGGCGGACGGCGCGCAGCGCGTCCCTGACGATGCCCTTGTCCACCATGAACTGCCTGGCCAGCTCCGCCTCATCGGGGAGCCGGCTGCCCGGCGGCAGCCTTCCATCGACCATCGCGGCGCGGAGCTGGGCGATCACGTCATCGAGCAGCCGCACCGGATGGGCCGGGACGAACAGCGACGGATCCACGCACCGCCGGTCTGGGAACGGCAGGACGACGGCGCCTCGATCTCGCGTCGCCTTCATGACACCGCGGAGATCTCGGCCTCGCCGTAGCCTGCGACCTCGCGCAACACGAACGCGGTGTCCGCACCGAGCTCCGCGACCGTGTCGGGCATCGCCGCGCGTGGCCGGGACGCGACCATGAACGGCGGCGCGGTGGCCAGATATTCTCCGGCACCGTCCCGGATCTTTCTCAGGGTGCCGCGGCTCACCGTCTGCGGGTCCTCGAACACCTCGGCGACCTCCCGATACCGGCCGCACGGGACGCCCGCGGCGGACATGCGCTCCTCCACCTGGTCGGCGGTGCGGTGAGCGGCCCACCCCTCGATCTCGTCGTACAGCTCGTCCCAGTTGCGCTCGCGGTCGGCGATGTGGGCGAACCGCGCGTCGGTGAGGAGGCCGGGCCGGTCCATCCCGGCGGCCAGCGCGCGGAAGTTCCGCTCGGTGACCGGTGAGATCATCAGGAACCCGTCCTTGGCGCGCACCGGCCGGTACACGGTCTTCTTGGGCCTGTCGGCGACCTGCGCGGCCTGTATCTCGAAGACGAGCATCGACAGCATCGCCTCCAGCAGCGACACGTCCAGGCCCTCGCCCAGCCCGGTCCGCTCGCGGGCGACCAGGCCGGTGACGACCGCGCCATAGGCCAGCGCGGCGCCGAGGATGTCGGCGATGAAGATCCCGCAGCTCGCGGGGCCGACCGCATCCTTCTGGTAGCGGAAGTTGGCCATGTCATAGCCGGACATGGCATGGACGATCTGCGCGAAAGCGGGCAGCTCCGCCGATGGCCCCGACTGCCCGTAGCCGGACACCGAGCAGTACACCAGCCTCGGGTCTCGGGCGCGGCAGGACTTCTCGTCCAAGCCGTACCGGGCCATCACCCCGGGCCGGAAGTTCTCCACGACCACGTCCGCGGCGGCCACCAGATCGTGGGCCGCGCGCAGCCCCGGCTCCGTGCGCAGGTCGAGCCGGACGCTGCGCTTCCCGGTGTTGAGGTGGCCGAAGTAGGCGCTGTACCCGTCCCGCAGCGGAGCCCGCGACCGCATCGGATCGCCCTCTGGGGGCTCGATCTTGATGACCTCGGCCCCCATGTCGGCGAGCAGCCGGGTGCAGTACGGGCCCGCGATCATGATCGAGAAGTCGATGACCCGGACTCCCGCAAGTGGTCCTCCACCGGTGGACAAGGTCATGGCCGGCCCCCTTTCACCCCGCTCGATGGCGCCCAGCTAATGTTGAACCATTGATACATGGGACCAGATCATCGTCAAGGGTGGGGGTGAGGGCGCTTGACAATCACTCACCCCCTACTGACAATGGTCCAACCAATGATATCCACGGAGGAGGGTGGGATGACGGTCCGTCTCCCGGAGACTCAGCGGATACCCCCGCGCCGCACCCGGTACATCCGCGACGAACGCGACCCCAACGCGTTTCTCGTGCAACGCTCGGTCTTCGTCGACGACGCCGTGCTCGCCCGCGAACGCGAAGCGATCTTCAACCGGTGCTGGATCTATGTCGGGCACGAGTCGGAGATCCCTAACCCCAACGACTTCGTCGCCAGGACCGTCGCCGGACGCCCGGTGTTGTTCACCCGGGACAAGGAAGGGCACGTCCACGTCCTGTACAACGCGTGCACGCACCGGGGCGCGGAGGTGTGCCGGGAGCGCCGCGGAAACACCCGCCGGTTCCGCTGCTTCTACCATTCGTGGTCGTTCTCGACCGACGGACGGCTCGTGGCCATGCCGGACGAGGAGGGCTATCCCGAGGGCTTCGACCGGGAGGCGCACCGGCTGCGCGGCCCCGCGCGCGTCGAGTCCTACCGCGGCTTCTGCTTCATGAACGTGCACGCCGACGCCGAGCCGCTCGACGAGTACCTCGCCGGCGCCAAGTACTACCTGGACCTCACCGCGGACCAGTCGGCCACGGGGATGGTCGTCACCCCGGGCGCGCACGAGTACTCGATCAAGGCCAACTGGAAGCTGCTGGTCGAGAACAGCTTCGACGGCTACCACGCGATTCCCGTCCACAAGACCTACCTGGACGTGCAGCGCGCCCGCGGCGACGAGATCGCGGGCAACACCTCGACCGACTGGAAGCAGTCGCACGCCTACGACCTCGGCAACGGACACGCCGTGACCGTGAAGGAGGCACCGTGGGGGCGGCCCATCGCCCGGTGGAAGCCGTCGATGGGGGCCGACACCAAGCCGATCATCGAGGAGTCCTACCGGCGCCTGGTCGAGGTGCACGGCGAGGAACGCGCCGCCGAGATCGCCAATCTCGACTTCAACATGCACATCTTTCCCAACCTGGTGGTCAACAACATCATGGCCGTGATCATCCGGACCTTCTATCCGCTGACCCCGGGGCTGTTGCATGTGAACGCCTGGTCGCTCGCGCCCCCGGAAGAGAGCCCGGCGGCGCGGCGGGTCCGCAACGAGTCGTTTCTGTCGTTCCTGGGCCCGGCCGGCCTGGCAACGCCCGATGACAACGAGGCGCTTGAGTCCTGCCATCGAGGCTACGCCTCGGATCCCGGTGAGGGCTGGTCCGATGTCTCCCGCGGAATGGACTTTCCTGAGCCGCGCAATTGGGACGAACTCCAGATGCGCACGTTCTGGCGCCGCTGGAGCGACCTCGTCGAGGGGATGGTCGAATACTGATGAGCGCGCCGAACCCGACCGTGAGCAGGGCCGATATCGAGGACTTCCTCTTCTATGAGGCCGATCTGCTGGACGAGTGGCGGCTGGAGGAGTGGCGGGACCTGTTCACCGAGGACGGCCGCTACCACGTGCCCGCCACCGACAACCCGCTCGGGGACCCCGATCTGGACCTCGCCCTCATCAGCGACACCAAGGAAGGTGTTCGCGGACGCGTCCAGCGCCTGCTGAGCACATGGGCCCACATCGAGAACCCGCGCTCCCGGACGCGGCGGGTCATCGGGAACGTGCGGGTCGCGGCGGCGGACGACGGCGAGATCCTCGCCCACTGCAACGCGATCGTCTACCGCTCACGGGTGTCCGGAACCACCACCTACGCCGCGCGCCTCACCTACCGGCTGCGGCGTGAGAACGACGGCTTCCGGATCGTGCTGAAGCAGACCGTGCTGGACCACGAAACGCTCCGGGACAGCGGCGGCGTGCTGTCGATCATCATCTGAGTCGGCTGAGGGGAGGCCCTGTGCGCGTGACCATAGACGAGGACAAGTGCTGCGGCTACGCGGCCTGCCTGAGCGTGGCCGCAGAGATCTTCGACCTGGCCTCGGACAACATCGCGACCGTCCTGGTGGAACATCCGGACGGAGAGCTGCGCGACCAGGCCCGCGCGGCGGCCGCCGCCTGCCCGACCTCCGCGATCACCATCGCGGAGCAGGAGTAGCCGATGCCGAGCCCGATGCATGGGGAGATAGCGGTGATCGGCGCCTCGGTGGCCGGGGTCGCGGCGGCGGACGAGCTGCGCCGCCTGGGACACACCGGCGACATCCTCCTGGTGGGTGACGAACCGCACCTGCCTTACGACCGGCCTCCTCTTTCCAAGGGGCTGCTCACCGGGACGATCGAACCGGGCAGTGTCTACTTGCGCGAGCGGGAGCACTATGACAGGCAGGGAATCACGTTGCGGCTCGGGACACCGGCCGTGCGGCTGGACGGGCGGCGGGTCAAGCTGGCCGACGGCCGGATCCTGTCCCCCGACGCCGTGATCATCGCGACGGGGGCCCGCGCCCGTCCCTTTCCCGGTGGTGCCGCGCGGGACACGGTGGTGACTCTGCGCGGGCTGGACGACGCGCGCAGGTTACAGAGGCGGCTGACCCCCGGTACCGCCGTGGTGGTCGTCGGCGCCGGCTTCATCGGCGGTGAGGTCGCCGCGTCGCTGCGCGAGCTCGGGTTGAAGGTCACCCTGGTCGAGGCGGCTCCGCTTCCCCTCGCCCAGCTCGCGGGAGAAGACGCCGCGGCCGCCATCCTGCGGGCCCACGTCGAGGCGGGCATCCGCGTTCTGTGCGGAACACCGGTGGAGGGTATCGAATGGGCCGGCGACCGTGAACGCATCATCCTCGCTGACGGCCGCCAGGTGGACGGCGACCTGGTCGTGGTCGGCCTGGGCGCGATCCCCAACACCGAGTGGCTGGCGGACTCGGGCCTGGACATCGGCAACGGCGTCCGCTGCGACGCCACCGGAGCCACCGGCCTGCCAGGCGTCTACGCCATCGGGGATGTGGCGTCCTGGCACGACCCAAAGCTGGGCCGTCACATCAGGCACGAGCACTGGACCAGCGCCCGAGAGCAGGCACGGATCGCCGCCGCCCACGTACTCGGGCTGGAACCGGCGCCCTCCCCGACAGGGGGCGTCCCCTACTTCTGGTCGGACCAGCACGGCCGCCGCATCCAGTCCCTCGGTCACCCTGAGCTCGCCGACGAGTCACACGTCGTGCACGGCTCGCTCGACGGGGACTCCTTCGTCGTCCTGTACGGACGGTCCGGCACCGTCATCGGCGCGGTCGGCTACAACGCCGCCGCCCAACTGATGCGCCATCGCGCGGCCATAGCCACGTCCGCCCCGCTGCCCACCAGGGCCTGACCTCGGCAACGCGCCGCCGGTGGTCGGGCTGGCCCGGCCGGCGGCGGGTCACATCGCCGCGGTGATGCCGCCGTCGACCACCAGAAGCTGGCCGGTGACGAAAGCGGCCCGGTCGGAGGCGAGGTAGGCGACCGCCTCCGCAACGTCCTGCGGAGTGCCCAACCGCCCCAGCGGCGACCGCTGACGCCGGTAAGCCCGCGCCGCGTCCGTCATCGCCGCCACCGATCCCGGCGTCTCGATGGTTCCCGGCGCGATCGCGTTCACCCTGATGCCCGCGGGCCCGAGGTCGGTGGCGAGCTGACGTGTCATGCCGACCACAGCACCCTTCACAGCGGAGTACACGGCGGCATTCGGCGTCCCCAGCATGGCCGCCACAGAGGCAATGTTCACGATGGCCCCGCCGCCTCCGGCCCGCATCGGCCCGGCGACCGCCTGCGCCATCCACAGTGGGCCCTTCACACCGACCTCGAGCATGCGGTCGGTGTCCTTGGCCGTGACGTCGGCCAGCGGAACGTACCGGAACCACATCGCGTTGTTGACGACCACGTGCACGCCGCCCAACTCCTCGACCACCCGGCGGACCAACGTGTTGACGGCGTCCCGGTCCGTCACGTCGAGCTCGGCGGCGCGGCAGGCGCCTCCGGAGATCATCTCCTCGGTCCGGCGCGCCATGGTCGCGACCCGGTCGGCGGCGATGACCATGTACCCGTCCTCGGCGAGGCGCACCGCCGTGGCCTGGCCTATCCCCCGCCCCGCACCGGTCACGACCGCGACCTTCATGTCCCGCGGCCGATCCATGCGCGTATCTCCTCGGTGTGCTCGCCCAGCAGCGGCGGCGGCTCGTGCGGGTCACCGTCCCTGTCATCGAACCGCAATGGGGGGCCAGGCAGTTCAAGACGACCCAGTACAGGATGTTCCACCTCGATGAGCAGACCCTGTGACCGGACGACCTCGGAGGCGTAGACCTCGTCGAGAGTGGCGACCTGGCCCGCCGGAATGCCGAGGTCGTTCAGCGTTTTGAGCAGTTCCGTCCGCGACCGCCCCGCGAAGGCTTCCTCGATCACCGCCACCAGTTCGTCGCGATGGGTCAGCCGATCACCGTTGGTCCGCCACCGTTCATCGGAGGCATCCAGGCCGATCGCGGCGGCGAAGGCTCTCCACTGCGCTTCGGTGGCGACGGCGATCTGGACGTGTCCGTCCCCACAGCGGAACATCCCGTACGGTGCGATCGCGGCATGATGGTTACCCGTCGGAGCCGGAACCTCGCGCCCGACCGTCCATCGGCTGCCCTGGAAGGTGTGCGCTCCGATCGACGCCGCCAGGAGGGATGTACGCACCACCGTGCCTTGACCGGTTCGGTCACGCTCGTGGAGAGCGGCGACGACGCCGAACGCACCGTACATCCCAGTGAACAGGTCCGATATCGGGATCCCGGCCTTGAGCGGTTCGCCGGGACCGGCGCCTGTGAGGGACATCAGACCAGACTCGCCCTGCACGATCTGGTCATAGCCGGGCCGCTCCGCCATGGGGCCGTCATGCCCGAAGCCGGTCATCGAGAGCACGACGAGACGGGGATTCCGACGACGGAGGACCGGTATCGCCAGCCCGAGCCGATCGAGGACCCCTGACCGGAAGTTCTCCACCAGCACATCGGCCCGGTCGACGAGCGCGAGCAGCGTCTCAACGTCCTCACGCCGCTTCAGGTCGAGCACCATGGATCGCTTGTTGCGATTACAAGCCAAGAAGTAAGTCGCCAGCGGAGCATCGGCGGGCCCCACGAACGGCGGCCCCCAACCGCGCGAGTCGTCACCGGAACCCGGCTGCTCCACCTTGATGACCTGAGCACCGAGGTCCGCCAACATCATCGTCGCATGCGGCCCTGCCAGCGCCCGGGACAGGTCAACGACCAGAACGTCGGACAACAACCGGTGGCGGGTGGCGGAACCCTCGACCATGACGGACCTCCCAATGGTTGGTCCATTGATATTACTTCAGAGCCCGGGCATCAACAACGTGTTGTGGGGTTCCCTAACCTTGTCGCGGTGTCTGACCTACGGCGTCACGGTCGGCCGATGGCTGTGACGCTGCCCGCCGGTACTCGCGATCAATCCGCCCAGGACCAAGAACCCAAACAGGTACGAGCTGCCGCTCAGCCGGGACGCATGGCGCGAGCCGGCCGATCCCGTGAACAGCGGCGGACTCGATCTCTATCGGTGTATTGCCAGCCCGGGATGACCGTCCCGAGTCGGCAGCTCAAGTGCCGTGGCATTGCCGTACCACGCGCACGAGCGTGTGATGCCGCTGTGTCCGGGCGAGCTCGGATCAACCTGGACGCCCCGATCGGGCGGGGTCCCCGGGGCAGGCCCAGGGCGCGTTCAGCGAGAATGTTGCGCTGGACCTCGTCGGTGCCGCCGGCACGCCCCAGCACGTCGAGGGCGAGCCGGGCTAGCGGCAGTCGGCGTCCGTCGCGAGCGGCGACGGTCATCCCCTGTCGCGATGGTGCCGACGTACTTCCCTCAGTCGCGTTCAGTCGATGCCGATGGCAGTACGCACGTTGGACAGGACCACGCGCGCCCGTGCCCGCGCCCGTTCGGCGCCGGCGGCGAGGAGTGCGTCCAGCTCGCTGTCCGGTTCCATCAGCTCGTCGTAACGGGCACGCAGCGGGGTGAGCAGCTCGTTCAGCACCTCGAACAGCCGGTCCTTCAGCTCGCCCCAGCCCATGCCGCCCGCCTCGAGCCGCTTGCGGACGGCGGCCGCCTCGGCCTCCGTGGCGAACTGCTCGAAGATCTGGAACGCATGCGAGGCATCCGGGTCCTTGGGCGCCTCGACCGGGGTGCTGTCGGTGGCGATACGCCGCACCAGCTTCTTCAGCCGCGATTCCTTGACGAACAACGGAATCGTGTTCGCATAGCTCTTGCTCATCTTCCGGCCGTCCAGTCCGGGCAGCGTCTTGCCCGCCTGTGCCTCCGGCAGGACCAGCTCAGGAATTCTCAGTTTGTAGCCCCGGCCGAACAGGTGGTTGAACGAACCGGCGATGTCGGCCGCATACTCGACATGTTGTGCCTGGTCCTTGCCGACCGGAACCACGTCCGCGTCCATGAGCAGAATATCGGCGGCCATCAGCACGGGATAGTTGTACAGGCCCATATTGATGCCGGCGTCGAGATCGGCCTTGCCCGCTTCCGCGTTCTTGTCGCGGGCCGCCTTGTACGCGTGCGCCCGGTTCATCAGCCCCTTCGCCGACACGCACGACAAAGCCCAGGCCAGCTCGAAGGTCTCCGGCACTTCGGACTGCCGGTACATGGTGACACGGTCGGTGTCGAGACCCGCCGCGATCCAGGTCGCGGCGACCGAGCGCGAGTAGTGGCGCAGCAGTTCCGGATCGCGAATGGTCGTCAACGCGTGATAGTCGGCGATGAAGTACATCGCGTCGTACCGCTCGGCGAGCTCGAGCGCCGGCCGGATCGCGCCGACCAGGTTGCCCAAATGGGGCTCACCGGTGGGCTTTATGCCGGTCAGTGACACTTTGCGTGGGGTTTCCTGCATGATTCCTCTGTCCTCATCGGCTGCTCGGGCCGAACGTCACGCGAGCCGGTGCGTCAAGATTAGCCCAGCCTTTCCCGCGCCCTGTCCGGGAACATCCATGCCTAACGGCCCCCTTTGATGATCGCCGGCACGTCGGCCACGGAGACCGCTGCGCGACCCGCGAGCCGAACGGCGCATCCGGCGCCCAGCCCAGTTCCTCCGCACCAGGAATGCGTCAGCGAACCCCCCGCGTCCCCGACCGCCTCGGCCGGAGGCAGGACGGCGATGCCCTGGGATCACGGCCGGTGGGTCTACGTTCCCAAACACGGCTTCGTCCCCAGGTCGGCCGGGAACTCGTCGACTCCGACGAAGCGCGCCCCGACACGGCAAGACCACCTTTGAGTGGTATTTGGTAGAGACGGGCAACCGATGAGGGCCGCGTGGAATTCGGTACGCCCGGGGCCGGGCCGGCCACTAGGGTCTTGGATCACGGCAGGTGAGCGGCGTCCATGACCGCTCAAGGAAGGGCGCCCTTCGATGACGCGGCGGCAACGGTCTGAGCACCCCGAGTTGCTGGAGCGGGGGCATCCCTTCCGGCAGTGGAAGACATGGCGGATCCCCGGTGCCGAGCTGACGCTCATCGGCTACTCGCGCGCGAACGACAAGACCTTCTTTCACATTCCCGAGCTGCGGTGCAGCCTTGACGCGGGACTTTGTGAAGGGCGGCAGGTGGACACGGTCTTCCTGACCCACACCCACCACGATCACTCCAAGGACCTCGATTTCCTGGCGTCCAAGGCGTCCGGCACGGACATCTACCTGCCCGCCGAGGCGGTGCCTTACGCGGAGTCCTACCTGCGTGCGTCCGCCGAACTGAACCATGGGCCGGGATTCGACCCGGCGTTGGCGGCGGGTCACCGCCTGCATGGTGTGCGGCAGGGCGATGAGTTCGTCTTCGGGCGCCGCGGACACCACGTCCGGGTGGTGGAGTGTGAACACAAGGTGCCCTGTGTGGGCTACGCGTTCTCGGAGCGGCGCAAGGCGCTGCTCCCGGAATTCGAGGAGTTACGACGGTCCCTCGCCGAAGAGGGACGGGGCGCGGAATTCGGCCGGATCATGGCCCGGCGGCGGGAGGACGGCGTCGAGGTCGACCGGCCGGTCGACCGGCCGCTGTTCGCGTTCCTCGGCGACACGCATGTCAATGTGTTCGACCGCAATCCATGGCTTTTCGGCTATCCGGTCGTCATCACCGAGTGCACCTTCCTGGACGACGCCGAGCTGGACCGCGCGAACCGGATCGGGCACACGGTGTGGAGCCGGCTCAGGCCCGTGATCGAGGCTCATCCAGAGACCCTGTTCGTCCTGACCCACTTCAGCCTGCGCTATTCGGACCGGGAGATCCTGGCGTTCTTCCACCGCGAGTGGGAGGCGAAGGGCGGGCGACCGGACAACATCCTGCTGTGGGTACACCCGCGAAGCCACCTGCCCGAACAGCATCAACACAGCGGATCCTGACAGGCACCCAGGTTTGACGTATGCCTATATGGGCATATGATGGCGCGCGTGGCACGAGCAGCGACGACGTCGGATGTCTTCAACGCGATCGCCGAGCCGCAGCGGCGCCGGATCCTGGTGCTGCTGCGGGAGGGTGAGCGGCCGGTGACCGAGCTGGCCCGGGAGCTGGGTATGGCCCAGCCGGGGGTGTCCAAGCACCTGAGGGTGCTTCGGGAGGTCGGGCTGGTACGGGACCGCAAGGTGGGCAAGCAGCGCCTGTACGGCCTCGACGCCCGCGGGTTGCGGCCGGTCCACGAGTGGACCGGCGGGTTCGAGCGGTTCTGGAACGAGAGCTTCGACCGGTTGGACGCGTACGTGCAGGACCTCAAACAGGGAAGACAGGGGGAGTGACCTATGGCATCGACAGGACAGGACGCGGCTACGGATCGGGAGATCGTGATCTCCCGGGTCATCGACGCCCCGCGGGAGCTGGTGTTCGAGGCGTTCACCGACGTCCGGCACCTGTCGCGGTGGTGGGGGCCGGAGGGGTTCACCACCAGCACGCGGGCGTTCGAGTTCCGCGTCGGCGGGGAGTGGGACTTCGTGATGCGCGGACCGGACGGGACGGACTACCAGGAGTGGATCTCCTGGACCGAGATCGCCCCTCCGGAGCGGATCGCGCTGCTGCACGGCGAGTCCCGCGGCGACCCGAACGCCTTCGAGTCGGTCCTGACGTTCGAGCCCGACGGCCCGGCGACCCGGATCGTGATGCGCACGGTGTTCCCCACCAAGGAGCTGCGGGACGAGGCGGTCGAGAAGTACCACGCGGTCGAGGGCGGACGGCAGACGCTGGGCAAGCTGGCCGCCTACGTCGCCGAGGTCATCCGGAACGGGGGATGAGGTCCGATGGCCGGAAAGGTGTTCTTCAGCGTGTCGATGTCGCTGGACGGGTTCATCGCGCCCGAATCCGCCGAGGAGCTGATGGGCCGGCAATGGATGGAACTACAGGCGTGGATCTTCCCCCAGCGGTTCTTCCGGGAGAATCTCAAGCTCGGCGAGGGCGGTGAGGAAGGGCGCGACAACGACATCGCGCGGGAGACGTTCGAGCGTACCGGTGCGAGCGTGATGGGCAAGCGCATGTTCGACGCGGGCGAGCGGGCGTGGCCGGAGGAGGCGCCGTTCCACACGCCGGTCTTCGTCGTGACGCACGAGAAGCGTGACCCATGGGAACGGCCGGGCGGGACCACCTTCCACTTCGTGAACGACGGCATCGAGACCGCGCTCGGCCTGGCCCGTCAGGCGGCCGGGGACCGGGACGTCCGCATCGCGGGCGGCGGCGAGACGATCCTTCAGTACGTGAACGCCGGTCTGGTCGACGAGTTCTCGATCGCCCTCTCACCCGTGCTGTTCGGCTCCGGAGTCAGGTTGTTCGAGGGTGTGGACGCGCGCCGCTTCGCCCTGCGGCAGGTGCGCTCGGAACCGACGGAGCGGGCGACCCACCTGACCTACGAGATCCGGGAACGGTGACCGGCCCGCTCAGGGGGCGCCCTTGCGGCGGCGGGAGGACCTCATCCAGGACACGCCCTCTCCGCTGTGCCCGAACGAGCCCCGTAGCCACGCACGCACGTCCTGGCGCGCCTCCTTGGGCACCGTGTTCCCCTTGATGCGGATGCGGCGGCCGCGCCGTCTGGCCCGCACGTCCACGACAACACCGTAGGCCAGCAGAATCGCCACGAACCCGACCGGGATGAGCCACCACATGACCTGATCCTTCCTTCAGCGGAAGCCTCTGCCCAGTCCCAATACGGCCCGGCAGAGTGGGTCAGGTCGAGGGTTGGTCTGTTGCGGGTTCGTCGGGGACTCGGGTGCAGGGGTGCTGGCACGCGTGGTTGACGCTCGGTACGGGATGGGTGCGTACGGTGGTGGCGTTGCGGACGGTGAGGAGGGCGATGACGCCTCCGGCGGCGCATACCGCCGCGGTGATGAGCATGGCGCGGGAGAAGCCGGGGCCGAGGGCCTCCTCGGGACCGGCCTTGATCCCCGCGGCGAACGGCAGCACGGCGACCGCCAGGAGCCCGGCCATCCGGGAGATGGCGTTGTTGGCGCCGGAGGCGACGCCGACGTGCCGTTCGGTGACCGCGGCGAGCACCGTGGTGGTCAGGGGCGTCACCGTGAGCGCCAGCCCGGCTCCGAAGACGACCACCGCGGGGAGCACCACGCTCGGGTACGCGGCGCCGGGGGTGATGCGGGCCATCAACGCCAGCCCGGCGGCGGCCACCAACGGGCCGACGGTCATCGGCAGCCGGGGACCCGTGTGCTGTGCCACCGCGCCCATGCGCGGGGAGGCGAGCAGCATGATGACGGTGATCGGCAGCGTGGCCAGCCCCGCCACCAGCGCCGAGTAGCCCAGGCTCTGCTGTAGTTGCAGGGTGAGGAGGAACAGCGCCCCGCCGAGCGCCGCGTACACCGCCAGGGTGGCGAGGTTCGCGCCGGTGAACTGCCGGGAGCGGAACAGCTCGGGCGGCAGCAGCGGTGCCCTCACCCGCGCCTCGGCCAGCGGGAACGCCACCAGGGCCAGCAGGCCCAGGACGGCGGCGGCGATCGTGAACGGCCGCCACCCGTGGCCGGGTCCCTCGATGAGCGCGTAGATCACTCCGGCGAGGCCGAGCGTGACCAGGACCGCGCCGGCCGCGTCGAAGCGACCATGCTCGCGGGCGGAGGGGTCGCGGCTCTCGGGCAGGTGGCGCAGGGCCATGAGGACGGCCGCCGCGGCCAGCGGCACGTTGATCCAGAACACCCACCGCCAGGACGCCGCGTCCACCAGCCAGCCCCCGACGAACGGGCCGAGCGCCGAGGTCACCCCGGACATGCCCGCCCACAGCCCGACCGCCCGGCCCCGGTCCTCACCGCGGATCCCGGCGTCGATCAACGCGAGGCTGCCCGGTACGAGCGCGGCGGCGCCGACGCCCTGCACCAGCCGGGCGATGATCAGCGCGCCGCCGTTCGGCGCGAGCCCGCAGGCCAGCGAGGCGAGGGTGAACACCACGAGCCCGGCGACGAACACCAGCCGCCGCCCGTAACGGTCCCCCGCGGCGCCGCCCGCCAGCAGCAGGGCGCTCAACGTCAGCAGGTAGCCGTCCAGCACCCACTGCTGCTCCCTGAGCCCGCCGCCGAGGTCCCGGCCGATCGTCGGCAGCGCCACGTTGACCACGGTGCCGTCCAGGAACGCGATGCCCGAGCCGAGCACGGCGACCGCCAGCAGCCACCGTGCCGACGCCGAGGCCAGCGGCACCGGCCACTTCGCGTCCGCGCCGCCGGGAACGCCGCCGAGCAGGCGACGCGCCTTCGCCATCATCGTCGCCCCAGCGATCGGCAGGCCGGACGGGTGGCCGTGCTCCCGGAGGTCACCTCGCCGCGCCGCATGCTCTTCCGATCCCCCGAATGCCCGGCTCCCAACCAGGCGGCGGACGCCCGGACGGCGGTACGGCTTCCGTTATCCGCAGATCACAAGGGGGAGGGACGTCCCATGACGATGACATCCGTACCGACGGTCAGGCTCTCGGACGGCCGGACGATGTCGCGGCTCGGGCTGGGCACCTATCCGATGGACGACGCCACCGCGCGCACGGCGGTGCGCGGGGCGCTCGGCCTGGGATCTTCCTGGTCACCAAGCTGCGCGGGGCACGGCACGGCTATGAGGAGGCGCTGCGGGGCTTCGAGGAGAGCCGTGCGCGGCTCGGGGTCGGCTACGTCGACCTCTATCTGATCCATTGGCCACTGCCCGCCGCCGCAAGCGGCCGGTCGCCGCCGCCTTCGCTGCGCGGCACCGACCCGGTGACCTCCCGACCGTCGGTCAGCGTGATCGTGACGCGGCCCGGGGCGTCGGCGGCCACGACTCCGGGTTCGGCGGCGACCTCCCAGCGGACGCGGGCCGCCAGGCGCGCCACCTCGGGCCGGGCGATCGAGTCCGGCTCGAAGGTCCGCACGCTCAGGTCGCCGTCCGCGATCAGCGCGGCGACCGTCCACGGCATCGAGAACTTCGCCGCGTACGGGCCGGCGGGACGGGTCAGGTCGCGGCCGGGGTCGCAGACGACCGGAGCCGAGTCGGGATGGACCACGGCGTGCACGCCCGCGACCTCCTCAGGGCCGAACGGCTCGCGCGCCATCGCGTCCCTGACCGCGTCGATCGTGGCGTGCGAGAGCTGGCACGCCGCGTACGGCTTGATCCCGATGCGGGTGGTCTCCCAGCGCTCCCCCAGCCCGTCCAGGATGGACGCGGGGTCGGCCGGATGCGCGGAGAGGGCGTCGAACACGCCGCGCGGGCCGTCGAAGACCGTCTCGGGCCCGGTCGCGCCCGCCGCCGCCAGCCGCGCGGCGACGATCCCCGACTGCGAGGCGAACCCCGGGTGGAGCTGCTTGGTGGACGCCCCGGTGCCCAGGAAGGCCAGCAGGCCGAGCTCATGGAAGCCGTGCGGCGCCGGGGCGGCGACCCGGCAGGCCGTCTCGTAGCCGGCGACCGCGGCGGCGAGCACGTCCCGTCCGGACGCGCCGACCTGCTGGCCGACGGCGAACGCGGCGGGCAGCACCACCGCCGTCGCGTGCACCAGCCCGCCCGCGTGCGTGTCGTCGAAGTCGAGCGCGTGCACGAGCGTGCCGTTGGCGAGGGCGGCGGCGGGCGCCGACACCAGGTCGTCCGTGCCGAGCACCGCCGCCTCCGGCGGGCCGCCGAGCCCGCGCGCCACCTCGATGGCGGGCGCCGCCGCGCCGGTACGGGCGGCGGCCAGCGCCGTGCCGAACCCGTCCAGCAGGTGCCGCGCGGTGGCCGCGGCGACCGGCGCGGGCACCTCGTCCAGGCCGAGCGCCCAGCTCGCCAGCTCGCGCGCGATCATCGCGACGCCGCCTCCGTCTCGGCGGCGGGCTCGGCGGAAGGCTCGGAGGTGTCGCCGAACGCGCCCTCGGCCCGCAACCGCTCCACCGTGGCGTCGTCGTAGCCGACGATCTCCCGGATCACCAGGTCGAAGTCCTCGTTGCGCCGCGGCGCCCTGCGGTACTCGACCGGCTCGTTCCCCACCCGGACGGGCGAGGCGATCTGCTCGACCGTCCCGAACCGCGGGTGCTCGGTCGTCACCCGCAGCCCGCGCGCCTCGGTGTGCTCCTCCCGCAGGGTCTGCGCGACGTCGTTGATGGGACCGCAGGGGATGGACGCGGCGTACAGGTCCTCAAGCCATTCGGCCACGGTGCGCCGCTTGAAGATCTCCTCCAGGAGGGGAAGCAGCGTGTCCTTCTCGCGCCGGCGGTCGGCGAACGCGGCGAACCCCGCCCCGGGCTCGGCCCATTCGGGATGGCCGACGACGGCGGCCAGCCGCCGCCAGAACTTCTTCTTCGCGCAGCCGACGATGAACCAGCCGTCGCTCGCCTCGAACGCCTGGAACGGCACCAGCGACGGATGCGCCGAGTGGCGGGTGCGCGCCGGCTCGTACCCGGCGTTCAGATGCCAGGTCGCCGGGTAGGTCAGCAGCCCGATGGCCGTGTCGTACAGGCTCACGTCGTGCGCGACCGCGGCACGGCGAAGGGCCGCTGGTAGCCGCGGATCCGCATCGGCTCCTGCTCGCCGGGCAGGTCGATCGGCTCCCCGGTCATGCACGACTCCCAGAACCGGCGCAGGTTGCGCACGGTCTCCCGCAGATGCCCGACGGGCTTGCCGAACGGGACGTTGTGCCAGTCCTCGTTGAGCCAACGCACGCCCGTCCCGAGGCCGAGCACGAACCGCCCGCCCGACAGCTCGTCGAGGTCCAGCGCCTCCAGCGCCGTGATCATGGGGCTGCGGGTGAACGCGAGCGCGATGCCCGTCCCGATCCGCGCCCGGCGCGTCGCGGTCGCGACCGCCGCCGCGGTGACCGTGGCGCTGCGGTGCAGCTCGGGCACCCAGATCGACTCGGCGCCCGCCGCCTCCGCGCGGCGGGCCGCGTCGGCCAGCTCCTCCAGCGTCTCGCCCCAAGGGGCGAAGCCGATCCTCATGCCCGCTCGTCCGCGGTGTCGAGCGTCAGCGGCCGCTTCGGCTCGGGGAACTGGTTCTCCAGTTGCTCGGCCCCGCGCTTGTAGACGAGGAAGGTGCGGCGGAAGGTGCACACCTCTTCGCCGTCCTGGTTGAGGGTCCGGGTGCGGATGGTGACGATGCCCGCGTGCGGGCGGCTCGCCGACTCGCGCTTCTCCAGCACGATCGACTCGCTGTACAGCGTGTCCCCGGCGAACACGGGATGCGACATCCTGATGTCCTCCCAGCCGAGGTTGGCGAACGCGTTCTGGGTGGTGTCGATGACGCTCTGCCCGACCGCGATCGCCACGGTCAGCGTGGACACCACCAGTGGCGACAACGCACGCGAGCTCTGGCAGGCGCTCGGCGCGATCGGCGCCCTCGGCGCGAGCATCTCCGAGGAGCACGGAGGGGTCGGGGCCGGCGTCCACGCCCTGTCCGTCGTCGCCGAGGCGATCGCCGAGGCGGGCGTCCCGCTCATGCTGATCGCGCTGTCACCCGCCGTCTGCGCGACCATGATCGACGGCTTCGGCTCGCCCGCGCAGAAGGCCGAGTGGCTGCCGGGACTGGCGGACGGCTCCCGGGTCCTCGGCTTCGCCATCACCGAGCCCGACGCCGGGTCCAACACCCACAATCTCCGCATGCGCGCCCGCCGCGACGGCGGCTCCTGGGTGCTCTCCGGGCAGAAGTACTACGTCTCGCACGTCGACAACGCCGACGCGCTCCTCACCGTCGCCCGCGTCGAGGACGAGCTGAAGGTGTTCCTCGTCCCCACCGACGCGCCGGGCCTCACCAGGAGCCCCATCAAGGTCGAGATCCTGTCGCCCGAACGGCAGTACAACGTCTTCTACGACGACGTCCGCCTCGACGACTCCGCGCTGGTCGGGCCCAACGCCGGCATGGCCGTCCTGTACGCGGGGCTCAACCCCGAACGCATCGTCAGCGCCGCCCTCCTCAACGGCATCGCCCGGTACGCCATCGACATCGCCGCCGCCTACGCACGCGAACGCATCGTGTGGAACGTCCCGATCGGCGCGCATCAGGCGGTCTCCCATCCGCTGGCCCGGGCCGAAACGGCCCTGGCGGCCTCCCGCCTCCTGACCGCGTCCGCCGCCCGCGCCTTCGACGCCGGCGAGCCCGGCGGCGTGGACGCGGCCATGGCGAAGCTGACGGCGTCCGAGACCGCCTCCACCGCACTCGACGCGGCCATGCAGACCCTGGGCGGCAACGGGATGTCCCGCGAGTACGGCCTGGCCACCCTGCACGGGCTCGTCCGCCTCTTCCGGATCGCCCCGGTCAGCTCGGAGATGCTGCTGAACCATGTCGCCCACAAACGCCTGTCCCTGCCCAGGTCCTACTGATGCGCGTACGACGTGATGCGCGTACGACGTGAAGGGCGGCTCACCCGGGCGACCCTCTCCCGCCCGCCGGTGAACGCCCTGGACTCGGCCACCTACCGGGAACTCAGGGCGATCTGCACCGCCATGCGTCCCGGCGAATGCCTGCTGATCGACGCGACGGGCCACGTCTTCAGCGCGGGGCACGACCGCGCCGAGCCGGCCGACGGCGAGAGCCTCGCCATCGGGGCCGCCGCCCTCACCGCCGTCCTGCGCTGCCCAGCCCCCGTCGTCGTGGCGGCCCAGGGTCCGGCGATCGGCGCCGGGGCCCTGCTCCTCGCCGCCGCCGACATCCCGGTCATCGCCTCGGACGCCTGGCTGAGGCTCCCGAGCTCGACGTCGGCGTGACGGTGGGCCACGCCATCCTGGGCCGCCTGGTCCCGGCCCGCCCTTGCCGCCCGCGCCCTCCTGACCTCGGAACGGATTCCCGCCACCGCCCTCACCGCCGCCGTGGTCTGCCCGCCGGACGAGGTCCTCACGGTCGCCACGACGGCGGCCCGCGACGTCCTCGGCAAGCCCGCCGGCCTCGTCGCCCTGGCCCGCCGGAGCTGGGGCGAACGAGAACAGGCCGCGGCCGGCTACGAAGCCGAGGTCGCCGCCTTCCAGGCCCGCACCGCCGACGCCTGACGCCGCAACGCGAACGCACCAATCCAGTACTTTTTCGGCGAAGGGGTCGATCTCCGGGGCGGCGGTGTGCGTCATTGATGCCATGGAACCGCTGACCCCGGAAGACCCGGCGCGTATCGGTGACCATGTGCTGGTCGCACGGCTCGGGGCCGGTGGCATGGGGCAGGTCTACCTCGGCCGCACGCCCGCAGGGACCCCGATCGCCGTCAAGGTGATCCATGAGCGGTACGCCCGCGACGAACGGTTCAGGGCTCGGTTCCGGCGCGAGGTCGCCAACGCCCAGTCGGTGAGCGGCGCGTTCACCGCGCCCGTCCTGGAGGCCGACCCCGACGCGCCCATGCCGTGGCTGGCCACCGCCTACCTGCCGGGCCTGTCGCTCCAGGAGGCGGTCAAGACGCACGGGCCGTTCCCGACGGAGGCGGCCCTGGCGCTGGCGGCGGGGCTGGCGGAAGGGCTGGACTCCATCCACCGGGCCGGTGTCGTCCACCGCGACCTCAAGCCGTCCAACGTGCTGCTCAGCGGTGAGGGCCCGCGGATCATCGACTTCGGCATCGCCAGGGCGGCCGACGACGACGCGCTGACCCGTCCGGGCGGGGTGCTGGGAACACCCGGCTACATGGCGCCCGAGCAGGCCGCCGGCCAGGAGGTGGGCCCGGCGGGCGACGTCTTCGCGTTCGGCGCGGTGCTGGGGTTCACCGTCCTCGGACATCGCGTGTTCGGCGACGGCCCCATCGCGGTCCTGGTCCACCGGGTGCTGCACGAGGACCCGGACCTGGACGGGATCCCCGACGCGTTCCTGCGCGGCCTCGTCGCCGACTGCCTAACCCGCAATCCCGCGCTGCGTCCCACGTCGGCGATGCTCCTGGACCGGCTGAGCTGGACCGGCGCGGCGCCGGTCGGGGTCGGCTGGCTGCCCGCGCCGCTGGCCGACGCGGTACGGGCCAGGCAGGGGAAGCCGCTTCCGGCCACCATGGCGCTCCCGGGAAGGGTGCGCAGGAGACGGCTGCTGATCGTCGGCGGTCTCGTCGCGGTGGGCGCAGCGAGCGCCGGGCTGGGCGAGCTGGCCGCGTGGTGGCGGTCCCGCGACGACGACGCGCCGCCGCCGAGCCCCGAGTCACCCGCCGCGGCGGCCGGGGGTCCCGCGGGCGGCGGCCCGGCCCAGGGACGGGTGCTGTGGCGGTGGCGGGTCGAGAGGACGGAGGCGGCTCCCGTCACCGACGCGGAGACCGCCTACGTGCCGACCTCGACCGGCGATCCGATGGGCGGCGAAGGGTGGCTCCTGGCGATCGACGTCAGGTCCGGGAAGGAGCGCTGGAAGCGCGACATCAAACGCTCCTCCGAACGGGCGATGGTCGCGGAGGGCAAGGTCATCGCGCTGGAGGCGGGCGGGCTCCGCGACGCCGCCCGGGGGGCGCGCTGGGGGCTCACCGCCTTCGACGCCGCGAGCGGGAGACGGCGCTGGTCGGTGCCGCTGACGGCCCCGGTACAGCCGCCGCTCGCCGCGGACGGGCTGGTCATCGTGGCCGAGGAGGCGCTGATCGCGTTCGACGCCGGTACCGGGGCCGAACGGTGGCGGCGCTCGCTCGGCTGGGCCGCGAGCCATCCGGTGATGACCGCGGGCGGCGGGGCGCTCTGCCTCCTGACCAAGGAGGAGGTCCGGGTCCTGGAGACGGCGTCGGGCGCGACCGAGTGGAGGCGCCGTGCCGAGGGCCTGGCGGCGGCCGTACAGGACGCGGACACGGTCTACCTCACCGACCCGAGCGGCCGGCTCCATGCCCTGCGCCGGGGCAAGGTCGGCTGGAGTGCCGCCGCCGGGAAGGTCGTCCGGCCTCCCCTGGTGTACGGCGACTCCGTCGTCGTCCAGGACCTGAACGGATCCGTGCGCGCGTTCGACCGGAACACCGGAAGGCAGCGGTTCTCCGTGCCCGTCAAGGCCGGCGGCTCCGAGACGGCGACGGCACCGCCGGCCCGCGTCGGCGGCACCCTCTACGCGCCCGGCGCCGACACCGTCCACGCCATCGATCTCGACCGCGGGCGCCTGAGCTGGCGCGTCGGCCTCGGCGCCGAGGTCGAGGGGGTGGCCGCGGTGGACGGGATCGTCGTCTGCTCCACCGGTGACCTGGTCGCCGTCACCGGCCCCTGACCGCCCCCTGCACACCCCCTGAACGGCACGGACCGCCTTCGGCCCCGCCATGGAGAACCGATGGAACCCCTGCAACCCAACGACCCGAGGCAACTCGCCCAGTTCACGGTGCTCGCCAGGCTGGGCCAGGGCGGCATGGGCGAGGTCTTCCTCGGCGCCTCCCCCGGCGGACGGCCGGTGGCCATCAAGCTGATCCACCGTGAGCTGGCAGACGACCCCGGGTTCCGCGCCCGGTTCCAACGGGAGGTGGAGATCGCGCAGACGGTCAGCGGCGTCTTCACCGCACCCGTGCTCCGCGCCGACCCGGAGGCGGAACGGCCCTGGCTGGCCACGTCCTTCCTGCCCGGCCTGTCCCTTGAGGAGGCGGTCCGGTCGTACGGGCCGCTGCCGCCGCCCAGCGTCCGGGCGCTGGCGGTGGGGCTGGCGGAGGCGGTCCGGTCCATCCACCGGGCCGGTGTCGTGCACCGCGACCTCAAACCGGCCAACGTGCTGCTCGCGCCGGACGGGCCACGCGTGATCGACTTCGGCATCGCGCGGGCCGCGGACTCCGCCGCGATCACGCAGAGCGGCGAGGTGATCGGGTCCCCGGGCTACATCGCGCCCGAGCACATCGCACGCGGAGCGGCCGAGCCCGCCTCCGACGTGTTCGCCCTGGGGGCGGTGCTGGTCTTCGCCGTCACCGGGACCGGGCCGTTCGGGGACGGGCCCGTCCACCGGATCCTGCACCGCACCGTCCACGAACCGCCGCGGCTGGACGCGGTGCCCGACCCCGTGCTTCGCGACCTCGCCGCCGCCTGCCTGGCGAAGGACCCCGCCGAACGTCCCGGCCCCGAACGGGTGACCGCACGGCTCGCCGACTCCGCGACCATGGAGCTGCACGGCACGCGATGGCTGCCGCACCAGGTCGTGGCGGGGATCGGCGCCCGGGCCGCCGAGCCCGTCCCGCCGCCGCTGCCGGTCCCCCGGCGGCGCCGGATCCCGCGGCGGGTGCTGCTCGCCGGCGGGGCGATCACGGGGGCCGCCGCGTTCCTCGTGGTCGACGACATGCGCAACCGGCCGGCGACCCCGCCGGGACCGGTGCGCTGGATGGCACGGCTGCCGGGCCGGGAAGTGTGGCGGGAGCGCGACCTCGTGATCGCGGAGGGGGTGCTGCTCGTCGCCGGCGGCACCACGTTCGCCGCCGTCGACCCGCGCGCCGGCCGGGTCCTGTGGAGCGTCCCCGACGTCGTCACCGACACCGTGGAGCGGCTGCCGTGGTCGGCCGGACGGTTGTACCTGCTGCTCGGGGACGGCCGGCTCGGCGCGTACGACATCGCCACGGGCCGGGAGGCATGGTCACGGGCCCTCGGCTTCGGCTCCTCGCGCCCGCGCGTGGTGGCGGCGGGCGGCGTGGTGTGCGTCCCGGTCCTCCGCGAGAACACCCTGATGGCCTTCGACGCCCGCACCGGCCGGCCACGGTGGAACCGCGGGCCCCTGTCGGGTCACGCCCCGGTCGCCTCGGGACGCATGGTGTGCCACCTGCCCAGCGGCGACCGGCTGGAGGGCGTCGACGCGGCGACGGGCCGCCGCACGTGGGCCGCCGACCTCCCGCAACCCGTGTCCGTGCCCCTCCAGAAGGCCGGTGACCTGATCCTGGCCGTCACCGGCACGCCGCAGGCGCCACCGAGCCGGGTGCTCGCCTTCACCGCCGCGGACGGACGGCCGCGGTGGGAGGCCGACCTCGCCGCTCCGGTCTCCGGCGACGGGATGCTGACCCTGGCCGACGATGACACGATCTCCATGGTGTGGTCGGCCGGGGTGCTGCACGCGCTCGACCGCCGCACCGGGCGGCGCCGCTGGACGTACCCTCTCGGCACGGTGCGGACCTCCGTCGACCCGCCCCCCGTGATCTCCACCCCCGGCCGGCTGTTCGCGAACACGCGCAACGGCCTGCTCGTCGCCGTGGACGCCTCGAACGGCCGCGGCCTGTGGCAGCAGCGGCTGCATCCCGACAGCCGCGGTGGGCCGGTGCTCGCCGACGGCCTGCTGCACATCGGCGACCGGGGGCTGTCCTCGTTCGACCCGGCGACCGGGCGGCTGGTGAGGCGGATCGGCGCCGACCACCGCTCCCGCCCGATCCACGCCGAGAACCTGTACGCCTCGGGCGGCACCCTCTACCACGCCACCTCCGGCGGCGAGATCCTGGCCATCCCCACCCGCTCCTAGCGCCGGGCGGGCATCACCGTCAGGGTTTGCGTGCGATGCCGCCGTACATGGCGATGTCGCGGTCGTCGACAGTGCCGACCTCGACCGGGTCGGGGTGCCACTTGTGGATCTGCACCACGCCGGGCTCCTCCAGCTCCAGACCGTCGAAGAACTTCACGGCCTGCTCATGGGTCCGGAACTTCAAGGTCTCTCCGTGCGCGTGGTAGACCTCCTGCACGCGGGCCAGCTCTTCGGGGGCGAAGTCGTCGGTGGCGATGGCGGCGGCGAAGTAGCTGCCCGACGGGAGGGTGTCCACGATCCGCTTGACCACCCGGTACGCCTCGTCGTCGTCCTCGATGAAATGCACCATGGCGATCAGCGTCAGGCCGATGGGCCGCTTCAGGTCGAGGGTGTCCAGCAGCGCCGGAGCGGACAGGATCTTCTCCGGCTCCCGCATGTCCGCCTCGATGTAGGCGGTCCTGCCCTCCGGGGTGCTGGTCATCAGCGCCTCGGCATGGACGAGCACGATGGGGTCGTTGTCCACGTACACCACCCGGGAATCGGGCGCGACCTCCTGGACCACCTCATGGAAGTTGGGCGAGGTGGGGATCCCGGTGCCGATGTCCAGGAACTGGCGGATGCCTTTCTCGGCCGCCAGGTAACGGGCCACGCGATGCATGAACGCGCGGTTGGCCCGCATATGAATGCGCAGCGCCGGCCACACCTGCAACGTGGCCTCCGCGGCGGCGCGGTCCGCCTCGTAGTTGTCCTTGCCGCCCAGGATGTAGTCGTAGATCCGCGCGCCGTGCGCACGGTCGGTGCCGAGGTCCACTTCCGTGCCGGCCTGGTCGGCCGGCGAAGTGGCCTCCGGCCGGCCGTCGTCGAGATCAGTCATGACCCTGCGCCTTCCGCTCGCCCACGCCCGTCGTTGCGAGAGTAACCAACGTCCGCGTTTCGTGCGTCATTTCGGACCCGGGGGCTGCGCGGCACGGGGCCGGTTGATACGAATGGGCGTCGTGCGCAGATCAGATCGGTGGTCGTTCATCGCCCTGGGCGTCGGAATCGCCGCAATTCTCGGCGGCGTCCAGGTGGCGGCCATACTGGACGAGCCGCCCGCGGCGCCCCGGCCGACATCCGAGTTCTGCCCGGACGGTCCCACGGGAGCGGCGCGGACCGACACCGGTTACAGGGACGAGGCGGAACCGTACCGCGGCGCCGGTCCGCACCGGGTCGCCGTCGACTGGAGTTCCGCCCCGGACGGTCGCGCGGAACTGCCCGAGCAATGGAATGCCGGCATGGCCGCCGATGGGCCCAAGCCCCGGCTGGTGGCCTGCGTTTATCAGGAGAGCGTGGGCACGAGCGGGAAAGTCCGCGACTGCCTGTACACAGGCCACTCCCTGAACGTGCGGGCCGACCCCGAGGAGGCGACGAAAGTCCCGCTGTTGAAGGCCAGGTACGTCGTCCGGCTGTACGAGGCCAAGACCGCCAAGCCGGTCGGCCTGCTCCAGGTGCCGGGCGGCCCGGCATGCCCATCGACTTACACCAAGGGCTCCGGCGGATCCCTTTTCCAGGAACCCGACACGAAGGAACTGCGGGCCGCCTTGCGTCCCTATGTCGAGCGCACTGTCAACGCTTAGCGGCCACCTGTCACGTCTTCTTACATAGATTGGGACCGTGCTGGCTCGCTTCCGTGAATATCCGCCGCCGCTTCAGGCCGTCCTGGGCGCTCGTTACTGCGCCACCTGCCGCGTCGGTGGAAAGGATCTTCTGCTTGAGGGGGACGAGCCGTTCACCGCCCCGGTCGTGGCGGCGGCGCTCACCCGGCTCGGGCTGCGGATCGCCGCCGTGTGGGCGGGCGACTACCCGATGGACTGGCAGGCCGAACTTCAGGACGACCAGGATCCATGGCGGGACGAGGACGCGCAGGTCTACGAAGTGTGGTGCCCCAGCGGGAGGCCGGACCAGGCGCACAGCCTGGTCATCCCCGGCGAACCGTGGCCGCTGGCCGGCGTCGGGCCGGACAGCCACGGCCGCTGGAAACGCAGGTGGTGGCGCCGCGCCTTCGGCTGGCTCACCCTCCACCTGCGGGTGACGCCGGAGCAGGCGGAGCGGTGGGCGCGGGTGTTCCAGGCGACGCTGCCGTCACCGGACGAGGTCCGCGACCTGGCCGCCGCTCCCGCCGACGCGGACGACACCGACCCCGGCCTGCTGAAGGCGGCGGAGTACGCGCCGGAGGACCGGGCCGCGATGGGCGCGCGTTACTGGTCGATCTGCGAGCTGCGCATCGGCCGACGGGAGAGCCCCGACGACCACGTCCTGATCCAGGCCGACGAGCCGCTGACACCGGAGATCGTGACGGCGCGGCTGCGGGCGCTCGATCTCGAACCGCTCACGGTCGAGTGGAAGAGCCGCAAGTGGAATCCCGACCGGTGGGTCGCGACCCTGGCCGCCCCGCCGCCGCGGGGCCGACTCCGCTATCGCGTCCGGCGCGGCAAGTACGACAGGGCGGACACGATCCGGTGGCTCACCCCGAGCCTCGGCCAGGCCCACCTGTACTTGAGCCGGCGCACCGGCCGCTGGGAGCGCTGGTCGGACCGCATCCCCGGCGCGGGATACGCGCCGCACCGCCTGGACGACGTGAACGACGATGACAGCGAACTGCTCCTCGTCGGCCGCGAGCAGGCCGAGCGGTTCGCGCGCGCCCTGGGCCTCGACCTTCCGGACGAGGACACGCTCGTCGCCCTGGGCGGCGAATACCGGCCGGGAGAACCGGATCCGCCGTCCCCGCTGACACGGTTGACGCGAGGCCGGGAACTGGGCCCGCGCTTCCGGGAGGCGATCGGCGCGCGTTACTGCACGACCGTACGGCTGACGCCGCGGCCGAGGTGGGAGGCGTGGACGGGGTGGGCGGATTGGGCGGCGTTCGCGGTGCTGCTGTTCGGCGACGAGCCCTTCACCCCGCCCGCGGTCGCTCGCGCGCTGGAGGAGCTGGGCGTGCCGGTCACCGCCGTCCGGCCCGGCGACTGGCCGCCGGGCGAGTGGATGGCCGATACCGCCGCCACCCCGCGGTGCTGGGACGACCCGGTGACGGCGGTCTGCGACGGCACCGGCTACGACGAGATCCGATATCTCGAACGGCGCCTCACCGACCCGCCCGTTCATGTCGGTTGTGACCCCGATGACGGGCGCTGGCGCCCGCTGCTGTGGACCGCCGACCTGCCCCGTTCCTGGTGGGCCCATGGGGACGACCTCAGGTTCCCTCATCTGGCCAACGGCGAGAGCCGCTTCCTGGTCACCCGGGAGCAGGCCGAACGCCTGGCACGCGCCCTCGGGACCACCGTCCCCCCGGACGACGGGCACCTGAGCCGCGCCGCGGCACAGGCCCTGGAAAGCCTGCGGTGCGCGGAATACTCGCCATTCCTCCAGCGGGTCTACGGTGCCCGCTATTGGGCGAAGTGCCGTCTGACCAGCCGGACCGAGCCGGAGTTGGAGGCGATCGTGCTCGCGGAGCGTCCCCTGGACGCCGCCGTCGTCTCGGAGCGGCTCGACCGGATGGGCGTGACGGCCGAAGACCTGACCTGGCGCCGTCAACGCCTGGTCGACGAGGACGGCGAGGTCACCCTGGTGGCGGAATGGACGGGCCGGCTCGTCTCCGCGCCGCCGCCTGGCGCCTTCCGCTACCACGCCTCCGGCCTCCAACCGTCCGGTCACGTCCGGGAGATCACCATTTCCAGGGGCGACATCAGCGTCTGGTACGCCGACTCCCTGGCTCGCTGGGACCGTTCGACCCGCGACGACCCGTCCCCCGGGCCGCTCGTCACCAGGCAGACCGCGGAGAGGATGGCACGGCTCTGGGACGGTCACCTGCCGAGCGAGGAGACCCTCACCGAGCTGACCTCGCCCTACTCCGTCTAGGGCCGGCCCTTCCACCGGCCCTCTTCTCACCGGCCCTCTTTGTCGAGATAACTCCTGGCCAGGGGTCATCCCGGAAGTACCGGCTCCTAGCCTGGAAGGGATGGAACCATCCGAAGGCGGCGAGGCCAAGGCAGACGACCCGGAGCGTGCGGCGACCACGCGCCGATACGGCCACGCCCCTCCGGCTCCGGCGGCGGCCGTCGTGGTCGACGCCGAAGGGGCCGTGGCCGGCTGGACGAACACGGTCGAGGACCTGCTCGGCTACCACGGGACCGACCTCAGGGGCGAGGACGGCGAGCCCGTCTTCACGCCCGATGTCCTCGTGCCGACCCGGGAGGAGCGGGACGGCGGCACGGAGTACTGGTCGGGGCTCGTGGAGGCCCGCCACCGCGAGGGGCACAGGGTCCTCCTGCACTCGGACCGGGCCCCGCTGAACATGCCGGACGCCCCCGGCCGCCGCTGGCTCGTGACGATGAGACCGGTCGTCCGGGACCCCGGCAAGGGGCTCGCGGACGAGGTCACCACCGCCTCGCGCCTGGCGCAGGCGCCGCCGAACGCGCTCAGCCTCCGTACGCCCGTCGCCGAGGCGATCTGGGACTGCGATCTCCGCTGTGTCTGGCTCAACCAGGCGGCGGAGAGCCTGGAACCGGTCCTCCCCCACCTGCGCGTCGGGCGTTCCCTGACCGAGCCGCTGCTCGGGCCGGAAAGCCAGGCCCTCGAACAGGCCGTGCGCCGGGTCCTCGCCGACGGCACCCCCCAGATCGAGCGGGAGCTGCGCCTGACCCCGCCGGGCGGAGGCGAGGAGCGCGTCTTCTCCGTCTTCATCTACCGCCTCAACGGCCCGGAAGGCCGGCCGCTGGGCGCGTCCACCGTGACCGTGGACATCTCTCACGCCCGTACCCGGGACCGGCTGTCCCTGCTCGGTGAGGCCAGCGTCCGTATCGGCAGCACGCTGGAGGTCACCAAGACGGCACAGGAGATGGCGGATCTGGCCGTGCCGTACTTCGCCGACTTCGTCGCGGTCGACCTCGCCGAGTCCGTTCTCGCAGGCCCCCAGTCCCTGGACCGGCTGGCGTCCGCGCGAGCGAGCGTCCCCGTGTTCCACCGCGCGGGCCTGGCGTCCGCCGACGAGAGGGCACCCGAAACGCTGTGGCGTCGGGGCGAGCCGGTGTACATGGCACCGTCCTCGCCCTTCAACGAGGTCATGTCCACGGGCCGTTCCCACTTCGAGCCCGTGGTCGACATCTCGCGCGGCGGCTGGCTCACGGCGGATCCGGACCGCGCCAAAGTCATCCGCGAGTCCGGCATGCACTCGCTGATCATCGTTCCGCTACAGGCGCGCGGCGACATCCTCGGCATCGCCCAGTTCGCGCGGAACACCAACCCCGCGCCCTTCACCAGGGACGACCTGCGCTTCGCCGAGAACCTGAGCGCGCGGGCCGCGTTGAGCCTCGACAGCGCGCGGCAGTACACCCGCGAGCGCACGGCCGCCCTCCTGTTGCAACGCGACCTCCTGCCGCGCCGCCTGACCGGCGGGGGCGCCGTCGAGGTCGCCTCACGCTACCTGCCCTCCGGCCACCGCGACACGATCGGCGGTGACTGGTACGACACCATCCCGCTGAGCCCGGGACGGATCGCCCTGGTCGTCGGCGACGTGACCGGGCACGGCATCAGCGCCGCGGCCATGATGGGACGCATGCGCACCGCCGTGCGCACCCTCGCGTACATGGGCCTGCCGCCGGACCGGCTGCTCGCCGGCCTCGACGACCTGATCAGCCGGGGGGAGGTCGGCGACTACGGCGAGGCCGGGAACGGCGACGGCGGGCTCTTCGATTCCGTCGGGGCCACCTGTCTCTACCTGGTGTACGACGCCGACACCCGGATGTGCACCATGGCGACGGCCGGTCATCCGCCCCCCGCGATCGTCGACCCCGGCGGCGAGGTCGGCTTCCTCCGCCCGCCGGCCGGCACGCCGATCGGCGTGGGGATGGGCTCGTTCGAGTCCGTCCAGTTGGAGCTCGCCGAGGGCAGCCTGATCGTCCTCTACACCGATGGCCTGGTCGAGACGCGCGACGCCGACATCGAGGCGGGGATCGACCGGCTCGGCGCCGCCCTCGCGAACGCCGAGCCTCCGCTGGAGCGCATCTGCGACAGCGTCATCGAGACGATGATCCGGGACGAGGCGGAGGACGACGTCGCCCTCCTCGTGGCCCGGACCCTCCCTAGTTCTCAGGATTGTCCTCAGGGTTGTCCTCGGGATCGTCGCGCGGATCGTCGTGCTGCGGAGCGGCCTTCGGACCGTCCTGCGGAGCGGCCATCGGCGGGGCCTGCGGAGGGACCTGCGGACCCGGCTGTGGAGCCGGCCGCGGAACGATCTGATGGTGCGGAACCGGATCGGCGTCAGGAGCGGGACGGCCGACGGTGATCGTGAGACGGTCCAGGTAAAAGACTTGCAGCGCGGCCAGGGCGAGCAGCGCGACGGCGACCACGACCAGCGGGGTCACGTACCCCACCTCGATGCCGGACCGCCCGAACTCGAACAGGCTCCGGACCAGCGCGACCGGCGCCGTCGCGTCGCGGGGGTCGTCGGCGATCAGCAGCGGCCACAGCAGGCTCTGCGCGTTGACCAGGACGGTGGCGCCGCCGAGGAAGGCGGCCAGGGGAAGCGCGGGCAGGACGACGACGCGCAGGAATTCGGCGGCCGCCGAGCCACCGGCCGCGACCCGCGCCTGCCACAGGGGTGCCCGGCCGCGGCAGAACAGCGTCAGCACGACCAGCGCGGGAACGCTGATCAGGATCGGCGGCACCAGGCCCGCGAACGTACCGTTCAGGTCGAGGTTCCTGGCGTTGTCCCAGTAGGCGACGCTGAGCGGCCCGATGCCGACGAAGAGCCACGGCGCGAACGGCAGCAGCAGCCACTCGCTGTGCCGGCCCATCGGCCGCAGCCCGCCGATGCCCAGCGCGGCCAGGAACGCGGCGCCGACCGAGACGAGCGCGCTCGGCAACGGCGGCACCCACGTGTTGACGTACGTCTGCATGTCGGCCGGGGACCGGGGTCCGGGCACGCGCGGGTCCGCCGAGGAGATCAACGCCGACAGCCATGGCCACGCGCCGATCAGGACGATGGCGAGAACCACGGCCAGCGCCGCCCCGGCGCCCAGGACGGCGACCGGGCTGCCTGGGCGGTCCGCGCCGGGGGTGGCGCGCTCGGACGGAGCGAGGTCGATGCGCAGCGCGGCGATGATCGCGATGACCGTGGCCGCGATCCCCAGGACACCGAGGAGCAGCCCGGTCATCGTGGCGACGGCCGCGCCGTGACCCACGTCGAAGGCCATGAACGACTGCCTGAACTGGAACAGGGACAGCGTCTCGGTCGCCCTGGCCGGTCCGCCACGGGTCATGGTGTAGACGAGGGAGAACGCCTGCAAGCTCACCGCGAACGTGGCCAGGGCGGCGATGCCGCCGACCGCGAGCGCCGCCGGCAGCACCCGCCGTCCCTTTCCGCGGTCGCGCAGCACCGCCAGGTAGCCGAGCAGGGCGAGCCCGCACACCGAGCCGAACGTCGTCAGCCCGCTGATCACGACCACCGCGACCCGTGCCGAGTTCGGGCTGCCGAACTCGCCGAACGCCGTTTCCAGCCCTCCGTCACGCATCCCGGTCAGCCAGGCCGCGGCGAAGGCGACGGGGGCGAACAGCACCAACGGCACCGACATCAGCAGCCGGCCGACGCGCCGCGGCCATGGTCCGGCGGCGTCCAGGACCCAGGCGAGCAGCGGGGCCACGACGACCGCCACGAGAAGCGGGAGGGCGGCCAGCGAGACGGTGAACCCCAGCGACGTCCAGAAACCGCCGGTACCCAGCACGTCGAGGTAGTTGTCGGCGCCGACGAACTCGGGCTCGATCCGGGGCCCGCCGCTTATGGGTGAGATCGATATGCCGCGTTGGAAGCTGAACCGGATCGTCTGGATGGTGGGCACGATCAGGGAGATCAGCGCGACCAGCGCGGCCGGCCCGATCAGCGCGAGTCCGAGCACGGTCCGCAGCGGGCCGCTCTGGGCCGGCCGCTGGGAAGGCCATGGCGAAGGCGCCATGGGCACGGAAGACGAAGGGACCATGATCGGCTCCGGGGGTCGGGGTCGAACGCGGACAAGGCGGAATTGTGGGTGCAAGGTACCTGTGCCTACGCCCCGTAAGGCAACCCCAATCAGCGAGGGGGCCGACTGGACGGCGGGCGCGCGGCTTCGTCATGATTCGGCAATGTGGCGCGAGCTGATCGAAGAACACACCTCCCAGGCACGGTTCGCCCCTCCGGCCACGGAAGAGGCGTTGCGCCGGACCGAGGAGACGCTGGGACACCTGCTGCCCGAGGACCTCGTCAAGCTGCTCGGTGAGACCGACGGCGTGGTCGACGCCAACGGCTACAACCTGGTGTTCTCCGCCGAGCAGCTCCTTCAGGGCAACCTGGAGATGCGCACCTATCCCGCGCTGAGACGGCTCTACATGTCGTTCGACCAGTTGTTGTTCTTCTCGGACGTGCCGGCCGACGGCAACCTGTTCGCCTACGCGCTCGTCCCCGAGGGACGCCCGGACATCTTCGTCTGGGACCACCGGACCGACAACCGCCGCTGCGTCGCGCCGTCCCTGGAGCAGTTCATCGAGTCCTGGCTGACCGGCCGGATCCGGCTGTGAGCCGGTACGGGCGGGCGGAGAGCCGGGTCCGCCCGCCCGTACCGGCATGGCCAGCGCGCGCCTGGCCGGTCAGCGCACCGCCGTCCACGCCGACGGGGACAGGTCCGCGGCCCGTCCGGTGCTCGCACCGGCGTGCTTACTCGAAACGGATGGCGTCGTAACGGGTGGCGGCCTTCATCAGCGGGAAGGCCAGGGTCGTGATGGCCAGGGAGACCAGCACCACGCCCACCAGGAGCGCGGCGAAGTCCAGTCCCGGCCCGGCGTACGGCATGCCCGTGGCGACGGCGGTCGCGAGCACCGGCACCGACCCCAGCAGGCCGCCGAGCGCCACCGTGAGCACCAGCGGCACCGCCGTCTCCAGCAGCGTGACGCGGCGCAGCTCGCCGATCCGTACCCCGGACGCGCGCAGGAGCGCGAAGGGACGGCGCCGCTCGATCAGCCCGTTGACCACGGAGATCGTCAGGCTGCATCCCGCGACCAGGACGACGAACAGCATCACCATGCGCATTCCGGCGCTGACGTCGCCGAACAGCCCCGACAGGTCGGACTGCTGACGGAAGTCGTCGTCCCGCGTGCTGACGATCGCCTGCGGCAGCAGCGTCGCGACGCGGGTGCGCAGGCGCTCCACGGCCGCCGCGCTGCCGTCGGTCGGCACGTACAGGGCGTGCACCGGCAGGGCCGCCGCGCCGGGGCCGGGCTCGACCACGTCGCCGCCGGTGGCCCACAGCCCCATGGCGGAGGAGTCCGGGAAGTGGGTCTCCATCAGATTCCTCGGGTACGGACAGCGCACGTCCACGACGCGGGCCAGTTCGGTGCACGCCACGGAGACCTGGCGGCCGGGTCCACGCCGCGCCACGACCACCCCATCGGACATCAGCGGCGCCAGCGTGGCCTCCGGCTCCCCACCGGCGTAGATCTCCACCACCCCGGGGCGCTGCCGTCCGTCGAACCCCAGGCGCTCGCCGGGGGTGCCGGTGGCGGCGATGCCCACCGTGCCGGCGAAGAGGGTGGCGATGTACACGGCCAGCGAAACCCCGCCGACCGCACGGTAGGTGGCGCGCGGGGCGGCCACGATCCGCCGCGCCGCCATCAGGGTGGTGACCTTCCGGCCGTACCGGGCCATCGCGCGACCGGCCACGAAGCAGACCCACGGGCCGCTGATGGCGGCGCCCGCCAGGGTGCAGAGCAACGCGAGGTTGGCGAGCGGGCCGACCCAGGGCCGCCGGGCGAAGTCGGGATCGTCGCGGAGCGCGACGGCGAGCACGCTGAGCATCGCGATGCCTCCCAGGGCAGGCAGCACCCGCCATGCGCCGGGCGGCGGACCGGGGACGCTCCGCCCCGCACCGACGCCGAGCGGGGTGATCCGCGCCCGATGGGACGCGAACACGGCGGTGCACACCGCCAGCGCCGGCACCGCGACCATGACGGCGGCGATCTGCTGCGCCGGCACGGTCAGGTCCTCGACGAAGAACCGTCCGCCCTGGTAGTCCCCGTACCGGAGGGAGGCGAGCGCGGGCCGCAGCGCCAGGAAGGCCAGCAGCCCCGCCACGGCGCCCGCCACGGCCCCGAGCAGGGCCTCGGCCGCGGCGATCGCGGCGATCTGGAGCTTGGTCGCCCCCACCATGCGCATCGCGGCGAGCCGCTGCTCCCGCCGGGCCGCGGCGATCATGGTCACCATGATGATGAAGATCATGATGGGGAACAGCAGCACGATCGCGCCGGCGAACAGGGCGACCCGGAGCAGGGGGAACAGGTCCAGGGACCGGGTGGCGATCCCGCGCACCTGCGCCTCCGCGCCCCACCGGCGCATCTCCTCCGGGGTGTGGCCCACCACCGCCACCAGATGGTCCGGATGCCGCAGCCCCTCCGGGCCGATCGTCATGGTGACACGGCCGGGGAAACGGTCGCCCAGCCGGTCGGGCGGTGTGACCGCCAGCAGCCGCCGCAGCTCCGGCGAGACGGCCACCTCGCCGGGCCCCGGCAACCGGTCGAGACCGGGCGGGACGGGAGGCCGCGGACCGAGCGCGGCGACATGGACCCGGTGCACCGGCCTGCCCGCGTAGTGGTCGCTGACCGCGAGCCACAGCGCCGGGTCGGGCGCCTCCTCGACCCTCGTGGGCACACCGGACTGGAGCGAGTCCACGGTGTTCTGCCACGCCGACCGCTCCGCCCGCCCCTGCAACGCGGACCCGCCGGCCAGGGCCGACAGGACGAAGACGACCCCGAGCGCGACACCGAACCCGGTCAGGGCGATCCGGGCCAGGCCCTCGCGTCCCCCCGCGAGCGCCAGCCTGAAGCCGAGCAGAGCGGTGACGGCGCCCGCGTTGACATCCGTCCTAACCGGGTTCTTCATCGGGGGCTCCCTGCTCAGGCGGTTGTTTCTCCGGGCTGCGCATGCGCGGCGGGGTCCCGTCGAGGACGTCGCGTGGCGACCACCCGAGGGACTGGAGCGCCGAGATCGCCGCGACGGGCGCCCCCGGACCCGCCTCGCCCGGGTCGCCCGCCCCCGGGTCGCCCGCCTCCGGGTCGACGACGACGCCGTCCCGGACGATGACCGTCCGGTCGGCGTAGGCGGCCACCCGTGGCTCGTGGGTCACGATCACCATGCAGCCGCCCTGCGCCTTGACCTCGTCCGTCAGGACGTCCATGACCTGGTCGGCCGCGACCGAGTCCAGGGCGCCGGTCGGCTCGTCGGCGAACACCACCCGGGGACCCGCGATCAGGGCCCGCGCGACCGCGACCCGCTGCCCCTGGCCGCCGGACAGCTCGCCGGGCAGCCGGTCGGCCAGCCCGTCCAGGCCCAGCCGGGGCAGCCAGTCGCGGGCGGCGGCGAGCGAGGCGCGGCGGCCATGGCCGCCCAGCAGCAGCGGCAACGCGATGTTCTCCGCCACCGGCAGCTCCGGCACCAACTGGCCGAACTGGAACACGAACCCGAAGACCATCCTGCGCAGGCGGCTGCGACGGCGGTCGCCCAGCGAGTCGATGCGCTGGCCGTCGAAGGTCACCACGCCGGAGTCGGGGGTGAGGATCCCGGCCAGGCAGTGCAGCAGCGTCGACTTGCCCGACCCGCTGGGCCCCATGACCGCGAGCACCTCGCCGTCGTGCAGGGACACGTCGGCGCCGCGCAGCGCGGGCGTGAGACCGAAGTTCTTGTGGAGGTCATGCCCGGCGAGCACCACCATGCCGCTCATCCCTGCCCCACCTGGGGACGGTCCCGCACCTCGCGGGCCAGGTCGGCGAGCCGCCCGGCCGCGTGGTCGATCCAGCGCAGGTCGGCCTCGATGTGGAAGAGCCGGTAGTCGGCGAGCAGGGAATCCCGTACCACCCGCGACTCGCGCCGCGACGCGGTCAGCGCGCGCATCGCGGCCATGTGGCGGGCGCGCTGGGCGTCCAGGAAGCGCTCGGCCGACCGGCCGGAGACCAGCGCCAGCACCACCTTCGTGAAGAGCACGGTCTGGAGCTGGGGCTGTGGATCCTCCGGCTCGGCCAGCCAACGGTCCAAATCGGCCACCCCTTCCGGGGTGATCGCATAGCGCTTGCGCTCCGGACCCGCACCCGGTTCCACCCCTACGACCTCGGCACGGCCATCGCGTACCAACTGGGCCAGCGTCCGGTAGACCTGGCCGAAGCGGATCGGCTTCGCGTCGCCGAACCGGCGGTCGTAGGACTGTTTCAGGTCATAGCCGTGGCGAGCGGACTCCTCGATCAACCCCAACATGGCGTACGACACAGTCATGCCGGAAACTATACACAGCGGGTATACCCGTTGTGTAGAGCCGTCGAAGGCGGGGTTTCCGCTCGCTGTTCCGGCCGGTTCACGCAGCGGCCGATGGGGTGAGGGCTTGGTCGAGTGGCGCCGGCCCCCGCGGTCAGCTCTTGCGCCGGCCGTCGTGGGGCGCCTCCACCAGCGGCGTGTCGACCAGGTGCTCGATCAGGAACCAGGTCTGAAGCTCGCCGGTACGGATGACGTCGGAGATCAAAATGTCGTTGGTGCCGTCGTCGCCCATCTCCTGCGCGCGGGCCGCCACCTCATGGCACGTGGTCAAAATCGTTTCGTGCACCTGGATCAACCGCGACAGCATCGCCGGGACCTCCTCCGCCCCGTCCGGCGGACGCGGCACCACGGTGATCTCCGCGACATGGCGGGGGTCTCCCACCGCGATACCGCCGAGCGTCTGGACCCGCTCGGCCATCAGGTCCACCAGCTTGAGCTGCTCGTCGGCGTGCTTGTCGAGCAGCAGGTGGAGCTGGAAGAACGTCGGGCCGCGCATCAGCCAGTGGTACTTCTTGTAAAGGCTGTAGAGGATCTGGGTGTCGGCCAGGATCTGGTTGAGGTTCTGGCAGGAGTACATCCGGGACTCGAACGAGAGCCCGAGCGGGAACATCCGGACCGTGCCGAATTCCTGGATCTGCTTGCCGTCGACGTGCACCCACGGCTGGCTGCGCGTCTTGACGGTCTCCTGGCTGGTGCGTCGGGCGGCCAACGGACAACTCCCCTCACGATCACGGAACGAACAGGTTCACCGTTCCCGGAAACCCGCGGATGCCGCCCCCGGCCCGGATCATCAGGGCGCCAAAAAAACTTGGGCGAGCGACCGCCCGTTCACTTCGCCGTGCGCCCGCACGCAGCACACGACCAGGCCCGGCCGGAACCCATTTACGCGGCTTGCGTGATTCGCCCGAGGCTGTGGTTCTAGGCTGACCGCTGTGACCCCTGGGCAAACGGTGATCGACGGCCGCTTCCAGCTCAAGGAGCAGCTCGGCCGCGGCGGGATGGGGACGGTCTGGCGCGCGCTCGACCTCGCCCTGGAACGCGAGGTCGCCCTGAAGGAAGTCCGCCTCACCGAGACCGACGACGCCGAGCGCAACTCCGGCATCGCGCGGATGCGGCGCGAACGCGTGATGCGGGAGGCGCGCGCCCTCGCCCGGCTCGACCATCCGAACGTGGTGACCATCCACCACATCGTCGATTCGCCCGAGCTGCCGCACCCGTGGCTGGTGATGGAGCTCGTCCGCGGACAGTCCCTCCAGGACCGGCTGGCAGAGGGACGGATCCCGCCCGGCGAGGCGGCGGCCATCGGCCGCGGGATCCTGGCCGCCCTCGCCGCCGCCCACCAGGCGGGGATCCGCCACCGCGACGTCAAGCCCGCCAACGTCCTGCTGCGCATGGACGGGACACCGGTGCTCACCGACTTCGGCATCGCCGTCCTGGAGGACGCGTCCCGCGTCACCGCCACCGGAGGGCTGGTCGGGTCGCCCGAGTACATCGCCCCGGAACGCCTGCACGGCCGGGAAGGCGATCCCGCGTCCGACCTATGGTCCCTTGGCGTTCTGCTGTACGTGGCGGTAGAGGGACATAACCCCCTGCGCCGTTCCACCACGGCGGCGACGCTGGCCGCGGTCATGGCGGGCCAGATCCCGCCGCCTCGCAATGCCGGTCCCCTTGCGCCCGTCCTGCAAGCCTTACTGGTACGGGACCCGGCCGCCCGGCCCACCACGGCACAGCTCGACCAGATGCTCGCCCAAGCCGCGGGCACCGGCGGCGCGCAGCCCACGCCCGCCCCTATGTCGGCCCCTATGTCGGCCCCCATGCAAGGCCCTCAGCCGTCACCCGTCCCCGGGCCGACGACGAACCCGAACGCCCCCTTCCCCAACGGCCCGCACACCGCTCCCCCGCCCGTGAGGCGCCGCCGTTCCGCCACGGTCCCGGTCGTGCTCGGCGTGCTGGCCGTCGGCACGCTCGCCACGGTTCTCGCGGCGATCTTCATCGTCGTCCCGAGGGTCGTGGAGGGCTTTCGCCTGACGATCACGGAGACGCAGGCCCCCGTCGACACCGTGCCGAGCGCGTCCAAGAGCACCACGCTGGGGAACCAGCGTGGCGGCGGGGCCGCACAGGGCGGGACCCTGCTGACACCGGCGGCGATCCGCGACGTCATCAAGAAGTTCGAGGCCGCCTCCGGCAGCAAGCTCTTCGCCCAGTTCGCGGTGTACGAGCAACGCGCCAACGCCGACGCCCCTGTGCCCGGGCGCCGCTCCGCGTTCGACAACTACACCTACGAACGGGGAGCGGACGCGGCGGTACGCAGCCGGCCGAGCATCGCCATCACGACGGGGAACGCGAAGGTCGACCTCAACACCTTCAACTGGGACGCGCTGCCGAGCCTGATGCGCCGCGCGGAGCGCACGCTGAGAGTCCCCAAGCCGACCAGCAGGTACATCCTCGTGAGGGCCGCCTGGGTCTTCAACGGCAACCGGCCGACCATGATGATCTACTTTACGGACGAGTACGACGGCGGCTACCTCGCCGTGAACACGAAGGGCCAGGTGGTGAGCACCCACCCGGCCGATTCGTAGCCGCTCCGTCGCCGCCGTCCTGGCCGCGCTCACCCGCGCCGCGACACCGGCCTGAAGCGCTCCGTGTGGTAAAGACTGGACGGTGTGGAATTCTTCGTCTACCACCGGGACCGGCCCGGATCCTTACCGTTGCGCGAGGAACTGGCCGAGACGCATTGGTCCTACATGGACCGGTTCGCGAAGGGGATGATCGCTCGCGGGCCGACCTTCGCCGAGGACGGGGTCACGCCGACGGGGAGCGTGCACATCGTCGATCTGCCCGATCCCGCGTCGGCACGGGCGTTCGCGTTCGACGAGCCCAACTACCAGGCCGGCGTGTACCGGGACGTCCTGCTGCGCCGGTGGCGCAACCTGCTCGGACGAACGATGTGGGAGTTCGCCGGCGGCCGGGACGAAGGCGACCGGTATCTGGTGCTCGGTCTCGGCGCGGGACGGCCGGTGGACCTGGCCGTGCCGGACGACCGGGACGAGCTGATCGCGTACGGGCCCTTGCTGTCCGATGACGGGGACACCTGGCTGGGGACGGCCGTGCTCGTCCGGGCGGAGGGCCCGGACGCGGCGCGCGGCGTTCTGACCGAGGGACGATACGCGGACATCGAGGTGCACGACTGGGCGTTCGGCGGGCGCCGCTAGGCGGTGCGGTAGCGGCTGTTGGTGGCGTGCCATTCAAGGCCCCCGGCCATCCAGGCGCGCAGCCCGCGCAGGAAGCGTTGCAGGTCGGGGGACGGGATCACGGTCAGGGCCTGGTGTGAGCGTTCGAAATCGCGGACGAGGCCGTTGTGGAGGTCCACGGCGCGTTCGGTCGCCTCGTCGACGGAGCAGCCGCGGTCGGCGGCGATCAGGAGGACCAGGTTGCAGACCGGCTTCTCGTCGGCGGCGTCCTTGGCCACCGAGTGCAGATCGTTGACGATCACGCTGGCGGTGCCCGCCTGCATCGCGGCGCGGCGGACGCGCGGCTCGGAGAAGAGGGCGGCCGGGACCTCGTAGCCGCCCACCACGTCGATCAAGGTCATGGACGTGTAGAAGCTGTCGTGCTGGCGGGCGGCCAGATACTCCCAGGCGGGCGGGTGCTCGCCGGTCTCCCGCCAGGCGGCGTAGGCCGTCCAGCTCACGAACATCGCGAAGGTCGAGTAGCAGACCCGCTGGACCTGCGCCGGGGTGGCGTGGCGGCTCAGATGCTCCGTGGCCGAGCCGAGCATGCGGCGGACCAGATCGTCGCGCAGGGCCGCCTGGAGGGGCGGGGTGAGGTCACCGGCGGGCGGGACGGGGTCCATGGCCGCCATCACCAGCGCCAGCCGCGGCGGGAGCAGCGCGGGCACGGCTCCCAGCGCGGTGTCGTCCGCGTAGTAGTCGTCCGCGGCCCACCAGGAGGCGTTCAGTTGCGCGGCGACCAGGAGCGCGTCGGGGTCGTCGGTGTCGGGATGCGCGAGGGTCACCAGCCGCCCGAACCCGGCCTCGGCCAGGGCGGCCAGCTCGTCCTCCCGGAATCCCCGGTCGTGTGCCCAGGCGAGCAGCCGGGCCTCCACTTCACCGGCGAGGTTTTCGTCGACGCGTTCCGGCGCGGGGCAGTAGAGCGGCGAGTGGGAGCCGTCGCCCCATGGCCGCTCGGCGTAGGCCGAGGGGACGCCGAGGCTGATCGGCGAGTCGCGGCTGGGACGCGCGGCGGCCAGCAGCGAGGGCAGCCGGGCCGCCGTGGTTCCCAGGGCGCCCCACTCGGGGGGCGTGATCCGCGGGGGACGCAGGCTCCTGCATGGCTCAAGCATGGTCGTTTCACCTGTTCAGACCCGGTCGGCGGCGATGAGCAGGTACTGGAAGCCGCCGTCGCGGTACGCGTCCAGGAACGTGCTCTCGATGCCGGTGGCGACCGACGATTTCTGGCGCAGCTCCCAGTACGGGATCGTCCGGGAGGTCAGGTCGATGACGCTGACGGGCACGAGCCGGTTGGACGCCATGGCCCGGAAGTAGCCGCTGCGCGGATGGATGTCGCAGACGTAGTGGGCGTTGATGGTGGAGACGGCGCGGGACGGCAGCCCGTACACGTCGTTGTAACAGCCGGTGATGGTGACGTACCGGCCGCCGTGTTCCAGCAGCCGGGAGTGCTCGGCGAAGAGATCGTCGAGGACGACGTACATCGTCGACTCGTTGTTCCAGATCGCGCGGAAGACTCCGCTCTCGAAGCCGGTGTCGAGCATGTTCCTGAAGTGGAACCGGACCCGGTCGGACACGCCGGCCTTGGCCGCCTGGTCGTTGGCGAAGTCCACCTGGGACCGGGAGATGGACACGCCGTCGACCCGGCAGCCGAAGGCGGCGTGGGCCATGAAGCCGGTGCCGCCCCTCCCCGAGCCCGCGTCCAGCAGCCGGTGTTCGGGCCGTATGTCGCCGAGGTGGCTCAGCAGCAGCCGGGCCTGGGCGTTCTCCAGTCGGTGCAGCTCGGCGATGACGGCTTCCTCGCGCCGGGCGTCGTCGCTGGTCTCCAGGACGGACCAGTCGACCTCGCCGATGCCGTAATGGTGGTGGTAGAGCCCGGAGACCTCGCCGAGGCGCAGGTTGACGGGATTGCGTTCGGCGTTCCAGTAGTCGGCGACGTCGTTCTGGTAGTCGCTGGCGATGGTCATGGGAGGGTCCCCTTTCCAGGCCGGGGGTTTCGCATCGCTGAACGCACGGATCACACGGGTGGACGCTGGATCACTACCTGACGTCACGGAGAGGACACTAGCCGTCGTCTTCCGTGGCCGGGAAGGGGACCGCTCACCACAGAAGGCTGAACGGCGCATCGAGAGAACTGTCACGTCCCGGACAGTCCCCGAAAAGGGTCCGCACAGCGGGGCGCACAGCGGGGAATAGGCGGCGGGAATACGCGGCGGCTTCTCCCGCGCTGCACTTCGCGTGGCTGGTGTGCGAGACCAGGCGGATCCGTCCGCCTCACTGGGGCCGGTCTGGGAGATGTCGAGCATGCGCCGCGTCCGGCTGCCGGCCGGCGCAGAACTCACCGATCGGCCCGGCCCGCGGTGGGTGCTGGTGTCGGCGGGCGAGATCACGCTTGAGGCCGCGGCCGGGTCCTACCTCCTCCGCGAAGGCGATGCGGCGCTGGTCGACGCTCGTACCGCCCACCGGGTGACCGCGTCGGGACGGGTCGAGGAGTCCGTCATGGTCGTCGGGGATCTCCGTTTGGCCGTCCCCGTCCATCGGCTGCCGAGCCCGCTGGTGGTCTGGGGCTTCGCCACGCGGCACGAGGGTGTCGCGGCGCTCGTCGGCATCTGCCCTCTTGAGCAGATGTGCGACCCGTCCCTGTTCTCCTCCGGCTACGGGACGGTGATCGGTGCGGCGATGACCGTGTCCTGGCTGGAGGGGCGGGATCGCGACGGCGCCGCCGCCCCGGACGAGGCCGTCGCCGCGGTGGTCGCGGCGGTGACCGCCCGGCCCGGCGAGCCGTGGACGGTGGAGCGGATGGCGCGCCTGGTGCATCTGTCGCGTTCCGCCCTGGGTGAGCGGTTCCGCCGGGCGCTCGGCCGCAGCCCCGCCGAGGTGCTGAGGGAGGCCAGGATGCGGGAGGCGCGCCGCCTGCTCGGCGACCCCTCGCGTTCCGTGCAGTACGTCGCGTCCGCCGTCGGCTACGGCTCCACCGCCGCCTTCAGCCGGGCCTTCTCGTCCCATCACGGCGTCCCACCGCAGGTATGGCGTGACGCCTCATCCGCGCGGGGCGCGGAGGGCGGAGAAGAGTGCTCCGGACGTGAGGGCGAAGGCGGCGCCGACCACGAACGCCGTCCTCAGCCCGTGGCCGTCCAGCAGCGCGCCTCCTGAGGCCGACCCGAGGGTGATCGCCACCTGGAACGCGGTCACCTGCAACGACAGGGCCGACTCGGCACGCTCCGGCTCGACGCGCGTCACCCAGAGCTGGGTGGCGACCGGGACCATGTTGAAGGCCACACCCCACAGCACGACGCCCACGGCCAGTACCGGAAGCGATGGCGCGGTCGTGGTGATCAGCAGGCCCGCACCGAGCAGCAGGGGCGCGGCGGAGACCACCACCCGCAACCGTCCCGCGAACCACCCCGCCGCGAGGTTGCCGACCAGGCCGCCGACGCCCCAGGCGAGCAGCAGCCACACCGTGGCGCGCCTGTCGATCTCCTCGATCGCGAGCCTGATGAACGGGTAGGCGGAGAAGTTGCCGAACGCGACGAGGACCACGCCCAGCACACCGGCCATCAGCCGCCGGCTGCCGATCGCCTGGCGCAGCATGGTGAGCCCGGCGGCGGGGTGCGGGGGTACGGGCGGCAGCATCGCGGCCAGACCGATCGCGGTGGCGGCGCCGAGCCCGGCCGCGATGCCGAACACGGTGCGCCAGCCGACCGCGTCGCCGACCAGCGAGGCCAGCGGCACCCCCGCGACGGTCGCCAGGGTGACGCCGAGGGCGAGGGACGTGGAGATCACGCTGTCCCGTCCCGGCACGGCGTGGGTGCCGGCGCCCAACGCGAACGACCAGTATCCCGCGATGGCGACGCCCAGGACGAGCCGGCCGAGGAGCAGGACGGCGAAGCCGGGGGCGACCGCCACCGCCAGGTTCGAGACCGTCGCCGCGACCAGGAGCCCGACGAGGACGGTGCGCCGGTCCGCCCGCGGAAGCAGGGCCGCGATGCTGGGCGCGGTGACCGCGCCCGCGATGGCGGTGGCCGCGACCGCCAGGCCCGCCGTGCCCTCGCTGATCCCGAGGTCGGCCGCCATCGCGGGCAGCACGCTCGCGGGCAGGAACTCGCTGGACACCAGCACCGCGATCCCTGTGGCGAGTGCGACGATCGGAGACCAGGTCGTACGGGCGCCGGTGCGCGCCGTGGCCTGAAGGACATCTGAACGTGACGGTGATGACCGAGCGGTTGGCATGTGACCAGCGTCGTCGCGCCCGCGCCCGTGCGGTTGATCGTGTGACGCGTGCGGTTGATCGTCCGACCGCCGTGGGCGGAGGCGGGATCGCGAGCCGGAGCAGATCCGGCAAAAAGGCTGCAAAGCGGACCGCCACCCCCGGCCAAACGGCACGTTCTCCGCGTTTGGCCGTCCCGGCTCCGCACACACCCAAGGAAGGGAGACGACAACCGGCAGAGCCGATCATCGGGAGGATCCCATGGCGACCACGACGACCTGGACCAGCGAGGAGCTCGACAAGATCGGCGGCGCGGACGAGCTGCAGGTGGCGCCGATGAGCGACGGCGGGCCGCGCAGGCCGACCACCATCTGGGTCGTCCGGAACGGCGACGACCTCTACATCCGCTCCTACCGGGGTCCGGAGGGCGTCTGGTACCGCGCCGCCAAGGCCACCCGCCGGGGCCACATCCGCGCGGGCGGCGTCGACAAGGACGTCGTCTTCACCGAAGAGTCGGACGGCGACCTCATGGACAGCATCGACAGGGCCTACCGTTCCAAGTACGGCAAGTACCCGCGCCAGTACGTCGACCCCATGGTGGCGCCGGAGGCGCGGGCCTGCACGATGAAGCTCGTCCCGCGCTCGTCAGCCTGACCCGTCCCCCAGCGGCACGAAGGGGCCGGCCCGGCCGAGCAGGCCGGGGACCGGTACCCCCAGCAGGTCGCCGAGCCAGGCGCCCGTGGCGGCGACGGCCTCCATCTCGATGCCGGTGTCGACGCCGCTGCGGTGCAGCGCGTACAGAAGGTCCTCGGTCGCGATGTTGCCGGTGGCGGCGGGCGCGAAGGGGCAGCCCCCGAAGCCGCCGGTGCTCGCGTCCAGGACGGTCACGCCTTCGTCGACGGCGGCGAGGGCGTTGGCGTACCCGGTGTTGCGCGTGTTGTGGAAATGGAAGCGCAGCGGCGTCCCCGGGGCCGCCTCCCGGACCCGCCGCGTCAGGTCGCGGACCTGCGCCGGCACGCCCACGCCGATCGTGTCGGCGAGCGCGATCTCGAACGCCCCCGCCGCGTGCGCGCGCCGCGCGATCTCCGCGACCCGTTCCGGCGGCGTCTCGCCCTCGAACGGGCAGCCGAACGAGGCGCCGATCGTCATCCCTACGGGCACGCCCGCGTCGGCCGAGGCGGCGGCGATCTCGTCCCAGGCGTCCAGCATCTCGGCGGTCGTGCGGCCCTGGTTGCGGACGCAGAACGTGTCGGTGGCGACCACGACCACGTTCACCTCGTCCACCCCGGCCCCCAGGGCGCGGTCGAGGCCCCGGCGGTTGAGCACCAGGCCGCTGTAGGAGACGCCGTCGCGGCGCGGGACCCCCGCCATGACCTCCTCCGCGCCCGCCATCTGCGGCACCCGCTTCGGGTTGACGAACGAGACCGCCTCGATCCGGCGTACCCCGGCTTCCACGCAACGGGTGATGAACGCGATCCTGTCCTCGGGGGAGAGCGCGCGCTCCTCGTTCTGCAGGCCGTCCCGCGGACCGACCTCCAGTACGGTTGTATGCAATTCGACCCCCATGCTCGCCTTTTCGCCGTCCTTGTGACTATATTGCATGCAATGGCAAGGAGTGTTGATGGCCCGCGCGACTGACACCGCGTACGAGGTGGTGCGTCAGATGATCCTGTCCGGAGAGGCCGCGGCGGGCACCCGCCTCGGGGAGGCCGAACTGGCCGAGACCCTCGGCCTGTCCCGCACCCCCGTGCGCGAGGCGCTGCAGCGGCTCGGCGCCGACGGCCTGGTCGAGGTGCTGCCGCACCGCGGCGCCCGGGTGGTCCGGTGGACGCGGGACGACCTCGACGAGATCTTCGAGCTGCGCGCGCTGCTGGAACCGTACGCGGCGGCGCGCGCCGCCCGGCTCGGCACCGGCCAGGCGGTGCTGGACGAGCTGAACGAGCTGTGCGCGGGCATGGAGCGGGCGGTGGCCGGTCACGACCTCGCGAAGGTCGCCGAGCTCAACTCCCGGTTCCACGTCGCCATCATCGACGCGTCCGGGAACCGGCGGCTCCCCACGATGCTGACCTCGGTCATGCACGCCCCGCTGATCCTCGGCACCTTCCGCCGGTACGACGCCGAGGCCATGGAACGCAGCATGCACCACCATCGCGAGGTCGTCTCGGCGCTCGCCGCCGGCGACCCCGAATGGGCGGAGTCGGTGATGCGCTCCCACGTGCGCGCCGCCGCGGCCCACCTCGACGCCGACCTCCAGGGTGATCTGACCAGCGACGTCTCCACGGACGTCCCGAGCGACGGGCAACGATGAGCGACGACACCTTCTCCCGTCCCCTCGGCGACCTGCGGGTCGTCGAGATGGGCCAGCTCCTCGCCGGCCCCTTCTGCGGCCAGCTCCTCGGCGACTTCGGCGCCGAGGTCATCAAGGTCGAGCCGCCCGGCACCGGCGACCCGATGCGCGAGTGGGGCCGGGAGAAGCCGCACGGCAAGTCGCTGTGGTGGCCGATCCTCGCCCGCAACAAGAAGTCGGTCACCCTCGACCTGCGCGGCTCCGAGGGGCAGGCGCTGGCCCGCCGCCTCCTCGCGCACGCCGACGTGCTGGTGGAGAACTTCCGTCCCGGCACCCTCGAACGCTGGGGGCTGGGGCCGGACGAGCTGCACGCCGAGAACCCGGGGCTGATCATCACCCGTGTCACCGGGTACGGGCAGGACGGCCCGTACGCGCCGCGCGCCGGGTTCGGCTCCATCGGCGAGGCCATGGGCGGCATCCGCTACGTCACCGGCGATCCCGACCGGCCCCCGTCCCGCGCGGGCATCTCCCTCGGGGACGAGCTGGCCGGCACGTTCGCCGCGCTCGGCACGCTGGTCGCCCTGCACGCGCGGCAGCGCACCGGGCGCGGGCAGATCGTGGACTCGGCGCTGTACGAGGCGGTCCTGGCGATGATGGAGTCGCTCATCCCCGAATGGGAGATCGCCGGCTACCAGCGCGAGCGCACCGGCTCCGTGCTGCCCAACGTCGCGCCCAGCAACGTCTACCCGACCAAGGACGGCCCCGTCCTCATCGCCGCGAACCGCGACACCATCTGGCGGCGGCTGGCCGCGCTCATGGGACGTCCCGAGCTGGCCGACGACGAGCGCTTCGCCACCCACGGCGCGCGCGGCGCCAACGCCGAGGAACTCGACGACCTCATCGCCGAATGGACCGCCGGCCAGGAGTCCGCTCGGTTGCTGGAGCTCCTGCACGACAACGGCGTCCCCGCCGGGCTCACCTACCGCGCCAAGGACATGCTCTCCGACCCGCACTTCCGCGCACGCGAGGCCATCATCCGTCTCGCCCATCCCGAGTTCGGCGACTTCCCGATGCACAACGTCTTCCCGAAGCTGTCCGACACTCCCGGCGAGGTCCGCACCCTGGGTCCGTCCCTGGGCCAGCACAACACCGAGATCTACGGCGGCCTCCTCAACCTGACCGCCGAGGAACTGTCCGACCTCAGCGCCGCCGGCACGATCTGACCGGGGTTCTCCGAACGTCAGACGGTGAGGGCGATCCCGCTGGCGACGCCGAGGGCGAGCGAGGCCGTGGCGGCGGTGTAGGCGACGGCTTGAGCGCCACGGCGGAGGGTGACGGGCGGCCCAGAGTACGGCTCAGAGTGCGGCCCAGGGTCCGGCTCAGGGGGACGGCCGAAGGCCGGGACGATCCAGCGGAGGTAGTAGAAGACGCTGGCCACGGAGTTGAGCGCGGCCACGACGGCGAGCCAGGCGTAACCGCCTTGCAGCGCGGAGCCGAACATCAGGAGCTTGCCGACGAAGACGGCGGTGGGCGGGGTGCCGACCAGTCCGAGCAGGCAGACGGCCAGGGCGAGGGCCAGCGCCGGTGAGCGCCTGGCCAGACCGGTGTACCCGGCGATGGTGTCCCGGCCCGCCGCCACGACGACGGCGAAGGCGCCCAGGTTGGTGACGGCGTACGCGGCCAGGTAGAAGAGCAGCGCGGGCTCGGCCAGGGCGGCGCGGCCGGCCATGGCGACCGGGACGAGCAGGTAGCCGGCCTGGCTGATCGTCGAGTAGGCGAGCAGGCGCCGCACATTGTCCTGGCCGAAGGCGGCGAGGTTGCCGAGCGTCATCGTGACCGTGGCGATCACCGCGATCAGCAACGGCCGGTTCACGGTGGAGGGCAGGGCCTCGGCGGCCAGCCGGAACAGGGCGGTGAACGCGCCGATCTTGGGGACGGTGGTCACGAAGGCCGCCACGACGGGCGGGGCGCCCTCGGTGACGTCCGGGACCCAGTAGTGCGCCGGCACCGCACCGGCCTTGAGCAGCAGCCCGGCGAGCAGCGCGACGGCGCCGACCGTGACGGCGGCGCCGGGTGCGGTGGCCAGCCCTTGCCGCAGGGGTTCGTAGGAGGTGGCGCGGCCCAGCCCGTACAGCAGCGTCACCCCGGCGAGCATGAAGATGCCCATGAACGCGCCCATGAGGTAGTACTTCAGCGCGGCCTCGGTGCCCGGCGCGTCCTTGCCGAAGCCCGCCAGCGCGTACCCGGGGATGCTCGCCAGGAGGTACGCCGCCACCAGGACGAGCAGGTCGGAGGACGCGCCCAGCGTGATCGTCCCGAGAGCGGCGAGCAGGGTGAGCACGGAGAACTCGGTCTCACGCGCGTGCCCGCGCAGCGGGCCGGCCGCCAGCCCCAGCACCAGCGATGTCGCGCCCAGGACCACGCCGCGCGTGAGGTGGGTCAGCGGGTCGACCGTGAACGCGCCGAACGCCATCAGATCGGGACGCCGTGACGCGATCACCGTGCAGGCCAGCCCGGCGACGAGGCCGGCCGCGCAGATCACCACGGCGATCCACTGGCGGGCACGGGGCAGGAAGATGCCGGTCAGCAGCCCCAGCACGGCACCGGCCAGCACGCACAGCTCCGGTGCCAGGTCGGCGGGGTTCTCGCGCATCATCGCGACACCAGGGACAGCACGGCGGCCGAGGCGGGCTCGATGACGTCCAGGAGGAAGCGCGGGACGACCCCGATGACCAGCGACAGCACCAGCAGCGGCACGACCGCCCACAGCTCGGCGGGGTGGACGTCGCCCACGCCGCCGGTCAGCTCGCCCGGCGGCCCGAGGAACGCGCGGTGCAGGACGCGCAGGAACAGCGCCGCGGTGATGAGAATGCCCGGCACGGCGAGCGCCCCGGCGACGGCGGCCGTCGCGGTGCCGGTGCCGATCGTCCCGGCGAAGATCTGGAACTCCGCGATGAAGCCGGACAGCCCCGGCAGGCCCAGCGACGCGAACGCCGCCACCGCCACCAGCCCCGCGTAGAGCGGCGCGCGGGCGGCGATACCGCCGAAACGATCGAGGTCATAGGTGCGGGCACGGTCGTACAGGACGCCGGACAGCAGGAACAGCGCCCCGGTGATCAGGCCGTGGCTGACCATCTGCGTCACCGCCCCGGTCACGGCGAGCCGCCCGGCCGCGGCGTCCCGCGCGAGACCGGCCGCGCCCACCGCCAGGACGATGTAGCCCATGTGGTTGACCGAGGTGTACGCGATCAGCCGCTTGAGGTCCCGTTGCGCGAGCGCGACCAGCGCCCCGTACAGGACGCCGACGACACCGATCACGATGATGACCCCCGCGTACCGGCGCCACGCCTCGGGCAGCGTCGGCATCGCGATCCGGACGAGGCCGTAGGTGCCCATCTTCAGCAGGACGCCCGCGAGGATCGCCGATCCCGCCGCGGGCGCGTCCGTGTGCGCCGGAGGCAGCCAGGTGTGGAACGGGACGGCCGGCGTCTTCACCGCCAGCCCGATGCCGATCGCGAGCAGGACGAGCGCCGCGAGCCCCGGCGACCCGTCCAGCGGGGGCGCGCGGGTCAGCTCGACCATGTCGAAGGTGTGGGGATCGGAGCCCAGGTAGAGGCCGATGAACCCGAGCAGCAGCACCAGCGAGCCGAAGAAGGTGTAGAGGAAGAACTTCAGCGCGGAACGGGCGTGGTCGCCGTGCCCCCAGTAGGCGATGACGAAGTACATCCCGACGATCGACAGGTCGAAGAAGACGAAGAACAGCAGCAGGTCCAGCGCCGCGAACAGCCCGAGGCAGACCGTCTGGAGGAAGAGGAACAGCGCGGCGAACGCCCGCACCCGGTGGGTGAGCCGCAGCGAGTACACGGCGCAGCAGAGGAAGAGCACCGAGGTCATCGCCATCAGGGGCAGCGAGAGCCCGTCCACGCCGACGTGGTAGCCCGCCCGTACCGAGGGGATCCAGCGCAACCGCGTCTCGTAGCCGAGACCGCCGCCGTCGTGGCCGATCCACATCGCGATGACCAGGGCGAGGTCGAGGGCCGCCACGGCGATCCAGACCCGGACGGCCGTCCGGCCGGTGAGGCGGGGCGTCGCCGCCAGCGCGAGCCCCGCCGCCAGCGGCAGGAAGATCGTCAGGGACGGCACGGTCACACCGCCAGGACCGCGACGACGGTCAGCACGGTGAGCAGCACCGCGGCCTGCGCGTAGTAGGTGTGGACGAGGCCGGTCTGCGGGCGGCGGGCGAGCGCGCCGAGCGTCCTGGCCGCCCGTCCGATCGCGTCGACCAGGCCGTCCACCGTTCGCTCGGCGCGGCGGTCGGTGAGGGCGGCGGCGCGGCGTCCCCCCGCCGCCACCGCCCGCACCGCCCCGTCGATCACACGGTCGTCGAACCGGGCCAGGGCCTCGGCCAGCGCGCGGACGGGACGGACGACGCCCTGGTGAGCGAGCCGTTCCAGGTACAGCCAGTGCACCGCCGGAGCGGGCCGCCACCGGCGAGAGCTGAACGGCCGGCGCCATACGAGGACGAGGGCCGCCACCGCCAGCGCACCGGAGAGCGCCAGATCGGACGCCAGGTCCGGGGCGGGGAGCGCCACGACCCCGAGCGACGCGGCGGCGATGGCCAGCACAGGCAGCGGCGCCTGCCTGAGAAGGCCGACACGCTCAAGCCGCCCGGGGTCGGCGGGCCGCCGCGACACCGCAAGAAGCATCCGTCCCGAGTAGGCGCCCGACAGCACCCCGGCGGCGAGGCCGACCACGTACAGCGGAGCCGAGTGCTCGGCGACCGTGGACAGGATGGCGTCCTTCGTGACCCAGAGAGACAGGGGAGGCAACCCTGCCAGGGCGAGAGCCCCCACGGCGAACGTCACGCCGACGACGCCATGGCGCCGGGCCGCACCGCGCAACTCGCCGAGGTCCATGGTCCCGAGTGCCGCCGCCCAGGCTCCCGCGCCCAGGAACAGCAGGCTCTTGACGGCGGCGTGCGCGACGATCTGATCGGTTCCCGCCTCGGTGGACGCGGCACCGGCGGCCAGCACCATGAACCCGATCTGCGCGCAGGTCGAGGCGGCGAGCACCTGCTTCAGGTCGCGTTGCGCGAGCGCGACCGCGCCGAGCAGCAGCGCGGTGAGCGCCCCGGCCCACGCCACCAGTGTCGCCGCCCACCCGGTGGCGTCCAGCAGCGGCCGGACGCGCAGCAGCAGGTACGCGCCCGCGGCCACCATGGTCGCCGAATGCAGCAGCGCCGAGACCGGCGTCGGGCCCGCCATCGCCCTCGACAGCCAGAAGGAGAACGGCAGTTGCGCCGACTTCCCCAGAGCCGCGACGACGATCCCCGCCGCGACCAGGTCGCGCCAGGGTGCCGCCGCGTCCGGCAGCGCGTCGAGGGAGAGCGCCTGCGTCCCCGCGACGGCGCATCCGGCGGCGAGGTAGAGCCCCAGATCACCGGCCCGGGTGGTGAGGAACGCGACGCCCGCCGAGCCGACCCGGCCCCGGTCCCGCCACCAGAACCCGATCAGGGCGTACGACATGGCGCCCATGACCTCCCAGCCCATGAGCAGCAGCGCCAGGTCGGTGGCGGTGACGGTGACCAGCATCGACCCGGCGAACAGCAGCATCAGGCCGTGGAAGCGCGCCCGAGCCTCCGCGGCGGGCAGGTCTCCGGCGGCGAACACCAGGACGGCGAGCGTCACGGCGGCCACCATCACGACCAGCACGGCCGACAGCCCGTCCACCGCCATGCCCGCCTCGAACCCGCCGAACAACGGGACCCTGACGGCGGGACGGACGGCCGCGGCGGCGATCGCCAACGCCGTCATGCCGAGGGCTGCCGGCACGGATACGACCGGCGCGATCCGGTCCGCGACCCGGTGCTTGCACCGTCCGAAGACCAGCCCCGAGACCAGCAGCAGCGCCCCGGCCACCAGGGGCAGCCCGGGCAGGGCCCAGCCGAGCGCCGTCATCCCTTGAGGTCCCCGGCCTGGTCGGTGAGGTCGGCGTCGCGGGCGCGGAACAGCGCGGTGACGACGGCGAAGCCCATCGCCATCTCCAGCGCCATCACGGTGATCGCGACCAGCACGAGCACCTGGCCGTCGGCGGTGGACGGCGCCACGAAGAACCAGAACGCGGCGCCCGCCACCACCAGCCCGTTGATCATGAGCTCCAGGCCCATCATCACCATCACGATCGACTGCTGGGACAGCGCCCCGTACAGCCCGACCGCGAACAGCGCCGCGCCGAGCAGCAGGAACGCCTGCAACGTCATGGGACGTCACCGTCCCGGTCGCCGTACCGGCCGCGGTGGGTCGCCAGCACCACCGAGGCGATCATCGTGGCCAGGATCGCCACCCCGATGACGATCATGACGAGCATCGTCGGACCCATGAGGGACTCGCCGAGCGCGACGGCCGGGTCGCGCGGCGGCGCGCCCGCCCGCTCCGGCCAGTCGGCCAGGAGGATCCCGGCGGCCAGCGCGGCGAAGACCCCGCCCGCGACGGCCAGCGCACCGCGATGGTTGTGGACCATGGTCATCGGCATCAGCCCCGCCGGGTTCATCATGTACATGATCATGAACACCGCCATCACCAGCATCTCCATGATCATCATCAGCACCACCAGCACGCCGAGATAGTGCTGGTCGATCAGGAGCAGCTCCACGCCCACGCACAGGAACGAGGCCAGCAGCGCGAACGTGGCGCGCGCCATCGAGCCGACCACGAACACCGCGACGCCGCTCGCCACCGCGGCGACGGCCAGGATCCAGAACGCGACATCCCGCACGGCTACCCCACGACCACGATCGCGACGACCAGCGCCTGGAGCAGCGCCGCCGGGATCAGCACCGTCCAGGCCGCCGCCACGAACCGGTCCATGCGCAGCACGGGCAGCCGGTGCGCCGTCCACACCAGCAGCGCGAGCACGGCCGATGTCTTGATCAGCGACCAGGCGGGCGCGGGCAGCAGCGGCCCCTCGTCGCCGCCCAGGAAGAGCGGGACGGCGGCCGCCGCGACGACCACGAGCAGCGCGTACCGTCCCGCCATGAAGACCAGGCGGTCAGGGCCCGACAGCTCCACCGCCGCCCCGCCCGCCAGATCCGCGCCCACCGGATGGTCCAGCGGCCCCCAGAACACCATCGCCGCCGCCGAGATCAGGTAGACGGCGAACGCGACCGGCATCCACACCGCGAACCACAGGTCGTGCTGGGCCGCCGCCACCTCCGCCAGGTCCAGCGAGCCCGCGCCCAGCGCCGCCGTGATGAGCGCGAACATGTGCGGCAGCTCGTACGCCAGCCCCTGCGCCAGGAAGCGGTACCCGCCGATCAGCGCATACGCCGAGTTCGCTCCCCATCCGGTCAGCCAGACCGCGCCCCAGACCCCCACCTCCATCGCGTTGAACCACACGACGCCCACCCGCATCCCGGCGACCGCCTCCGTCCCCAGCGGGATCACCACGGCGGCCAGCAGCGCCGCGACCGGCAGCGCGAGCACGCCGATCCGCGCCAGCAGGCGGTCGGACGCGAACGTGGCGCGGCGTTGCTGTACGAGGAGCCGGACGGCGCCGCGCGCGGGCTCGCCCCACGCCCGTAGCGCGCCGCGATGCCCGGCCGCGACCGCGCCGAGCGACCTGTCCAGGACGGCGGCGGCGTACGCGAGCAGCGCCAGCGCCACCGGCGACGCCACCAGGGTCCACAGCGGTGTCTCACCCATGGGTCATCGCCGTGGCCTGGGTGATGTCCGGGTCGAGGCTCGCCACGACCAGCCGTGCCGAGGCGAGTTCCGCACCGTCCAGCAACGAGGGGAGCGCGGCAAGCAGCCGCGCGCTCGGCTCCCGCCCCACCGGCCCGCGCGGCCCCTCGTCGTCGTCCAGCGGCGAGGGATCGTCCATCGCGGCCAGCGCCTCGCGGATCTCGGTGAGCCAGCCGGTCACCCGGGCCGCCGCGTCTCCGGGGCGGCGTGCCACCGGCCCGGTGAGGCCGTACCGCGTCACCGTCGCCGGATCGATCTCACCGACCTTCCGGGTCATCCAGCGCAGCGCGCGGGAACGCGCGGTGCGGCGAGCGAAGCGGTCGAAGCCGCCCGCGTCCCCTCCGGCGAGCACGGCGTCCCGGAGGACGCGTGCCCGGCCGGCCTGGTCGCGCCACCCGGCGACGCCGAGGAACCGGGCCAGGCTGTCGAGGTGAGCGGCCGCCCGCCGCCGCTCGGCCTCCCCCCGCGTGACCGCCTCACCTCTCGCCGCCGCCCTCCAGGGCTCGTCCCAGAACCCCTCCGCGGATCCCGGCCCTCCGGCGAGGACGTGGACCTCCGCCGCCTGCACCACATCGCCTTGGAGCGTGAGCGTCACCTTGAGACCGGCGGGCCAGTCCCTCAGCACGGGACCCAGCGGCACCCGCAGGACGTCCAGCTTCAGGCCGTCCCGGTCAGGCGCCCGATCCGCCATCGCCAACCCGCCCGGAGCACCCATCATGTGATGCCCGTGCATGCCGTGCTCGTCGTGCCCGCCGTGGTGGACGGGTGCCTCCTCGGGCCGCCATGGACCCGCCGCCGCCCGCGCCATCGCCTGGTCGCGCTGTGCCCCGATATCGGCGAGCTCGGCCACCGCGCGATCCAGCGCCCCGCGGACCGCCGGCACCGACGCATCGGACGGCAGCCACGCCCACGCCCTGGGCCCGGGAACGTCCTCCCAGGCCGTGTGGACGGCCCCCGCCAGGTCCGTTCCGGGATCACCGCACACGACCAGCAGGTCCGCCGACGTGGGCGCGTCCGCCTCGAACCAGCCCCGCCGCCGCAGCTCGCCGTCCACGACCGTCCTGGTCCGCGCGCCGCCCGGCACGTCCACCAGGAAGGAACGCGGAGCGGACGCGGCATATCGGGCGAGCCGCGCGCTCAGGCCCATCGGAACGCCCCCTCGCGCCAGGCGTACACCACGCCGACCATCAGCAGGCCGAGGAAAGCGAACATCTCCACCACCGCCTTCGTCCCGATCGACGCGACGACCAGCGCCCACGGGTACATGAAGATCATTTCCATGTCGAAGGCCAGGAACACCATCGTCACCACGTACCAGCGCACGTGGTACCGCGACGCGGCGTGCTCCAGCGGGCGCCCGCCCGACAGGAAGGGACCGCCGCCCAGCGTCCCGCCCACCCCGGCGAGCCGCGCCACCGCGTACACGGCCGAAAGGAACGCGCCCAGCGACCCGAGCAGAGCGAGCACTGCCGCATACGACTGCATCTATTCATTGTGGGGGGGCGACCCCCCACACCCCCCGAAGCGGGGCGGGATGCCGCGTCCCTGCGCTCGTAGAACTCGCTCCGGGCCACGGCCTCCCACCCCGGTAGGGGGCTCTTGTCATTGTGGGGGGGCGACCCCCCACACCTCCCGAAGCGGGGTCAGCGACCACCGCCACTCGCCTTGACGGCTCGCAGCGGCGGCCACTGACCCCGGCGGGGCTCTGCCCCGCGCCCCGGTCAGGGGCTCCGCCCCCAACACCCCCATGAGGCTCTCGTGTCATTGTGGGGGACGACCCCCACACCCCCCGGTGCGGGGCCAGCGGACCACGCCGCTCGCCTTGACGGCTCGCGGTGGTGGCCACTGACCCCGGCGGGGCTCTGCCCCGCGCCTCGGTCAGGGGGACCAGGCGGCCGTGATCGCGCGCCTCGCCGCCCGGGTCGTGAGCGTCGAGATCTGGCCCGACCTCGCCGACGAGACCCGCCGTCACCTGGAGGCGGACGGCATCGGCAACGTCACGGTGCTCGTCGGCGACGGGACCGAGGACGCGTCCGACCACGCGCCGTTCGACGCCATCGTGGTCTCGGCCGCGTTCACCGAGGTCCCGCCGCCGCTGGTCGTGCAGCTCCGGACCGGCGGCGGGCCAGGACGTGGTGTGTTATCGGCGCGACCCCGACGGGCTGACGCCGCTGCGGGTCCTCACGCCCGCGTCCTTCGTCCGCCTGGTCGGCCGGTACGGTTTCCCGCGCGAGTGAGTCAGTACAGGATCATGCCGCGGATGTTCTTGCCGTCCCGCATGTCCTGATAGCCCTTGTTCACCTCGTCGAGGGTGTAGGTCGTGGTGACCAGCTCGTCCAGCTTGAGCCTGCCCTCGCCGTACAACTGGAGCAGGCGCGGGATGTCGCGGCGCGGGTTGGCGTTGCCGAAGATGCAGCCGACCAGCTCCTTGCGCTGCATCGCCAGGTCGAACAGGTTGAGCTTGACGTCCTCCTGCATCATCGGCGCGACCGCGGTGACGACGCCCCGGCCGCCCTTGGCGACCATGCCCATCATCGGGCCGATCAGGTCGCCGGTGGCGACGCCGGTGGTCAGGATGGCCTTGTCGGCGTTGGCGCCCCAGGTGAGCTCGCCGACCAGGGCCGCCGCCTCCTCGATGGACGCCGCGCTGTGGGTGGCGCCGAAGGTGGTCTCCGCCTCCTTGCGCTTCCACTCGATCGGGTCGACCGCGATGACATGGCGGGCACCGGCCATGGCGGCGCCCTGCACGGCGTTCATGCCGATGCCGCCGATCCCGATCACCACGACGGTCTCGCCGGGCTGGACGCCGGCGGCGTTGACGGCCGCTCCCCACCCGGTGGTGACACCGCAACCGACCAGGGCCGCCTTGTCGAGCGGAATCGAGTTGTCGATCTTCACGCAGGTGGCCTCGTTGACCACGGTGTACGGCGCGAAGGTGCCCGTACAGCACATGATCCCCAGGTCCTTGCCGCTCTTGGAGTGGTGGCGCGCGGTCATGTCGCCGATCTGGCGTCCGGCCAGCAGCACGGCGCCCAGGTCGCAGATGTGCTGACGGCCCCTCGCGCAGGACGGGCAGCGGCCGCAGGACGGGATGAACGACAGGACGACGTGGTCGCCCTCCTGAAGCGTGGTGACGCCGGGGCCGACCTGCACGACCTCCCCCGCGCCCTCGTGCCCGCCGATGATCGGGAACTGTTCGAGCTGAAGCAGCGCGGCGATCTCCGGGTCGAGGACCATGTCCCCGGTGACCATGTGCTCATCGGAGTGGCACAGGCCGGAGGCCGCGAACTTGACCTTGACCTCTCCTGCCTTCGGATCGTCGAGCTCGATGTCCTCGACGCTCCAGTCGGTGCGCGGTTCCCACAGGATCGCCGCTCGGGTCTCCATTGGCGCCCCCTCGGGCATCAGCCGTCGTTTCGGTCGCGCTTCCGACGCCGCACAACGGACACGGTCCAGTGCCCCTTTCTTACTAGAACTTCATTCGGCAATCCATACCTTCGGGGAGGGCGCCCGGCCGCTAACGGACGCACGCGCAGGCCGGACGGCACCCGAGGAATGACGGAGGGCGCGTCCCCTGCCGGAAACGCGCCCTCGTCGTGTGATGGTGAGGTGATGGCGTGAGCCCCGCCGGGCCCCCGTTGCGACCGGCGGGGAGGAACCCGGAGGGGCGAGGCTCCTGCCACTTCGCTCCCAGGGACGGGTAGCGCTCTCCGCTCAGCGGCAGCCCCTCCGGGTTCGGTCTTATCATAGCCCATGTTACGTGCAGGTGTGCCGCAACGGCGGAATCCGGGTCACAAAAAGGAGGACGCCCCCGGCCGCGAGCGCCGGAGGCGTCCTCGTGAGGGCATCGGAGGAACCCATTCCCTCACTCGTGCACGTCGGGCGACGAGTCGGAAGGCGGACCGACGAGCACGCTTTGTGGTATGAATTCGTGACACGACATGGGCCTTACCTTCTCCTGCCTGGGCCGGAGAAGGGGGGAACGGGAGGGCCCGCCTCGCCCCGCACCCCCAAATGCGCGAGACGGGCCCTCGTTCGGGGTCGCTCGGGGGCGACCCCTGACGCACAACCCAGCTGGTGGCCGCGACCCCCCGACGCGGTCCGTTCCCCCGGGGTTGTGCATAGCCCATGTAACACCATCGGCCGCGGGTTGTCCAATCGGCCCGCGGATTTCGACCCCGGCGTGTCGGATGCCGTCGATTCCCTCGGGGTGGGCGGCCGGTGACGCGACACACCGGCGTGGCCGGGGCCTCGGTCCGGGAGATCGCGGGTCTCCTGTTCTAGGGTGACCTCACCGCGCCCGCCTTCCAGGCCGGCTTCACCGGGCCATCGCCACCTCGCTTCGCGGAACCGGCGAGAGACCGCGGCTCCCCAGGGACCGGACCAGTGGCCTTCCCGGGTGCGACCGGGGCCCTCCGGCACGACAGTGGTCGAGATCAGCCGGCCACCAGGTGAGCCCGCCCGAGCGAGGAGCCGACGCCATGAACACGTCCGATCGAACAGCCCGTCCCGGCACGTCCGGACCGCCGGCGACACTCAGGCACCATCAGCCAAACGTTACCCAACGGTTACACTCGTACCACCGAGGGTGGACATAGCCCATGTAACGTAAGAACCCTCCACCGTGGCAGCGGTAGAGGGTCCTTTTGTCAACAGCCGCCACTCGATGCCAAGAGAGGAGCCATGGACGGGCTCATACTAGACGACTTGGCCCGGCTACAAGGAGCACTCGGCTCGACGTCCTACGTCTCGCTGATTCTGCTCTGCGTGCTGATCGTCGTCGTCCTCGCCGAACACGGCTACATCGGCCGTAACCGCAAGAAGCCCCCTCGGATGAAGATTCGCAGAAGCGGCCGGCACAGGCACGGTTACCAAGCGGCCGCGTTTCCCAAGCCGGGCAGCGCTTATCACCAAACGAGGGGGAGGCATGCCGCCAGATCCGGACAGGTGCCAGGGACAGCCGGAGTGTCCGGGGATTCCCGTGCTGGAGATGACCCTGGTTAATCTGGTCACCCATGCGTCGCACACGCCGTTGCGGGTGTGCTCGCAGTGCGCGGCCGGACTGTTGATCGTCCATGCCGTCTATCCCGAGGGCGCGCCCAGCCCCTTCCGGGTGGCGCATATCTCGATGATCGGCCAGGGCCAGGAGAGCGCCAGGGCGCGGCAGGTCGCGCATCAGCCCGCCTGACCATCCGTGACGGCGGCGTTCCGTACGGATGCCCGTCACGTGGAGCGCATTTTTCCGGCGGTCCGCGGCGGCCGGCGTTCCCACGGGACGAACGGCCATTCACGAATCGCCGTCCTCCGGCCGGGACGGCGATGTGCGGGCAGCGGAATACACCTCGGCGCGCCCGGCGCCGTGAAAGGCGTGCACCACTGATCGCCTGCCCTTTGTGGCGGGAATTCGCCGTCGGCCGGACGGCGTTCCGCGCAAGCGGAGAATAAAGCACGGCCATTGCGGGGGAGAGCCGCCGGCGCCGAATGACGGCGCCGGCGGCTCTGGTGTTCTCGGGTGGAGCGGAAGGACGGTCTTCGAGGTCTCACGGGTAGGCGGGAGCGCGGGGGTCCAGGAGCCCCGGCCCTTACCGGGCCGGGGCCGCGGGGTTCCCGCTTTCACGACCTCGAACGCAGCTCAATGGTCCAGCAACGCCATCCGGCAAGCGGTCCTTCGGTGATGTATTCGGATGCCGGCAAGTGGGTCACGCCATGCGACTCCAGCACCCTGTCCAACCAGGCGTTGTCCTCTTCAGTGGTGCTCTCACCGCAGTCGTACACGGCGAGAACGTCCAGTTGGTCGTCCACGTAAGCGCTGCGTCCCGGGGCCGCCAAGATTTCGCCGCGCCTGTCCTCGATTACATTCGGCCCGCTGTCACCTCTCAACCCGATCCCTCCATGCTCCCCCGACTGATTTCCTCCCGCCATTAGCAGCGTAGTCTTGCCGTAAGGGGTGCTGCAAGGATGTTGACGACTCAACCGGCCTCGTCGGGATGTCGCGCTAGATACGATTCGCGTGGTTCGGAGATGCGCGAATATCCGGGATCGAGCAACGCTTCTCTGGAGGTGCGTTCACTGCGATAGAAACCACGGTCCGGATCCCAGCGGATCACGAGATTATTCTCGCGAATGGCGCCGACCTGCCAGAGATAGGGATTCTTCAGCGATGGCGCGAGGTTCTCTATTCCCAGCGCTCGAACACGCGCATGGTACTCCAGCAGCCGATAAATGGAATGATTGCGCAGCGCCCGGGGCAGTGGCGGCCACGCATTGAACTCGTCAGCAGCGCTGACGCGTTTCTGGCCCACGTCGATGCCGTGCTCCCGGCGCAGCTTCTCGCGGTTTCGCGAAACCCACACCTTCAGGTTCGACTCGTTCGTTCCACCGTGTCCCATTGTCGCCAGCGCGTGCGCGTACTCGGCCCATGTCCAATCGTGGCCGTGCCTCTTCCACAGGACCACGAAGTCATCTAGCCGGCTCAAAAGAACTCCACCATCGATCTCAGTCAGCGGGGTGGTTGCATGACCGTGTTCATCGCCCCCCGGAAGGTGAGTGTAGGGGCAGCCAAAGATCGACGGCCAACATCGGCCGAGGTCCCCGGCGTGTGGGCGGGCGCGTCCGCCGCGCTCGACAACCCAATGTACCGAGGGCTATGCTCCGTCATCATCCTCGCGGCCCCTCGGAGCGGGCAATCCTCCGGATTGGCTCCGGTCCTGGCGGCACCTCGGCGCCGACGCGGGCGCGGGCGCGGACTTCCCCACCGATCGTGTGGGCATTTGGGCGTCGCGGCGCCGTCCGGGGGCATGCCGCAGGGCTTCCGGAACCGATTCCGGCGGCTTCTCGAACCGGCTCGGCGCGCCCTCCGCAATCCCCCCATCCCGGAGATTCCCTAAGACCGCTTCGCGCCGCCGCGCCAAGGCCGGATCTTGAAATCGGCCTTTCTCAGCGGGATTGCCGGGACTCCAGGACCACCCGTTTCCGGGCGATCCCCACCGCCTTGGAAAGCGTCTCGATGTCGTAGGCGCCGTGGTGCCGCCGCCCGTTGACGAAGAACGTCGGGGTGCCGGAGACACCGCTCAGGTCGGCCGAGTCGACGTCCTCCGACACCCGGTCGTTCCCGCGGCCTCGGCGCAGGTCGTCCCGGAACCGATCGACGTCCAGCCCCAACTCCTCGGCGTAGCGGACCAGGTCGCGCACCTCCAGCGCGTCCTGGTGCTCCAGCAGCAGATCGTGCATCTCCCAGAACGCGCCCTGCGCCGCGGCCGCCTCCGACGCCAGCGCGGCCAGCCGCGCCTGCGGGTGGACGTCGCTGAGCGGCAGGTGCCGCCACACGTACCGGACGTCACCATGACCCGCCAGCAGTTCCCGGACGATCGGCTCGGCCCGGCCGCAATACGGGCATTGGAAGTCGCCGTACTCGACCAAGGTGACGGGGGCGTCGGCGGGCCCGCGGATGTGGTCGCGGTCCGGGTCGACCGGCGCGGCCAGATCGATGATGTCCTCCGCGGTGCCCAGCAGCGCGCGCAACCGCGCGCGGGTCGGGAGCTTGGCGGCCGCTCGTGCGCCGAGCCAGCTGATGAGAGGGCCGAGGATCGCGGCGGTCAGGATGCCGACCTTGGCCTCCTCCAGCCGCTCGCCGGTGAAGGCCAGCGTCGCGATCAGCAGGGCCACGGTGAAGCCGATGGCGCTGATGGCGCCGGCGCCCAGGACCGACGCCCATCCCACAGGGGGAGCCAGCCTGCGCCCGCTGAGCCGCCAGACGAGCCAGGTCAGCAGGGAGATGCCCAGGGGCTTTCCGATGACGAAGCCCGCGATGATCCCTTGGGTGAGCGACGAGGTGTAGGCGTCGGCCAGGACGTCGCCGCTGAGGACGAGTCCCGCGTTGGCGAGCGCGAAGAGCGGCACGATCACGTAGCTGGACCACGGGTGGATCATCTGCTGCAGCCGCTCGTTCGGTGAGATCGCCGCGGCGACCTCGACCCGTGCCGACCGCGCCAGCTCCGGTGTCGGCTGCTCCCTGAACAGCCGGAACACCTCCGAGGCGCGTTCCAGGTCGACGCGCGTCGCCGGATAGGCGAAGGTCAGCATCCCCAGGGCCAGTCCCAGCAGGATCGGCTCCACCCCGGACAACGACAGCGCCACCCACGCGGCCACGCTCAGCAGCACGTACACCGGGACCTGTCCCACGCCCAAGGCGCGCACCACGACGATCACGGCGAAGATGGCCAGCGCCACCAGCAGCGGCATCGCCTCCAGATCCTCGGTGTAGACGAGCGCGATCACCACCAGCGCGACGATGTCGTCGACCACGGTGACGGTGAGCAGGTACGTGCGCAACCGGGCCGGGAAGCTCCGGCGGAACAGCGCCAGCACGCCGAGGGCGAACGCCGTGTCGGTCGGCATCACCACGCCCCAGTCGTGGATGACCGGGGTGCCCGCGTTGAACGCCAGGAAGATGGCGATCGGCACGGCCATCCCGCCGAGCCCGGCGGCCAGCGGCAGCGCGACCCGCCGCCGGTCGCGCAGTTCCCCCATGTCGAACTCGCGGCGCGCCTCCAGGCCGACGTTGAAGAAGAACAGGGTCATCAGCCCGTTGTTGACCCAGTGGCGCAGATCCTGCGACAGCATGTGATCGTCGACGCCGATCGACAGGGGCGTCTCCCACACCCCCAGGTACGAGGAGGTGTCCAGGTTGGCCCAGACGATCGCGCCGATGGTCGCGGCCAGCAGGATGATGGCGCTGCCGGCCTCGGTGCGCAGGAAGTTCCGCAGGGGCGTCCGCAGGCTCCGCGCCCACGCGGTCGTATCGGAGAACGGTCCCCCCAAAGCCTGCCCAGCCTTCCGTCATCGCCTCACCGGGTCCGCACGTGCGCCGCGGTGGCGGGTCACCCGGACGGGACCGGGATGCGCAGCGCGGTGAAGCCGCCGAAGTCGAGCCAGGCCGAGTCCGGCGACCGGACGAGCCGCATCAGGACGTTGTCGCAGCCGGGACAGCGGGCGACCATCCCCGGCGCGTTCGCGTACACGGGCAGCCCGGCGACCGGGCCGGTGCGGCCGCATTGGGCGCAGGTGCCGGTGGCCGCGGTGACGTCCACGGAGAACAGCTCGCCCAGCGGGCCGGCGAGCACGTTGCCGTCCATGTGGTGGTCTCCGCCGTCGCCCTGGTTTTCCATGGTCATATCGGTCAGCCTCCAGTCGGGCCGAAGCGTTCGGTCTTGATCCGCTGTGCGTCCTGGCCGCGTGCGACCAGCAGGTTCGCGGCGGCCTCCACGAATCCGGTCGGGCCGCAGACGAAGCAGTCGGGGTCGGAGTCGGCGAGCCCGGCGCGCCGGCTGAGGTCGGACGCGGTCAGCCTGCCGGGAGGGCGTGGCCAGCCCTCCGGGGCCTCGCGGGTGTACAGGCAGGTGACGTCCAGTCCGGGCTCGGGGCGTCCCAGCTCGTTCTTGTAGTACACGTCGGCGGGCGAGCGCACCGAGTACAGCAGCCGGAACGGCGTTCCACTGCTCTCCTTGCGGCGCGCCCGGATCATGGCCATCAGCGGCACGAGGCCCGACCCGCCCGCCAGCAGCAGCACCGGGCGCCGTCCGGTGGGCCGCCACACGAACCAGCCCCCGACCGGTCCGCGCAGCTCGATCTGGTCGCCGATGGCGAGGATGTCGGCCAGGTAGGGCGACACCTCGCCGTCGTCCAGCCGTTCCACGGTCAGCTCCACCCGGTCGGGCTGGGCGAGCGAGTAGCTCCGTTGGGTGCTGTAGCCGTCGGGCGCGGTCAGCCGGACGTCGACATGCTGGCCCGGCAGATGGCCCGGCCAGTTCGGAACGTCGAAGGTCAGCGTCCGCGCGGTCGGGGTCTCCCAGCGCTCGGCGGCCAGCCGCGCGGCCCGCCACACCAGCGGACGCGACGTCAGTCCCCTTGGTACCGCTGTTCCCGCCATGGGTCCCCGTAGTCGTGGTAGCCGGCGGTCTCCCAGAATCCCGGCTCGTTGCGTTCGAGCAGGCGGATCCCGCGGAGCCATTTGGCGGACTTCCAGAAGTACAGGTGCGGGACGAGCAGCCGCGCGGGGCCGCCGTGCTCGGGCGGGATGTCGCCGCCTTCGTAGCGGTAGACCACCCACGCCTGGCCGTCGAGCAGGTCCTGCAAGGGCAGGTTGGTGCTGTAGCCGCCGTAGGAGTAGGCCAGCGCGTAACCCGCCGTGGTGTCCACGCCGGACAGCAGCGTGTCCAGCGACACCCCCTGCCAGTTGGTGCCCAGCTTGGACCACTTGGTGACGCAGTGGATGTCCACCGTCGGCGTCTCGTGCGGCAGGTCCAGCATCTCCTCCCACGACCACCGGTGGTCCTGTCCCGTCTCGGTGGTGATCGTGAACTCCCATTCCGCGGTCGGGATCCGCGGTGTCGGCCCGGCCGACAGCACCGGGAAGTCCTTCACCAGGTACTGGCCCGGTGGCAACTGCGCGCCGGACTCCCGCCGTCTGCCGTGGAAACCGCGCGAGACGATCGCCATCGTCGGCTCCTTCCGTGTGCCGCCGCGCGTACCCGCCCGGAGGCTGCTCGGCCGATGTCGTGACGCCGCCCCGTTCCGTTGCGCCGCCCCCGATCCTCGGTGTCTTCCCCATGAGCGATCTCTAACCACCCGTCCAGGACCGCGCGACGGCCGGCTCGGCGTGATCTTGCGGGCCTCACGGCGGCTCTTGGACGGGGGTTGACCAACAAAATGAACGCTCTTTTAATTCAGGAATGGGCCGTATCGCCGGGGTCACCGCGGCCGAGACCCGCGACCGGCTGCTGCGTGCCGCGGCGGACGCCTTCGCCCGTCACGGCTACGAGGGGACGCGGGTCGCCGACATCGCGTCCGCCGCCGGGGTGAGCAACGGGGCGCTGTACTCGCATTTCGGCTCCAAGGCCGAGCTGCTGGTGGCCGCCCTGCGGGCGCACGGGCGGCAGCTCCTGGCCGAGCTGCTGGCCGCCGAGCCCGACCGTCCCATCGCCGACCTGCTGCTCGCGGGCGGCCGGTGCCTGCCCGAGCGCTGGGACGACCGCGGCCACCTCATCGTGGAGGCACTGGTCGCGGCCCGCCGTGACCGGGACGTCGCCAGGCTGATGCGCGACTACCTGGGCGAGCGCGCCGACCGGCTCGCCGGTCTGATCCGGCTCGCGCAGGCCGACGGCCAGGTCGACCCGGAGCTCCCCCCGGACGCGCTCGCCCACTTCTGCCTGCTGCTCGCGATCGGCGGCGCCCTCGTGCCACGAGACCTGCACCCGGTGGACGACGGGGAGTGGGCGGCGCTGCTGGCCCGCATCGTGGCCGATCTCGCGCGGCCCGCCGGAACGCGACAGATGGGAGACATGCCGTGAAAGTGCACATCGATACCGGCCGGTGCCAGGGGCACGGCCGCTGCTACGACCTCGCCCCCGGCGTCTTCGGCGAGGACGGGGAGGGCTACGGGACGGTCCTGAACGGCGGCGTCGTCCCGGCAGGCGAGGAGCAGCAGGCCCGGCTCGCGGTGTCCAACTGTCCCGAACGCGCGATCGACCTCGTCGAGGAGACCTGAGATGACCACCGACGAGCGCTTCACCAAGGACTTCCGGGAGATGCAGCAGGACCGGCCGGACGGCGTCCGCAACGAGATCGTCACCGGTCCCGTCGAGGACTGGGCGAGCGACTTCTCCCATCTGGAGCCCGAATGGGCCGCCGACCCGTACCCCATCCAGGACGACCTGCGGGAACGCTGCCCGATCGCGCACACCGGCCGGTTCGGCGGCGGCTGGCTGCCCACCCGCTACGAGGACGTCGCGGCGATCGCCTACGACACCGAGCGGTTCTCCTCGCGCTCGGTCGTCGTGAGCAACTTCCGGCCGCCGCGGGAGACCGCGCCGGTGGGCGGGGTCCCGCCGATCTCGTCCGATCCGCCGTTCCACCGCGACGCGCGCAGGCTGCTGCTTCCGGCGTTCACCAGATCGGCGGTGGGCAGGCTGGAGCCCGGCACCAGGGACTACTGCCACGCGCTCGTCGACGCGTTCCAGGGACGGGACGTCGTGGACGCCGCGCAGGACTACGCCCAGCACATCCCCGTACGGGTCATCGCGGACATGCTCGGCCTTCCCGAGGAGGACGGGCCGCGCTTCCGCGCGTTCGTCGAGAACGCGCTGGAAGCGATCAACCTGCCGCCCGACGACCGGCTGGCCAACCTGGAGACGCTGTTCGACTACCTGCTCGCGCAGATCCGCGACCATGTCGACCATCCCCGGGACGACCTCACCACGTACCTGATCAACGCCGAGCTGTACGGGCGCAAGCTGGAGCCCTCCCATGTCGCGGGGACGATGGCGCTGCTGCTCATCGCGGGGATCGACACGACGTGGAGCGCGATCGGCGCCTCGCTGTGGCATCTGGCCAAGACACCGTCCGACCGCGAGCGGCTGGTCGCCGAGCCCGCGCTGCTGCCGACGGCGATGGAGGAGTTCCTGCGCGCCTACGCGCCGGTCACGATGGCGCGGCTGGTGAAGGAGGACATGCGCTGGAACGGCGTGGACATGAAGGCCGACGACTGGATCCTGCTGTCGTTCCCGGCCGCCAACCGGGACCCGGCGCAGTTCGACCGGGCGGGCGAGGTCGTCATCGACCGCGAGGTCAACCGGCACGCCGCGTTCGGCCTGGGCATCCACCGCTGCCTGGGCTCGCATCTGGCGCGCATGGAGCTGCGGGTCGCCCTGGAGGTGTGGCTGGAGCGGGTCCCCGAATTCACCCTGGCCGACCCGGCCGCGGTGACCTGGTCGGCGGGCCAGGTCCGCGGGCCGCGCACCCTCCCCGTCCGCATCGCCTGAACGGACATCGGGCCGTCCTGCTCATCGGCCGTGCTCATCGGACATGCCGACTCGGCACGTCGGTCATCGCAGCGGCCCGAAGAAGGTTCGGAGGTCGGCCGCGAGCAGGGCGGGGGCCTCCATCGCGGGGAAATGCCCGCCGCGCTCGAACTCCGTCCAGTGCGCGCCGTCCGGTGCGGGGACCAGCTTGCGCACCGTCTCGTCCGCACCGAAGACCGCGAAGCCCTGCGGAACGGTCGGCGGCGCGCCCCAATCGGACGTATGCGCCTGCTCGTACAGGGTGTGCGCGGCCGTGGCGCCGGAGCCGGTGAACCAGTGCAGGCTCACGTTGGTGAGCACCTGGTCGCGGTCGACCGGCAGATCGGTCGATACATGAACCCGCTCGGCGATCCAGGCGAGCAGGAACATCGGGGAGTCCGCCAGGCCATAGCCGATCGTCTGCGGGCGCGTGTTCTGGATCTTCAGGTAACCGGAGCCCTCCCGGTCGAACTCCTCCATCCGCTCCAGGATCAGCTTGTCGACCGGATCGCCATCGTCCAGCCCGTCGGCCATCCCGGGGAGGAACGTGGCGGTGGCGGCCGCGGTCATCGGATCGGTCACCACGTGCAGGCCCATCACATGGTCCCCGTCCAGGTCCGCGACGATCCCGGACACACCGCCGCCGACGTCACCGCCGTGCAGACCGTAGCGCTCGTACCCCAGACGGTCCATCAGCTCGGCCCAGGCGCGTGCCGTGCGTCCCATCGTCCAGCCGGTCCCGCTGAGCGGGGTCGAGAACGCGTACCCGGGCAGGGACGGCGCGACGACGTGGAACGCCTGCCCTTCCGCGGGGTCGACCAGCAGCTCGATCAGGCTCAGGAACTCGGCGACGGAGCTGGGGTACCCGTGCGTCACCAGCAGCGCCTTGGCGCCGGGCCGCCGCGACCGTACATGCAGGAAGTGGATCCGCTGCCCGTCGATCTCGGTGACGAACTGCGGGAACCGGTTGAGCCGCGCCTCCTGGGCACGCCAGTCGTACCCCGTCCGCCAGTACTCGGCGAGTTCCCGCACCTCGTCGAGCGGGATGCCCCGCGTCCACCCCACGCCGGGCAGCTCCCCGGGCCACCGAGCCTGGGCGAGCCGATCGTGCAGGTGGTCGATGTCGTCCTGAGGGATTTCGATCCGGAACGGCCCAATGCTCATCGTGCCTCTCCTCGCCAGGGTTTGTGCGGATGAGCCGAGACTAGGAACAATCGCGGAAAGGATCGTTCCTAGATAGAACGCCAGGATCAAAGAATGTTGGAAACCTCTGCGCGGCTCCTGCGCCTGCTGTCCCTGTTGCAGTCCCGGCGCGATTGGACCAGCACCGAACTCGCGTCGCGCCTGGACGTCACCACCCGCACGATCCGCAACGACATCAATCGCCTCCGCGACCTCGGCTACCCGGTCGAGGCACGCCCAGGCGTGGCCGGCGGCTACCGCCTGGGCACGAGCGGCGCCCTGCCGCCCCTCCTCCTGGACGACGACGAAGCCGTGGCGGTCGCGATCAGCCTACGCACCGCCGCCGGCGGCTCGATCGCGGGCATCGAAGAGATCGCGGCACGCGCCCTCGCCAAACTTCAGCAAGTACTCCCGTCCCGCCTGCGCCACCGCGTGAGCGCCTACCAGACGGCCGCGCTCACCCTGCCCTCACCCGGCACCCGGGTGGATCCCGACGTCCTCACCCTGATCGCCGGCGCCTGCCGCGACCATGAACGCCTCCGCTTCGACTACCGGACCCACTCCGGCACCACCAGCCGCCGCCAGGTAGAGCCCTACCGCCTGATCAACGACCGCCGCCGCTGGTACCTGATGGCCTGGGACCTGGACCGCGACGACTGGCGCACCTTCCGCGTCGACCGCATCACCCCCGAGCTCCCACCCGGCCCCCGCTTCACCCCTCGTCCGCTCCCACCCGACGAAGACATCGCCGCCCGAGTAGCCCAAGGCATGGGAGAAGCCACCTGGCGCTACAGAGCCCGAGTGATCGTGCACGCCCCCGCCTCCCACGTCCGCGCCCGGATCCCCATTCCCGTAGACGTGAAGCCCTTGGGCGAAAACCGCTGCACTTTCGAACCAGGCTCGGACCACCCCGAAATGCTCGCCCTCTACCTGGGAATGCTCGACGCCGATTTCACCATCATCGACTCCCCCGACCTACTCAACGCCCTCCACAAACTCGCCACCCGCTACCACCAGGCCATCACCACCAGCACCGCCTCCGGGCCATAATGAGCGTCGCAGGAAAGCGAGAATCCGTGACCCGGCCTCAAGGGCCGAGCACAGCTTCCTCCGAGCGATGCCGCTCGGGGGAATTCATGTTATTGTAAGCCATCGATGATAGTCGCTTCTAGAATCCATCGCGCGTATATCGAGCTCGACCTGTTTCCAGTGCAGTGAAGGCCACCTGAAGACGTCGCCATACATAAGGCCGTAGTCTTGTGGCCGCCTGACTTCTATCGCAGAAGTCGTAGGCTTGAAGCTCGTTGTCGGACAGTCTTAGATTGGCGATAGCCGAGTCATCCAAAACGCCACCGTCAAAGATGAAGATAAGCGAATCGTCCCAAGGGTCGTGTGGTGATACCCAATCAACAACCAAGAGCGGGCCTATGGTGACTTCTAGCCCTAATTCCTCCAATAGTTCCCGGCGTACAGTCTCATCTGGCGCTTCATTGGATTCACTCATTCCACCCGGCATATCCCAATCTGGTTTGTATCGCGGGTCAACCAGCAAGCAGTCACCATGTTCATTGCGGAGCAGTAGGTCGGCGCCTATGCGCTTCCGTGGTTGAGTGGCATTGCCCTCGGCAAGATAGTCCCGCCATGCATTGGGGTCCCGCTCGAACAGTGGGCGATCCGACATGTTGTGAAGCTGCCTCTCTATGTTAGGTGCGTCCGGTATGTAGGCATCCAACCGCGCAGCGGATCATGTGCCTTGTCAAGGAACATCGCAACCGGAGCAAATGACCGGTGCGGCAGCAAGCTTTCCCGAATAGCCTGCAATTGCTCGACGACGAGAGACGAACTCAAGGAGTCCGCAACAGACAGCACCCTAGCGGCTTCAATGCATGCCTCTTCCAGCTCATCCTGAGCGATCAGCGCCGCAACCAAGAGAAGCTGACCAAACGCTCTGCTTCGAGTATGCGTTTCACTGCGCATTCGAATAACCATCCGAGCCCGAGTTTCAGCGTTCGGGAGTTGGCTGGTCCTCAGCATGGAACGAGCCGCTTCGCTGGCAAGGGACGCCTCATCAAATGGGCTGAGCCATGGCGATATTGTGTTTGCTGATTCCTTGCTGAGTGTCCTCTCAGCGCGTACTAGTGCTTTCATGCATGCCGTGGGTTCATTGTGGTCTGCAAGGCCGCGTGCTTCCATGGCGAGCAGTCGGGCGCTTAGGGAAGGCACCGGGTTTCGCTTCAGCACGACTTGTCCCGTTTGTGCCAACTGAATGGCCCTATCAGGCTTTCCCATGTGCAAGTAAAGATGACTCATGCTTGCATATATTTGCGCTTTCAGTTGGAAGTCATTTCCTGCAGAAGCCAACTTCAGCGATCGCTCGAAATGCTGACGAGCAATAGTGCCCCGACCTCCGTCATATGCCATCCATCCCGCCATTTCAGTCATGGCTCCAGCGCATGCGAAAACCGTTCGGTCGCTGTAATCATCTGTTCCACCGAACAGGCGGGGGCCGATGGCAGTATTAAGGTAGTTGACCACAGTCGGATAAAGTCGACCGCCGCCTATCTGCCTATCAGCAGCACGAAAGGCTTCCATGATGCCCATATCCCGCGCCGCTCGCAACTGCCCACTATCCGATATAGGAGCAACTGTCCAAGCGTTACTCTCCGCACCTTGCTTATAGGTGACTTTTGCCTTCTTGGGGACTAGCGCTGACAGTCTTCCGTTTGCCTTAAGAATTTTGTCCAGATGCTTCGCATAATCTTCCGAAGGAGCGCACTGATCGCGCGAAATTTTGGATAGGTGCCCGTGATTGCAGTGCGCCTTGCGAGCAAGTCCGCGCAGCGACAATCCCTGTTCCCGCATAAGGGAGCGCATCAATTCACCGAAGGTCATCGCGTCCGCCATGCCCGCTATGTCTCCTTCCGGTCGTCACCCTGGTTCATGGTGCTTAACCAAGCTGCACCATGAACCACCTTCACGGTAACTCACAGGGCCGCTTACATGGGGCCGTTCCACAAGGCGGCCCCGGTCCCGACGCGCACAACGTCGGGCATGCCCGGGGCCTTGATCCGACACAGGGGGTCGGACCCAATGAGTGATGCTAGTTCACGCCCCGTCTCGCACCTTGCCGTCCTAGGTGAGCGAGTGGGCAGCACCTGCACCCGTCGCGGTGTGTCCTGGGTGGCAGCGTGCGGCCGGTGAGTGCCGACTGGGCGGTCACGGCTGAGCTGGACCTGACATGTCTTGCCGCGTGGACCGCCCCCGCCCGGGTGCGCTCGCACATCAAATTCCGGCTCACCGAGTGGGGATTGCTCTCCCTCGCCGACGACGTCTACCTGATCGCCGGGGAACTTGTGGCCAATGCCATTGAGGCCACACCCGACGATGCCATCACGACCCGGTTCACGCGGGAACCGGGAGCGGTTCTGCTGGGCGTGTGGGATGCCTCCAACGCGCTGCCCATTTCCGCGCCTGTCGAGCACCTGTCGCCGGCGGACATCAAGCCCGACCCGCATGCCCTG
>NZ_BSTM01000026.1 GCF_030269515.1 Actinomadura sp. NBRC 104412 | reverse complement strand
CAAACCACCCCACCAACGGGACGGCCTGCGGCCACGGGGCGATCCACCCACCCCAAAAGGGCGAATGAACCGAAAAGGCACTGGCTTTTAACACGCTGTTGAGTTCTCAAGAAACGGACACCCACCGTGCCAGACCCGCTCACACGAACCCAGCTCCGGGGCAACCCTTCCAATTTACCAGGTGTTCCTCGGCTGTCAAATCGATCGTAAGGATCGATCGACGGTCGAAGTCGCCTGGAATTCCCGCAGACCGGACTTGGGCGTGCCTGGAGGCCGCCTTCGTCGATCCGCTGGGAGTGCCCATCGGGCCGGCCACCTCGCGGCGTCCTGCATCCCGTTCGGGCGAACCAGACCATCGTACATCAGCCCGCGGAGGGCTCGAACCGATTTCTGGTTGCTTCCTTGGGGCCGTCCGCCTTCCGGCGTCCCGCATCCCCTTGGGGCAGACGAGAGAGTAGGTGGTTGCCGACGCAACGTCAAATCGGCGAACCAGCCTTGTCTCGCGGCACCTGTCGTCAACGCTCGGCGGTCAACGGGTATTCCGCGGACGTCGTCATTCGATGCGGCGGTACGTGGACAGTACGAACGACAGCGGCACCGTGACCGGCTCGGGCAGGGCCGCGAGGCGCTTGGCCAGGTCTTCCGCGGACACGTGATGGGCGCTCGGCCCCATGCCTACCAGCGTGGCCACCTCTCCACGGCTCATCCGGGCCTCGACCTCCAGGTTCTCACGCACCTCCAGGGCGAAGCGTCCCGCCAGTGCGGCGTCGATGCGCTGGTCTTTCCGGTCGTCGACCGACAGCAGTCCCAACGCGCGCACCAACAGGCCGAGGTGATGGCTTGAGGGGGTCACGGCGTACAGCGCCCCACCCGGTTTGAGGACCCGTTGGAACTCGGGCGGGTTGCGTGGAGCGAAGACGTTGATGATGGCGTCCATGGCCGCATCCCGTACGGGAAGGGGGCGCCACACGTCGGCGACGACGGCGCCTATGCGCGGATGTGCGCGTGCGGCTCGCCGAGCGGCGTGCTTGGAGATGTCCAGGGCGAGCCCGACCGTACCAGGTGTGCTGTCAAGGACAGCCCGCAGGTAGTGCCCGGTTCCGGCGCCCGCGTCCAGCACGACGGCACCGTGCTCCAATCCGTCCGTTGCGCGTTCACCGAGCAGACGCGTCAGGGGGGCGAAATGTCCCGCGCCCAGGAAGTCGTCCCGGGCCTTCACCATCTCCGGCGTGTCCGCAGTGCCCGGACGTGCGTTCCCGGACAGCAGATTGGCGTAGCCCTGCCGCGCTATGTCGAACGAATGCGCCGCAAGGCAACGCAGCGCCTTCGTCTCCAGCGCAAGGGGCCTCCCGCAGATAGGGCACATGAGGTGTTGGACGACGTCCGCGAGCATCCGTCCATCTTGGAGGACACCAAGGAGCCTGCGCCCACCCAAAGCCACCTCCCTCAGGGGATCTCCTAAGGCACAGGGGCGCCCGGGAGGTTCATCGCCACCTCGAGGACGCCGTTGTCGTAACGCGTGGTCAGCGTGTCGCGGTCGGCCTCGTCCGGCAGGGTCATCACGCGGCGGTGGAGGCCGTAGGAGATCTCCCTGTGGTGGCGGACCTTCATGTCGTCCCGGCGGTCGAGTCGTCATGGACGGAGACATCGATGTCGCGGGACGGGTCGAGTCCCGGAAGGTCCGCGCGGACGATGTAGACGCCGTTCTCGACGTGGTCCTCGGTCCGGATCGGCCGCCCTGCCTGGCGGAGGCGGGCGACCGGGGCCGATCGGGCGAGCCGGCGCTGGTCTCATCCCCACGGCGAGGGTCCAGGGGCGGGCATGGAACGACCCACGTCCCATCGCGTAGCCGGATGACTGGATTCGATCTCCACACCCGCGCCGGGGCCGCCGTAACCGATCATGCCAGACCGGCTAACGGCCGCCCCTTTGCCTGCGCCATGGTCGTGCCGGGTCGGCGCCCGACACCACCCAAAACCCGCTCCGGTCGCGGCGCGTACCGGTACGCCTCCGAAGACCGGGGCGGAGAGCCGGTGGGGTCAGGAGGACGAGAGGCGGCGGCGGACGTCCTCCATGTCGAGGCCGCGGACCTGCTCGATCACGTTCTCCAGGACGGCGGCGGGCAGCGCACCCGGCTCGGCGAACACGATGACGCCGTCGCGGATCGCCATGAGCGTCGGAATGGACGCGATGCCGAAGCGCTCCGACAGTCCGGGCTCGGCCTCCGTGTCGACCTTGCCGAAGACGATGTCGGGGTATGAACCCGAAGCCTTCTCGAAGATGGGGGCGAACATACGGCAGGGCCCGCACCATTCCGCCCAGAAGTCGACCAGCACGATGCCGTCGCCCTGGGCCACCTCGTCGAAGTTCTCCTCGGTCAGTGTGACCGTTGCCATGTCGTCCTCTCTTCACCTGGGGTATCAGGTCGGGTAGAGCGGCCAGCGGGCCTGAGGTATTCCCTGCCCGGGAATCCCAGCGGGTAATTGGGCGTTGTGCCTCTACGGAGATCGCATCGGAGAAGGGTCAGGATGGCTGCAACCCGTACCAAGGGCGACAGGGTCGACGCCCCCGACAAGGATCTCGTCGGGGCGTACCTGGACCGGATCGGCCGTACCCCGCTGCTGGACGCGGTGGAGGAGGTCGATCTGGCGAAGGCGATCGAGGGGGGCCTGTACGCCGAACAGCTCCTGGAACAGGGAGCGCTTCCCGAGGGCGCGACCGTCGACGAGCTGGAGGAGCTCGTCGAGGCCGGGTTGCGCGCCAAGAGGAGGTTCGTCGAGGCCAACCTGCGGCTCGTCGTTTCCATAGCACGCAAGTACCCGACCGACTCGCTGCCGTTGATCGACCTCATCCAGGAGGGGAATCTGGGCCTCATGCGGGCGGTCGAGAAGTTCGACTACCGCCGTGGCTACAAGTTCTCCACGTACGCCACCTGGTGGATCCGGCAGGCGATCGGGCGTGGGCTGAGCCACACCGCCCGGACGATCCGGCTGCCGGTGCACGTGGAGGAGGAGCTGTCGCGGCTGCGCCGTGCCGAGCGGCAGCTCGGGCGGGAGCTGGGCCGCGAGCCGTCCCGCGAGGAGCTGGCGATCGCCGTGGGCGCCGACGTGGAGCATGTGGACGAGCTGCTGCGCTGGCGCCGCGATCCCGCCAGCCTGGACGCGACGGTGGACGACGCCGGGGAGACCCCGATGGGCGACCTGCTCGAGGACCCGGAGGGGGTGACCCCCGAGGCGGAGATCATGGCTTTGGACGATCTGGAGGGCCTGACGCGGCTGCTGGAGCGCCTTCCGGAGCGCGAGGAGGCGATCCTGCGGGCCCGGTTCGGCATGGACAGCGGGCAGCCGCAGTCGTACGCGCAGATCGGCGCCCAGTACGGGCTGAGCCACAATCGCGTGCGGCAGATCACCGACCGGTCGCTGCGGCGGCTGCGTCAGCTGGCGACCGAGGCCGACCTCAGCGGGCGCCGGGCGCTCGCGGGCGCCGGTGCCCCTGCGGGCGCACGCGCCGGAGCGGACACCGCCGCTCACCGTCCGGCCGCGGGCGCCGGCCCGAGGAGCGGCATGGGCCTCGACCACGAGCCCAGGCGTGCCCGTAATCCGGTCCGCGCGGCCTCGCCTTCAAAGGCCGCCTGACTTCTGCCGTCCCGGCGCACCCCCCGCAGGCCGCCCGACCCGATCTCCATGGCCGACCACAGCGTGGCGGACGGGACGGTTCCACCACCGCGTATGGCGGGTCGCCGTCCCGTCCGTCCGCGTCCACCGCGTACCATCCACCTGGCACCGCCCATCCCAGGTAGATCAGGTAGTCAGGTTGGATCTCGACATGGCCATGAACTTCTCGGGGGATCTGGACGCCTGGCGCGCCCTCCCCGCCCAGCAGCAGCCCGAATGGGAGGATCCCGCGGAGGTCCGGGCGGTCGCGCGGGAGCTCTCCAGGCAGCCGCCGCTGGTGTTCGCCGGGGAGTGCGACCAGCTTAAGCAGCGACTCGCGGAGGTCGCCAGGGGCGAGGCGTTCGTCCTCCAGGGCGGGGACTGCGCGGAGACCTTCGAGGGGTCCAACGCCGACGCCGTCAAGAACAAGCTGAAGACGCTTCTGCAGATGGCGGTGGTGCTGACCTACGCCGCGAGCGTGCCGGTCGTCAAGATCGGCCGGATGGCGGGGCAGTTCGCCAAGCCGCGGTCGAAACCGTCGGAGGTCCGGGACGGGTTGGAGCTTCCCGCCTACCGGGGGGACGCGGTCAACGGGTTCGACTTCACGCCCGAGGCGCGCCGCAACGACCCGTGGCGGCTGCTGAGGGCCTACCACTGCTCGGCGGTCACGCTGAACCTGTGCCGGGCGTTCACCAAAGGCGGGTACGCGGACCTGCGGCAGGTCCACGCCTGGAACCAGGATTTCGTGGTGGGCAGCCCCGCGGGCAAGCGGTACGAGCGGCTGGCCGGTGAGATCGACCGGGCGCTGACGTTCATGAAGGCGTGCGGGGCCGATCCGGACGAGTTCCACACCGTCGAGTTCTACTCCAGCCACGAGGCGTTGCTGCTGGAGTACGAGCGGGCGCTGACCAGGATCGACCATCTGAGCGGCCTCCCCTACGACGTGTCGGCCCATCTGGTGTGGATCGGCGAGCGCACCCGCCAGCTTGACGGGGCGCACGTGGAGTTCATGCGGCACATCCGGAACCCGATCGCGGTGAAGCTGGGCCCCACGTCCACCGCCGATGACGCGCTGGCGCTGATCGACCGGCTGGACCCGGAACGGGAGCCGGGACGGCTGACGTTCATCACCCGCATGGGCGCCGGCAAGATCAGGGACGTGCTTCCCCCGCTGATCGAGAAGGTGGAGCGCAGCGGCGCCCGCGTGGCGTGGATCTGCGACCCCATGCACGGCAACACGTTCGAGGCGAGGGGCGGCCACAAGACCCGCCGGTTCGACGACGTACTGGACGAGGTCACCGGCTTCTTCGAGGTCCACAGGTCGCTGGGCACCCACCCGGGCGGCATCCACATCGAGTTCACCGGCGACGACGTGACCGAGTGCGTCGGCGGCGGCCACCCGATCGACGAGGACGACCTTCACCAGCGCTACGAGACGGCCTGCGACCCCCGCCTCAACCGCAGCCAGTCCCTGGACTTGGCCTTCATGGTCGCCGAGCTCTACCGCAAGGCCGTCTGACAACCCCCCACCAAACCAGCGAAACTTCGACCACGCACGCCCCCATAGCAAGGCGCGCGCCATAAGAACTCGCACCCACCCCAGCCCGTCACCCCAGCCCGGACGGCGCCAAGCCGTTGCGATCGCGTCCGAAGGCAGGGGCGAGCGCGAGCGAGACCCTGATCGCGGAGCGAGCCCCTGGGCGAGTCGGAGCGATGCAGCGATCGCGCGCGGTGCCGGAGAAGGAGGGCGCCCAGCGCCCGACGCCGCAGGCACCGCCAATAAACACAGCGCAGCTTGCGCTTACACAGAAACTTCAGCCCATACGACCTTGCCGCCTGTGACGGGGTCGGCGCCCCAGTCGTTGGCGAAGCGGTCGACGATGAACAGGCCGCGGTGGGATTCGTCGAGGGGGCCGGGGACGGTGAGGCGGGGCATCTTGGCGGCGCGGTCGCGGACTTCGACGCGGACGCGGCCGGGGCCGCGGAGGAGGCGGAGTTCGAGGGCGGTGCCGGCGTGGAGGACGGCGTTGGCGACGAGTTCGGCGACGATGGCGGTGACGAGTTCTTCGCGTTCCATCAGCGCCCATGTGCGCATGGTGCGTGCGGCGAGGCGCCGGGCGTATTCGACGGCCTCGGTCTGGGGGGCCGCGCGTAGCGTGGTCTCGGTCATCGTGGGGTCATCCCGTGCCCGGCCCGCCGCTTGTCCTCGGAGGGCGTGGGCACGTCCTGGGGGGCCGTGCCCGGCGCATCAGCCGACTCCTTCTCCCGCGGCACCGCTGATGAGGAAGCGGTCGAGTCCTGTGGTCCGCAGTACGTTCTCGACCCGGCCGTAGGCGCCGGTCACGGTGAGGGTGGCGTTCTGGGCGCGGGCGTGCTTGTAGGCGCGGACCAGGACGTTGAGGCCGGAGGAGTCGCAGAAGTCCACGGCGGTCAGGTCGACCACCACTTCGCGTTCGCCGGAGTCGACCAGCTCGGTGAGCCGCGCCCGCAGTTCCTCGGAGGAGTGCAGGTCGATCGAGCCGCGCGCGGCGATCGTCGCGCGGCCGTCCTGTCGTGTCGTGTGCAAGGCAAGCCCCACGCCACCCCACCTTACCGATTGCCGGACTCCATCATGACGCCCGGAGAACGATGAGGGCAACGTCGTCGCCGGAGGGCTCGGGGCCGAAGTCGCGGACGGCGCGCTGGATGCGGGCGGCGACGGCGCCTGCGCTGAGCCCGGTGCATCCGGCGAGGAGCCGTTCCAGCCCGTGCCCGTCGCCGAGCAGCCGGGCGCCGGAGCGGCGTTCGGTGACGCCGTCGGTGACGCACAGGAGCACCTGCCCTCGGCGGAGCTGGACGGTCTCGGTGCGGAAGTCGACGCCGTCGAACACGCCCAGCAGGGGCTGGGGGGACGCGGCCTCGGTGACCTTGCCGTCGGGGTTGAGGATCAGCGGCGGCGGGTGCCCGGCGCTGGTGAGCCTGATGGAGACGCCGTCCCGCCGGGACCGGGGGGCGATCTCGCCGTGCAGGAGGGTGAGCAGGCGGCCGCGTTCGCCTTCGGCGAGGATGAGCCGGTTGAGGCGGCCGAGGACGTCGGGGACGGACAGGTTCTCGGCGGCCAGGATGCGCAGGGCGTGCCGGGCGAGGCCGGTGACGGCGGCGGCCTCCGGTCCGGTGCCGCACACGTCGCCGATGGCGAACCGCCAGCGGGACGCGGCGGAGGCCGGGCCGGAGGCGCCGGTGGTCTCGAACACGTCGTAGAAGTCGCCGCCGACCTCGCTGCCCTCCCCGGCGGGTTCGTAGACGACGGCGACCTCCAGGCCGGGGATGTCGGGGATGGCGGGCGGGAGCAGGCTGCGCTGCAGGGCGCTGCTCATCGCGGTCTGCTCGGAGTACAGGCGGGCGTTGTCGATGGCGAGGGCGGCGCGGCGGCTGAGCTCCTCGGCCAGTTCGATGGCGCTGCGGGGGAAGCGGTCGCCGGGCGGGCGGCCGATGACGATGGTGCCGATGCGGCGGCCGCGGGCGATCAGGGGGAAGGCGAACGCCTGGTCGGCGGCGGTGGGTCCGGCGGCGGCCCGGACCTCCTGGGGGGCGCCGGCGAGGCCGTGCCAGGGGCCCGGGGAGTCCATGGACGGGCCGGGGTCGGCGTGTTCGAGGAGTTCGCGCAGGCCGTCGGCGCGGGTCTCGTCGGCGTGCCAGACGTAGGCGAGGCGGGCGGCGCCGGTCTCGGCGGTGGTGTAGACGGCGCACCAGGTGGACAGGCGGGGCACGACGAGCTGGGCGACCAGGGCCATGGTGCGTTCCTGGTCGAGGGTTCCGGCGAGCAGGTCGCTGGCCTCGGCGACGAAGCTGAGCCAGCCGCGCCAGGACCGTTCCAGCTCTCCCACCCTGGCCTTTTCCAGGGACAGCGACATCTCGTCGGCGATGCGGCCCAGGCGGGCGGCGGCGGTCTCCTCGAAGCGTCCGGGGGCGGAGGACAGCGCGACGACGACGCCGGTGAGGCGGCCCTGGGATTCCAGGGGCGCGGCGGCCAGGGAGCGGGCGCGCAGGGCGGCGGCGATGGGGTCGGAGGCGTCGGAGGACACCCAGGGTTCGCCGGCGCGGGCGTCCGGGCCGAGGTTGACCACCGACAGCTCGCCGAGGGGGACGTCGCCGGGGAGGCCGGTGGCGGCGCCCAGGACGAGCCGCCCGTCGCGTTCGGTGAGCAGGACGGCGGCGGCGTCGGCGTCGAGGACGTCCCGGACGGTGGTGACGGCGCTCTCAAGGGAGTTGCGGGCGGCGGGCGACCGGAGCATGCGGTCGCCTCCGGCGGGCAGCCCGGAGGTGACCTCCGGCTCGTCGTGGACGCGGGCGGCGCCGTCGCCGTGCCGTCCGGCCTGCCCGGTCCGTCCGGCGGCGCGGGGGCTTCTGGAGGCGGGGGCGCGTTCGTCGGTGCCGGGGCGGGCCCGGTCGCCCGCCTGGGGCCGTCCGGGCGCGGTCTCGGCGGTGACCGGGCCGCCGTTGATGAGGCCGGGGTCCTCCGACGACACCCGGGGCGGGGCGGTGCCGTTGGAGGAGCCGGGTTTGGGCAGCCGGAACCAGACGCCCTTGGTGCGGCGGTCGTAGGTGACGCCCCAGGACGCGGCCAGCCGGGCGATGGAGGGCAGCCCCCGCCCGCTGGAGGCGTTCATGCCGGGCATGGCGATGGCGCGGGTGGGGTGCAGGTCGCGGACCTCGACCTGGATGTCGCCCTCGCCGGTCAGCCGGCAGGCGACCTCGAAGGACGTGCCCGCGTAGGTGACGGCGTTGGTGGCGAGCTCGCTGGTGGCCAGGACGGCGTCGTCGGCGGCCTCCTCCATGCCCCATTCGGCCAGCACGCGCCGGACGAACCGGCGCGCGTCCGCCACCGAGGTCGCCGCGGACGGGAAGGTGGCCGAGACCGCCTGCCGTTCCAACTGCTCGTCCTTCGCTCTCGCGGTCATCGCCCGCCGGCCGGGCGGGGCCCGGGTCCGGCTATCGTGACAGACCGGTGGCCGACCGGGAACGCCCTTCCACCGGAAGGCCGGAAAGACGGTGCCCTCTTCCACCGGAAAGGCACTACCGTGCGGTAAGCACGACAGACCGTAACACGCAGACTACAAGCCCGCGCCCGGTGGTTCAGCCGGACCGGCGCGGCCGGTCCAGGACCGCCCGGCGACGTAGAGTACAGAGACGGCACAGGCACGGCACCGGACCAGGTATCGGTGATCCCCGTATACCCATATTCGCGGGCCAGGAGGTCGACACCATGCCCCGAACCGCGTCCGGCACGCGCGCCCATTCCGGGTCGCGTGCCAACGCAGGCTCTTTCCGTGACACCACGCCCCGCTACAGCGACGCGGACCTGGCGCCGCTGCTGAAGGCGCTCGCGGCGGTGCGGGACGGCAAGATCCAGGCGGAGGTCGACGTCCCCGGGGAGGGGGCGGTGGCCGAGGCCGCCGCCCTGCTGGAGGAGATCCGCGACAACGGCGAGCAGCTGACGTCCGGGCTGTCGCGGGTGCGGCGGGAGATCGGCCGGGAGGGGCAGCTGCGGGGCCGGATCGCGCCCGGGACGCTCAAGGGGAGCTGGGCACTGGCGGTGGAGGACGCCAACGCGATCGTCGACAAGCTCTCCGATCTGGCCACCGGCATGTACCAGGTGGTGGAGGCGGTGGCGCAGGGCGACCTGAACCAGCGGATGGAGCTGCGGGTGCGGGGCCGTCCGATGCGCGGCGAGCTGCTGCGGATGGCCAAGTCGGTGAACTCCATGGTGGATCTGCTGGACAGGTTCACCTGGGAGGTCACCCAGTTCGCCCGGGAGGTCGGCACCGAGGGACGGCTGGGCGGGCAGGCGTCCGCGCGCGGCATGACCGGCCGGTGGCGGGACGTGACGGCCGCGGTGAACGCGATGGCGGGGCGGCTGACCGACCAGGTCCGCGACATCGCCGAGGTGACCACGGCGGTGGCGCGCGGGGACCTGACCCGCAAGGTGACGGTCGAGGCGACCGGTGAGCTGCAGGAGCTGAAGCTCACCGTGAACACGATGGTCGACCAGTTGTCGGCGTTCGCCGACGAGGTGACCCGCGTCGCCCGCGAGGTCGGCACCGAGGGGCAGCTGGGCGGCCAGGCCAACGTGCGGGGCGTGAGCGGGGTCTGGAAGGACCTGACCGACAACGTCAACGCGATGGCGAACAACCTGACCTACCAGGTCCGCAACATCGCGCAGGTCACCACGGCGGTGGCCGAGGGCGACCTGGGCAAGAAGATCACGGTGGACGCGCAGGGCGAGATCCTGCAACTGAAGCTGACCGTGAACCAGATGGTGGAGACGCTGTCGGCGTTCGCCGACGAGGTGACCCGCGTCGCCCGCGAGGTCGGTACCGAGGGACGGCTGGGCGGGCAGGCGCGGGTGCCGGGCGTGTCGGGGGTCTGGAAGGACCTGACCAACAACGTCAACGGGATGGCGTCCAACCTGACCTACCAGGTCCGCAACATCGCGCAGGTGACCACGGCCGTCGCGCAGGGCGACCTGACCAAGAAGATCACCGTTGACGCGCAGGGCGAGATCCTCCAACTCAAGGACACCATCAACACGATGGTCGACACCCTCTCCGCGTTCGCGAACGAGGTGACCCGCGTCGCCCGCGAGGTGGGCGCGGAGGGACGGCTGGGCGGCCAGGCCAAGGTGCACGGCGTGTCGGGGGTGTGGAAGGACCTCACCGACAACGTCAACTCGATGGCGAACAACCTGACCACCCAGGTCCGCGGGATCGCGCAGGTGACCACGGCCGTCGCGCAGGGCGACCTGACCAAGAAGATCAGCGTCGACGCGCAGGGCGAGATCCTCCAACTCAAGGACACCATCAACACGATGGTCGACACCCTCTCCGCGTTCGCCGACGAGGTGACCCGCGTCGCCCGCGAGGTCGGTACGGAGGGGCGGCTGGGCGGCCAGGCGATCGTGCCCGGCGCGGGCGGCATGTGGAAGGACCTGACCGACAACGTCAACGGGATGGCGTCCAACCTGACCTACCAGGTCCGCAACATCGCGCAGGTGGCGACGGCGGTCGCGCACGGCGACCTGACCCGCCGTATCGACGTGGACGCGCAGGGCGAGATCCTGGAGCTGAAGACCACGCTGAACACGATGGTGGACACGCTGTCCTCGTTCGCCTCCGAGGTCACCCGGGTGGCCCGCGAGGTGGGCATCGAGGGGCGGCTGGGCGGCCAGGCCGAGGTCGAGGGCGTGTCGGGGACCTGGAAGCGGCTGACCGAGAGCGTCAACGAGCTGGCCGGGAACCTGACCACCCAGGTCCGCGCGATCGGCGAGGTGGCCAGCGCGGTCGCCACCGGCGACCTGAGCCGCAACATCACCGTGAGCGCGCGCGGCGAGGTGGCGGAGCTGAAGGACAACGTCAACCTGATGGTCGCCACGCTCCGCGAGACCACCCGCGCCAACGAGGAGCAGGACTGGCTCAAGACCAACCTGGCCAGGATCGGCGGGCTCATGCAGGGCCACCGCGACCTGATGCAGGTGGCCGAGCTGATCATGAGCGAGCTGACGCCCACGGCCAACGCCCAGTACGGCGGGTTCTACCTGGCCGAGCACTCCGGCGAGGAGACCGAGCTGGTGCTCATCGCCGGGTACGGGGTGGCCAGGAACCAGGTCGGCAGGATCCGGTTCACGCTGGGCGAGGGCCTGGTGGGGCAGGCCGCGGCCGAGCACCGCACGCTGCTGATCGCCGACGCCCCGGCCGACTATGTCAAGATCGGCTCGGGTCTCGGCGAGGCGAGCCCGGTCAACATCATCGTGATGCCGATCACGTTCGAGGACTCGGTGCTGGGCGCGATCGAGCTGGCCTCCTTCAGCCGGTTCACCGACGTCCACCTGGCCTTCTTCCGGCAGCTCATCGAGACGATCGGGGTCACGCTGAACGCGATCAGCGCCAACACCCGCACCGAGGCGCTGCTGGCCGAGTCGCAGCGGCTGGCGCAGGAGCTTCAGGAGCGCTCGGACGAGCTGCAGCGGCAGCAGGGCGAGCTGCGCAACTCCAACACCGAGCTGGAGGAGAAGGCGGCGCTGCTGGCCCAGCAGAACCGGGCGATCGAGATTCAGAACTTCCAGATCGAGCAGGCCCGCCGCACCCTGGAGGAGCGCGCCGAGCAGCTCGCGATCTCGTCCCGGTACAAGAGCGAGTTCCTGGCCAACATGTCGCACGAGCTGCGCACCCCGCTCAACAGCCTGCTGGTGCTGGCCAAGCTGCTGTCGGAGAACCCGGGCGGCAACCTCACCGACAAGCAGGTGGAGTTCGCGCAGACCATCCACGACTCCGGCACCGACCTGCTGGAGCTGATCAACGACATCCTGGACCTGGCCAAGGTGGAGGCCGGGAAGATGGAGCTGCACCCGCAGCGGCTGGCGGTGTCCGGGCTGGTCGACTACGTCGACGCCACGTTCCGGCCGCTGGCCACCGACAAGGGCCTGCACTTCGCGGTGGAGGTCTCCCCCGAGGTGCCGGGGCTGCTGTACACCGACGAGCAGCGGCTGCAGCAGGTGCTGCGGAATTTGCTGTCCAACGCGGTCAAGTTCACCGCCGAGGGCGACGTGCGGCTGCGGATCGAGCGGGCCGGGGACATCAGCTTCACCCTGCCCGCGCTGTGGAACACCCCGGACGTGATCGCGTTCCGCGTGATCGACACCGGGATCGGGATCAGCGCCGACAAGCTGCAAGTGATCTTCGAGGCGTTCCAGCAGGCCGACGGGACCACCAGCCGCCGCTACGGCGGCACCGGGCTGGGCCTGTCGATCAGCCGCAACATCGCGCGGCTGCTGGGCGGGGAGATCCACGCCGAGAGCGAGCCGGGGCGCGGCAGCGTGTTCACCCTGTACCTGCCCGCGCAGTACACCGAGCCGGACGGGCGGCGCCGCTCGGTGCTGCCGGACGAGCCGGTGCCGGCCTCGGTGACGCCCAGCCCGACCGACCCGGGCCCGGCGGCCACGCCGCCGATGGAGCCGGTCATGCCGTCCGACCAGCCCGCGCCCGGCGAGCGGCCCGGCGAGGAGGAGCCGGCGCTGACCGGCCTGCTGGACGAGCCGCCCACCGGGTTCCTCGACACCGTCCTGTCGGGACGCAAGGTGCTGATCGTCGACGACGACGTCCGGAACGTGTTCGCTCTCACCAGCGTGCTGGAGGGCTACGGCATGGAGGTCCTGTACGCCGAGGACGGGCACGCCGGCATCGAGCTGCTGCACCGCAACCCGGACGTGGCGCTGGTGCTGATGGACGTGATGATGCCGGGCCTGGACGGCTACGCCACCACCGCTGCGATCCGCGAGATGCCGCAGTTCGCGGAGCTGCCGATCATCGTGATCACGGCGAAGGTGATGAAGGGCGACCGGGAGAAGAGCCTGGCCTCCGGCGCGTCGGACTACGTGCCCAAGCCGGTGGACGTGGATCATCTGCTGGACGTCATGCGCAACTGGCTGCAGCCGTCGGTCGTCCGGTAGGCCGGGGCCGCGGCACGCCGGACGGGCGGGACGGGAGGGATCGGGGAACGGCCGGGGCAGGACTCGGGGACAGGGAATCGGAGAAGGGCACGCGTGGACGACAAGGCGAAGATCCTGCTCGTGGACGACCGCGAGGAGAACCTGATCGCGCTCGAGGCCATCCTCAGCTCGCTCGACCAGGATCTGGTCCGCGCCCGGTCCGGTGAGGAGGCGCTCAAGGCGCTGCTCACCGACGAGTACGCGGTGATCCTGCTGGACGTGGTGATGCCGGGGATGGACGGGTTCGAGACCGCCCGCGACATCAAGCGCCGCCGCAAGACCCGCGATCTGCCGATCATCTTCCTGACCGCGGTGAACTCCGACCCCGACTACGCCTTCCGCGGGTACGCGGCGGGCGCGGTCGACTTCATCTCCAAGCCGTTCGACCCGTGGGTGCTGCGCGCCAAGGTGTCGGTGTTCGTGGAGTTGCACAACAAGAACAAGCAGCTTCGCGACCAGACCGCCCTGCTCCGCGAGCAGGCGGCGCTGCTGCGCGAGCAGGCCGCGCTGCTCCAGGCACGCCCGTCCACCGACCCCGGGCGTGAGCCCGGCACCGTCCCGGAGGGGGAGGCGCGCGCCGCCGCGGAGCTGGACCGGCGCCTCACGGCCGTGGAGGAGCAGTTGGAGGAGGTGGCCAAGCGGATCCCCCAGGCGCTGCGCGAGGACTTCGAGGAGCTGGACCGCCGGGTCGCCGACCTGCGCGACACCGTCGGCCGCCCCGGCGGCACGGCCCCCTGACGCGGGCTCAGCGACGCCCGGTGCCGGCTCCCCGGCGCCGGCTCAGCCGGTGTCCGCCGCGAGCCTGGCGCGGGCCGCGGCGATGCGGGCCAGGGTGCGCTCCCTGCCCAGGATCTCCAGCGACTCGAACAGCGGCAGGCCCACGGTGCGTCCCGTGACGGCCACGCGGACCGGCGCCTGCGCCTTGCCGAGCCTGAGGCCGTGCTCCGCTCCGACCTGCTCCAGGCGGGTCTTCAGCTCGTCGGCCCGCCAGGGGGCGTCGCGGTAGGCGTCCTCGGCACCGGCGAGGATCTCGTCGGCGGGACCCTTGAGCATGGCCTTGGCCCAGGACCCCTCGTCCCGCGGCGGCTCGTCCAGGAACACGAAGTCGACCATCGGCACGATCTCCGACAGCAGCGCGACACGGGTCTGCGCCAGCGGCGCGAGCTGCGCGAACACCGCCATGTCGGCCTCGAACGGCGCGTCCTCCAGGAACGGCAGGCAGGCGCTGACGAACTTCTCCACCGGCAGCATCCGGATGTAGTCGCCGTTGAACGCGCGCAGCTTCTTCTCGTCGAAGAACGCCGGGGAGGTGTTGACGTCCTCGATCCGGAACTCCTCGACGATCACCTCCCAGGGCACGATCTCGCGGTCGCCGGAGGGCGACCAGCCCAGCAGCATCAGGTAGTTGCGCATGGCCTCGGGCAGGTAGCCCTCGGCCCGGTAGTCCTCCAGCGCCACCTTGTCGCGGCGCTTGGACAGCTTCTGCCGCTTCTCGTTGACGATCACCGGTATGTGCGCCCACACCGGAGGCTCGGACCCCAGCGCCTCCCACAGGAGCTGCTGCTTGGGCGCGTTCGGCAGGTGCTCCTCCCCCCGCACGACGTGGGTGATGCCCTGGCTCATGTCGTCCACCGTGTTGGCCAGCAGGAACGTCACCGAGCCGTCGGCGCGGGCGATCACGAAGTCCTCCAGGAGGGCGTTCTCGAACACCGGCTTGCCGCGCAGCAGGTCCACCACCGTCGTCTGGCCCTCGTCGGGTGTGCGGAAGCGCAGCGCCCGCCCGGGGCCGGGGTCCAGGCCGCGGTCGCGGCAGAACCCGTCGTAGCCCTTGTGCCGGTCCCCGGTGCGGGCCACCACGTCTTCCCGGGTGCAGTCGCAGTAGTAGGCGCGGCCGGAGCCGACCAGGGTGCGGGCGGCGGCGGCGTGCTTGTCGGCGTTGGCGGACTGGAAGTAGGGGCCCTCGTACTCGCCGCCGTCCATGCCCAGCCAGGCCAGGGCCCGGATGATGCCCTCGGTCCACTCGGGGCTGTTGCGTGAGGCGTCGGTGTCCTCGATCCGCAGCACCAGCGTGCCGCCCGACTGCTTGGCCATCACCCAGTTGAACAGGGCCGAACGGGCCCCTCCGACATGGAAGATCCCGGTCGGTGACGGGGCGAAGCGTACGCGGATCGAAGACGTTGAAGACATGCCGTCCAGCCTAGAACCCCACGGCCCCCGCTCGCGCCTCGATATCAGGGCCTCCAGGACGGGTCGCGGCCGGTCAGGCCCAGCAGCCGGTCCAGGGTCGGCGCCGACTCGGGCACCTTCAGCTCCTCGGCGTAGACCTTGTACTCGCGGCCCATCTCGGCGGTCGGGACGGTCCGCTCGTAGAGCGCGGCGACCAGGTCGCCGGGGAGGGCGGTCTCCTGGCCGGTGGAGACGGCCAGGTCCCAGCCGTGCAGGACGCACTCGCCCGTCATCATCCAGCCGATGAACGACGCGGGCATGCCGTCCGGGCCGCCGGTGAGGCTGGTCGTGCCCTCCCAGGCCGCCGGGTCGGCCCACGCCTCGGCCATCGCCCGGGCCCGCTCCGCGTAGCGGTCGGCCCAGGCGCCGTCGCCGGTGAGGTCGCGGCCCTCGTCCACCGGCTCGGCGGGCGGCTGCTTGCGGGCGGCGGTCGCGCCCGGTCCCGCCCACAGGATCATGTGGTTGATCAGCGCCCGCACGTTCCAGTCGGAACACGGCGTCGGCGCGTCCAGCAGGTCCGAGGGGACCCCTCGGACGATCCGGGTCGCCTGCTCCACCGCGGACACCATCAGCCTGTGCTGCTCCATGACCACACCTTCCGGCTCGCTCATCCGTTCGAAGCGTCTCCAACGCTAGGAGGCCGTGGCGGCGCCGGTATTGAAGAAACACGACAACGGCATGGTTAGCCTGAGGTCATGTCCCGGATCCTGCCCACGTCCACGCGCGGCATCCTGAACGCCCGCGTGGCCAGGGAGAACTTCCGGGTCACCAGGATCGCGCCTCCTCCGGCCTTGGCCGGGTACGTGGAGTTCTTCTGGGTGCTGGTGTGGGATCTGCGGGGCCGCAAGCCGCACCGGCAGCAGGTGCTGACCCGTCCCAGCGTCCACATGACCTTCACGCACTACCTGACCGGCGGCGGCACCCGGCCCAGGATCACCGGCGTGGTCAGGGACGAGTTCGTGGAGGAGATCTTCGACGAGGGCCATGTGGTGGGGGTGGGGTTCCTGCCCGGCGGCTTCCGGCCGTTCCTGGGCGCCCCCGTCGCCACGATCACGGGCCGGACGCTGGGTGTGGAGGAGGTGTTCGGCCGCGACGGGCGGATCCTGTGCGAGGAGATCTTCGGCGGGCGCGACCCCGCCAAGGCCGTGGAGCTGCTGGAGTCGTTCCTGATCGCCCGGCTTCCCGCCGTTCCGGACCCGCGGGTCGAACAGGCCGCGCGGATCGTCGAGCGGATCGCCGCCCGTCCCGCCCTGGTCCGGGTGGACGACCTGGCCGCCGAGCTGGGGATCGGCCCGCGCAGCCTGCAGCGGCTCTTCCACGAGTACGTCGGCATCGGCCCCAAATGGGTGATCAGGCGCTACCGGATGCTGGAGGCCGCCGAGCGCGCCGCGTCCGGGACCGGCATCGACTGGGCCGCGCTGGCGGCCGAGCTGGGCTACGCCGACCAGGCGCATTTCACCCGCGACTTCACCGCCGCCGTCGGCATGTCCCCCGCCCGCTATGCCCGTGGCCAGCGCGGCGGCACCGGCTGAGATGATCGATCGCATGACGGACCCCCTCGTTGGCCTGCCCGCGTTCCGGGAGGCCGCCGCCGCGCGGCTCGCCGCCTTCCCCCACACCACCGTCCCCGACTCCCCCGGATCCCGGCGCGCCGGGGTGGTGCTGTGCGTGGTGCAGCACGAGGGCGTGCCCTCGGTGATCCTCATCAGGCGCGCCTACCGCGGCCGCAACGCGGGCCAGTGGGGCCTGCCCGGCGGGAGGGCGGACGAGGGCGAGACACCCGAGCAGGCCGCCCTGCGCGAGCTGCACGAGGAGCTGGGCATGCGCGTGGACCCGGCGGACGTGCTGGGAAGGCTGGACGACTTCCCCGCCGCGTCCGGGTTCTCGATCACGCCGATCGTGGTGGCCCCGTCCGATCCGGGCACGCCGCGTCCCAGCCCCGACGAGGTCCACTCCGTCCACCACGTCAGCCTGAGCAGGCTGGCCGCGGACGACACGCCGCGCTGGGTGCCGCAGATCGGAGGCGGGCGGCTGCTGCAGATGCGGCTGCGGCCCGACTGGGTCGTGCACGCGCCGACCGGCGCGATGCTGTGGCAGTTCCGCGAGGTCGTCCTGCTGGGACGGGACGCGAGCCAGGCGCGGGTCGCCGGGTTCCTGCAACCCGACTGGACGCGGACCTGACGTCAGAACGTCCCGCCGTCGACGACGATCCGCTGGTCGGTGACGTAGGAGGCGGCGTCCGACACCAGGAACCGGACGACGTCGGCGACCTCCTCGGGCCTGCACACATGCCCGAAGGGGGACGCGGCGTCGTGGTCGCGGATGTTCTCGATCCCCGCCGTGGCCCGAATCAGCCGCTGTCCCATCTCGGTGTCCACCAGTCCGGGCGCGACGATGTTCACGTGCATGCCGTTGCCGCGCTCCTCCTTGGCCAGCGTGTGCGCCAGCGCCTCCATCGCCGCCTTGCCCATCGCGTACGGGGCGCCGAACGGCGGGTACGAATCGCTGATCACGCTGGACACGAAGACGACGTCGCTGCGCTCGGCCCGCCGCAGCAGAGGCAGCGCCGCCTGGGTGAGATGGTGCGGACCGACCGCGTGGACGCCCAGCAACCGTGCGGGCTCGGCAGGGTCGGTGTCGGCGACGGCACGTCCCCGGCTGGCGATCCCGGCGCTGTGCACCAGGATGTCCAGGCGCCCGTAGTCCTCCTCGATGCGCGCCGCAAGTTCCCGGCAGTCCTCTAGGGCGTCCACGGACGCCTTGTAGGCACGCGGCCCCGGACCCGGCCGGGTCAGCGCCTCGATCTCGGAGACCGTCTTGCGGGCGCTCTCCTCGTCCCTCCGGTAGGCGATGGCCACGGCCGCGCCGTCGCCGGCCAGGCCCAGGGCGATGGCACGGCCGATTCCACGGCTTCCTCCGGTGACCAGGGCGACACGTCCATCGAGCGAACTCATCGGGGCTCCTTCAAACCGCGGGGAGTGACCCCGCCATCCTGCCCCGCCGACGCCCACCTGCGTAAGCACCCCCTGACGAAGAACCAAACCTCGGTCATCGCCGCTCAAAGCGGCATCCGCCCAGGTCAGCGCGAAGACATCCTCGTCCTGCCACTTGAGTCGAGCAATGAAGGACACCCATGTCGACGCGTCAAATACCCCTACACCGTTACCGTATAACCATCATCACCCTGATAGCGGCACTGTTCACGGGCCTGACCTCCCCCGCATCTCACGCCGCCCCGCCCACCCCGCCGGGAAGGCACGCCACCTTGGCGCACCTGTCCATGCTGAAGATCGCGCCCGAACGACCCGGCACCGGCTACAGCCGCGAGAAGTTCCCGCACTGGAAAACGGTGCGGGGCACGTGCAACACCCGCGAGGTCGTCCTGCAACGCGACGGCACCGGCGTCAGGACCGACAACCGCTGCGCCGCCGTCTCCGGCACCTGGCGCAGCCCCTACGACGGCGCCGTCTGGCGGCGGGCGTCCGATGTCGACATCGACCACATGGTCCCGCTGGCCGAGGCGTGGCGCTCGGGCGCCGACTCCTGGTCCACGGCCCGGCGCGAGGCGTTCGCCAACGACCTCACCAGCTCCCAACTGTGGGCGGTCACCGACAACGTCAACCAGGAGAAGGGCGACAAGGACCCCGCGGAATGGCTGCCGCCCCGCGCCGCCTTCCACTGCATGTACGCGCGCTCCTGGACGGACGTGAAGTACCGCTACGGGCTGACCGTCGACAGCGACGAGAGGGCGGTCCTGACCCGGCTCGTCGCCTCCTGCTGAGGGCCCGTCAGGCGTTCAGCTCGGCCAGCCACCGCCCGGCGCGCTCGATGTGCTCCTCGGTCAGCCCGACCCGAGGATCCACGGAGACCAGCAGATGGTCGGCGACCCCACTCTCGTTGGCGAGGCACTCCACTACATCCGGCTCGTCCTCGAACCAGACGAACGGCCGTCCCTCCACCCAGGACGCGACATGCCGGGCCTTCCACGCCCCCAGCGTGGCGCCCTCCCCCAACCCAGGGAAACTCGGGATCGGGACGAAGGGCAGCTCGGGCAGGCCGACCCTGGGCGCGATCCACGTGTTCGCGTGGTCGCACCAGAACGAGGCCCAGGCGAGCTCCGCCCCCGCGGACTCGGCCAGGTCGAGCAGCATCCGCCCATGCCTGGAGTTCAGCCACAGCCTGTAGGTGACACCGTTCGGCGAACACCGGTGCCGCCGGTAACCGCGATGCGGCCGCTCGAACGGATTCAGCACACCATCGACATCAAGCAGCACCAGCGGCAACCCCATACCCGGACACTACGCCCTCACAACCCACCCCGTCGATCATCAACCCGCAGTTCCCAAGGCCACCACAGGCCGCCCGGAAAAAGCAGGGGGCGGAGCCCCCAACCAGGAACAAGCAACGGCGCGCCCACCCCACACCTAAAGCCGCCAGCAGCCGCCCGCCCCCAACGGGGGCAAGGGGGTGCAGGGGGCGGAGCCCCCTGCCGGGGGTGTCGGGGGCGGAGCCCCTGACCGGGGTCAGTGGCCGCCGCCGCGAGCCGTCAAGGCGAGCGGCGGTGGTCGCTGGCCCCGCACCGGGGGGCGTGGGGGGTCGCCCCCCACAATGAAACAGCCCCCCCACAATGACTAGAGTGAGGGCATGAAGTCCCAGCTCACGCTGATGGCAGTGCATGCGCATCCCGATGACGAGGTGCTGAGCACCGGTGGGCTGCTGGCGCGGTGCGCCGCCGAGGGGATCCGTACGGTCCTGGTGACGTGCACCAATGGCGAGGGCGGCGATGACCCGAACGGGTTCAAGCCCACTGATGAGGGGCATGACGCCGAGGGGGTCGCGCGGCTGCGGTTGGCGGAGTTGCGGGAGTCCGCGCGGCTGCTGGGCATTGACCATGTGGAGTTGCTGGGCTATCGGGATTCGGGGATGGCCGGGTGGCACACCAATGAGCATCCTGAGGCGTTCGCGAATGTTCCGGTGGAGGCGGCGGCGCATCGGGTGGCGGGGTTGATGGAGCGGTACCGGCCGCAGGTGGTCGTGACGTACGACGAGACGGGCGGGTACGGGCATCCGGACCATATCCAGGCGCACCGGGTCGCGGTGGCCGCGACCGAGTCGACGGGTATCCCGGAGAAGCTGTATTACACGGCGGTTCCGCGTTCGGGCATCGTCCAGCTCATGGAGTATCTGCGCAGCACCGGCATGGACGTGGGGGCGTTCGACGTTCCTGAGGACATCGGCGTCCCGGACGAGGCGATCACGAGTGTCGTGGACGTGTCGCCGTTCGTGGAGCGCAAGCGCAAGGCGCTGGAGGCGCACGCGAGCCAGGGTGAGAACATTTTCATTCTGCGTTTGCCCGAGGACGCGCGGCGGATGGTGCTGGGCCGGGAGACGTTCACTCGCAAGCTGTCGCGGGTGTCCGCCCCTGATCGTGAGGACGACCTGTTCGAGGGCTTGCGCGAAGCCTGACGGTCACGTGCTCTTGCGGGCTTGGGAGCGGTAGTGGTCGAGCACGTCCTGGCGGAGCAGGAAGCCGAAGCCGGCGCGTTCGATGCGCAGCCCTAGTTGGGCGGCGTCGGTGCCTAGGGCGGCGGCCGTGTCCTCGATGTTCCAGTTGTGGGCGGCCAGTTGGGTGAGGAGGTGGCCGCGGCGCGTCTGGGCGTCGGAGAGGCGGAACGACTTCAGGTAGGCGATCCTGCCTTGGGCGTCGGTGATGGCCTCGCCGATGTGGTTTTCCTGGCGGAGGCGGAACGTCGGCAGGAATCGGCCCAGCTCGAAGTGCCCGAGGTGCTGGACGGTCTGGTACGTGCCGTCCGGGTCGAGGAGCCGGCCGGCCATGATGTCGTCGTGGAAGGCGGCCCATTCGGCCTGGCATCGGTCCGCCTGGGCCCGCAGGTCCTTCAGGGAGCGGACCTGCGTGGCGTCGATGCGTGCGCGCAGGTCGGCGGCGGGCAGGTTGAGCAGGCCGTACTGGTACATCTGTTCGCCGTACATGTCTTCGACGAGGGTGGCGTGCAGGGCCCTGTAGTCGTCGGGGTGGGGGACGACGAAGGCGCTGGCGAGGGCGTCGGCGACGTAGACCATGACGCCGCACTGGCCGGGATGGATCTCGAAGATGCCCAGGGCGTCCTCCAGGCCGCGCACGTACAGGCCGAGGTACGCCTCCTCGGAGCGTGGCGACAGGCCGTGGGCGAGGGCGCGCTGGGACCATTCCTCCCAGGCGATCTCCGGGCCGCCGAAGTGCAGCGAGAGGTAGCCCTCGACGGCCATGTGCAGCGGCAGGAACCGCAGCCTGTCCTTGGCGACGCGGCGGGCCATCCGGCGCCGCACCTTGATGGGCATGCTCGGAGGGCCCGTGCCCGCCTCGTCTTTGGCCAGCAGCCGGGTGCCGTACGCGGCCGCAGGCCCGGAGGCTTGCGTCCAGGTCGCCACGAACGCGTGCGGGATATAGGACCAGTAGGCGGTGCCGTCGCCGATGTCGACGATGGACGGGTCCTGGTAGGCGCGGCGGTCCAGGCGCAGGCCGGGCACGGGTTCGTCCCGTACGAGGGGGACGAGGCGGATCGATCCCCATGCCTGGGCGGGCCGGGTGTGCAGGCCCTCGAACGACGGCGGGTTCATCGGTTCTCCCCCGTGAACCGGGCGACGCGTTCGCCGATGTAGGCCCGGACCTCGTCCATCCCGGCGCGGCCTTCGGCGAAGCGGGCCAGTTCGACGAGGGCGGGCAGGTCTTCGGCGTCCCGGATCCCGGCGGCCGGCACGCCCGGCGCGAGCCTGCGCACGTCGAAGTCCTCGGCGTCGTACACCGGGTTGAGGTGGACGATCGAGACGCGGTGGTGCGGGTCGAGCCGGGTGCGCCAGACCTGGAGGACCTCGCGGGCGAGGCCGGGTGGGGCGTTGTCGAAGCCGTCGGAGACGATGACCAGGCGTTCGGGGCCGGTGTCCAGGGCGTCCAGGATCCGCTCGCCCAGCGGCGTCGGGCCGAACGGGTACAGCAGCAGTTCGTCCGTGCGGCGCGAGGTCCACAGTGGCGTGTAGTGGGTGGCGAGGGCCTGGAGCAGGTAGTGGCAGGCCAGCGCGACCGCGAGGGGGCGGCGGCGCTTGTGCCCGGAGCCGGTGGTGGAGAAGCTGTCGTCGAGCACGGCCGCGACGCGCCCCCACTGGCCGGCGCCGGGCCCGGCGGTGCGGCGCGCGGAGACGCGCAACGCCGTGGTGAGCTCGTCGCGGCGCTGGACACGGTCGTCCAGAGGTAGCGACAGGACGTACGAGGAGAGCCGGGTCAGCGGCATGGCGGACAGGTCGGTGCCGACCTCCGCCACCTTGCGTTCGCGGGCGTTCTCTTGGAGGCGGAGCCGTTCGAGACGGGTCATGCGCGGTTCGATGCGCTCCAGGAACACTTCGCGGGGAATGCCGTGCTTGGCGGCGAAGCCTTCGGCCACGGTGTAGGGAAGTTCGTACAGCGCGGCGTGCTCGTAATGCGCGCGGCGCCAGGTCTCGAACAGCGGCGTACGGAACGAGGCCCGGCCGTGGGGGTCGAACAGGAACGCCCCGAGTTCTCCGCCGGGGTTCAGGTGGGCGTGGCGGACCGCGTCCTTGATGGCGGAGCGGTACTTGACGGCGTCGAACGCGGGATCGGGGCGGGAGGCCAGCCAGTCCCGCAGGATGGCGCGGGTCCGGCGGTTGTTGACCCCGGCCCGCCGCAGGTCACGGAACACCCTCAGGACGCGCTGGGGCGGCAGCCGCCGCAGCCGCGCCGCGATCAGCCGTCCCTCGGCGCGCCGCCGTTCGGGGCCGCCGGCGTCCGCGGCCGACACCAGCAGGTTGCGGACGATCAGCGCCGCGTTGTGGTCGCTGATGTCCAGCGCGAGCGCCGAGGCGTACAGGTCCCGGTAGTTGACCAGCATGTAGTCGTGCAGGAAGCCCAGGGAGAGCCGCTGGCCGCCCTCGCCTTCGTGGAACTCGCGCTGCCCCGTGGAGGTGATGGCGGCGTTGACGAACATCAGCACGTCCTCGCAGGCGACCAGGTCCGCCAGGGTCTCGCTCATCCGGCACCGCACGCATATCCGTGGAGACAACGTTCGAAGAGATCGGGGTGCCGGCCGGGGAATGGGGGCGCGAGCAGCGAATCATCGTTTGAAGAACGGGTTCCGGAAGTCGCACCGGAGTCCCGCGGCCGGCACCCGCACCGTAACACCGGAAAGCGGGGCGGCTCCGCCCAATTACCGGGAACCGGGATCGGGCGCGGCGGGCCCTCGCCTGGCGGCGTCGCGTTCGGCGGCGAGGCGGCGGGTCTCGTCCGAGACGGGGGCGGTCAGGATCGCGGTGACCACGTCGATCAGGTAGCTGGTGAACAGCCGGTCGTCGGTGTGCGGGCCGGACCGGGCGCGGCGGCCCAGCTCGATCGAGGCGTACAGCAGCGCGGTGAAGCGCCGGTGCAGGCGTACCGCGTCCTCCTCCAGCAGCGGGAGCACCAGCGCACGCCACCGGTGGACGCTGCTGATCGGGTTGTCGAGGTCCTCGGGCGGGAGGATCGGGTCGGGACGGTCCAGGACCGCCGCCCAGATCTGGAGGAACTCCCGGCCGCCCGGATCGGCCAGGCGCGCGGCCAGCGGCCTGACCAGCGCCCCGGCGAGCGTCCTGACCCTGTCGCCGGCCACGTCCGTCCCGGACGCGTACGACTCGTGCGACTCGTGCGACTCGTACGCGTCCAAGAGGGCGTGCCTGCGGGCCTCGACGTCCGGCAGGTACCTGGCGAAGATCGCGCGGATGATCCCGGCCCGGCCGCCGAAGTGGTACTGGACGGCGCTGGCGTTGCGCGCCCCCGCGGCCTGGTTGATCTCGCGGAGGCTGACCGCGTCCAGGCCGCGCTGGGCGTACAGGCGCTGGGCGGCGTCCAGCAGCCGCTCCCGCGTCGAGGACGGTCCCGCGTGGGCGGGGGCGGGGTCGCTCACTCGTTCCCTACGGAGAGCTCCAGGGCGGCCGCGTAGCGCTCGCGGGCCGCCGCCCGCCTGGTGGGCAGGTGGCCGCTGGGCCACAGCCCCTCGACCGGCTCGTAGTCGCGCAGGATCTGCCGCGCCACCGTGATCTTGTGGACCTCGGTGGGGCCGTCGGCGATGCCGAGCGCCTCGGCGCCCAGCAGCATCCCGGCGAACGGCATCTCCCCCGACACGCCGAGCGCGCCGTGCAGGTGCATGGCCCGCTGGACGACGTCGTGGAACACCTTGGGCATGGCGGCCTTGACCGCGGCGATGTCCTTGCGGACCTTGCGGTAGTCCTGGTGCTTGTCGATGAGCCAGGCGGTGCGCAGGACCAGCAGGCGGAACTGCTCGATCTCGATCCAGCTGTCGGCGATCTTCTCCTGGGTCATCTGCAGCTTGGCCAGCGGCCCGAACCGCGTCGTGCGCGAGACCGCGCGCTCGCACATCATGTCGAACGCCTTGCGGACCTGGGCGATCGTGCGCATGGCGTGGTGGATGCGGCCGCCGCCGAGCCGGGTCTGGGCGATGGCGAACGCGCCGCCCTCCTCGCCGAGGAGGTTGCCCGCGGGCACCCGGACGTTCTCGTACCGCAGGTAGCCGTGGGACCCTTCGCGCTCGCCGCCGACGCCCACGTTGCGGACGATGGTCAGCCCGGGGGTCCCGGCGGGGACGATGAACATCGACATGCCCTCGTAGGCGCTGACGTCCGGGTTGGTCACGGCCATGACGATGATGAACGTGGCGTGCTTGGCGTTGGAGGAGAACCATTTCTCGCCGTTGATCACCCAGCCGTCGCCGTCCCTTTCCGCGCGCGTGGTGAACAGCGTCGGGTCGGCGCCGCCGTGCGGCTCGGTCATCGAGTACGAGGAGGAGATCTCGCCGTCCAGCAGCGGCGCGAGGTAGAGCTTCTTCTGTTCCTCGGTGCCGAAATGGGCGAGGATCTCGGCGTTGCCGGAGTCGGGCGCCTGGCACCCGAACACCGAGGGCGCGAATCTGGAACGGCCCAGGATCTCGTTGAGCAGCGCGAGCCTGACCTGGCCGTAGCCCTGCCCGCCCAGCTCGGGGCCGAGGTGGCAGGCCCAGAGCCCGCGCTCCTTGACCTGCTGCTGCAGCGGCCTGACCAGCCTCTGGAAATTCGGGTCGGCCTTGTCGTACGGGTCGCCGAGCACCAGGTCGAGGGGTTCCACCTCGTCGCGGACGAAGGCGTCCGCCCAGTCCAGAAGCTCCTGGTATTCGGGGTCGGTCTCGAAGTCCCACGCCATGGCGGCCTCCCTGTGTCGTCGTCCGCGTCCCGATAATGCACCTGCCGCAATGATTAATGCAAGCGCATGACTGTTAATCTCCGCAGCACAGGACCACCGTGAGGGAGAACCGACGTGGAGCAGCCCGGACACCAGCCCGCGCGGATCGAGCGCGCGCTCGTGGACTTCGACGTGCTCGCCGGGTGGATGGCCGAGCACGGCCTGCCCGAGGGCCCGTTCGAGGACGTCGAGGTGCTCGGCGGCGGCACCCAGAACGTCCTGGTCAGGTTCGGCCGCGGCGGCCGGCGGTACGTGCTGCGCCGGGGCCCGCGGCACCTGCGCGCCCGGACCAACGACGTGCTGCGCCGCGAGGCCCGGGTGCTGTCGGCGCTGGAGGGGACCGGCGTGCCCGCCCCGCGCCTGATCGCCGCCTGCCCGGACGAGAACGTCATGCACGGCGCGGTGTTCTACCTCATGGCGCCGGTCGAGGGCTTCAACGCCTCGGTCACGCTGCCCGAGCCGCACGCCTCCGACGCGGCGATGCGGCACGCGATGGGCCTGAACGCGGCCCGGTCGCTGGCGGCCCTGGGCGCGGTCGACCACCGAGCGGTGGGGCTGGACGGGTTCGGCAAGCCCGAGGGGTTCCTGGAACGGCAGGTCGGCCGCTGGCTGTCGGAACTGGACGGCTACTCGGCGATGCCGGGCTACGAGGGGCACGAGATCCCCGGCGTGGACAAGGTCGCGCGGTGGCTGGAGGCCAACCGCCCCACGACCTGGCGTCCGGGGATCATGCACGGCGACTACCACCTGGCCAACCTGATGTACGCGGTGGACGGCCCGGGCATCGCCGCGATCGTGGACTGGGAGATGTGCACGATCGGCGACCCGCTGGTGGACCTGGGCTGGCTGCTGGCCACCTGGCCCGGCCACGGCGGCGCGAGCACGTCACCGGCCACATCATCGGCCACCGCGCTGGCCGGGCCGCTGGCGGGACCGCTGGGCGAGGCGGGCGGCCTGCCCGGCCCCGACGAGCTGGTGACCGCCTACGCCGAGCTGGAGGAGGCGACGGCGGGCCGCGACCTGGACTCCATCACCTGGTACGCGGTGCTGGCCTGTTTCAAGCTCGGCATCGTCCTGGAGGGCACCAACGCCCGCGCGCACGCCGGCAAGGCGCCCAAGGAGACCGGCGACCTGCTGCACTCCATCACGCTGGGCCTGTTCCGCCGCGCCGAGGCGTTCATCGCCGCCGGGTGACCCACTCCCCCAGGCCCGCCAGGCGGCGCTCGCGGGCGATGGCGTCCTCGTCCATGCCCAGATGGCCCGGGTCGCCCTCGCGACGCCGCTGCTGCTCGATCCAGCGGTTGTGGGTCTCCCAGGCGGTCTGCTTGCTGGTGCCCATCGCGCGCCCGATCTGCGACCAGGAGGCGCCCGCCTCACGCGCGGTGCGCACGGCGAGCTGGCGCCCGTAGCGGGCCTTGCGCGCGATCACCTCGCCCAGCGCGATCAGCTCCAGCGCCTCGGCGCGTCCCAGCGGCTCCTCGACGTCGTCGAACAGATCGCGGACGCGCAGTTCCTCGTAGCGCGCGACCGCGGTGCGCAGGGTCAGCACGGTGTCCAGTTCATCCGGTGACATGCCCCCATCCTGTCGTCAGGTCACCCTGACGTCAAGCTGACCTGACGCGGCCGGCGGCGGGTCCTTCACAGAGCAGCCGGGCGGTGAGGGTGAGACGCCACCATGTGAGGTAGGCGAGGCATGGACGGGGGGCGCCCCGGCGCGCGCACCCGCCGAGGTGTTGCGGCCCGCCGCCTTCCTGGACGCCCTCGCCCCGTACGGCATCACCTGGCGTACCGAGGACACGGCCTGACGGTTACGCGGAGCGGATCGCATGTCAGCATGGAAGTGTCCCGCGGGGACTGGGCAGAGGGTAACGCCCTTACCTGGGAAGCGACCCAGGATCGAGCCGTCTACCCGGCCCCGCGGGGCACGACCATCATCCGGCCCTTCGGCTAGCCCATCTTCGCGATGGAGGCGCGCACGCGGCGCAGGTCCCGCAGGCGGTGCTCGTAGGTCGCGCCCATGAACAGGAGCGCGGCGCCGGTCAACGCGATGGGGAGCCAGCGGGGGCCATTGCCCACCAGGTCGGCCAGTGCCGGGTACAGCTCGTGCGCCGCGTTCACCACCAGCACCGTCCCGCCGAGCAGCAGCGGGGCCTGGAGGCGCGTCCACGCGCCCGCGAGGGTGCAGGCGAACGCGGCGAGGCCGAGGAGCAGGGGCCGGGTGAGGCCGTCGTCGCTCCAGGCCACGGCGAGGCTGGGCAGCAGCGTGAGCGCGAGGGCAGGGGCGTACGCCGCCCAGGAGGACAGGGCGTGGTCGCGCTGCCGCAGCCACCACCCGCCCAGGAGACCCAGCACGCTGACCGACACCGTGTACGCCTCGGGCGCGGTGACCCCCGCGTCGGCCAGGCGCAGCCATAGCGCCAGGTGGAGGAGCACCGCGGCCGCCACCAGAGCCTGGCGGCGATCGGGACGGATCGCGATCGCCAGTGCCAGCACGCCCGCGCAGGTGAGCGCGATGGTCGCGTACAGGACGCTCACGCAGCACATGGCCATGCCCGCCACGGCGACCACGTACCCGGCGAGCTCGACGGAGATCCCCGCTTCGCGCCGGCGATGGCCGATCTCCCACGCCCCGAACGCGGCCGGGGCGGCGACCGCGAGCACCGCCAGACCGGCGGCCCCGACGCTCAGACCGGCGGCCAGGCACGCGGCGGCGACCAGCCCGCCCGAGGCGAGAACGGCCACCGCCGAGGAACCGCAGCGCATCACGGTGTCGCGGGCCAGCAGCGCGCATCCCGCCGCCAGTACGGCCAGCCCGCCCGTCACTGCGAGCGTGGCCGGTTCCAGGGGGGACGACCAGGCGAGGGCGAGCGTGGCCAGGCACAGCGCCATGACGGCCGCGGCGGCGTCTGCGGTACGAGCCAGGGTCGCCCGGATCGCGAGCGCCGTCACCAGGCCGCACACCAGGCCCAGCCCCGCCCAGTAGGGAAGGCCGGCGGTCGCCGGAAGCACCAGCAGGGCGAGCGGCACCCCGATGACGGCGGCACGGTAGGCGCCGCGCGGCCCGTCCAGGACGCGAGCGCTCGCGATCGCCATCAGCGCGGTGATCCCTCCGACCACGGCCGCGGCCAGAGGAATCGCCGTCAGGTCGGGGTCGGCCTGCCTGGACCAGGTCTCGGGCACCCAGGTGTACGGCGTCAGCGCCGCCTCGCCCAGTGCGTCCAGCCACATCAGCAGGGCGAGTCCCTGGACGATCCAAGCGGAGGCGAGCACGGGCGGGCGGGCGGACGCGATCCGCGGCCCACCCGCCGCCATGACGGCCGTGAGGGCGCCCACCGACATGACGAGCGTCATCTGCTCTACATGGGCGCTGGTCATCGCAAGGGCCGCGCACCACAGCAGCAGAGCGGCGATGTCGAGCGCGTAGGAGAACCTGGGGAGCCGCCGGGGATGCCGTGTCTCGTCCGGCGTTCCGGCCGACCCGTCACCGTCGGGTGTGGTGTCGCGGGCCGGTTCCCTGTCGAGGAGCGCGCCGGCCCGGACGGCGAGCACCGCGATGGCGAGGACGACCAAGGCCGCGTGCCGCGCGGGCAGGTCTCCTGCCAGCGCGGCGGCCGCTCCCTCCGCGCCCAACGCCAGCGTCGCGACGCCCGAGGCCACCGAGGCGACGGGGGAACGCCCGCCACGGAGCGCGCACACCACGCAGGCGATGGCGAGCGCCGCCAGTACAGCCAGGGTGGCGGTACGGTCGGCCAGCGACCAGGACACCGCGAGGGTGGCCGTCCACAGTGCCGCTCCTCCCGCGGCGGTCCGATTCATCGCCGCCCAGAGCGCCAGGGCCGTCGTCAGGGCCACCAGGAAGACGAGGGCTGCCCAGTAGGGAAGGTTCGCCGCGAGCGGTATCGGGGCCACCGCGACCGGGACGACCACCTGGGCGACTCCCAGCGCGGCCCATCGTCCCTTGTGCACCGCGGCGGCCGACACGGCTGCGACCGCGGCTATCAGCAGAACGGGCAGGAGGGCGGGCTGGACCGTCCAGGTGGTGTCGGGGCCGAGCGCGGCACGCGCGCTCTCCGGTGCGCCTTCCCACGCTCCTGCGACCACCCAGCCGTACGGGCCGAACAGCGCGGGGAAGAAGGAATCGCTCAGCGGCAGCGGCGCCAGGGCCGCGAAGACGTAGGACTCCCCCAGCGAGAAGGCGCTGGGCAGCCCCACCCGCCGTAGCGACCAGGCCGACACGGCGGCCATCACGGCGGTGACGGCCAGGACCAGGCTCAGGACCGTCAGGCGCTCCGGATCGCCGCTCCCGGCGTCGCTCAGCAGGAGCACGATCAGAACGGTCGTGATGACCGCCGAGGAGATGTCGAGGGCGATCGCCTGTGCGGGGCGGCGCGCACGCAGGGCCGCACCGGGCGGCACAACACGCAAGACGGCGAAGGCGGCACCGAGGACGATCGTGCGCAGGGTGCGGCGCGAACCCACCACGGCGCGGGCGAGGACGCGCGGGGGGCCGCCGGTGGGCAGCGCCACGAGCATCGCGACGAGCCGTACTCCCAGCCACGCGGCCACGAGCGACTCGCTGTCCCAGTCAAGGACGGTCCAAAGGACCACCAGGAACGCGGTCGTGCCGAGCACCGTCCCCGCTGCCATGGCCGACTGCGCCACGGCCGTGCGCGCGGGGAACGCGCATGCCAGGAACGCCACCATGATGACGCTCGCCCCCACCAGGGACGCCGTCTCTTCCGAGGCCGCCCACACGAACGCCAAGGCCGCGAGGTAGGCGCCCAGCGAAGTCGAGGCGATGGCGAGGGAAGCGCTCCTCACCCAGGTCGCGAGGGCGAGCAAGGCCAGCGCAAGGGCGAGCACCACCGCGACGGACACCGCGTACGGAACCTCGGCCGCCGCCGGAAGGACCAGCACGGCTGAGGTCGCCAGCGCGAGACCGGCAGGGCGGGTCGCCGCGTCCGGCACCGGCCACGTCAGCAGCCGCGGCAGCAGCAGCGCGACGATCGCCGCGGCTCCCAGGACGAGCGGCGCCGCCTCGTAGCCGATCCCCGGCTGATCGAGGCCGAGCGTGCCGTAGGGGCCGTCCTGGTTCCAGGACGAGGCGTCCACCGCGGCGGTGAAGGGCACGGTGGCGGTCAGCAGGACGTCCGGCACGACCAGGAGGACGGTCAGGGCGAGGGCGCCCAGGGAGGCGAGGGTGGCGCCAAGGCGGAGGCGTTCGGGCGCCCTTCGCGTCCCTGCCAGCACGAGGCATGCCGACGCGGTGTACGGCGCCACCGCCCACCCACTGGAGAGCGCCTCGGCGGCCGGAGCGGCGAAGGCGGCCACAAGGCACGTCGCGGAGAGCCCGGAGGCCAGGCCGCGCTCGACGTGGTCTTTCAGGAGCCAGGCGCAACCGGCGGAGAGGAGCGCGGCCAGGGCGAGCACCCCGGAGGCCCGCGCGCCGTCGGCCGGCGACGACGCCATGAAGGACGCGGTGAGCGCCGTCCCCGCACCACCGACACCGGCCATGAGGCCCGCGGCCGAGGCGACGGCGCGTTCCGGGGCGGATCCGCCGCGCAGCCAGATCAGCAGGTCGAGGGCCGCCGTCGCCACCAGCGCCAGCGCGACCCCCGTGGGTGTCGGACCGGCGGCGACGGCCGCGAGGGGCAACGGCACCTGGGCGATCGCAACCGCCGTGGGCGCGGGCAACCGCAGAGGGGCCACACGCGCGTAGCCCGCCCACAGGACGGCGACGGCAGCCGAGGCCCCGGCGGCGACCCACCATCCGCTGTTGCCCGAGCCTGGGACGGACAGTTCCTCGGGTGCGTTGGATTGGCCCGAGACCGCGTTGACGACGGCGAGGCCGGTCAGGGGAATGAACACCAGGCCGATGTAGGCGATCGTCTCGGCCGTGGATTGCAGCCGCCGCCGTACGAGCAGCCAGGGGGAGGCCAGCGTGCCCACGGTGGCGGTGGCCAGGATCGCGGCGCGGATGCCGAGGTGGCCCCAGCTCACCACCGTGAACACGATCGCCGCTATGCCCAGGAGAAGGCCGCCCAGAAGGAGCAGCAGGTTCTGCACCGCGAACCCTGAAAGGTCCCGCCGCGGCCCGCGCTCGGCAGGCTCGGCCGGATACGGAGCGGCGGGGGTGGGCTGGGGCTTCGCGGCAGGGGTGGGCTGAGGCGGCGCGGCGGGCATGGGCTGAAGCGGCACGGCAGCCGCGGCGGGGGCCGCCGCCGGAACGGGGGCGGCGACCTGGCCGTGCTCCCGCTCGCCGCGCAGGCGGGCCACGATCAGCGAGCCGCGCCTGATCAGGCCGTCGCGGTGCTGCTCCAGTTCCAGGCGTCTCTCTTGCAGGTCCCTGAGCGCCGCCTCGGTATCCAGGAACTCTGCGTGGATCCGCAGAAGGTCCTCGGCGAGGGGTCCCTCCAACCGCAGTCCGCACGTCGCGCACGATGGATCGGTCTCCCCGATCGGGTTCCGGCAGACCGGGCACTCGCGCCGGTGCATCAGCGGCCACCTCCCAGGCTTGCGAACGGCCTTGGAGCATTAGACGCGGCAGGGGAAACGGTGAGATTCCGGTCGAGGTCGTCCGTAACCGAACCGGAACACGACGCACCGTAATCATGCACGCGCGTGGCGTTGCACAGCGGCCTCCCAGAACGGGTCCGCACAGCGGTTCTTCGAGGCGAGAGCGCCTCTCATGGGAACGCGAGAACGCCCCGATAGAGCGGACCATCGGGGCGTTCTCGCGTCTTTGCTCTGTTGGATCCGGCCTTCACCGCTCAGGAACCGAACGGCTGAGGCTTGCCCTTCTTGCCGGGGCCGCTGCCCCACTGAAGGACCTCGTATTTGACGCCCTTCAGGTGGCCTTGCGACGTACCGGCGTTGTAGTTGCTCTTCGGCTTCTTGCCATCGAGCAGGTAACGGAAAGTGTAGGTGTCCAGGTCGAGCATGATGCCGCGGTGCGAGGGCTCGCCAGGGCCGCGGTCGCCCACGAATCCGATGACGCTCCGACCGTTGTAGGTCACCTTGACCTTGGTCAACAGGGGCCAGCTGGGGCTGGCGAACATGCCCTTCTGCATAGGCTTGCCGCTGGCGGGCGCCCCCGTGTCACCGGCGATGCCCGAGCCGTCGTCCCAGAAGTAGGACGCGGTGGTCGTGCCGGTGAGCAGCGCCTTCTGGGCGCGCTTCTTAGTGGGCTTGGAGGTAGGCACGGAGGTGGGCACGGAGGTGGTTCCGGGGGTGAGCTTCTTGGTGGCCGTGCCGCCGGCCTCCTCCGGCAGGCTCGCGGCCTTGGGGTCCTTCTGCCCGGCGAGGTCCTGCCGGGCCGCGATCGGCTCCTTGGACGGGGTGATCTGCTGGACGCCGTCGTCGCTGCTCGCGAAGGCCACGCCGGCCGCCAGCATGCCTGCCAGGCAGGTGCCGGTGACGCCCGTCATGAGGATATTGATCGATCGCTTCTCCATGAAGAATCCTTTGGTCGGCGGTCAGGACGGCCGTTTCGCGCCGGATCGGCGGAGTCACGAGGGGGCGACGGGGCCGGTCGGCGCGGCCTTGCAGGGCTGGGGAAACGGCTCCGAGCGTCGAGCTCGGGATGCGCAGAACGCCGCGTTGGTGGGAACCCGCGAATGAAAGATCCGCGCATGCGCGCATGGCGGAACGCGTTCGCGTACAAGGCGCGTGACCGAATACGGGTCACGCTCGGAACGCCTCGTTGCGTTTCGTTACGCGAACTGATTCAGCGGGGGACAAGCCATAGACGTCCACCGGAGGGCCGAAGTCGGGTCCTCCGTTGCATGCGGATATGAACGGCTCAAGGCCGCCGCAATACCGTCCGGGAGCGTTCTGTGGCTCATCCGGAGGCGGCCATGCATGGGGGTGGCCGCGGCTGGCCGAGAAGGATCCCGCCTGGCGGGCGGGCACGCGACGGCTCTGCGTCTTACCAGGTCAAGGTCCGGCCAAGACCTGGCGTCGAGTATACGCAGGATTGCACCATCTTGGCCATATCGCCCATTCCTTTACCTTTCGAAAGGTAAAAGTTGCGGGCGGCCGGGTGCCGTTCCGTGCCCTTCTGCGCCCCTTCCCATGCCTCGCCCACGGCTCGGTAAAGTCGCCGGATCCCCTTACGGGCAAGGGTTTCCGGCCGATTCGGCGCCTGCTCCGCCGCCGCCTTGTGGCACCATGACGCGCATGACCGATCCCTCCGGACCCTCCACGGCCGCGCCGGGAGCGTCACGCGGATCGCTTCGCACCACCGCCACCGGCACCGGCACCCGGACCGGCGGCCTCGGCTGGGACGACGAGCCGTTCCCCCCGGACGGATGGGGCGCCCCTCCGGCGGCGCCCGGCACCAAGGCCGCCTGGGGCTTCGCCGCGCTGGCCGCCCTCCTCGCCGCCGGCCGCGCCTGGCTGGCCCCGCTGATCGACGCCCGCGCCCTGGACGCATGGACGACGATCTTCGTGGCGATCTGCGTGCAGGCGCTGCCGTTCCTGGTGTTCGGCGTGGCGCTGTCCGCCGCGATCACGGCGTTCGTCCCGGCCGCGTTCTGGAACAGGGCGCTGCCCCGCCGTCCCGGGGCCGCGGTCCCCGTCGCGGGCGCGATGGGAGCGGTCCTCCCCGGCTGCGAGTGCGCCTCGGTGCCCGTCGCCGGTGGGCTGATGGCGCGGGGCGTGGCCCCGGCCGCCGCCCTGACCTTCCTGCTGGCCGCCCCGGCGATCAACCCGATCGTGCTGACCGCCACCGCCGTCGCCTTCCCGGACTCGCCCGAGATGGTGCTGGGACGGTTCGCCGCCTCGCTGGCCGTGGCCGTCCTGGCGGGCTGGGCGTGGCTGCTGTTCGGCCGGGGCGAATGGATCCGGATCCCGTGCCGCCCGCACGCCGGAACCGGCGCCGCCGCGCGCTGGGACGCGTTCCGGCAGGCGATGCGGCACGACATCATGCACGCGGGCGGCTTCCTGGTGGTCGGCGGCGCCGCCGCGGCCACGATCAACGTCGCCGTCCCCTCCGAATGGGTCGGCGGCGTCGCCGGGATCGGCTGGCTGTCGGTCCTGGTGCTCGCCGTGCTGGCGGTGCTCATGTCGATCTGCTCGGAGGCGGACGCGTTCGTCGCCGCGAGCCTCGGCCAGTTCTCCCCCACCGCGAAGCTGGCGTTCCTGGTCGTCGGCCCGATGGTGGATCTCAAGCTGATCGCCCTGCAGACCGGCTTCTTCGGCCGCCGGTTCGCGGTGCGGTTCGTTCCCCTGACCTTCGTGCTGGCCGTGGCGGTCAGCGCCGTCGCCGGAGGCGTCCTGCTGTGACGAAGGCCGGCCAGAACCTGCTGCTGATCGCCATCGCCGCCGCCGTGTTCTGGATCACGGCCACCGGCGAGTACGTCAACTACGTCCGCCCCGGTTTCCGCCCGTTCCTGATCGCCGCGGCCACCGCCCTCCTCGTCCTGGGCGCCTCCGGTCTTCGCCGGGAATGGCGTGCCACCCCTTCGGAGACGGGCGGCCACGGGTCCCGCACGGGCCATGACCACGGGACGCATGACCATGGGGGCCGTGGCCCGCGGGTGGCCTGGCTGATGTGCCTGCCCGTGGTGGCGATCTTCGTCGTGGCGCCGCCCGCGCTCGGGTCGTTCACCGCGTCCCGCGACACCGGCCGCCAGGCGCAGCCGCCGCCGGCGCCCGCCTCGGGCTACGGCGAGCTGCCCAGGACGGGACGGCCGGTCCCGATGACCATGGGCGAGTTCATCGGCCGCTCGTTCGAGGCGCAGACCGGGCAGGCCATGACCCTCCAGGGCGTGCCGGTGCAGCTGACCGGGTTCGTGACGCCCCGAGGGGACGGCGGCGGATGGCAGGTCACCAGGCTGAAGATGGCCTGCTGCGCGGGCGACGCGGTGCCGTTCTCCGTGGTGGTGCACGGCCTCAAGCGCCCGTCCGCCGACGCGTGGGTCCGGGTCGTGGGCGTCTGGCGTCCCCCGGCGGGAGGCAGGGTGGTCAGCGGCCTGCACGAGTTGCAGGGACATTCCGTCGAACTGATCGAGAAGCCCAGCAACCCGTACGAGTGATGGACGCGCGCCACACCGCGCCGGGCGGCCGGGCCCTCGTCCTGGGCGGCGGCGGGATCACCGGCATCGCCTGGGAATGGGGCGTCATCTCCGGCCTCGCCGAGGCCGGAGTGGACCTGTATGAAGCGGACCTGGTGGTCGGCACCTCCGCCGGATCCCTTGTCGGCGCCCAGGTCGCCTCGGGCATCGACCCCGAGGCCCGCTACCAGGCGCAGCTCGCCGGTCCCGACGGCGAGCCCTTCGCCCGCGTGAGCCGTGCCGTCCTGGCCCGCTGGGCGCTGGCCGCGCTGACGTCCCGTACGCCCCGGCAGGTGGGGGCGCGCATCGGGCGGATGGCGCTGGCGGCCCGCACGGTGCCCGAGGCCGAGCGCCGCGCCGTGATCGAGTCCCGTCTCCCGGTCCGCGACTGGCCCGCGCGTCCGTTGAAGATCACCGCGGTGGAGGCGGCCACCGGCGCCTTCACCGTCTTCGACGGCGCCTCCGGCGCGAGCCTCGTGGACGCCGTAGGGGCGAGCTGCGCCGTCCCGGGCGTCTGGCCGCCGGTGACGATCGACGGCCGCCGCTACATCGACGGAGGTGTGCGCTCGGCGGCGAACGTGGATCTGGCGGCGGGACACCGGGGCGTCGTGGTGCTGGCGCCCACCACCGCCGGGTTCGGTCCCATCGCCGGCGTCGGACGCCAGGTCGCCGCCCTCCGCCGCACCGGGGCCGGCGTCGCGATGATCACTCCGGACAGGAGGACCCGCGCGGCCTTCGGCGGCAACTCGCTGGACCCGCGGTTCCGCGCCGCGGCGGCGAGGGCCGGGCGCGACCAGGTCCCTTCGATCGTCGAAGCGGTCAAGGCCGTCTGGACGGCCTAGGAGTGGCCTGAGAGTACTGTTCGGCCGACGCGACCGGCGTCTCCGTACAAGAGCCCTCGGACGCGTGCGGGCGTCGACGCCGGTGACGTGGCCGTGCCCGGCCGGTCGGGGGCGCCGCGACGGCGCGCCGAGCGGGCGGCCCGCGACCTCGGGCCGCGGGCGCACCGGGTCGAGGAGCCCGGCGCCCTGACGGCAGCGACGTCCGGGCCGGTCGGAACGCGTCAGTAGGTGGGGAACGCCGTGGGCAGGAGCGCCGAAGGACCCGTTTGGGGAGCCTGGGCGTAGCCGGTCGCCGGAGCGTAGCCGGCGGCGGGTGCGAACTGCGGCGAGCCGGAGAAGTCCGGGGCGGGAGGTTGCTGCTGCGGAGGCACCGCCTGACCGGGGGCCGGCGGCACATGCGAGCCGTCCGCGCGCCGGGTCTCCGGCGGCGCCTGCCCGATCTCGGCGCGCTGCGACATCAGCAGCGCCATCATGGCCCGCGCCGTGGCCTCGTCCATCCGCATCAGCACGCTGGGACGTCCCGAAGGGTCGACGAACGGGGAGACCGAAGGGGTGACGACCTGCCTGGGCAGTGCCTGCCGCAACTCCTCGCGAAGGTCGTGGGCAAGCCGCAGCGCCTGTCGGTCGCTGTCACTCAAGTGTGCGTTCATCGCGATCTCCGGGGAGTTCACGTGCGGGGGTCCTGGGTAATCCTGCTAGGAATGTCGTGCATGTGCAAGGGCCGATGCACGTGCAGACAGTCGTTCATCGCGCCATCCTCGTACCCCGGCCACCCCTCGCCCGAACCTGCCTGCGCACCAAAAACCACGCGATGACCGGCGGCGTTCCGTCGCCCTCGCAATCCCGGGACGCCCCTTCCCCGCGGCCGACTCCGGTCTCCAACCTTTTTCTGGAACTTTGTTCCGTCCCGCGAGGCGAGCACAGAACGCACAGAAACCACTACCAAGAGGTGCCAACCACTCACGATTGGCAGTCGTCCATTTCCGCTAAGTAACCCGCTCTCGGAACGCCCTACCTCAGACCGGAGGCGAACCCACCAACCCAGGCACGCCCGTCCACGACTTGAGCCGACCGCGCCCCGCCCCCCAACAGGCGTGCCGCCGGATCGGCCGAGAAGGTATGGGTGTCCGAGCAGAGCGGGCGCGTAGGTTTACGGAGCGGCCGGGGCGTCGTGGACCCAGGTTTCGAGGGTGTAGACGCGGCCCTTGTCGGTGACAGGTTGGGGGGATCTGCCGGTGGGGCGGTAGCCGGCGGCTCGTGCCACGCCCTTGCTCGGGTCGTTGTCCGGCTCGATCTCCAAGTAGACGTGCGGGAGGCCCAGCCGCCGGTGGGCGTAGTCGGTCAGCACCTGAACGGCCCGTACGGCGAGCCGTCGTCTCCTATGCGCGGCGCCTATACCGTATCCGATGGTCCGGCCGGCACGGTTGAATAGGACCTCGCCCAAAGGACGGTCGTCGCCCTCTTCGGTAATGGCCAGTTGAATGCGCTGCCCCTCTACATAGAGCCGGTGCGCCTTATCGAGATAGGCGCGGGCTGCGGCGAGGTCGAACGGCGAGGCCAGCGGTGTCCGGTAGGCGATGTCGGGGTCGTCGAACAGCTCCACCATCGTGGGCAGGTCGTCCTCCCTCCACCTGCGGAGGACGAGGCCATGCCCGTTGAGACGCAGATCCATCCTTGGACTCCTCGATCCGGCCCATTTCCCGCTACGCGAAAGGCCATTCCGCCTCCCGCCCACGGTCGCCCCGGTGGAATGGATCATCGCCTGGACGGAAGGGCGAATTGAGCGTAGGTTACCCACCGGCCGTCCACGGACACGGCGGGGTACGGGTCCTCCCGCTCCGCTCGCGAGCGTGGTCGCGGACGACAGGCCAGACCACGCCCGTTCCAGCGCACCCCGACCTCCACGCACCCACAGTGACGAACGTGCCCCGTACGGCCCCCGAAACCGCCCCTTGGCACGCCGTGACGCTACGACCCCGGACGACTCCGAATAGTGATCAATCCGAGACCTGCCCTCATTGCACCGCCCAAGGATCGGGCGCAAGCTACCTCACATATCCGGAAAACCCCGCTAACGACCCCCATCGTCGACAGGACGCGGCCCATGTTCGAGATCTGGGAGACGAGCGAGCCGGCCCGGCTCATCAGCGACGCCCACAGCCTCAAGGTCGCGCTGGAGAAGGTCGACACGATGTGCCGGCTCCGCCATGACCAGGCGGTCGCGCACGTCGGCGGGGCGGTGTCCGAGGAGGGCTACCACTTCGAGATCCGCGACCGGCACGGGAAGGCGCTGGCCCGCCTGACCTACGTCCCCGACACCTCCCGCGCCTACCAGAGCGTCGTGGTCGAGGAGCTTCACGGGGACGAGCCCACCTGATCCATGTCCTCCGACCCCGTTTGCGGCGCGCGCGCCGGACGGGGCGTGGCAGGATGCCGGAAGGCTCGTGGAACGGAGGTGTCGTGGGGGAGTCCCCTTGGTGGACAGGCTTCGTGAGGAAGAAGAGGCCGTTCCCCGATGGGAACGGCTCCACGCCTTCCCGCGGCGCCCCGCCTCCCCCTGAAGAGCCGCATCGTTCCTACAGAGCCGCCGCACGCCCACCTGAGGACCTTCTGACCGAAGCGCTGCGGCTGCGTTCGGCTCGTTCGGCGCATCCAGAGGGTTCGGCGCAGTGGCGGCCCGAGGTCTTGGAGTCCTGCATCGCCGCTCTGGCCTCCGATCCGCGAACCGGCCCCGCCCTCATGGCCCGCCTGGAACGGGGGGTGACGGTCGCCTGGGAGCGTGGCTGGCAGCCTGCGGACCTCGTCCGGTACGTCGCGCGTCGCCTTGCCTCACCTCACCAGCGCTTGGCCGTGGACGCCATCGCCTCGGAAATGCGCGCGTACCCCCCGTCCACCGTGGACGACCACTGGCGCAGCCAGCTCGCCGCCATCGGCGCCAAGGTGTGGTGGCAAGGCCCCTACCCCCTGGACGGACCACGCCACGGCGAACGCACCGAAGCCGCCCGCCTCATCATCTGCGCCCTCGAACTGCTCGAACTGCTGCTCGCGCTGCCACGACTCGTCCCGATCGGGCCGCGGCCCGGGACCGCCAACGCGGCTGACGCGGCGCACGCGAGAACGGGAGCGGGTACGGGGGTGCGGGCGCTCGGCCGTCCGCCCCTGGGGCAGGTGGACGAACGCATGCTCGGCAAGGTCCGGGCGCTGCTGGCCAAGGCGGAGTCGACCGAGTTCCCCGAGGAGGCCGAAGCGCTCAGTGCCCGCGCCCAGGAACTGATGGCGCGGCACAGCATCGACCATGCGCTGCTGGACGCCGAATCGGGAACCGGCTCGGAACCCGCCGGCCGCCGCATACCCGTGGAGAACCCTTACGACGGCCCCAAAGCGGCTCTGCTCACCGTGGTCGCCGACGCGAACCGGTGCCGGGCCGTCTGGCACCGGGAACTCGGCTTCTCCACGGTTCTGGGCTTCCCCGCCGATCTCACGGCGGTCGAGATGCTGTTCACCTCGCTGCTGGTCCAGGGAACGACCGCGATGGTCCACGCGGGCACCCGCCGGGACGCGGCGGGCAGGTCACGCACCCGCTCGTTCCGTCACGCGTTCCTCAACGCCTACGCCGCCCGCATCGGCGAGCGGCTTCGCGAAGCGGCCGACCGCGCGGCCGCCGACACCGCCGGACGCGACGCCCTGCTGCCCGTCCTGGCCGCACGCGACCAGGCCGTCGACGACGCCGTCGCGGCGATGTTCCCCAACCTCGTCCAGGGCCGCACCCGTTCGGTCACCAACCACGAGGGCTGGGCCGCCGGGCGCGCGGCGGCCGACATGGCCAGCCTCAGCGCGCGTTCCGAAGTGGCGGGACGTCAGGGACCGCCCTGACCGCCACCGCGGCGCGGCGACCGCGTTCCCCCTGGGAGCTGGGGGGAACACGCCTTGTCAGCTCCTCCGCCGGCGGGTGTTGCCACCTCGCCCGCGCAGCGGAACGCCCGCTTCCTTGAGAACGTTGTAGATGAATCCGTACGACCGGCCGGTCTCGGCGGCCAGGTCCCGGATGCTTTCACCTGCGGCGTACCGGGGGGCGAGCTCCGCCGCCAGCCGCGTGCGTTCGGCACCGGTCACACGAGTGCCCCTCGCCAGAGTGCGGGCCACGAGTACCTCCTGACTCCCATGCGCGAGCTGAACCAGGCCGGCCACGGTGGGCCGACGAGATCATTTCCGCAGCTCACGGCACTGTTGATCTACCCAACGTACACAATCCCCGAAAATCCGCCCGCAATGCCGCGCGAAACGACACAAGACCGGCCACTGGTGGTCTTTTCCATGGCCAACGGCGTGTCGTTACCCGACACCCCGTCCCCTTGCCGCTCGCGGGCGACCATCGCCCCCGCCCTGTGCGGCGCGCGGCTCCACCCCCACGGCTCCCACCGGAACCACTGTTCGCGGCTCCGCGTTCGCCCTGGTCGCGGCGCCGTCCCGAGCCCCGTCCGGGCTTTACCGGACGGTTGCCACGGGCGGACCGGGGATCGTCCGGGGCCGCTCTGGCGGGACTTCCGGCAGCGGGCAATCCTCTTGAACCGCATCGCCCCCTCGACATCTCGTCGGACGCCCACCTTGGGCGGCCCTTCGCGGCGGCCCTCCTCGGGACCACCGCATGGGGACGGCGGCCGAAGCAGCACGTGTGACCGCACCGGCGGGAGGGCCGAGATCCCCCCGGCTCCTGTCGAGGCTCCAGTACCGGACACGTTCACACCTCAGATACGTTCGCCGCCCCCTACCCAGATGACGTCCCTGCCTGTCCAATTCGTTCCAAGGCGGAAGCCGATGACTGCCCAGGTGACAGCCACAACTGGCCACGGAACACACCAATCCCCCTACGGCAAGCGCTGTGCGTCCAAGGGGAAAGGGCGTTCGGGACGCCCTTGCGCGCCGACGGCGTACCGGCACATCCCTCGCCTAGGAATCGGTGACCATCGACCTGCCGTCCGGAAGGCCGATCGTGCCGGGCGTGAAGGTCACCTGCCCCTCCGGCAGCGTTACGGGGGAGAGCGGCGGCCGCGGCGACGCGGGGATGAGCTTGTGCGGGGTGGGCGCGACCCCCTGGGACGCGGCCTCGCGCAACGACAGATCGGCGCGGCTCAGGGGGTGCCGCAGAGGACCGAAAGGGAAGAGCGACGTCTCCTCCAGCCCGTCCACGATCAGCAGCTCCCCCGGGTCCAGGAGGCGCCAGCCGGGGTGGTCGTCCATCGGCTCGCTCGCGACGACCACAGCGGGCACCGCGGCTCTTCCGTTCGCCTCCTCCCCCGGACCGCTCATCCCGCCCTTGCCAGGGGACAGCACCCATAGCTCGTTCGATGCCGGGTAACGCAGGGCCCAGAGCCGTCCCGACTCGGCCAGGAGCAGGTTGAGGGAGAACACCGGCAGGCTGGCACCGATGCGCCGCACCGCCTCCACGATCCCCTCCGTGGTGTCGCCACGCTTACGGATTTCGGCGGTGAGGTAGGCGAACACTGCCTCGGAATCGGTCTCCCCGGCCACATGGGCGCATTCGAGCTCGGTCAGCCAGGAGAGCAGCTCCTGCCGTCCCTTCACCACCCCGTTGTGGGCGAACAGCCGGTCGCTCATCACGAACGGGTGGCAGTTGTGGACGGTCAGCCCGCCCACGGACGCATCCCGGACGTGGGCCACGAACGTATGGGAGACCACGTTGCCGGCATGCAGGGCGAAGTCGGGACTCTCGAACGCGGCGAGCGGCGCGCGGTCGCGAACCGGCTCATGCCCCAGCGAGAACCAGCCGAGCCCGGCGCCATGCGGCATCCGGTGGCTCTGCACGCGCAGGCTGCGGGGCGCGTCCATGAGCCAGTGGGACGCCTGGACACGGGGGCCGCCCGTACTCATACCGAACAGTCGGCACATGCCATCACCTTTCTCATCTCACCGTGATTGCATGCCGTCTCCGGCCCCGAAGCCACGAACCCGACGGCGCCGGCGCCGTAGAGCGTCCACTACCGACTGTTGGCCACGGGACCGCACGTCGTCCGCCGCACGGTCGCTCCCGGGTGAGCGCCACCGAGTCCCGCCGCACCCCATCACCCCCGTCGGCAGTGGCCCCTCCGTATGCGAGCCAGAGCATGGCACTGCAGAAATAACTGCGGGTGACAGGGACCTTACCTAGTGCGTTCACCTCCTGTCCGCCGCTTCCCAACAACCGCCAGAGCCACCTGCGCCCAAAACGCCGCCCACCAGCAAGACGCCAGGTCGCCCCACTTAACAAGCGACACCACACGCAACCCTCACACCCGAGAAGGACCCCAGCCATCCGCGGATCGCCGACCGTCAGACCCCGGCCTCCACATCACTCCCCGGTACAGGCCCAACCACCACCACGTCCTCCATCAACCCACAACGCCCACGCACAAGAACCAGCAAGCCCAACACCATCAGCGTCACGATCCCCCCAGACCGTCCCAACGCCCCCGCCACCAAGGCCGTACGGATCGTCCGGCTGATTGGTCAAGCCGACCGCCCCGGCCGCCGGCCCTCAGAACCCGGCATCCACATCGCTCTCCGACACGGCCCCGACCACCAACGGAGCCTCAGCCGACCCCCTGAACCACGACCGTCCACATAAGAACCGACAGCCCCAAAACCATCAGCATCATGCCCCCCGCAGATGTCCCGATGACCCCGCCACCAAGGGTCATGTGGATGGTGCAGGGGAGACCCGGCTGATTGATCGAACTGGTCACTCCGGTCGCTGGCCGCCAGGACCGGTTTCCATGGCACTCCCCGGCACGGGTCCGACCAGCATCGGATCCTCGCCCTCTGCCAAGCCAGGACCAGCGATGTAGCGGCAGTGCCCGTTGCTCAGAGTCACCAGCAATGCCCACGAAAGCACCGCGAGGGGATGACTCGGGGAAGTGTGAGCCAACCCGTACCCGGCAGGGCTCCCCTGATCAGTCTCGCCCAAGGTGATGCGGGCCGAGGGTGATGGCGGGGCGCGCCGCGACATGAGATGAGTGTGACCAAATGTCAACGCTCCGTAGCCAGACTGGCTATGATCGGCCACCTGAACGCTGACCACCTCGATCCCCCGGGGCGAAGATGAACCGCTTGCTGGCAGACCCGAGACGCACCGGCGCGATCGGCGAGTTGGTGCGCTGCGCATGTGGGCTGCTGGGCTGTGTGGCCATGGTCGGCGCCACCTCGTTCGGCCTGGCCGTTCCCGCGAACGCCGAAAGCCACCCCCATCCGCCCAGAAGCATCCCGCCCGAGTGCCGCACCGCCCTGCGGACAGGCGACAGGCAGGCGTGGTGGGAATGCCGTGAGGCGTGGCGGGCGATGCGGGAGAAGCACCACCGTGCCTATCTGGAGCGCCATTTCAAGAAGCGGCCTCCCAAGAAGGCGAACCGGATCCCTCCGCCTCCTGCCTCACCCAAGACAGCGAAGCGGACCCCGCCACGGCCCGTGGTGCCGCTCTCCCCCGTTCCCACCCCCCTCCCCCCATCACCGACGCCCACGCAGACCCTGGTCAGGGAGTCCGCGGAGACGACCTCGCTCCAGCCGCTGTTGTTGCTCGGGCTCCTCCTTCCGGCGGCGGCCGCCATCGGTTACCCGCTACGCCGCCGTCTCCTCGCGGTCGGCAACTCCTCCTTCTTCGTGCCCACGCCGTCACCGGCCGATCCGGGTACGGGCTTCACCTATCGACCGACCATCGACCCGTTCGCGCTTCCCGTCCTCGGCCTGACCGGACCCGGTGCCGCGGCCTCCGCTCGGGTACTCACGCTCATCGCGCTCGAAGAGTGCGGCGAGACCACGCTCGTGATCATCCCCCGGCCCGACTCCACCGCCCTGTTCGGGTTGTCGGAGGACGAGCTGCTGGACGAGACCGGCACAGCGCTGTTCATCCCCGGCAACCTCGACTCCGCGCTCGCCTACCTGGAGACCGAGCTGGCGATCCGCCGCAACACCGGAGGCTCACAGGGACGGCGCCTCCTGCTGGTGGCCGACTGCGGAACCAACACGGACCAGATCAACGAGATTCACGAGCGCCACCCCGGGGAGTTCGCCGCCATCCTGCTGGGCGACTGGCCCGGTGAGACGGCGACCGTGGACGAAGACGGTCTCGTCAACGCCTCCCCCGCCCTCGGTGACTCCCTGCCTGAACGACTCCCAGCGATGTCCCGCACCGAGGCCCGCGACCGCCTCAACGCGGCCCTTCGGCGCCATCGCTCCATGAACACCTCCCTTGTCCGCAAGTCCAGCCGCAAACGCCGCTGACCTCCCACACCTCCGTGTTCGCGTGGACAAAGCCAGGACGAGATTCAACATTCTGAGGATCTGCGGCATGCGGGGCCGACTTTCAGCTTGTCCGTGATGCGAGGGTGGATCGGGCGGTGGTGATGGCCTTCAGGGATCGGGACACGGCAAGCGCGTCGGGCGGATCCTCTGCCGTGCCGTCGAGGTAAGCGGTGCAGCGCAGCATCCAGTTGCGGAGAGCGTCCTCGTGGCGTTTCTCGTTGCGGCGGGCACGGACCAAGGCTTGCTCGCTTTGTTCGGCACGTACTCGGGTGTCGAGGTCGGCGTCGTCGGCCAGGGCGCGGACGTCGGCCAGGGCATAGCGGCCGAGCTGGTCTGCGACGAGCCCGCGTTCGGCTGCGATCCGGGCGAAGATGCCTTTGGACCAGCCCAGCACGAGGGCGGCGCCCCGTACGTCGACCCGGTCGAGGAGCGGGCCCTTGCGGGCTGCGACGACCTCGGCGACTCCGCCCGCGTCAAGCGCGTCCAGGTCACGCAGAAGGTAGATCGGGTTTCGCTGGTAGTGGCCCACGAGGGTGAGGTCGCCACGGGCCACGAGGACTTCGATGTCGGCCTTTTCGACGTCCAGGCGCAGCCGCAGGGCGAGGCGTGCCGCGGCCTTGCCGGCCCCCACCGGTGGTTCGTCTCCGAAGGCGGCCACGATCTGGGAGGCGCGGCTGCGGCACCGCCCGGCCAGTTCGGCCGTCCACCGGCCGTTGAGGTCCGGCTCGGGGATCAGCCCATGTTCCCGGGCCAGCCGCAGTTGCCAGTCGGCGACTCCGAGGTGCGAGGCGAGTTGCCGGAAGCCGATACCCGTGCGAGATTCCGTCTCCGTCCGCATGATCTACTCTCCTTGCTTGCGCGTACGAACGGCTCCAGCATCATCGGCGCACCGTGACCGCAACACTGGAATCACGTTCTGTGGATAACCCATCCGCAGCGGCGGCAAAGGTGGGGGATATGAGCGCTATACGGCGTTTGGGGATGGGATTGGCGGCCTTGGGGAGGCCCGCGTACATCAACGTGGGCCGCGTTCAAGAGCTGCCGGCACAACGCGGTGTCGACGATCTGCGCCGGGCGACCTGGGAGGTGCTGGACGCCGCCTACCTGGCGGGTCTCCGATGGGTGGACGCCGCGCGGTCATATGGGCTGTCCGAGGAATTCCTCGGTGGGTGGCTTGCCGAGCGTGGGCATCGTGACGTGACGGTGTCCAGCAAATGGGGCTACACCTACGTCGGGGATTGGCGGATGGACGCCACCGTGCACGAGGTCAAAGAGCACAGCCTTTCTCGTTTCAGAGACCAGTACGCGGAAACGCTTCGCTTCCTTGGCGAGGCACTTGCGGTCTATCAGGTGCATTCGCTCACGGTGGAAAGTCCCCTGTTCCAGGACAAGGCTTTGCAGGCCGCCCTTGCCGAAGCCGCGCAGCATGGCGTTCGCATCGGGTTCTCAACCTCCGGTCCCCGACAGGCCGACACCGTTCGCAGGGCCTTGGAGCTGGAGGTGGACGGGCAGAGGTTGTTCAGTACGGTCCAGTCCACCTGGAACGTGCTTGAGCCCTCCGTGGGGACGGCGCTTCGTGACGCGCACGAGGCCGGTGTGCACGTGTTGTTGAAGGAGGTCCTTGCCAACGGGAGGTTGGCCGTACAGCCCCTGGAGGCCGTACAGAAGGTCGCGCACAGGCACGGTGTCGGGCCGGACGCGGTCGCCCTTGCGGCCGCCTTGGACCGGCCGTGGGCTGACACGGTCCTCATCGGGGCGGTCAGTACGGGCCAGCTGCGTTCCAACCTGGCCGTACTGGACTTCGCCTTGGACGATGCCGATCGGGAGGAACTGCGCTCGCTTTCCGTACCGGCAACGCGCTACTGGGAGGAAAGGGCCGCCCTCCCCTGGATCTGAGCGGCCCTGCAGCGCCTCGCCCGAACCGAGGGATGGGTGAGGGGCCCTCAGCGCGAGGCGCCGGGAGGCAATGGTCGTCCGTCCTGCCTGTTGGCGCCGCCCTATTTCTAGGTCATGTCACACCCGCTCTAGACCACCCGGTCGGCGCAGAGGAGGGATCGGCTGGGCTGGGCTGGAGACAGGTCACCAGCGCCGCTTGCGGCGGCGTTCGGCCTGAGTTCCTCCAGCACCTCGGCGAGGCGGCTCGGCAGGCCCACTCCCCCGGCGTCGGGCCTCTGACCGCCGCCGAGCCCCCGTGTCCGGCGGGCCGTCAACCACAGGTATCCCCAGGATCAAGCTGCATGATCGCCTGGATACGATGAGGTACGGAACGTCTACGCAGGACGTAGGGGAACGTCTACGGAGGACGTGGACGGAGTTGGGAGCGAGAGAGAGTATGTCCGATTTCGAGCTCAACCACGCGAGCGGCCGGATGCCCCTCGAGGTGGCGCAGGCGACCGAGGGCCCATCCGGCCTCCGCATCGGGAACCTTCTCAAGGAGACGAACCACGTCACCCTCGATACCGGCTTCACCAACACCGCGTCCACCACATCGCAGATCACCTATATCGACGGTGAGGCGGGGATCCTGCGCTATCGGGGTTACCCGATCCACGAGCTGGCGGAGAAGTCGTCCTTCCTCGAAGTCGCCTACCTGCTCATCTATGGAGAGCTGCCCACCGCTGACCAGCTCTGGTCGTTCACCGACAGCGTCCGCAACCACACCTTGCTGGACGAAAGGTTCCGGGACTTCTTCTCGGCCTTTCCCCGTCGCGCCCACCCGATGGCGGTGCTGTCGTCGGCGGTCAGCGCGCTGTCCACCTTCTACCAGGACAGCCTGGACCCCTTCGACGAAGAGCAGGTGGACCTCTCCAGTATCAGGCTCATCGCGAAGCTTCCGACCATCGCCGCGTACGCGTACAAGACCTCCATTGGGCAGCCCCTGCTGTACCCCGACAACTCCCTTGGGTACGTCGAGAACTTTCTGCGCATGACGTTCGGGCTGCCGACCCAGCCGTACGAGGTCGACCCCGAGATCGTGCGCATCCTGGACATGCTGTTCGTCCTGCACGCCGACCACGAGCAGAACTGTTCCACTTCGACCGTACGGCTGGTCGGCTCGAGCCACGCCAACCTCTTCTCGTCCATCTCCGCGGGCGTCGACGCGCTGTTCGGCCCGCTGCACGGAGGCGCCAACCAGGCGGTCCTGGAGATGCTGGAGCGCATTCACCAGGACGGGGGCGACGTCGAGGCGTTCGTACGGCGGGTCAAAAACAAAGAGCCCGGCGTCAAGCTGATGGGCTTCGGGCACCGGGTGTACCGCAACTACGACCCGCGCGCCGCCGTGGTGAAGCAGGCGACCCGCGATGTCCTGGAAACCCTGGGGAAGACCGACCCTCTGCTGGACCTGGCCATGCGCCTGGAGGAGGTCGCCCTCAGCGACGATTACTTCATCGAGCGCAAGCTCTATCCGAACGTGGACTTCTACACCGGGGTCATCTACAAGGCGATGGGCTTCCCCACCAACGCGTTCACCGTTCTGTTCGCGCTGGGCCGGCTTCCGGGGTGGATCGCCCAGTGGCGCGAGATGATGAACGACCCGACGACGAAGATCGGGCGCCCGCGCCAGGTGTACGTAGGCCCCGGCGAGCGCCACTACGTGGACCTGGGCTCCCGCTAGGAGAAGTTCCCCGGCCTTCGTCCAGCCGGGGCGACACGCGAACCTATGAAGAGCTCCGCCCCCGCGGCGGACCCGAGGGACCGACATCAGGGTCGGAAATGGGCAATACACCCTTTCCGGCCCTGATTACTTATAGCCCGCTATTCCGATAACGCAGCCATGTCGCCTTAATCGGCTAATTATTGAGGTCGTCCGCGCCCGTCGATCACAAGTTATCCACAGAATTACGTTTGCCTTCTCTCGGTCATGTTCTCGGCCCCAAGCTTGATTCCAGCCGTCCGGCAACGGTCCGAGGAGGTTCAGCGCATGTCCGAGTCCATCAGCCTCACCGTCCCCGAGCAGACCACCTCATGCTTCGTCGTCGCGACCGATGAAGCGACCCACGACATCCCTTTGGGCGCTTTGCGCCGGTTGTCGGAACCGTTCGCGACCGCAGCCACCGAGCGGCTCGGAAGCCCCAGCCTGGCGATCACCTCGTATCCCGCGGCCCACTCCCCCTGGAGCCTCGATCACGCGGTCTCGGATCTCGACGGTGACGACCTCGACCTCGAAGATCGCCTGTTCGACGCGCGTCGGCACATCGGCGTCACCGCGGAGGTCGCGTCCACCGACCGACCCTACGGCCTGCGGCTCGCGCGAGCCGTGGCGCGCTGCGTAGCCGACCACCTCGACGCGGTCGCGGTGGACATCGCCACCGGCCAGGTCCTTTCCGAACGCACGAGCGAACACGCGCTTTTCAGGCTGGCGGACGACTGGCTCGGCGCGCGACTGCCGCCCCACAGGAACGGCGGCCGGTGCAAGGTCTCCGACGACGACATCGACGGCTGCGAATGCGTGGAGCTGACCACTTCGGGGCTGACCCGGTTCGGCCTGCCGGAGTTGCAGATGTCGCGCGTCTCGTGTGCGCACGACCTCGCCGCGCTCAACGTCCTCCGCACAACGGCCCAGCATCTGCTGCCCATGGGCAATCGGCCCGGCGGCCACACGTTCCCACGCCTGCTGCCACTCACGGGCAGCGACTTCGCGGCCTATTGGGGAGCCGGCGATCCGATGTGGTCGGATGCCCCAGTCGAGGTCCGGCTCACCCAGCTGAGTCCCCAGCTCCTGGACGTGGGTCCGCCCGAAGACTTCCCTGGGACTCTGAACGAATGGCTCTGGGACGAGCTCCCACCCGTCCTCTACGACCTGCTGAGCTGCGGCCGGGATCAGGCTTCCACCGAAACCTGAACGGCCTCACGATCACATCCCGCCAGGCCCTCCGCCCCCCAGCGCGGGCTTATAGCGCGTGCCGTGCCCGAAAGTCAGCCGAGCTGTGCCCCCCGTCTCGGACAACCCGCCCCCCACCACCAGCCATGGACCACATATCCCCACAACCACTCAAGTCCACCGATCACCGCAGCCACGGACGACACGCGAACCCGAACCGCCTACCAAGAGATCCCCACCAACGAAAGGCATCTCAGGCAGAAAAGGCGCCGCAGTCACGATCCGCACGGGCAACCGCAGGGCGCGTCAGCCAAGCCGACCGAGCATGCCTTCTCCCATAAGCCGAAAGCCAGGAGCTCGACGGGAGTGACCACCCACCGGCATTCCAGTTCAGACCGGCCACCCGCTCAATCCGAGGAAGGGAAGCCCAAAAATGATCAGGTGGCGTCGGGGACGGCATCGGCGCGCGTCCTGCGAAGATCGCTCAGGCGCTTACCGGTGAGGTCATATCTGAGGGTGCAGACGATGGAGACGGCCATGAGAAATGCGGGCGCGAGGGAACCGCCGATGACAATGGCGTCGATCGCGCTGTCCGGCTGGGAGACCGGTTCATCGGGCTCGGAGGAGATGAAACCGGCCGCGGAAAGGATCCAGCCCAGCACCAGGGCACCGAGGGCCAGCATCACGGTCTCGGTCGCGGTCCACAGCCCCGTGAACACTCCGGCGCGACGCTTACCCGAGCTCAACTCGTCGTAGATCAGGGTGTCGGCCAGCATCGAAAGTTGCAGGAGCTGCATGCCTGCGTAGCCGACGCCCATCAACATCACGCACGAGTGGGCGTAGAGCGATCCGAATGCCTGAGTGAGCCCCAACCCCATCCCGCCGACCATGAACAGGAGGCTGGAGACGACCATGCTGGCGCGCTTGTCGAATCGGCGCGACGCCCGTACCCAGGCGGGCATCAGCACCACCATCGGCCCGATCAGTGCGAGGAACAGGGTGCTGACCGCGCCGGTGTTCTCAAGGATGTAGGAGGCGAAGTACGGGGCACCCGCCAGAATGATCCCCGCGGCGAGCATCTGGAACGCGCTCAGCGCGACCAGGAGCAGGAACGGCCGGTTGCCGCTCGCGGCCGCCAGTTGGCCGCGCAGGCCGACGTGCTCGGTGTCGGACCGGCGGATCTGCGGCGCCCCGCCCGTACCGAAGAAGGTGCCCACCATCGAGACCAGGAGCACCAGGCCGATGACCACCGCCATCAGCCGGTAGCCGGCGAACGTAAGTTCACCGCCGTCGATGTTCACCAACGCGGGCGCCAACCCGCCGGAAAGGAGGATCGCCAGGCCGAGGAAGCCGATCCGCCAGGTCAGCAACGCCGACTGCTCGTGATAGTCGTCGGTCATCTCGGCGGGCATCGCCTTGTACGGCACCTCGAACAGAGCGAACGCCGTGGCGGCGAGGAAGAAACACGCACCCACGTACAGGGCGGCGGGCGCGCCCGTGACCGGACTTCCCGCAAAGGTCAGGACGAAGGCGGGCGGCAACAGGATGCCGCCGGCGAGGATCCAGGGCCTCCGCGCGCCGTGACGGGAGACCGTGCGGTCCGACAGCCGCCCGACATACGGGTTGATGAACAGATCCCACGCCTTGGGAAGGAAGACCGCCAGCCCCGCCAGTCCGGCGGGGACGCCGAGGGAGTTCGTCATGTAGTAGAGCAGCAACAACCCTGGGACGGTGTTGAAGGTACCGGTTCCGAACGAGCCGACGCCGTAGCCGACGCGCAGCGAGCGGGGCAAGGGAGGCGAAAGCATGCGCTATTAGAACCTGTTTCGGTCCGGCAGGGAAGGCCCGAAATCCTCGAGCAGCCGGCTTCGGCTATCACGCCTGCCGCCAAGCACACCTTCGCTGCCGTCGGTTTCGCGCGCAACCTCCCCCAAGCCAGCAAGATCGACACCTTCAGCAAGCCTTCGGAACGGTGCGCCTGCTCCGCGAACAGGTGGTAGGCAGCGCCGATACCGCTCAGGTTGCCGCTTCGGGCTGATGGCTCGGGGATAGCCCGATCCGGTAGAGCGTCACCGCCGCGAATCCGAGGAGCGGCCGGTTCCAGGGAGCGGGAGGCGGTTTGTGTCGATCTTCTCGGCATGGTCACGTGCCCCGGCGAGTATCCGCAGCCCGGCATCGGGCAGCCGATCGCCGAGCCGGAGGGCGAGAGCGACGGCCGCGGTGAGTTGTACACCGACGTGCCCGGCTGCGGGTAAGGCTGTCAGCCGGTTGCCGATCGCCGGTTCGCCGGGGTGAGATGGCCGAGGCTGAGCAGCGCAAGACGCGACGACACAGCCCCGCATCATTCCGCGCATCTCCGCAACCCACGTGAGACACGCTCCCAGGGCCTGTTTCAAAGTGGCGGCGATGTGGACGGTGGCCTGGTGACGGATGTCGAGCTTGGCATACCTGGTGGCGGGTGCCCGGGTGGCGTTCGAGCCGGTTGATGCGGCACTCGAGGGCGCGGGGGTCTTCTTGGCCGATGAACGCTCTACCGGAGACCTCGCTGCCTTCGGCACACGACACGCCACCACTCATCTCACTTCAAAACAGGACCTAGTCACGAACCGTTGCGCCGGGTTGGTCTGGGTGCGGTCAGGCAACGAGTTGAGGGGGCGTGTTGTGGACGGGTTCATTTCCAGTCGCGGGTGGGGGCGCTTCGGTCTCTGTTGGCACTCGGGCGTACCAGGCCGGTTTCGTACGCGACTATGACGAGCTGAGCGCGGTCTCGAGCGTGCAGTTTGGCCAGCAGGTGCCCGATATGGGTCTTTATGGTGGCGACGCTCAGGCTGAGATGGTCGGCCAGTTCGGTGTTCGACAGACCGCGGGCGACGAGGGTGAGGACCTCCCGTTCGCGGGCGGTAAGGAGGTCGAGATCGGCGGACCGTGGCCGACCGGCGTCCGGGCGGTTGGCGAACTCGGCGATGAGGCGGCGGGTGACGGTCGGGGCCAGCAATGCCTCGCCGGAGGCGACGACGCGTACGGCGGCCAGCAGATCGGCGGGAACGGTGTCCTTGAGCAGGAATCCGCTCGCGCCCGCCCGGAGTCCCGCGTACACGTAGGCGTCCAGGTCGAAGGTGGTGAGGATCAGCACCCGGATGTCGGGCATGGTGGAACAGATCCGGCGCGTGGCCTCGATGCCGTCCATGATGGGCATACGGACGTCCATCAGGATCACGTCCGGCTTCGCGACGGCGGCGAGCTCGACGGTTTCCGCGCCGTCGCCGGCCTCGCCCGCGACCTCGAAGCCGGGAGTGGTGTCGAGGAGCACGCGCAGGCTGCCGCGCAGCAGAACCTGGTCGTCGGCGATGAGGACACGGATCGGGTCGGTCACGGAGCGCTCCGGCCGTACGGCAGACGGGCCGACACCGCAAAACCGCCTTCGGGACGAGGACCCGCTGTGAGCTCCCCGCCGTACATCATCGCCCGTTCCCGCATGCCGATCAGCCCATGGCCCGGTGTGGTGGTCGGAAGGACGCGAACGCCCGGGCCATCGTCGGCCACCTCGATGCGGACATCGCCCCCGGTCGCGTCGATCTCCACCCGGCCGCGCGCGGGCGCGGCGTGCTTGACCATATTGGTCAGGGCCTCCTGGACGATCCGGTAGACGGCGAGCGCGATACCTTCGGGGAGCTCGTCGGCACGTAGCCGCAGGTCGACGTGCACGCCCGCCATTGCGGCGGCCTCCACCAGGTCTGCGATACCGGCGAGGCCAGGCATCGGGCTGAGGTCGTCCTGTGAAGGTGGCCGCGCGTCGTGGGAGGTGTTCGGTGGGTTGGCATGCTCTGGCGGGACGGTTGGAGAGGGGTAGGTGATGGCGGAACGGGTCGCAGGTTCGCCCACTCGTCGTCTCCACCGCTGCCATGGTGCGAACTTGGGCTTCTTCGGTTGGGACGGTTGTTCTGCCGGTTGTGCCTCGCCCGAACGAGCCGACATGGCTCGTTGCCCGAAAGGCTCCGCCTGCCAACTCGACTGAATCACTGGCGGGGTCGTCCACGCTCCGACGGTATCCGCCCAGGCCTTCGGGCTGCGTCCGGCCGTGGAATGTCATCCTTGGGTAGGAGATCGGGGCGGCCGGGGTGGCGGGCTCGTGCCGAGGGCGCAGGCGCGGATCACGACCGTGCTCCGATGTGCCCGCCCCCTTCTGGACGCGACCGTGGTCGGCATGATCGAAGCACGTGAGCTGGTCAAGCGCTACGGGAGGTCCCTGGCGCTCGACGGCCTGTCGTTCCAGGTACGGCCGGGGACGGTCACCGGGTTCCTCGGCCCGAACGGGGCGGGCAAGTCGACCACGATGCGGGTCGTGCTGGGACTGGACGCGCCCACGTCCGGCGAGGCGCTGGTGAACGGGCGCCGCTATCGCGAGCTCCGCCGTCCCATGCACGAGGTCGGTGCGCTGTTGGACGCGAACGCGGTGCATCCGGGGCGCAGCGCGTACGACCACCTCGGCTGGATGGCGCGCAGCAACCGGATCCCCAGCTCGCGCGTCTCGGCCGTACTGGAGCAGGTGGGACTGGCGGGCGTCGCGCGCAAGCGGGTCGGCGGGTTCTCCCTCGGGATGCGGCAGCGGCTCGGTATCGCGTCCGCGCTGTTGGGAGATCCCGGAGTGCTGATGTTCGACGAACCGGTCAACGGCCTGGACCCGGACGGTGTCCGGTGGATCCGCGAGCTGATGCGCGCCCTGGCGGCCGAGGGCCGCACGGTGCTGATCTCCAGCCATCTGATGTCGGAGATGGCGGTCACCGCGGAACGGCTGATCCTGATCGGGCGTGGCCGGCTGATCGCGGACACGTCGGTGCGGGAGCTGGCCGACCGGTTCGGGCAGGGGGTGTTCGTCCGGTCGCCGCGCGCACGGGAGCTGGCGGCGGTGCTGGTCGCCGCGGGCGCGACGGTCGAGGCCGATCCCGCCGGCGACCTTTCGGTACGGGGGCTGGACGCCGTCCGGATAGGCGAGGCGGCGGCCGCCCACGGGATCCCGCTTCACGAGGTGACGCCGCGCGGCGCCTCCCTGGAGGAGGCGTACATAAGGCTGACCGCCGACAGCGTCGAGTACCGGGCCGGAGCCTCCTCCGATGCGGCCCGGGGAACACCGTCCGTGGGTGGAGACGGCGGGGCTGGCCATGCGGGAAGGGACGTGCCGTGAACCGGATGCAGGTGGAAGCGGGCAAGGACGGCGGTGTGCCGACCCCTGCTCTTCGGGGCCTCATTGTGAGGGATGCGGCTGGGGCGGAGTGGATCAAGCTGCGCTCTGTGAGGTCGACGCTCTGGATTCTCGCGGTGGTGGCCGCGTCCGTGCTGCTCTGCATGCTCTGGTCGTGGTACGTGGCGAGCCACTGGGACGGGCTGACGCCGGAGCAGCGGGCGACAGTGCGTACCCCTCCGGCGGAGCAGCCGCTGCTGCCGGCCCTGCCGGTCTGCGCCGCCGTGCTCGGTGCGCTGTCGATCACCTCCGAGTACGCGACCGGGACGATCCGCACGAGCCTGGCCGCGGTTCCCGGGCGCGGCACGCTGTTCGCGGCCAAGGTCTCGGTGAGCGGTGTCATGGCCCTGACGACGAGTCTGGTGGCGCTGACGGTGGCGGTCGCCGCCGAACAGCTGATCGTCGGTGACCGGCCGATCCCCGCGTTCGAGGGGACGATGCTCGACCGGCTCCCCTGTCTTGTCGCGCTGAGCTCTCTCGCGGGCGTGATCGCTCTGGTCGGGTGTGGCCTGGGAGCCGTGCTGCGGTCCACCGCCAGGACGATCACGATCCTGGTGGGGGTACTGATGGTGCTGCCCACGTTCGGGGGCGTGGTGCCGGGCTCGCGCTTGGGCGAGGTCGTGGTGTCGGTATCGCCCCTGAGCCTTCCCTTCCAGATCGCCGCTCCGCCCGGCGACACCGTTGATCTGGGGATCCTCTCACCCCTTGCGGCGACCGCGGTGTTGGCCGCGTACGCCGCGACGGCCCTCGCCCTAGGCGCCTTCTCCTTCGTGCGGAGGGACTCGTGATGCTCGACGCCGTGGCCGCGGAATGGGCAAAGCTCCGTACCGTGCGCTCCACCTACATCGTCCTGGGAGTAGCGCTGGCGTTCACGGGCGTGGGGGTCCTGGTGACGTGGCAGGCGGTCACCCTGTGGGACGGGCTCTCGCCCGAACGCCGTGCCCGTTTCGCTCTGAGCGACATCACGGCCCTGACGAGCTGGGTCGCCGGACTGTGCCTGGCGATCATGGGGGTTCTCGCCGTCACGCCCGAGCACCGCACCGGCATGATACGGACGACCTTCGCCGCGATGCCGGGGCGCCGTACCGTCCTGGCGGCCAAGGCGGGCGTGGTCGGCGCGGTCTCGCTGGCGGCAGGGCTCGCGATCACCTTCCTGACCCTGTTCGGGACCAGGCTCGTGGTCGGCGACCGTCCCATCGCCGGCCACCGGACGGCGATCGCGCACGAGCTGCCCGAGTTGCTCGCCCGAGCCGGGCTGATCACCGTGTACGCACTACTCGGCGTGGGGCTGGCGGTGCTGTTGCGCTCGACCGCCGCCGCGATCGTCAGCATCGTCGTTCCGTGGTATCCGCTGCCGATGCTTTTGGGCCTTCTGCCTGATCCGTGGGGCAAGCGCATCGCTGCGTTCGTTCCCGATGCGTTGCCTGGGCAGATCGCCGGTCACGGATCCAACACATCGAGCGTCTATGGCGACCTGCTCCCTCCGGCCGCGGCGGCGGCGTTGATGGTGGCCTACGCGGTGTTGCCGTTGTGGCTGGCGTCGTCTGTCATACAGCGACGGGACGCTTGAAGCGGCCGCCCCTTTCCATCGACAGGGCGGCCTTCGGGCCGCCCTGGGATCGGGGCGGCGCCCCTTCACGCGCGGACGGGCACAGGCGGGCGACGGCCGTGGCCGGCGGGCGGTCAGCCGACCTGGCGGAAGGACGATGCGCGGACGGCCAAGCGGTCGCGCAGAAGCCCGATGGCCTCGGGCAGGGTCGGGGCGGCGGCCTGGGCGCGCAGCCGGCGGCCGTCGATCTCGACGACGGCTTGGGCCAGGGCCGGGCGGGGCAGCGTCTCGTCGGCGACCACGCTGAGGGTCAGGGCGACCGAGCCGATTCGACCGGACACGCCTGCCAGTGCGCTGCGGAGGGCTCCCTCGGCGGCCGCGAGTTCGGCATCGGTGACCCGGCCGGAGGTGAGGTAACGGACTTTCGGCAGTTCCTTGGTGGTCGAAGGCATGATTCCCCCAGGTCCGCGTACTGATCACCAGAGGGCCACCATCCGGTCGAGCGCACCCGGCGCTTGCGCGAGCCGCAGAGCTGCGCGAGCCGCGCACATCCCACACCGCGCCCACCACGGGCACCGCACGCTGCGGATACCGCTGCAACACAGCGCCCTGCTACACCGCGAGCGCCGCGGGCACCGCATATACCACAGCACTGTGAGCACGGCATATGCCGGTAGCACCATATGCACCGCGCCCCGTGTGTACCGCGAACCTGCGCAACACCCGCGGTGGCTGTGGCGCTGCGGGTGCGGCCTGCGGTCGCCGGCCGGATAGGTTGCCCTCTTTGTCCTTAATAGGAAACTCCCGTTGCGGTTCCGATCGTTCGCGTGCCGGGGGAGAGCTTCATCACGCGTCCCAGACGGGCACGGCATGCGCGGTAGTGAGGGAAAACTGCCTGCGCAGTCACACAGGTCCCCGTAGAATGATCAGCAACATCACACACGCGCTCCCGTCACTGCGTGTGATCGGCCGCCTTTACCACAGTTGCCCGCTCCTGACGAGAGCGGGATTTTCAGTCTTCCCAAATAGGGGCATCCATCCTCTAGCATGGTGCGGTGCCGTTCGGTCGTGCGAACGGTCCCTTCGACTGGCTGGTGACGCCTTGCCCCAGGATTCAGCTGCGCCGATGCCGCCGACCGTGAACGGATCGGTCGACGACCGGCTCGTGAGCTACCCGCCCCGAGGCGGGCCGACCGTCCTGCGCATCCTGCTGGGCGCTCATCTGCGGCGGCTGCGCGAGAAGAGCGGGCTGTCCACCGAGGAGGCGGGTTACGAGATCCGCGGCTCCCACTCGAAGATCAGCCGGATGGAGCTCGGCCGGGTCGGGTTCAAGGAGCGGGACGTCGCCGACCTGCTGACCCTGTACGGCGTCGACGACCCGGTGGAGCGGGACTCGCTGCTGGAGCTGGCCAGGGAGGCGAACACTCCCGGCTGGTGGCACCGTTATGGCGACGTGCTGCCCGGTTGGTTCGAGACCTATCTGGGGCTGGAGGGCGCCGCGACGCTGCTGCGGACGTTCGAGGTGCAGTTCGTGCCCGGGCTGATGCAGACCGAGGACTACGCTCGCGCGGTCGTGCGGCTGGGATACGCCGAGGCCGAGGCGTCCGATGACGAAGTGGAGCGCCGCGTCAGGCTGCGCATGACCCGGCAGGAGCGGTTCTCCGAGCCGTCCGCGCCGACCCTGTGGGCGGTACTGGACGAGGCGGTGCTGCGCCGTCCCCTCGGGGGACGAGAGGTGATGCGCGACCAGATCCAGCATCTGATCGACATGACCTCGATGCCGAACGTGACGCTGCAGATCGTCCCGTTCGGCGCGGTGGAGCAGGTCGCGGTGGGCGGGCCGTTCACCATCCTGCGGTTCTCCGAGCCCGGCCTGTCGGACGTCGTCTACATGGAGCAGCTCACCAGCGCGCTGTACCTGGACAAGCCCACCGACGTCGACATCTACATGCGGACCATGAACAACCTGTGCATCGCGGCCACCCGGCCGGACGACACGGTGCCGTTCCTGAAGCAGATCATGGACGAGATCTGATCCGTGCCGCCCGGTTGGTCCTTTCCTGGACCATCGTCGCCGTAGCGTCGCGAGTACCTGCTGGCCGGATACGGACTTGACGGCGCTCGGAGGGCGCCCTCGTCCTTCCTGTCAGAGCCGCCACGGTGAGTGCCCGTACCGGAATTGTGGACGTGTGCGGCTCAGGCGTGAGCGGTCGCCAGGGGCGCCAGTGACCTCCACTCGCTCAGCGGGAGCGCGTCCCTGTTGTGGGTGATGACCTGGATCGTGACTTGGTCCGCGCCCGCATCGAAATGCTCGGTGAGGCGGCGGTCGACCGCGTCCAGGTCCCCCAGGGCGAAGACCGAGTCGACGAGGTGGTCGCTGCCCGTGCCCGCGAGGTCGTCCTCGCCGAAGCCGAGCCGCAGCAGGCTTCGGGTGTAGTTGGGGAGGCGCAGATACATCGCCAGGTGCTCGCGCGCCGCCGAGCGGGCGCTGTCGAGATCGCGGTCGAGGACGACCTTGAGCTCCGGGGCCAGCAGCGGACCCGATCCGAGGATCTCGCGAGCGCGCCGCGTGTGCTCCGGGGTGACGAGGTACGGATGGGCTCCGGCGGCACGGTCGCGGGCCGCCGCGAGCATCTTGGGGCCCAGCGCCGCCAGGACACGGCGTCCGGCCGGCGAGCCCGCCGCGTCCAGGCGGTCCAGGTAGTCGATCATCTTTCCGTAGGGGCGGCCGTACCGGTCACCGACCAACGGGGCGTGGCCGACGCCCAGGCCGAGGACGAAACGTCCGGGGTGGTCCTGGTCGAGCTTCGCCGCCTGCTCCGCGACCGCCTCGGGCTCGTGCTCCCAGATGTTCAGGATCCCGGTCGCCACGACCATGCGGGACGTCGCCTCCAGCAGCGGAACCGCGTCCTCGACACCCGGGCTGCCGCCCAGCCACGTGGCCGTGTACCCGAGTTCCTCGAGTTCCGCCGCCGCTTCGGCGTTGCGCGTGTGGTCGCCGGAACGCAAACCGATGCTCCACACTCCCAGCCGCCCGATGTCCATCGCTACCTCCCGTTATCGATCGCCACCGCAACGCTGCGGGCGGCTCCGGCGCTCATTCCCCGGCGATCGCCCGCTGACGCCCCCTGCCCGTCTCAAGATCCACCCCGTCCCTTCTATTCCATCTACCGCGTACCGCATCCCCACAGTCGACACACCAGGAGACGGCGAGCACCTTCCGACTACGACTCGTCCCCTGAAGCTCCGCGATCACCGCGCTGGTCGAGAACGCTCCGTACCGGCACGTCACAAAGGCCACCGCGTGCCGGTTCCCGCGTCCCTCCCGCGGTCGACTCAGGCGCTCATCGTGGCACTCGCGCGCATCCAACGGTCGCAAGTCCTGGCCACGACACGTCCCGCGGAACACGCCAGAGGGCGACACCGCAGAGGCCACCGCGCGCCCCTTTCCGTCTCGGCCGGCTCATCGGGACGGCGGTCAGGCGGGGTGTTCAGGGGTAGTGAGGAGCCGGTCGTTCCGGCTGCGGCTTGTTCCTCGGAACTCGGCTATGACCGCGTCGTCGGGGATGCGTCGGACGGTCACGTCATAGAGGCCGCTGCGGCCGAAGCGGACGCGTTCGGTCGCCAGGGCCTCCAGGAGGTCGCCACCGTAGGCGGGGGCCACGAAGGTGATGTCGGCGGCCGCCGCGACGGTCACGCGGTCGTGGGTGTTGCACGCGTACGCGAACGCGGAGTCGGCGAGCAGGAACACGTAACCGCCATGGGCGAGGCCGTGGCCGTTGACCATCGTGTCCGTGACGCGCATGCGCAGGCGGGCCCGGCCCGGGCCGACCTCGACGATCTCCATGTCGAGGTCGATGGCCACCTGGTCCCGCTCGCTCATCGTTTCGGCGCAGCGCCGCGCGACGTCCTCGGGAGTCATGGTGCCCGCTCCGTCCGACGCGGCGATACGAGGGCCGGCCTGTTCGTCATCGGCATCGGTTCAGGGTATTGATCATTCCCCGTGAGGGAAGAGTGCCCGGCGGTCCAAGGTTGTTCCGCAGGGGGCGTCCCGCCCCCATCCCCCGGAGAAGATGAAGGAAAATGATGACAGACACGCTGTTCGGGCAGGAGCACGTCGAGCGTTACCAGGCGACGGACGGAGCGGTGGGGCACGACTGGCGGGGCACCACGGTTCTGCTGCTCACGACGACCGGGCGACGCACCGGCAAGTCCTACACCACGCCGCTGATCTACCAGGAGGACAACGGCAACCCCATCGTGGTGGCGTCCCGGGGCGGCAGCCCGGAGCATCCCGACTGGTACAAGAACCTGGTGGCCAACCCGGAGGTCCAGGTGCAGATCCACGGGGAGAAGTTCACCGCGCGTGCGCGCACCGCGGGCCCGGACGAGAAGCCGGCGCTCTGGAAGAAGATGACGGCGACCTGGCCGGCTTACGACGAGTACCAGACGAAGACGAGCCGTGAGATCCCCGTCGTGATCCTGGAGCGCGTCTGATACGCCCGAACGCGGGGCCACCTCCAGGGGTGGCCCCGTTTCGTTGGCCCGGGGAACCGCCCACAGGAGGATCGTGTGGATTCACCTTCCCGTTGCGGGTGGGGGCGTGTAGCGTTCGGGGGGAACATGCGTTCGACCACTCGAAGCCACCGGGGTGCTGACGTGCCGACGTCACAGGGCACTGGCGACGACGAGCCGCCGCCGCGACTGCTGAAGCGCTGGGGGATCGCCGATGCGGCGCCGCCGCGACCGATCGCGCGGCACCGGTGGCGGGTGGACTCCGAGGCCGGGTCGTATCTTCTCAAGGAGTACGCGGCGGCCGAGCGCCGCAGGGTCCTGTTCGAGCACACGGTCACGGCCGCGTTGGACGCCACGGGTCTGCCGGTGCTCGCGCCCATCAGCGCCGTGCGCGGTGGACGGACGATCGTCACCGCGCAGGGGCGTCTCTTCGCGCTCTACCCGTGGGTGACGGGACGGCGGCGCGGCGGGCTGGAGCTGACGTTCGGGCAGTGCGAGCGGCTGGGCGCGCTGCTCGGCGAGCTGCACGCGGCGATGGACAGCCTGACCTCACCCGTCCAGCAGAGCCTGCTGGTTCCCACGCCGCGCGCGTGCGACGCGATGTCCGCGATCGACGGGATGCTCGCCACCCTTCCTCGGGACGGGCGGGGCAACGACTTCGCCGCGCTCACCGAGCGGCGCCTGCTGGAACGGCGTGCGCTGCTCGCGGAGCTGGCCGATCACCAGCCGCCGGAGACCGATGTCAGCACGGTCGGTCACCTGCACGGGGCGTTCCACGAGGGCAACCTGCGTTACGGCGGGGCGGGGAACGTGACGGCGGTGCTGGGCTGGGGGTCGATGACGACCGGACCGGTCGCGGGCGAGGTCGTCCGCGCCGCGGCGTGGCTGTTCGCCTGCGACGACGAACGCGGGCTCGACCTCGACCGCGTGACGTCGTTCGTGCGGGGCCACCGTTCGGCGTTCCCCTTGGACGCCGGGCAGATCCAGGCCGCCGTGCACCGGGAGTGGTGGGAGCGGCTGTGCGATGTGGCCCCTCTGCGTCACCGGTACCTGGGTGAGGAGGGCCGCCCCGGGACATCGGGGGCCGACGCGGCCCTGGTGGGCTGGTGGTCCGACCATCTCGAGCTGACGCTCGACGTCTTCGCGGCCCCGTACACCGACGTCCCGGTGGAGACGCCGGGCGGCAGCCCCGCCTACGGCTGAGGCCGGCCGCCCACCGGTTCCTGATTGCCTTGCTGACGTGCGGGCAAAGGAGTAGCGTCGCCCGGGGCATTTGGACTGTTCATTCCAGAAAGGACGCGATCATGGCCACCATCGCGCTGCTCGGCACGGGGATCATGGGAACGGCGATGGCACGCAACCTGCTGCGGCACGGGTTCGACGTGCGGGTCTGGAACAGGACGCGGTCCCGCGCGGAACCGCTGGCCAAGGACGGCGCCACCGTGACCGACTCCCCCGCCGGCGCCGTCGAGGGCGCCGACGTCGTCATCACGATGCTGCTGGACGGCGACGCCGTCCTGGCGGCGATGCGCGATGCCGCGCCCGCGTTGCGTTCCGGGCAGGTCTGGGCCCAGATGAGCACGGTCGGCGTGGCGGCGCTGGAACCGCTGACGGCGCTGGCGGCCGAGCACGGGCTGCTCTTCGTGGACGCGCCGGTCCAGGGCACCAAGCAGCCCGCCGAGCAGGGCAAGCTGGTGATCCTCGCGGCCGGTCCGGAGGAGGCGCGGGAGGCGCTCGCGCCGGTGTTCGAGGTGCTCGGCGGCAAGACGCTCTGGGTGGGCGAGGACGGCGCGCAGGGCAACGGCACCCGGCTGAAGATGGCCACGGTCGGCTACGGGATCGCGCTCACGACGATCGTGGCCGAGGCGCTCGCGCTGGTGAAGGGCCTGGGACTGGACGCTACGCGGTTCGCCGAGGTGGTCTCTGGCGGGCCGATGGACAGCGCGTACCTGCAACTGAAGATGAAGGCGATCCAGGACGGCGACTTCGAGCCCAGCTTCGCCCTGCGCAACGCGGAGAAGGACACCCGTCTCATCGGCGAGGCCGCCCGTTCGGCCGGGATCCGCGTGGACATGATCGACGCGGCCGGTGAGCGCTTCCGCCGCGCCATCGCGCAGGGACACGGCGACGAGGACATGGCCGCCACCTACTTCGCGGGCTTCTCCGACGATAAGGACTGATCCCGGCTGGAGCGGTCAGCCGGGGTCCGTGCCGGGGGCGGTACCGCTGGGAGTGGCCAGGTGGGTGAACGAACCGCCGATCACGCGGACGTCCCGTGGGTCCTCCCGGCGGGCCCGCAGTTCGACGATGGCGCCGTTCGGGATCGTCCAGACCTGGGCGAACGCGAAGAACGCGGCCATCGCCGCGGCGTCCGGGTCGGTGATCCCGGTCGACAGCGACCACAGCAGCGCACGCATGAAGAGGCCGTGGGTGAACACGGCGATCAGCCCGTCTTCCCGCCGCGCCATCCGTTCCCTGAGGTCGTACGTGCGGGCGATCAGTTGCGTGAACGACTCGCCGTCGCCGTCGGCGGCGTACGCGGGGTCGCAGCGCGCCCAGTACGCAAGGGCGTGCGGGCGGCGTTCCTCGTTGGTCGAGCCCCGCCGGTGCTTGTCGCCGAGGAAGGTGAACTCGTGGACGGGCCATTCCTCGTACGGAACGTCCGGGAAGCGTTCCCTGGTCGGCCACGCCGTCTGGCGGGCGCGCTCGAACGTGGAGCTCACGATCAGGGTCGGCGGTTCGGTGAACGCGGCGGCCACCTGGGTCGCCTGGGCGCGGCCGAGGGCGGTGAGCGGCGCCGTGCCGGGGCCCTGGGTGGGCAGGCCCGCGTTGGACTCGCTCTGCCCGTGCCGGATCAGCCAGGCTCGCGGGCCCACCGCATCGACCATGAGGCACAGGCTGCCACGCTCGCGTGCCGGACCGGTAGGCCGCCCCTCCGCGACCCGGGAGCGCCCGGGACAGCGGCATGGATGCGGCATGGAGGCGGCGGCATGGATGCGGCGGCATGGATGCGGCGGCATGGAGATGATGGCGGTATGGAGATTTTGAGTGGCCGCGTCCTCCTGCGGCCCGCCGACGCCCGCCGCACGCAGCGCTTCTACCGTGATGTCCTCGGTCTCGCCGTGTACCGGGAGTTCGGCCCGCCCGAGAGCCCCGGTGTGGTGTTCTTCATGGGCTCGGGGTTTCTGGAGGTCTCCGGCCACGGCTCCGGCGAGGACAGCGGCGGGACGGTGCTGTGGATGCAGGTCCGGGACGTCCGGGCCGAGCACGAGCGGCTCACGGCCGCGGGGGTGCGGGTGACCCGCGAGCCCCGGACCGAGCCCTGGGGGCTCATCGAGATGTGGCTCGAGGATCCGGACGGGGTCAGGATCGTTCTCGTCCAGGTCCCCGAAGATCACCCGCTCCGCCGCGACCAGCGACGCTGACGGCGCCGGTCAGACGTGCGGTGCCTCGGTGGGACGGGAGACGCTCGACACGAATTCGGCGATCTTGTCCTCGGACAGGTTCCGGGCCAGGTCCGCCTCGCTGATCATGCCCACCAGGCGCTTGTTCTCCAGGACGGGGACGCGGCGGATCTGATGGCGGGCCATCAGCCCCACCACCGTGTCGGCGTCGTCGGCGGCGTCGACGGAGTACAGCTGCCCCTCCACGGCTTGCCCGGCGGTGATCTGGGCCGGGTCGCGCCCCTCGGCGCAGCAGCGGATGACGATGTCGCGGTCGGTGATGATGCCGTGCAGCCGGTCGTCCTCGCCGCAGACGGGTACCGCGCCGACGTCCAGGTCGCGCATCATCCGCGCGGCGTCCATCAGGGTCTGGTTCTCGCCGACGCATTCGACACCGGGGTGCATGATGTCGCGTGCCGTGGTCATGGAATCTCCCTTCGGCGCTGTCGCATCACCCCCACAATTCCGCATAAGTCGTACATGTCGTGCAAAGCGGGCACCACGAGTCGTTCCCCGACGGCAAAGCCTTCTCCGCGGTTCCCACGCGTTCCGCCCACAACACGGGCGACACGGGCGACACGCGAAACTGGAAAACACTGGAACTGACTGGAAGCTCCTGTACTCTCACCCGCATGTCCACGTCCCCCGGCGTGCCTTCCCCTGAGGCGCTGGAGGCGCGTATCGCCGACCTGCGCGCCGCGGTGCGGCGGGCCATGGCCACGGGCGACCGGGCCAGGGCGCGCGAGCTCCGGGCCGAGCTGCGGCGCGCCGAGCACGCCTGGGACGAGGCCGTTCTCGGCGAGAACCCCGCCGACGCCGGCGAGCGCGACCGCACACCCGCCGCCGGACGGGCGGCGATGGTCTCGTCCCCGTACGCGAGCAGGTGCACCAGGCGCTGACGCTCCTCGGCGTTCCCGCCGCGCCCAAGCTGATCGGCTCGGTGTACGCGGCGTTCTTTCCCGGAGAGATCGCCGGGGCCAAGCTGACCAGCCTGCGGCGTGACGAGGAGCGCTCCTTCCGCACCGCGCCCTACTCGCGGCCGTACTACCTGTGCGCCGCCCTCACCGCCGACCTGCTGGCACCGGCCCGCGGGCTGATCACGGTGAGCACGTGGCCGCTGGAGCAGCGCGTGGTCGGGCCGCTGAGCGCGCGCACCGACTTCCTGTACGCCGCGTTGCGGGTCGCCGAGCACGCCTGCCGTGGCGGCACGCCGTCGCCGGACGTACAGCGGCTGCTGTGGCGGTTCGCGTCCAACATCCCCGGAACGCCGGGAGACTCCGCCGCGACCGTCGATCCCGCCGCTCTGGCCGAGGCGGCCCGCGCCGAGCTGGAAGTGCACCAGGAGACCGACGGCCTGCACCGGCGCGAGGCCGCCGAACGCGCGCGCACTCAACTGGACGAGGCCGAGTGCCTGTTCGGCTCCCGCCTCCGCGCCATGCGCGCCGTTTCCTCCGGCGCCGCAGCGTCCGCTCCCGCAGGTCCCTCGCGTTCCGGCCGCACGCTGACGTCCCTCTCCGGCACACGTCGTGGTGGCTCCGCCGGCTCCACACGCGGCGGCGCCCCCCGCATACCCCGCAAGGCAGGCTCCCCGGCTTCCCCGGAGGGCCGGCCGCCGAGCGCCACCGACAAGGACGACCGATGACCGACACCGCACTGGATCTCGACCTGGAACGGTTGCGCGGCGGTGCCACGCCCCGCAATCACGACGCCCGCACCATCGCCGCGCTGACCGCCAATCCGGGGTGCGCGCGGCGCGGGGTGATGGACGCCGCCGGGGTGGACAAGGACGCCCTGGCACGGGAGCTGGGGTTCCCGTCGCCGTTCGGCCAGTCCCAGTTCGCGATCACGCGGGGCAACGCGTTCGAGGCGCAGGTGAAGGCGGACGGGTGCGCCGAGCTGCTCACCCTGCTGCGCGACCGGCTCGGCTTCACGCTGCCCGAGGTCGCCTACGACGACCTGGAGGTCGTGGGCGGGAACGAGGGCCGGGAGCTGCGGCACGCGCGCACCCGGCGGCTGCTGGCCAGGGCGCTGGAGTCCGGCGACGGGACGCTGTTCGACCATCCGCTGCTCCGGCTGGAGATCGCGGGCCGGACGGCCTACCTGGAGCCCGACGTGATCGCCTTCCAGCTCGCCGGGAGACTGCACGTGATCGAGATCAAGTCGTTCGCGGTCGTGGACGGGCAGGCCGAGCCCGAGCAGGTCGCCGCGGCGGCCCGGCAGTCGGCGGTGTACGTGCTCGCGCTCCGCAGGCTGGCCGAGGAGCTGGGACACGCCGCCGACAGGGTGGCGCACGAGGTGATCCTGGTGTGCCCGGAGAACTTCTCCAACCGTCCCACCGCCACGCCGCTGGACGTCCGGCCGCAGCTCGCGGTGCTGGAGCGGCAGCTCGCGCGCCTCACCCGCATCGACCGGATCCTCACCGAGCTGCCGCCGGACCTGACGTTCGCGCCCGGCGAGAAGCTGCCCGGGTCGGTGCGGGCGGTCGAGGCCCGGTACGCGCCGGAGTGCATGTCCACCTGCGAGATGGCGTTCTTCTGCCGTGACGAGGCGCGGTCCTGCGGTGCCACCGGCACGCTGGGCCGTGCGGTGCGGGACGACCTCGGCGGCGTCGACTCCATCGCGACCGCGCTGGCGCTGGCCGACGGTTCGCTGGACCCGTCCGCCGACCTGGCCGAGACGGCGTCGCAGTTGCGCACCGCGCACCGCCTGCGCCACGAGGTGCTGGACGGTGCCGCATGAGCGGCCGCATCAGTACACGCGGAGCCGGGCACCATCACACGAGGCGCGTGACGTGAGCGTCCTGTCCTCGCTGGCGCAGGTGGAGGCGGCCGCCACCGGGCGGGCGCAGCCGCTGGCGACGGTGCGGCACTGCCATCTGGCGGACGCGCCGCTGGTGATGATCCCGCTGAAGCTGGCCGGTGAGGCCGCGGCGCCGCTGGCGGTGATGCTGGGCACGGATCGGGACGATCCCCTGCTGCTGGCCGTTCCGCAGCCGCGCAACCGCGACCTGCGGTTCTCGTTCGCGGCCGAGCTGGCCAAGCCGGTGCTCAACCATGTCGAGGCCAGCCGCGGCGACGTCGAGGAGCTGCCGCCGGGCAAGGACGGCGAGGAACGCATCCGCTACGGGGACGCGCCGCAGCTACTGGTTCCCAACCGGGGCGGTGTGGCGTTCCTGCGGCTGCTGGGCCGGTCGACGCGGTTCCGGCGTACCGAGGGCCCGTACGCGGTGGACGCCGCGGTGCCGGTGCTGGGCCGCTGGCTCACCTGGTTCGCCGACCGCAACGACCATCCGGGCTCGTCGCTGCTGCTGGCGATGACCGACGCGCTGCGGCTGCACTGGGCGACCGGGCAGAGCGCCTTGGAGGACGGGAACCTGGCCGCGCTGATGGGCTGGGTCGATCCGCCCGAGGGGATGGACGGCCCGGCCGCGGCGGCGCGCGCCGAGGATCCGGTGGCCTGTCCCCCGGCCGGCCCCGCGACCGACCCGTCCTTCGACAACGAGGTGCTGGCGCCGGCGATCGCCGCCTACGACCAGTCCGGAGGCGATCCGCGCGCCGAGGAACGGATCCGCAGGGCGCTCGCGAGCCAGCTCAGGCCGACCTGGCACCTGATGTGGCGTGCCGTGGACGTGCTGCGCGCGCTGCCGCCCGGCGCGAGCGTCCCGTCCCGGTGGGAACGCGACCGCGACGCGTTCACCTACTACCACCAGACGTTCGGCGAGGCGTACCCGCAGGCACGCCGCGACCCGCCGGTGCGGGCGGCGCGGCGGCTGCACGACCTGGAGCGCGCGCAGGAGAGCTACGACGCCCAGCGCGCCTTCGACGACCCGCTGGTGATGGCCGAGCAGCGGCTCGCCGGTCAGGCGTTCGGCGGCACGGTGGTCGACAGCGACCCGACGCGGCTGGACGAGACGGGCAGGCGCCCCAAGCTGCGTCCGCTGCTGCGGGTCCGCACCGACGATCCGGTACGGCTGGAGCCCGGCACCCCGGTGTGCTCGGCGGCCCGTCCCGCGCTCAAGGGACGGATCGTCGACACCGAGGGCGGCGGGGAAGGCGGCAGGGAAGGCGGCGGAGAGGGCGGCACGGTGCTGGTGGAGCTGACCGGCGGGATGGGACGCAAGCTCGTGCCCGAGCCGGGCGTCGTCCCGGAAGCCGGGGAGCGGGTGGTGTTCACCTCGCGGACGGCGGACGGGTGGGGGGCTGCGAGGTTCCCCGACAAGGAGGACACGCCGTGGACGCACGGCGGCCCGCCCGAGGAGTACGTGCCCAGTGACGAGGACGCGGCGGAGGAGTGGTCATGACGCACGCGATGCGCGATCCCGGTGATCGCGGGTTCGATCCCGCGGCGGCCGCGGCCGAGGCCGTCGACGGGGTGCTGGCCGACCTGGACGGCGGCGCGCACCGCGGCGTGGTCGTGGACTCGCCGCCGGGCGCGGGCAAGTCGACGCTGGTGGTGCGGGCCGCCGTCGAGCTCGCGGGGGCGGGCGAGCGGCTGCTGATCGTCGCGCAGACCAACGAGCAGGTCGACGACCTGATCGACCGGATCGCCGTCCGGCATCCCGAGCTCGGGCTGGGACGGCTGTCGGCGTCCACGTACTCGATCTCCGAGCGGGTGCTGGCGCATCCGGCGGTGAAGGTCGCGACGAAGGCCGAGCAGCTCGCCGACACCCCGGTCATCGTCGCGACGGCCGCGAAATGGGCGACGCTCGGCGAGGGCTCCTGGCCGTGGGCGATCGTGGACGAGGCGTACCAGATGCGGTCGGACATGCTGCTGCGCATCGCCGGGCGGTTCGAGCGCGCGCTGTTCGTGGGCGATCCGGGGCAGCTCGACCCGTTCTCCACGGTGGAGGTCGAACGCTGGGCGGGGCTGTCGTGGGATCCGATGCGCAGCGCGGTGTCGGTCCTGCTCGCGCACAATCCCGGGCTGCCGCTGCACCGCCTGCCGGTGTCGTGGCGGCTGCCCGCCTCGGCGGCGCCCGTGGTGTCGGAGGCGTTCTACCCGTTCACCGGGTTCCGGTCGGGCACGGGGCCGGGCGACCGCCGGCTGGAGTACGCGGCACGCGGCATGGGAACCAGTTACGACCGGGCCCTGGACGAGGCGGCCGCGTCCGGGTGGGCGCTGTACGAGCTGCCCGCGCGGCACACGCCGCGGACCGACGCCGAGGCGGTCCAGGCCACCGCCGCGCTGGCGGTACGGCTGTTGCAGCGCGGCCCCATCGCGCATTCGGAGAACGGGTCGGGGCCGGTCACCGCGGACCGGGTCGCGATCGGCGCGGCGCACCGCGACCAGGTGGCCGCGATCCGCGCCGCTCTCGGCCCGCACGGTGAGGGCATCACGGTCGACACCGCGAACCGGTTGCAGGGACGCGAGTACGACGTCACGGTCGTCCTGCACCCGCTGTCGGGACGCCGTGACGCGACCGCGTTCCATCTGGAGTCGGGACGGCTGTGCGTGCTGACCTCGCGTCACCGGCACGCCTGCGTGGTCGTCGCGCGGGCCGGGATCCCCGAGCTGCTGGACGCCCATCCGTCCACCGAGCCGGTGCATCTGGGCGTCCCGGTGAAGTTCCCGGACGGGTGGGAGGCCAACCAGTCCGTGCTGGCGCACCTGTCGCGGCACCGGGTCCCGGCGCACGCCTGAGGCTCAGCCGCCCGCGGTGGCGGTCCAGCGGCCGTTGTGCCGGGCGATCGCGATGGGGTGGTCGAAGCAGGCGCTGACGAGCTCGGTCGTCAGGACGTCGTCGGCGGGCCCGGACGCCAGCACGGCGCCGTCGCGCAGCAGCAGCGCGTGGGTGGTGCTGGTCGGCAGTTCCTCCAGATGGTGGGTGACCAGGACGCTGGTGAGGTCCGGCCGCTCGGCGCGCAGCTCGTCGAGGGCGGACAGCAGGAGTTCGCGCGCGGCCACGTCCAGGCCGGTGGCGGGCTCGTCGAGGAGGAGGAGCCGGGGCTCGGGCATCAGCGCGCGGGCGATCAGCGTCCGGCCGCGCTCGCCCTGGGACAGCTCGGGCCAGCGTGACTCCGCGATGGGGGTGAGGCCCATCAGCGCGATGAGCTCGTCGGCGCGGCGCAGCTCGTCCTCGCCTGCGGTCCAGCGCGGCACCAGCTCGATCGTGCCGGTCGCCCCGGTGAGAACGATCTCCCGCACGGTGCGCGCGGACTCCAGCGGGTGGCGCGGGTTGACCTGGCCGATCAGCCTGCGCAGCGCGTGCACGTCGACGCGGCCGAGCCGGTGACCGAGGATCTCGGCGGTGCCGCGGGTGGGATGGTTGTAGGCGCCGAGGATGCTCAGCAGGGTGCTCTTGCCCGCGCCGTTCGGGCCGAGGAGGGCCCAGTGCTCGCCGGTGAGGACGGTCAGGCTGACCCGGTCCAGCAGCGTCCTTCCCGCGCGGACCAGTTCGACCTTGTCCGCGTTGAGGACCACGCCGCCGGTGGCGGCCTCCAGGTTCGGCTCGATCACGGCCGATCAGGGTAGCGGACCGCGCGGGGCGCGTCCCGTCCGGGGCGGCACAGCGCGCATGGTTCGACTCCAGGGCCCGGCCGGATACTGTGAGACGCGGTGCCCAGCGATGGGGAGGGACATGGAGGAGATCGGCTTCATGTGCGCCCGCTGCGGCGGCGAGGTGCACGATGTGACCCACAACCGTGAGGGCGCGCTCGACGGTGTCGGCTACCGCCACAACCGCCGGGTCGAGCCGTGGGACCACGAGCTCGAACTGGCCGTGGGCGTTCCGGCTCCGCCCGCGGGCGCGTGCGACTTCTGCGGGGTGCCGGGGCCGCGGTGGCTCTATTATCCGACGCTCGACCCCGAGGACACCGACATGTTCGAGGTGGAGCTGGACACCACCCACCTGTCGGACGACGACACCGCCGTCGCCGTGCTCAACATGCTCTACCCGTGGTACGCGTGCGACACCTGCTCGGTGCTGGTCGCCGACCGCAACGTCGACAAGCTCATCGACCGGGCGCTGGCCCGCACGCCGGTCCCCGATGACGGTCCCGTGGACGAGGAGACCGTCCGGGCGCGGCTCACCGGCTCGCTCTCGGTCTTCTTCACCACCCGGCCGGGACGGCCGCAGCCGTCCAGGGCCATCTGAGGGCACGGACGCCCCTTTAGTACCACCGGCACCTTGCCTCACCGCTACACCTCCCTTTCCTCCTGTCTGTCCTTGTGCCGGTATCCGCCCGTCTGCCTTCGGCCTTCCCTTCTATTGGGGGCAGGCCGCAGGTGCCGCGAAGGCGGCGGCCGGGGCGCGGGCCCTGCTCGGGAATTTGTCCGGGCCCCTTATTAGGATTCGGTCCGGTTAAGGCCGCGGTTCCGTTGCGTGGCCTGCCGGTGGCGTGCGAGTGGGCGCGCCGCGGCGGGTGCGGGGCGGGGCGCGGTCTCGGACAGGACGAGGGGCGGGGACTCCGGGGGATGAACGTGATCGTCAAGGCCCGGTACAACGGGCCGGACCACGCGGCGCACGGGGGGTATGTCGCGGGGCTGCTCGCCGGGCAGGTCATGTCGGACACGGTGACCGTGGCGCTGCGGCGCCCGGCGCCTCTGGAGACCGAGCTGCTGGTCTTCCCCGACGACGACCGGGGCATCGGCGCGCGGCTGCTGGACGGCGAGGGCCGGGTGGTGGCGGAGGCGCTCGCGGGCGCCATCGTGGTCCCCGCGGTGCCGCCCGTCCCGTACGAGGAGGCGCTGAAGGCCGCGGAGGGGTACCGGGCCGCGGAGCCCGCCGGGCGGCACCCGTTCCCCCGCTGTTTCGTGTGCGGGCCGCTCCGGGAGCAGGGCGACGGGATGCGGCTGGAGCCGGGACCGGCCGGCGAGGGCCTGGTCGCCGCTCCGTGGACGCCCGGCGAGCCGCCCGCGCCGGAGATCATGTGGGCGGTGCTGGGCTGCCCGGGCGGGCTGGCCTCGGCCGCCCCCGGCCCGCCGATCCTGCTCGGCACCATGACCGCGCAGGTCACCGAGCTGCCCGAGGCGGGCGAGCGGTGCGTGGTGATGGGGCTGGCCCGCAGCCGGGAGGGCCGCAAGCGGCACGCGGCGACGGCGGCGTACGGGGAGGACGGGCGGCTGCTGGGCCGGGCCGAGCAGATCTGGATCGAGTACCCGCCCGGCCCCGCCGACGCCTGATCCGTACGGGGCGGCACGCGGCCGGGGCCACGGCCCGGCACCGAGCCGCCGGGCCGTGCACGGTCAGCGCCCGGTGTACAGGGGGTCGTTCGGATCGATGCCGTTGACGCGCCCGTTGGAGTGCCCCGGGGATCCCGGCTGCGCGGGACCGCCCAGCGGGGAGGAACCACCCGGCTGCGCGGGGCCGCCCGACTGCGCGGGGCCACCCGGTTGCGCGGGGCCACCCGGTTGCGCGGGGCCACCCGGTTGCGCGGGGGTGCCGGGTTGCCCCTGAACGGGCTGCCCGGGGGTGCCGGGCTGCGCGGGGCCTCCCAGTGGTCCCGGGACCGCGCCCAGCCCGGGTCCCGTCAGGGATGAACCCGTGCCCGGGTAGCGCCCGCCCGGCGGGATGCTGGAGTTCAGCGTGTTGTGGGTCAACTGGTCGATCTGGCGGCGGGCCCGGTCGGCCTCGGCACGCGCGGCGTCGCGCTCCTCGGCCAGCGCCGCCAGCGCGGCCTGCTGCTCGGCCACCGACTGGGCGAGCTGGCGTAGCTGGACGGCCTGGTCGTTGACCTTGGTCTGGAGCTCGTCGCGTTCGGCGAGCGCGGCCTTGGCCTGCTCCTGGGCGGCGTCGCGTTCCTTGACCGCCTCCTGGACGCGGGCGTCGGCGCGCAGCGCCTCGGCCTCCGCCTCCGACTGGGCGCGCTGCGCTTCGGTCCGTTCCGCCTCGGCCTTGCTGGCGGCCTGCATGGCACGCTGGCGCTGAGCCTCGGCGTCGCGCATGGCGTTGCGGAGGTCCTCGGCGCCCTGCTTGGCGACCGCGGCCTCGACCCGCAGCGCCTCGGCGGCACTCTCGGCCTCCGACACCCTGGCGTGCAACTGCACCAGCTCGGCGCGGGCGGTCTCGAGCGCGGCCAGCAGCTCGTTCTCGCGCGCGGCGATCCGGTCGCGCTCGCTTTCAGCGGCGAGCTTGGCCGACACCGCCTGCTGCGCGATCTGGTGCGCCTCCTCCCACGCCTGCTGGGCGGCGTCGCGCTTGGCCGTGGCGAGCCTGGTCTCCTCGCGGGCGCGCGCGGACTCCCGTTCGGCGGCCTCGGCGCGCTGCCGCGCGGAGGCGGCCTCCTGCCGGGCCTCCTCGGCCTGCCGCTGGGTGGCCTCCCGTTCGGTCTGGGCGACCGACAGCTCGCGGGCGGCCTCGGCCCGGACCTCGGCGACGCGGCGCTCGACGCCCGCGACGCTGAGCTCGGAGGTGAGCGATTCGGCGAGCAGGTCGGCGGCCTTCTCCAGCCGCTCCACCATCTCCCAGGTGGAGGCGACCTGCCCGGTCAGGCCGGGCGCGTCGCGCCCGCGCTCGCGGCGCTCGCGCGCTTCGCGGGCGCAGGCGCCGTCGTTGTCCTGGCAGTAGCGGATGGTGCGTCCGGCCCCTACGGGCTGTGGCACGGGACGGCCGCAGTTGGCGCACGGCCAGACCGCGACGGGCTCGCCCATGCGCGCGACCTCGGTGACGGGGCTCGCCTCGGGCGCGGCTGGCCCGCCGCCCTGCGGCCCGGAGGCGGCGGGGGGTTTGGGGGCCTGTCCGGCGCCGGCGACGATCCGGTCCCCCGGCGCGGCGACGGCCCGGGGCGGCCCGCCGTTCGCGGCGCCGCCGCCGTCGCCGGTGGCGGTCGCGCTCGTGGCAGGGGGCGGGATGGCGGGAGTGGCGTCGTTGCTCGTTCCAGCCTCGGAGACCGCGCCTTCGGACGTGCCGGCCTGCCCTCCGCGGCCGCTATTGTCGCGCTCATCACTCGTAGGCATGGAATGAACGATACGCACTAGTAGACGAGGCCGCAGTGACTTGTGCGCGCCGAGTGGGACGACGTGCGCGCAAGGAGACGAGACTCACCCGCCGGCGGTCTCGCTATGGGGTCGTGGGCTGGGGACGCCCAGGTCCGGGATGCGCCCGCCGTAGCGGGCCATCAGCGCCCGGTTGACCTCGTCGCCGCCGGGGACGTTGGCGCTCATCCAGCAGGGCAGTTCGACGCCCCGTGACGAGGCGAGCTCGTGCAGGTCGGCCAGGACCCGCGACCACGCGTACGCGGCGAGGATGGTGGAGACGGCGGCGGTGCGCGGCGCGCCCGGCGGGTGCAGCACGTCGCCGGGCGGGGCGGCCGTGTCGACCACGATCGTGGCGTGGTCGGCGAGGGAGGTCGCGGTGCGCGCGGCGGCCGTCCGGGACGCGTCCGAGGAGGTCATGGCGACCACGGGCACGCCGCGCGCCGCGCATTCCTCGGCCGCCTCGACCGGGTACGGGTTGCGCCCGCTGGTGGAGAACACCACGGCCACGTCGGGGGGCTCGGGCGCGGCGTCCCGTACCACCGAGCGGCCCAGGCCCTCGGTGCGCTCGGCGTGCGTGCTGCCCAGCGCGTTCCCGAGGGGCAGCACCGACGGGTCCCACAGCGGCCGGACCGGGGCGAGGCCGCCGGCCCGGTAGAACGTCTCGCAGACCAGCGCGAGCGAGTGCCCCGCGCCTGCGACGTGCACGATGCCGTCCGCCTCGATGCAGGCGAGCAGCAGCGCGGCGGCCTCGGCGATCGGCTCGCCGGAGCGGGTGTCGAGCTCGTCGAGCAGGGACCGGACGCGGCCTGGATGGCCGTGGCGGGGGGTCCGGCGGGCGTCAGGCATCGGGGTCGTGCTCCTTCCCGTGGGCCCTCGCCAGGGCCCCCTCCAGCTCGGTGACCATCGCGGCGCGGTCCGGCGCGGCGCGCAGCCGGTCGGCCAGGCCCGCCGACAGCGCCCTGGCCAGCGCGGACAGCGACGAGACATGCGCGTCGGCGTCCGGGGTGCAGAACGCCAGCAGCAGGTCGACGGGGTCGTTGTCGGGGTGGCCGAACGCGACGGGCTCGGCCAGCCGGGTCGCGGCCACGCCGACGCCCAGCCCGCCCTCCTCCGGGCGGGCGTGCACGAGGGCCAGCCCCTTGGTCAGGACGATGTACGGGCCGTTCTCCTCGACGACACGGACGCAGGCATCGGGGTAGCCCTCCCCCGCCACGCCCATCTCCACCAGGGTGGAGGCCGCTTCCCGGGTCGCCTCTCTCCAGTCGGCGGCGCGCACGCCGTCGCGTGCGCCCGCCGCGGGGACGGACGGCATCAGGCCAGCCAGCCCTGCTCGGTCAGCCGCTCGCGCAACTGCTCCTGGAGCCCGTCCTTGTCGAGGAAGTCGCTGACCGTGATCACGATCGGGGCCAGCCCTTCCATCTCGGCGGTGTGCATGCCCTGCCCCACGATCACGTCGGCGGACATGCCGCGCGCGGTGGACAGGTCCGTGTTCTCCACGCGGGCGTCCACGCCGAGGCCGCGCAGCGCGTCCTCGGCGGTCATCTTCAGCATCAGGCTGGAGCCCATGCCCACGCCGCAGACGGCGAGCACCTCCAGCGTGCGGTCCAGAGCCATCGTGTCCTTCCCCCCTTGGTGAACTGTCTCATGTCTGCCGCGACCGGTGCGGCCGTCGCCCGCCCCCGCCGGGGACGGCCGCGCCGGTCCCGTCTCACGCCTGGCCGGTGGCGGAGGCGGAGCCGCTGGTCTTCTCCTCGGCGACCTCGCGCCGTTCCCTGCGTCCCAGGATCAGCAGGACGCCGGCGGTGACGGCGAGCGCCACGACCGGAACGGCCCAGATGGACGCGCCGCCGAGGACGGGGTCGAACGCCTTGAGCAGCCAGGCGATGGCGTACCAGTCGGGGTCGGCCAGGGTCGCCAGCTCGGGAGCGGTCCGGTCGAACAGGCTCCAGGTCACCGCCTGCCCGATGGCCAGCACCAGCCCGGTGATCGCCCCGCCGATGACCGCGCCGCGCCATCCGGCCACCACGTTGCCGAACACCGCCACCGGGCCGCCCACGAAGAACAGCATGATCATGGGCGGGGCCAGGGTGAACCAGTCGGCCGCGGCGAAGATGCCGAGGCAGGCCAGGAACACCAGCAGCGCGGAGACGAACCCGACCATCACCGCGGTGGGCGCGGTCGGGAAGATGGTCGGCGAGTCCAGGGCGGGACGGGTGCCGGGGATCACCCGGTCGCTGAAGCCCTTGAACGCGGGCACGATCTCGGCCAGGAACATCCGCACGCCGTACAGCAGGATCGCGATGCCGCCCGCGAACCGCAGCGCCACCAGCAGCGCCCACACCCAGGTCGAGAGCTTGGCGTCCATCTCCGCGGCCAGCTTGTCGACCACCTGGTCGTCGGCCAGCGCCACCGCGACCAGCATGATGACGCCGATGACCAGGGCGGTGCTGACGTTGACGTCCTTGAAGAAGGAGAGCTGCCGGGGCAGCTTCAGCCGCTCGGTGTCGTGCTTCTCGCGGCTCCCGAACGGGCGTGCCACGTAGCCGGTGACCAGCGCGGCCAGCGAGCTGGTGTGCGCGTACCCGAACCGGTCGTCGGGCATCACCTTCCGCATCAGCGGGCGCATCCACAGCGGCTGGAGCGTCCAGTACGCGGCCACGAGCCCGGCGCCGCACAGCACCAGCGTCAGCTGGTTGGCGTCCGGCGCGACGGTCACCAGCGAGGCCACCACCACGGTGCTGATCCAGAACATCAGATGCCCGGTGAGATACAGGTACCTGGCCGCCGGGAACAGCCGGACGATCAGCACGTGCAGCAGGAACGCCACGGTGATGACCAGCGCGATCGTCCCGCCCTGCGAGCCGAGGAACGCGTCCAGGGTGTTGTCCGACTTGGGCGGGGTCGTACCGGTCGCGCTGGCCAGCACCGTCTGGAAGCTGGTCAGGCCGCCGGCGAAGATCTCCACGCCGATGAACAGGACGACCACGCCGACGGTGGCGCGCAGCGCGCCGGCGAGGGTGTCCTCGAACCGGCGGCGCTGGAGCAGCAGGCCGGCCAGCGTGATCAGGCCGATGAGGATGGGGACCTGGCCGAAGACGTTGTCGGCCAGGAAGGTGAGGATGTCCTTGATGATGTCCATGTGCCTGGACTCCGTTCCTGCGGTGGTGCACCGTTCCCGGCCGGTCGCAAGTGCGCCGGGTGGCGGGGACGGTCGGGGGTCGTGAGACGAAACGGATGGGATGCGTCGCTTCGGCGGGTCAGTTCGGAGGAGGGCGCAGTTCGATCTCCAGCCGGTAGCGGTCTCCCCGGTAGACCGACCGGACGTACTCCACCGGAGCGCCCGCGTCGTCGCGGGTGACGCGTTCGAAGAGGAACGCGGGGGCGTGCACGGGCACGCCCAGGACCTCGGCCTCCTCCGCCGTGACGACCGTCGGCTCGATCGTCTCGCGGCCGGAGGCGAGGACGACGCCGTGCTCGCGCAGCAGGGCGTAGAACGACCGTCCTTCCAGATCCTCGCGGCGCAGCTCCGGCAGCAGCGCCCTGGGCATGTAGAGCGTCTCGATCGCCATGGTGGCGCCGTCGGCGAGCCGGAGCCGCCGAATGGTCAATACCTCTTCCCCGGGTGAGAGGGCCAGCCGGCGGCCGATCTTCGGGCCGGCGGCGCCGACGCGGAACGACAGCACCCGGCCGCCGGGGCGCATCCCCCTTTTGATCATGTCCTCGGTGAAGGACGACATGGTCAGCGGTACCGCGATGCGGGGTTCGGCGACGTAGGTGCCGCTGCCGTGGCGCCGGTCGAGCAGGCCCTCGGCGGCCAGCTCGTCGATCGCCGCGCGCAGCGTCGGGCGGGACACCCCGAGCTCCTCGGCCAGCCTGCGCTCCGACGGCAGCGCGTCGCCGGCCTCCAGCCCGTCCAGCATGGCCAGCAGCTCACGGCGTACGGCCCGCCGTTTCGTGGTCGCGGGGCCGGAACCGTCTGCGGATCGCACGCCGATCACCTCCCCATTCCTTCGGTTCGATGGCAAACCCAAGGTTATGCGTCCGGTCTGGACTGGTCAATACCACTTTGGACCGTTCTGGGGCAGGTCAAGCGTTCTGGGGCAGGCAGAGGTTCTGGAGCGGGCAAGAGGCGGGTCAGCGTGCCGGCTGCGCGGTGGCCATCGCCTTGCGGATGCGCTTGTCCGACACGGGGTAGCGCGTGCCGAGCTGCTGGGCGAAGAGGCTGACCCGCAGCTCTTCCAGCATCCAGCGGATCTGCCGTACCCGCTCGTCGTCGCGGCGGGCGGGAGGCAGCCGCCGGACGAACCGCTCGTACTCGGCGTCCAGCGTCGCGGCCTGCTGCATGAGCTGCCGGTCGCGGCCGGGGTTCTCGGGCAGCTTGTCCAGCCTGATCTGCAGGGCGCGCAGGTAGCGGGGCAGGTCGGGCAGCCGGTACCGGCCGGTCTCGGTGACGAACCCGGGATGGATCAGCCGGCCCAGCCGTTCCCGGACGTCGGTCAGCGCCGGGACGAGGGTGAGGCTGGTGGTGCCGCGCAGCCGCCGGTCGACCTCGTGCGCCTCGGCCAGGATCCGCTCCACCAGCGCCACGATGGCGGCGGTGGCGTCGTACAGGTCGGCGCGGACCCGGTCGTAGAGGGCGCGGAACCCCGCCTCGTCCCATGCCGGTCCCCCGGCCTCGGCGATGAGCTGGTCGGCGGCGGCGGTCACGCAGTCGTCGAACAGCGCCGCGACCGAGCCGTGCGGGTTGTGGCTGAGCGCGAGCTTGCCCTGGTTGGTCAGGCCGCCCTGGATCTGCTTGACCGGGGACGGGGCGTTCAGCAGGATCAGCCGCCGTGTGCCCCGCCACATGGCGGAGCGCTGCTCGGCCTCGGTCTCGTACATGCGGACCGCGACGCTGTCGCCCTCGTCGGTCAGCGCGGGGAACGCCTTCACCTCGTACCCCGCCTGCCTGCGCCGGTAGGTGCGGGGCAGCTCGCCGATCGTCCATTCGCGGAGCCCGGCGCGCTCGACGCCCTCGGCGGTCGCGGCCCTGGACAGCGTGCCGCGCACCCTGTCCTTGAGGCGGCGCTTGAGCTCGTCGAGGTCGGTGCCCTCGGCGAGGGTCCGCCTGCGCTCGTCCACCACGCGGAACGTGATCCGCAGGTGGGACGGGAGGCGGCTCAGGTCCCACGCCTCGCGGGCGACGGTCACGCCGGTCATGTCGCGCAGTTCGCGCTCCAGGGCGTCCAGCAGCGGCTCGGTCCGGGGTTCGAGGCGTTCCAGCAGCTTGCGCGCGTAGTCGGGGGCCGGGACGAAGTTGACCCGGAGCTGCTTGGGCAGCGAGCGGATCAGCTCGGTCACCAGCTCGGCGCGCAGGCCCGGCACCTGCCACTCGAAGCCGTCCGGGCGTACCTGGTTGAGCACCTGCACCGGGATGTGGACGGTCACGCCGTCGGCGTCGCTGCCCGGCTCGAACTGGTAGGTGAGCCGCAGCGTCAGCGGCCCCTGCCGCCAGGTGCCGGGATAGTCGGCCTCGCTGACGTCGCCCGCGTGCCGGTTGATGAGCATCGACTTCTCGAAGCTCAGCAGGTCCGGGTCGGTCCGGCTCGCCTTCTTCCACCAGGAGTCGAAATGGCGGCCGGAGACCACGTCCTCGGGCACGCGCTCGTCGTAGAAGTCGAACAGGGTCTCGTCGTCCACGAGGATGTCGCGGCGCCGGGCCCGGTGCTCCAGCTCCTCGACCTCCTCCAGCAGCGCGCGGTTGTCGTGGAAGAACCGGTGATGGGTCTCCCAGTCCCCGCCGACCAGGGCGTGCCGGATGAACAGCTCCCGTGACAGCTCCGGGTCGATGCCGCCGTAGTTGACGCGGCGCTGCGCCACGATCGGCACGCCGTACAGCGTGACCTTCTCGTACGCCATCACCGCGGCCTGCCTCTTGGACCAGTGCGGCTCGCTGTAGGTGCGTTTGACCAGGTGACCGGCCAGCGGCTCGACCCAGGCGGGGTCGATCGCGGCGTTGATGCGGCCCCAGAGCCGGGAGGTCTCCACCAGCTCGGCCGACATCACCCAGCGCGGCGGCTTCCGGAACAGCGCCGAGCCGGGGAACAGGGCGAACTTCGCGCCGCGCGCGCCCAGGTATTCGGTCGACCGGCGGCGCCGGGCGCCCTCGTCCTTCTTGCCGTCGGTGTCCATGAGGCCGATGTGCGACAGCAGGCCGGACAGGAGCGCGATGTGGATGCGGTCCGGCGGCGCGTCGGTGCCGTTGGGCGTGATGCCGAGGGACTGGGCGACCTGCTTGAGCTGGGAGTGCAGGTCCTGCCATTCGCGGATGCGCAGGTAATGCAGGAACTCGTTCTTGCACATCCGCCGGAACTGGCTGCCCGACAGCTCGCGCTGCCGCTCGCGCACGTAGTTCCACAGGTTCAGGTAGGCGAGGAAGTCGGAGGTGGGGTCGGCGAAGCGGCGATGCTTCTCGTCCGCGGCCTGCTGGTGCTCGGCGGGACGCTCGCGCGGGTCCTGGATCGACAGCGCCGCCGCGATGATCAGCACCTCGCGGACGCAGCCGTTGGCCTCGGCCTCCAGCACCATCCGCCCGAGCCTCGGGTCGATCGGGAGCTGTGCCAGCCGCCGTCCCAGGGCGGTGAGCCGCTTGCGCGGGTCCTTCTCGGACGGGTCCAGCGCGCCGAGCTCGTGCAACAGGTCGACGCCCGCCTTGATGTTGCGCCGGTCCGGCGGTTCCACGAACGGGAACGCGCCGATGTCGCCCAGCCCCAGCGCCGTCATCTGCAGGATGACCGACGCCAGGTTGGTGCGCAGGATCTCCGGCTCGGTGAACTCGGGGCGGGACTCGAAGTCCTCCTCCGAGTACAGGCGGATGCAGACGCCCTCCGACACCCGCCCGCAGCGGCCCTTGCGCTGGTTCGCGGACGCCTGCGAGATCGGCTCGATGGGCAGGCGCTGCACCTTGAGCCGATGGCTGTACCGGGAGATGCGTGCGGTGCCGGGGTCGATCACGTACTTGATGCCCGGCACGGTCAGCGACGTCTCGGCGACGTTGGTGGCCAGCACGATCCGCCGGCCGCGATGGGGCTGGAAGACGCGGTGCTGCTCGGCCGCCGACAGCCGCGCGTACAGCGGCAGGACCTCGGTCTCCTCGCGGCGCCCGCGCAGGTGCTTGGCGAGCGCGTCGGCGGTGTCGCGGATCTCCCGTTCGCCGCTGAGGAAGACCAGCACGTCGCCGGGGGGTTCCAGGGACAGCTCGTCCACCGCGTCCAGGATCCCCTGGATCTGGTCGCGGTCGGGGTCGGCCCGCGGGTCCTCCGGATCGACCTGTCCCATCTGGGGGGGCGACCCCCCAGACCCCCCAGACCCCCCGGAACCACCGGCTGCGCCGGCATTCCTCGCTTCGCTGCGGATGCCGGCGAGCGGCCGGTAGCGCACCTCGACCGGGTACGTCCGGCCGGACACCTCCACGATCGGCGCGTCCCCGAAGTGCCGGGAGAAGCGCTCGGGGTCGATGGTCGCCGAGGTGATGATCACCTTGAGGTCCGGCCGCCGCGGCAGGATCTCCTTCACATAGCCCAGCAGGAAGTCGATGTTGAGGCTGCGCTCGTGCGCCTCGTCGATGATCAGCGTGTCGTAGCGGCGCAGCAGCCGGTCGGTCTGGATCTCGGCCAGCAGGATGCCGTCGGTCATCAGCTTGACCAGCGTCCCGTCGCTCGACCTGTCGGTGAAGCGCACCTTGTAGCCGACCGTCTCGCCCAGCTCGGTGCCCAGCTCCTCGGCGATCCGGGTGGCGACGGTGCGGGCCGCCAGCCGGCGCGGCTGGGTGTGGCCGATCGAGCCGAGCACGCCGCGGCCCAGCTCAAGGCAGATCTTGGGGAGCTGGGTGGTCTTGCCGGACCCGGTCTCACCGGCCACGATCACCACCTGGTGGTCGCGGATCGCCGCGGCGATGTCGTCCCGCCGCCAGCTGACCGGCAGCTCCTCGGGATAGGTGATCGCCGGGACGGCCGCGCGCCGCCGCTCCACCCGCCGCTCGGCCGTCTCGATCTCGGCGGCGATCTCCTCCGCGACCCGCTCGCGGCGCCGGGCGTCGCGCAGCTTCTGCGTCCCGTCGATGCGGCGGCGCAGCCGGTGCCGGTCGAGCGTCATCAGCTCCGGCAGGCGCGCGCGCAGGTCGGCGAGCGGCGAACTCACAGGCGTCCTCATCAGGTCGTCGGCAACTCAACAATAGGATCCCGGCGCACCGTAGCCGTCGCGCACGGCCCGGGGCGATCGATTTTCCACGGGTCCGCCACCTGCAACGCCGCCGAATCGATCACCATTCCTGTCGCCCGCGGTGATGGCCCGCGGGTGAGGGAAAGGGCGACCCGGCCCGCGACCCGGCCCCCATCGTTCATCATGGGCAGACATGGGGACTCCGAGCGCGGCGGGACGCTACCGGATCGACCGCTTGCTGGGTTCGGGCGGGTTCGCCTCGGTCTGGCTGGGCCACGACGCGGAACTGGACTCGCCGGTCGCGGTCAAGATCCTCGCCGATCACTGGACGCTCCGCGAGGACGTGCGGGAACGGTTCGTCCGGGAGGCGCGGCTGCTGCGGCGCGTCGACTCGCACCGGCTGGTCCAGGTGTTCGACATCGGGGAGCTGGACGACGGCCGCCCCTACTTCGTGATGACCTACGCCGACCGGGGCACCCTGGAGGAACGGCTGGCCTCCGGGGCGCCACCGCTGAACGAGGCGCTGCGGCTGACCCTGGAGATCGCCGAGGCCGTGCGGACGCTGCACGAGCGCGGCATCGTGCACCGCGACCTGAAGCCGTCCAACGTGCTGATCCGCTCCACGCCGGACGGCGGCGACCGGATCATGCTGTCGGACCTGGGCGTCGCCCGCACCGGCGACCGGCTGTCCAGCCTGACGCTGCCCGCGGGCTCCCCCGGCTACATGGCGCCGGAGCAGACGCAGATCGACGGCGCTCCCGACCAGCGCTCCGACGTGTACGGGCTGGGCGCCCTCACCTATCACCTGCTGACCGGCGAGCCACCGGGCGAGCGGCGGCGCCCGCCCAGCGCCGTCCGGACGACGATCCCGCCGTCGGTGGACGCGGTCGTGCTGCGCGCCATGGAGCCCGACCGGGACGCCCGGTGGCCGACGGTCGCGGCGTTCGCCGAGGCCCTCGCCCGTATCACCAGCAAGATCGATACCGATCCGCTCGCGCGCCGCGGGGCCGTCCCTCGTCCGCGTCCGGGGCGGCGCCGGATCCTGGTGATCTCGGGAGGCGCGGCCGGTGCCGCCCTGGCGGCCGTGCTCGCCGTCGCCATCGGCGCGGACACGGACGGAGGAGGGACGGCCACGGCCGGGCCGAGCGTCCAGATCGCCGATCCGCGGGGACGCTGGTTGCGCACGGACGCGGGCATCCCGCCGCGGTACCGGGGTCTGATCATCAAGGCGGGCCGATGGTGCGACATGGAGGGCCTGTCCCCCGCGCTGATCGCGGCGATGCTCAAGGCGGAGAGCGGCTTCGACCCGGCCCTGTCCGACCCCGGCAAGGACGAGTACGGCATCGCCCGGTGGACCCCGCGCGTCCTCGTCCATTGGCAGCCGGGCGGTATGAGCAGCCCCGAGCCCCGCCCGGAGGACATCACGCCCGAGCTGTCGATCCCGGCGATGGGCCGTTTCCTGTGCTACTGGGGCAAGGACCTGGCGAACGTCCCGGGCGATCCGGCCCTCAACCTGGCCGCCGCCTACCGGAGCTCGGCCCGCAGGGTCCGCGAGGCCAACGGCGTCCCACCCGAATTCAAGCCGTACACAGAAAAGGTCCGCCAGAACATCCAGGCTTTCCAGCCCTGACACAACAAAGCCCCCGGGAACACTCCCCAGGGGCCTGTTCAACTCGCCGCTACCGCATCACACCTTCGGACTTGGCGACCAGGCGCGCCAGGATCCGGCCCTGCTCCTCCTGCCGGGCGGCGATCTTACCGATCTCACCCAGGAGAAGATTGAAGCCCGACTTCATCTCCTCTCGGAGCTCCTGCCTGACCGAGCCGACCTCCTGCCTGACCGAGCCGACCTCCTGCCTGACCGAGTCGACCTCCTGCCTGACCGAGCCGATCTCCTGTCCGAGCTCGTGTTTGATCTCCTGCCTCAGCAAGCCCAGCTCCCGCTGGAGGTCGTCCTTCGTGACCAGGTTCTTGAGGTCGTCCTTGGTCACCAGGTCAGCGAGCGTGACCTGCTCGAGGGGCTTCGACGCCATGAGGGGATGCTACCTCTTCTCCGTGTTCCCGTTGGGCCCGCCGGTTGGCGGGAGTTCCAACTCTGCCACGTCTCCGAGACGCTCCGTGCCCAGATGACTACCTTGTGAAAACGACGGATTATTCGTGAAGACGGTCAGTGCAGGTCGAGGGCACCCGTCGTTCGAGACCGGGCACGCGGTGATCTGCGGGGAGAGTGGACGCAGCCTCGGCTCGTTCGCTTCCGCGGAGCACGCCCGCCGTCTCTACGCCCGCAGGAGGGAGGTCATCCTCGTCTGGATCGACGGGCATGTCCCCTCGCCCGATCGGGACGCGCTGTAGACGGGCATGCGAAACAGCGTGGTGCGAACAGGCGGCGTTGGCGAACTCACATGCCTTCACACGTCACATCCGGACGGGGTGTCCCGTCGTGCCGGGTGAAGGTGACTACAACGACGAAGGAGCGCACCAATGGACGCCCGTTTGAACCTGTTCGCCAGCCCGACCGCGGGCAGGGCTCTTAAGCACCTGATCTCGATGAACAAGGTGGTCTCGGAGACGGAGCTGCCCGCCGCCACGCAAGAACTTGTGAAGATCCGTGCAAGCCAGATCAACGGCTGCGGCTACTGCCTCGACATGCACACCAAGGACGCGGCGGCGGCCGGTGAGAGCCCGTTGCGTCTCAGCCTGGTCGCGGCGTGGCGGGAGGCCACGGTTTTCACCGAGGCCGAGCGGGCGGCGCTGGAGCTGGCCGAGGAGGGGACTCGCCTCGCCGACGCGGCCGGCGGGGTCTCCGACGAGGTCTGGGCGAACGCCGCCAAGCATTACGACGAGGAACAGCTCGCCGCCCTGGTGTCGCTGATCGCGGTCATCAACGCCTTCAACCGGGTGAACGTCATCACCCGGCAGCCCGCCGGGGACTACCAGCCCGGCCAGTTCGACTGACCGTCTCCGAGGCGGCTCGGGACCCCCGCCGGTCCCGGGCCGTGCCGGTGCGTGCTCGGTGTGGTGGTGCTCGGGGACCGCTCTCCTCAGGACGCGCCGTAGACGGGTTCGGGGGTGGGGGCCTGGGCGAGGAGTTCGGTGACGGCCTGGCCCACGTCGGCCGGGTCCCAGCGGGCGCCCTTGTCGATGGACGGGCCGTGGCGGAAGGCGTCCATGACGCACAGCCTGCCGCCTTCGACCTCGAAGACCCGTCCGGTGACGGCGCGGGACCCGGCGGAGCCGAGCCAGACGACCAGGGGTGAGACGTTCTCGGGTGCCATCGCGTCGAACTCGCCCTCGGCGGGCCTGGCCATGGTCTGGGCGAAGACCTCCTCGGTCATCCGGGTGCGGGCGGCGGGCGCGATCGCGTTGACGGTGACGCCGTACCGGCCCAGTTCGGCGGCGGCCACGAGGGTGAGGCCGACGATGCCGGCCTTGGCCGCCGAGTAGTTGGCCTGGCCGACGCTGCCCAGCAGGCCCGCGCCGGACGAGGTGTTGACGACACGGGCGTCCACCGGGCGGCCCGCCTTGCTCTCGGCGCGCCAGTACCGGCCGGCGTGCTTGAGCGGGAGGAAGTGGCCCTTGAGGTGGACGCGCATGACCGCGTCCCATTCCTCCTCGGACAGGTTGACCAGCATCCGGTCGCGCAGGAACCCGGCGTTGTTGACCAGGACGTCGAGGCGGCCGAACGCGTCGAGGGCGGTGGCGACCAGGGCGGTGGCGCCGTCCTCAGTGGCGATGTCGTGGGGGCTGGCCACGGCCTCACCGCCCAGCTCCCGGATCTCCGCGACGACCTCCTCGGCGGGCGCGGAGGTGGCCTCGCCCGTGCCGTCGCGGGCCACGCCCAGGTCGTTGACGACGACCCGGGCGCCCTGGCGGGCGAACTCCAGCGCGTGGGCGCGGCCGAGGCCGCGACCGGCCCCGGTGACGGCGACGACACGGTCCTTGCAGATCACTGGGGGTCCTCCTTGTTCACGGTGGCGGCGTCGAGGAAGGCCGGGCGCTCCCCTCCGCCGTGCATCACGAGATTCGCGCCGGTGATGTACGCGGCGGCGTCCGAGGCCAGGAACACGCAGGCCGTGCCCACTTCGGAGGGATCGGCGAGGCGGCCCAGCGGGACGGTGCGGCCGACCGCCGCGATCCCCTCCTCGTCCCCGTAGTGCAGGTGCGCCTGCTCGGTGCGGACCATGCCGAGCGTGAGGGTGTTGACCCGGACGTGCGGCGCCCATTCGACGGCCAGGGACGTGGCGAGGCTTTGCAGGCCCGCCTTGGCTGCCCCGTAGGCGGCGGACCCCGGCGACGGGCGGATGCCGCTGACGCTGCCGATCATGATGATGGAGCCGCCGCCCGGACGCTCGCGCAGCCGCGGGTACAGCGCCCGCGACATGATCAGCGGCCCGATCAGGTTCAGCTCGACGATCTTGGCGTGGGTGCGCGCGTCGCCGTCCGCGAGCCGCAGGAACGGGGTGCCGCCGGCGTTGTTCACCAGGATGTCGGCCCGGTCGAGGCCGTCGGCGAAGCGCTGGACGGCGGCGGCGTCCCGGACGTCCAGCGAGGCGAACCTCGCCGTGCGGCCCCCCGCCTCGGGCAGCGCCGGCGGCTCGCGCCGGGCGACCGCGACCACCTCCGCGCCCGCGCCGAGGAGGGCGCGGCTGATGCCGAGGCCGACGCCGCGGACGCCCCCGGTGACCACGGCCGTCCGCCCGCTCAGATCGTGCCCCGGCATGCCGTCCTCCTTCTGCTACCTTCTGTTCTAACAAATGTTTGGTGGAAAGGTAGCGCATGGGAATCTCCACCACGACCCGTCCCGGCGGGGTCGCCGAGATCGTGGTCGACGCGCCGCCGGTGAACGCGCTCACCGTCCGCGGCTGGCACGAGCTCGCGGACGCGGTCACCGCCGCCGGCCGCGACCCCGGCGTCGGCGCCGTCGTGCTCCGGGCCGAGGGGCGCGGCTTCAACGCGGGCGTCGACATCAAGGAGATGCAGTCCACCGAGGGGCACACCGCGCTGGTCGGCGCCAACCGCGGCTGCTTCGCCGCGTTCGCCGCCGTGTACGAGTGCGAGGTCCCGGTCGTGGCCGCCGTCCACGGCTTCTGCCTGGGCGGCGGCGTCGGGCTCGCCGGCAACGCCGACATCGTCGTGGCGTCCGAGGACGCCTACTTCGGGCTGCCCGAGGTGGACCGGGGCGCGCTCGGCGCCGCCACCCACCTGGCGCGGCTCGTCCCGCAGCACCTGATGCGCGCGATGGTCTACACCTGCCGCACCGTCACCGCCGCCGAGCTGCACCACCACGGCTCGGTGCTGGAGGTCGTCCCGCCCGGCGACCTGCGCGTCACGGCGCTGGAGGTCGCCGGGACCATCGCGGCCAAGGACCGGTACGTGATCCGCAGGGCCAAGGAGTCGCTGAACGGGATCGACCCGGTGGACGTCAAGCGCAGCTACCGCTACGAGCAGGGCTTCACCTTCGAGCTGAACCTGGTCGGCGCGGGCGACGAGCACCGGGACGCCTTCCTCCGCAAGGGGGTGCGCGAATGAGCGGCGAGGCCGGCCCGGCGTCGCAGCCGGTTCCGGGAGGGGGCGACATGACCAAGGTGATGTCGATCGACGAGGTCGTGGGCTCGCTGGAGAGCGGGATGACGATCGGGATCGGCGGGTGGGGCTCGCGCCGCAAACCCATGGCGCTGGTCCGCGCGATCTGCCGGTCGGACCTGACCGACCTCACCGTGATCTCCTACGGCGGGCCGGACGTGGGGCTGCTCTGCGCGTACGGCAAGGCCCGCGCGGTCGTGGCCCCGTTCGTGACGCTGGACTCGGTGCCGCTGGAGCCGCATTTCCGCGTCGCGCGCCAGAACGGCACGGTGGCGTTCACCGAGTACGACGAGGGCATGTTCATGTTCGGGCTGTACGCGGCGGCGCACCGGCTGCCGTTCATGCCCACCCCGGCGGGGCTCGGCTCGGACGTGCTGCGGGTCAATCCCGGGCTGAGGACGGTCCGGTCGCCCTACGGGGACGGCGAGGAGCTGATCGCCGTCCCGCCGTTGACGATGGACGTCTCACTGATCCACATGAACCGGGCCGACGCCCGCGGCAACGCGCAGTACCTCGGGCCCGACCCGTACATGGACGACCTGTTCGCCAAGGCCGCCGACCGCACGTACGTGTCGTGCGAGCGGCTGGTCGAGCCCGCCGCCTTCCTGAAGGAGGGGCCCGTCCAGTCGCTGCTGATCAGCCGGTCGCACGTGTCCGGTGTGGTGGAGACCCCGAACGGCGCGCACTTCACGCTCGCGGAGCCCGACCACGCCCGCGACGAGGCGTTCCAGAGGCTCTACGTCCGGTCGGCCGGTGACCCGGAGGAGTGGGCGGCCTTCCGCGACCGCTTCCTGTCCGGGGACGAGGCCGCGTACCAGGAGGCCGTCCGCGCCTGGAGGGAGGAGGCCGAATGAGCACCAGGGCCGAGGTGTGCGCGGTGGCGTGCGCCGAGCTGTTCCGCGGGGACGGGGAGATCGTGGCCGCCGCGGTCAGCGGGACGGTGCCGATGATCGGCTCCCGGCTGGCGCGGGCCACGTTCGAGCCGGGCCTGCTGACCACCGACGGCGGGCCGGCGCTGACCGCCGAGCCGGTGCCCGTGGGCGGGTCGGGCGAGGTGGAGGGCTGGCTGCCGTTCCGGGACCACCTGTGGCTGGTGCTGAACGGGCGGCGGCACGTGGTGCTGGGCGCCAGCCAGATCGACAGGTACGGCAACTCCAACATCTCCTGCATCGGCGACTGGGAGCGGCCGAAGTCGCAGTTGCTGGGCGCCCGCGGCGCGCCGGGCAACACCAAGGTGAACACCACCAGCTACTGGATCCCGAAGCATTCGCCCCGGGTGTTCACCGAGAAGGTCGACTTCGTCAGCGGCATCGGCTGGGACCGCGGCGCGTACGAGATCCGCGCGGTGGTGACGAACCTGGCGGTGCTCGACTTCGCCACCCCCGACCACAGGATGCGGCTGCGCTCGGTGCATCCCGGGGTGAGCGTGGACGAGGTCACCGCCGCCACGGGCTTCGAGCTGGTGATCCCGGACGAGGTCCCCGAGACGCGGTCGCCGACCGAGGAGGAGCTGCGGATCATCCGGGACGTGCTCGACCCGCGCGGCCTGCGTGACCGCGAGGTCGCGCCATGAGCGGCGAGAACGGCGAGAGCGGCGGGCAGGTGCTCGACACCCCGCTGACCCGGCTGGTGGGGGTGCGGCATCCGGTCGTCCAGACCGGCATGGGCTGGGTCGCGGGGCCCCGGCTGGTGTCGGCCGTGGCGAACGCGGGCGGCCTGGGGATCCTGGCGTCCGCGACGATGACGCCCGACCGGCTCGCAACGGCGATCCGGGAGGTCAAGGAGCGCACCGAGGCGCCGTTCGGGGTGAACCTGCGGGCGGACGCCCAGGACGCGGGCGAGAGGATCGACCTGCTGATCAAGGAGGGCGTCAGGGTCGCGTCCTTCGCGCTCGCGCCCAAGCCCGACCTGATCGCCAGGCTCAAGGACGCGGGCGTGGTGGTGATCCCGTCCGTCGGCGCCCGCAGGCACGCGGAGAAGGTCGCCGGGTGGGGCGCCGACGCCGTCCTCGTCCAGGGCGGCGAGGGCGGCGGCCACACCGGGCCGGTCGCGACCACGCTGCTGCTCCCCCAGGTCGTGGACGCGGTGGACATCCCGGTGATCGCGGCCGGCGGCTTCTTCGACGGTCGCGGGCTGGCCGCGGCGCTGGCGTACGGGGCGGCGGGCGTGGCGATGGGCACCCGGTTCCTGCTGACCTCCGACAGCACGGTGCCCGACGAGGTGAAGAAGGTCTACCTCGGCGCGTCCGAGACGGTGGTGACGCGGCAGGTGGACGGCATGCCGCACCGCGTCCTCCGCAGCGACCTGGTGGACGCCCTGGAACGGTCGGGACGCGCGGGCGGCCTGTTGCGCGCGCTCCGCAACGCGGCGCGGTTCCGCCGGATCTCCGGGATGTCGTGGGGCGCGATGCTCGCCGACGGCCGCGCGATGAAGCACGGCAAGGACCTGTCCTGGTCGCAGGTGCTGATGGCCGCCAACACCCCGATGCTGCTGAAGGCCGCGATGGTGGACGGCCGTCCCGACCTCGGGGTGATGGCGTCCGGCCAGGCGGTGGCGCTGATCGACGACCTGCCGAGCTGCGCCGAGCTGATCGACTCGATCGTTACCGGCGCCGCCGAGGCGATCCGCGCGCAGCGCGCCCACCTGGCCGGGACCGGCGAGCGCGGCTAGTAGCGGCTTCCCACCGGCGCCGGGACGGCGTCCAGGGCCGCCAGGTCGGCCTCGCCGAGCGCCACGGAGGCGGCCGCCGCGTTCTCCCTCAGGTAGTGCGGCTTCTTGGTTCCGGGGATCGGGATGACGTGGTCGCCCTGCGCGAGCGTCCAGGCGATCGCCACCTGGGCGGGCGTGACGCCGTGCCGGGCGGCCACGTCCTTGACGACGTCCACGATCCGCAGGTTCGCCTTCAGCGCCTCCTCCTGGAACCGCGGGTTGTGCGCACGGAAGTCGTCGTCCTCGAAGTCGGCGCTGGTGACCGTGCCGGTGAGGAACCCGCGTCCCAGCGGCGAGAACGGGACGAACGTGGCGCCGTTGGCCTTGCACCAGCCCACCACGTCGCCGGAGGTGCCGGTCGTGCCCAGCGCGTCCCGCGTCCACAGCGACAGCTCGGACTGGATCGCGGCCACGGGGTGGACGGCGTGCGCCTCCTCGGCCTGCGCGACGGTGACCTCCGACAGGCCCAGATACCGGACCTTCCCCTCGGTCACCAGCTCGGCCATCGCGCCCCAGGTCTCGGTCAGCGGGACGTCGGGATCGACCCGGTGCAGGTAGTAGAGGTCGATGACGTCGGTGCCGAGGCGGCGCAGGCTGTCGTCGGCCGTCCGCTTCACGTTCCCGGGGGTGCCATCACGGCCCGCTGCGGGACGGGGCCCGCTCTTGCCCACGAGCCCGGTCTTGGTGGCGACGACGGCGCGGTCCCGGTGGCCGCCCGCCAGCGCCTTGCCGAGCAGGGACTCGTTGTGGCCGTTGCCGTACACCTGTGCCGTGTCCAGGAAGGTGACGCCCAGGTCCAGAGCCTCGCGGATCACCGCGATGGAGACGTCGTCGTCACGTTCGGCCAGGTCATAGCCCTGGCTCATGGTCATCAGTCCGAGCCCGACCGCGCCTACCGGAGTGCCGGCGAAGGTACGGGTGGGCATGGATGGAGTGTTGTCGGTCATGCCCATGATCTTCGCCGATGGGCGCGGGGCGACGACAGGCGGCATCCATCAGACGGCACACGTCAAGTGCACACGTCAAGCTGCACCGTCAAACTGCATCCGTCAAGCTGCATCCGTCAAGCTGCATCGGTCAGCGGATCGTGCCCGCCGCGCGCATCCGCTCGACGGACGCGCCGTCGTACCCCAGCTCCGCCAGCACCGCGTCGGTGTGCTCGCCGAGCGCGGGGATCGGCCCCATCCGCGCCTCCGCGTCCGCGAACGTGATCGGCGGCAGGATCGCCCGCAGGTCCCCGACCGGCGAGCCGACCTCCCGCCAGCGGTCCCGCTCGGCCAGTTGCGGATGCGCGACCAGGCCGTGGCCGTCGTTCAGCGAGGCGTTCGGCACCCCCGCCTCGTCCAGGCGGCGCAGCAGCTCCTCCCGTCCCATCCGGGACGTGAACCCGGCGACCAGCGCGTCCACCTCGGCGCGGTTGCGGACGCGGGCCTGGTTGGTGGCGTACCGGGGATCGGTGACCAGGTCGGGGCGGCCCAGCACGCCCGTGGCCAGCGCCGCCCAGCCGCGGTCGTTCTGGACGCCGATCACCACGTCCACACCGTCCGCCGTGGGGTACTTGTCGTAGGGCGCGATCACCGGGTGCCCCAGCGCGGTGCGGCGCGGCGGCTCACCGGTGTAGAGCGTGGTGTAGAGGGCCTGCCCCATCCATTCGGCGACCGCGTCGAACATCGACACCTCGATCGACGCGCCCTCCCCCGTCGTGCCGCGCCGCACGAGCGCGGCCAGAACACCGGAGAACGCGTACATCCCGGCGGCGATGTCGGCCAGCGGCGACCCCGCCTTGACGGGCGTCTCGGGCGTGCCGGTGACCGAGATCAGCCCGGCCTCGGCCTGCACCAGCATGTCGTAGGCGCGCTTGTCGCGGTACGGGCCGCGCGAGCCGTACCCGGACATGTCCACCACGATCAGCCGCGGATGCCCGGCGCGCAGCTCGGCCGCTCCCAGCCCCATCCTGGCGGCGGCGCCGGGAGCGAGGTTCTGCAGGAAGACGTCGGCGCGCTCGATCAGCGCGCCGAGGACGGCCCGTCCCTCGCCCGCCTTGAGGTCGAGCGCCACCGACTCCTTGGACCGGTTGAGCCAGGCGAAATGCGTGCCGAGCCCGCCCCGCACCGCGGTGTCGTACGCGCGGGCGAAGTCGCCGCCGTCCACCCGCTCGATCTTGATCACGCGCGCCCCGAGGTCGGCGAGCTGGCGGGTGGCGAACGGCGCCGCCACCGCCTGCTCCAGCGCGACGACCGTGATCCCCTCCAGCGGCAGCGCCCCCATCAGGCGCCCCGCTCTTCCAGAAGCCGCCGGCCGATGACCAGTTTCTGGATGTCGGCGGTGCCCTCGCCGATCAGGAGCATCGGCGCCTCCCGGTACAGCCGCTCGATCTCGTACTCCTTGGAGTAGCCGTAGCCTCCGTGGATCCGGAAGGACGCCTCCACGACCTCCTTGCAGTACTCCCCGGCCAGGTACTTGGCCATCCCGGCCTCCAGGTCGTTGCGGTCGCCGGAGTCCTTGCGGCGGGCGGCCATCACCATCATCTGGTGCGCCGCCTCCACCTTCGTCGCCATCTCCGCCAGCCGGAACATGACCGCCTGGTGCTCGGCGATCGGCCTCCCGAACGACTCGCGCCGCCTGGCGTAGTCGAGGGCCAGCTCGTACGCGCGGCGCGCGACCCCGCAGCCCCGCGCGGCCACGTTCACCCGGCCCACCTCGACGCCGTCCATCATCTGGTAGAAGCCCCGGCCCGGCGTACCGCCGAGAATCTGGCCGGCGCCGATCCGGTACGCGTCGAAGACCATCTCGGTCGTGTCGACGCCCTTGTACCCCATCTTCTCGATCTTCCCCGGGATGGTCAGGCCGGGCGCGACCTCCCCGTACCCGGGCGTCTTGTCGACCAGGAAGGTGGTCATGCCCTTGTGCCCCGCGTCCGGGTCGGTCTTCACCAAAGTCGCGACCAGGTGGGAGGTGGCTCCGTTGGTCAGCCACATCTTCTGCCCGGTGATGAGGTAGCCGTCCCCGTCCGGGACGGCGCGGGTGCGGATCGCCGACACGTCCGAGCCGCAGTGCGGCTCCGACATCGAGAACGCGCCGCGGACCTCGCCCGCCGCCATTCCCGGCAGGTAGCGCGCCTTCTGCTCGGGCGTGCCGTGCTGGGCGAGCATCCAGGCCACGATGAAGTGGGTGTTGACGATGCCCGACACGCTCATCCAGCCCCGCGACAGCTCCTCGACCACCAGGGCGTAGGTCAGCAGCGACTCGCCGAGCCCGCCGTACTCCTCGGCGATCGTCAGCCCGAACAGGCCCAGCGCGGCCATGCCGTCCACGATCTCCCGCGGGTAGGCGTCGGCGCGTTCCAGATCGGTCGCGACCGGCAGGATCTCCCTGTCGACGAACGACCGCACCGTGGCCAGGATCTCTCGTTGCTCGCCGGTCAGGCCGTGGGTCTGCTGCAGCCGTCCGCCGCTCATGATCGGTCCGCCCTTCCTCGCCGATGGTCTTCACGATGCCGCTGTCGCCGGGCAACGCCGGGGGGTCGTCAGCGGGCCGGGTCGTCCTCGCGCCAGAAGCCCTGGCCCTCCAGGTGGACGACGAGCAGGGTGCCCGCGTGCCGGATATGCGTGCGCATCGCCTGCCGCGCGGCCTCGCCGTCCCCGGCCCGCAGCGCGGCGAGCACCAGATGGTGGTCGTCCACCGAGGCTTGGCTCCAGCCCTGGATGCCGGCGTAGAACCGGCGCGGCGCGTACCGCACGACCAGCTGCAGCAGCCACGCGGTCTTCGGGGAGCGCGCGGACAGGTTGATCACCCGGTGGAAGTGGTGGTTGGCCCGCTCGATGGCCTCGGAGTCGCGCAGCCTGGACGCCCGTTCCAGGTCCTCCTGGGTGCGGTCGAGCGTGGCCAGCTCGTCCTCGGTGATCCGCGCGGCGGCGCGGGCGGCCAGCTCGCCCGCGAAGTACGCCTGCGCCTCGAAGAGGTCGTGCACGTCCTCCCGGGTCAGCGGGGCCGGCATGAACCCGCGGCGCGGCTCCAGCCGCACGAACCCCTCGCCGCGCAGCGACAGCAGCGCCTCGCGCACGGGGGTGACGCTGACCCCGAGGTCGTCGGCGATCCGTTCCAGCCGCAGGAACTCGCCGTGCCTGACCTGCCCCGACATGATCAGGTCCCGGACGTAGGCGGCCACCTCGTCGCTGAGCTGGCGTCGCCTGCCCAGGGCCCGGTCGCCGGACGGCACCACTGTCATCGTCTCCCCTGCATCCGACTGCCAACAAAATATATGAAATCCTGGCAGCCCGTCCGGATGACACCACGTGAGGAGAGCGCCGTGTTCGAGCCGACCGCCCGCCTGGACGACGAGGAGCGGGCCATCGTCGAGGTCGTCCGGGAGTTCACCGACCGCGAGATCCGCCCGTCCGCGCGCGAGCTGGAGCACGCGGACGCCTACCCGGAACGGCTGATCGAGCGGATGAAGGAGCTGGGCGTCTTCGGCCTCGCCGTGCCCGCGCGGTACGGGGGGTCGGCGGTGTCCAAGCGCTGCTACGCCCTGGTCACCGAGGAGATCGCCCGCGGCTGGATGTCGCTGGCCGGGGCGTTCGGCGGGCACACCGTGGTGTCGCACCTGCTCGCCACGTTCGGCACCGAGGAGCAGAAGGCCCGCTACCTGCCGCGCATGGCCACCGGCGAACTGCGCGCCACGATGGCGCTGACCGAGCCGTCCGGCGGCTCGGACCTCCAGGCGATGACCACCACGGCGCGCCGGTCCGGCGGCCGCTACGTGGTGCGCGGCGCCAAGATGTGGATCACCAACGCGCGCCGGTCCGGGCTGGTCGCGCTGCTGTGCAAGACCGACCCGGAGGCGTCCCCGCGGCACCGCGGCATCAGCATCCTGCTGGCCGAGCCGGGACCCGGGTTCACCGTGTCCCGCGACCTGCCCAAGCTCGGCTACAAGGGCGTGGAAAGCTGCGAGCTGGTCTTCGACGGGTACGAGGCCCCGCTGGACGCGGTGCTCGGCGGCGAGGAGGGACGCGGCTTCGCCCAGATGATGCGGGGCCTGGAGGTCGGCCGCGTCCAGGTCGCCGCCCGCGCGCTGGGCGTGGGCAGGGCCGCCCTGGAGGACTCGATCCGCTACGCGCAGGAGCGCGAGGCGTTCGGCAAGCCCATCTGGCAGCACCAGTCGGTCGGCAACCACCTCGCCGACATGGCCACCAAGCTCCAGGCGGCGCGCCTGCTCACGCTGGACGCCGCCGAGCGGCTGGACGCGGGGCTGCGCTGCGACATGGAGGCGGGCATGGCCAAGCTGTACGCGTCCGAGGCCGCCATGGAGATCGCCCTCGACGCGGTGCGCGTCCACGGCGCCGCCGGGTACTCCACCGAGTTCGACATCGAGCGCTACTTCCGCGACGCACCCCTGATGATCGTCGGCGAGGGCACCAACGAGATCCAGCGCAACGTCATCGTCCGCCAGCTCATCGAGCGCAACCGGATCAGCTGAACCCGGCCGTCATGGCGGTGACGGCGCCCGGCGCGCGGATCGCCAGGTCGCCGTCGGGCGAGCCGGTGGCGAGGAACGGCTGGCCCGCGTACACGGGGCTGCGGGCACGGAACGACAGCCGGCTCACCTTGTGCCCGGCGCGGCGCGGCAGCTCCAGGCACAGGATCGCCAGCAGCGGCCCGTGGACGACCAAGCCCGGGTGGCCCTCCACCTGGGTCGTGTACGTCTCGTCGTAGTGGATCCGGTGCGCGTTATAGGTCAGCGCGCTGAACCGGAACAGCAGGACGGGGTCGGCGGTCATCGCCAGGGTCCAGGGCGCGTCGCCCTGCTCGGGAGGTTCGGGGGGCTCGTAGGACGGCTGCGCGGGGCGGGTGGCGGGATCGCCGCTGCGGTAGACGAGATCCTGTTCCTCTACGGCGAGTTCCGTCCCGTCGGTGCCGTCCAGGAACGTGTGGCGGACGGTCACGAACAGCAGCTCGCCGCTGCGTCCGTGCTTCAGCTCCGTGGAGGCCAGCTCGGAACGGCGCGTCACGGCCGTGCCGATGCGGAGGGGGCGGCGCAGGGAAAGGCGCCCGCCCGCGAACATGCGGCGGCGGTCGGGGATCGGCGGGAGGAAGTGCCCAGCAAGGGGATGCCCGTCCGGCCCGAGGTCCTTCTGGGCGGGACGGTCCAGGAAATGGACCCAGTGCCACAGCGGGGGCAGTTCCGGGCCGGGAGGGGCGGTGTCGAGCAGGCCGGCCAGGGCCTCCGCCGGGCCCGGGCCGATCGTCTCGGTCGTCTCGTACGGGGCGGGCGCCCAAACCCTGACGTCGATCATGCCACGGCCCCCTTGGCGCGCAGCGCCGCCACGTCCGCCGCGTCCAGTCCCAGATCGGCGAGGACGGCGTCGGTGTGCTCGCCGAGGCGCGGCGCCGGGACGGGGGCACGGTCGCCGGTCCCGGTGTCGAGCGGGGACGCGGGCGCGCGGAGCCTGCCCACGCCCGGCTGGTCGATCTCCCCGATCAGCGGGTTGCCGTCCAGGTCCAGCTCGGTGAACCGCCGGTAGGGCGCCCACAGCACGGCCGAGCCCCGGAACGCCTCGGCGACCTCCTCAAGGGACCGCTCGGCGAACCAGGGCGCGAGGAGGGCGGCCAGGGCCTCGCGGTGCCGGTAGCGGTCGCCGTCGACGCCGAAGTCCGCGCCCAGCAGGCGTTCGAGCTCGGCGACGGTCCCCTTCAGTCCGGTGACCTCGCACAGGTCGGTGAAGTGGCGCGTGGTGAGGGCGACGACCATGACGCGGCGGCCGCCGGCGAGGGCGAAGTCGCGTCCGAAGCCGCCGAACAGGTGGTTGCCGACGCGCTCGCGGTCGTGGCCGAGCTGGGCCTCGGCGAGGAAACCGAGGTTGCCGGCCATGGCGAGCGCGACATCGTGGAGCGGCAGGCGGATCCGGGCGCCCTCGCCGGTACGGGAGCGGCGGCGCTCGGCGGCGAGCAGGCCGGTGGCGGCGTAGAGCCCGCACGCCATGTCCCAGGCGGGCAGGACGTGGTTCACCGGCGCCCCGTGGTCGGGCGGGCCGGTGACGAACGGGAACCCCACCTCCGCGTTCACCGTGTAGTCGACGGCCGCGCTCCCGTCGTGGCGGCCCTCGATCTGGAGGTGGATGAGATCGGGACGGGCCTCGCTCAGCGCCTCGTACGACAGCCACGGCCGCCCGACCGCGTTGGTCAGCACGATCCCGGCGTCGGCCGCCAGCCGCGTCACGACGTCGCGTCCCTCGGCGGAGCGGAAGTCCACGGTGATCGACCGCTTGCCCTTGTTCATCCCCGTCCACAGCAGGCTGGTGCCGGACGGGGCGAGCGGCCAGCGGCGGACGTCGGCGGCGCCGCCGACCGGATCGACCCGGACGACGTCGGCGCCGAGCTGCGCCAGCGTCATCCCGCCGAGCGGGGCGGCGACGAAGCTGGAGATCTCGACGACCCGGAGCCCTTCGAGCATGGTTGCCATGCCTCATATATTTCATAGCCGCATGAGGCGCGCAGGCATCGGGCCCCCCGTGGCGGCGGCGACCGCGGTCCGCCCCGGTCGGAGCCGTTCGATGACTCGGTCGGAGCCGTTCGATGACTCGGTCAGAGCCGTTCGATGATGGTGACGTTGGCCTGGCCGCCGCCCTCGCACATCGTCTGCAGCCCGTACCGCCCGCCGGTGCGCTCCAGCTCGTGCAGCAGCGTGGTCATCAGCCGGGCGCCGCTCGCGCCGAGCGGGTGGCCGAGCGCGATCGCGCCGCCGTTGGGGTTGGTGCGGGCCGGGTCGGCGCCGGTCTCCTTCAGCCAGGCCAGCACGACCGACGCGAACGCCTCGTTGATCTCGATGGCGTCCAGGTCGCCGATCGTCATCCCGGTCTTCTTCAGCGCGTACGCGGTGGCGGGGATCGGCGCCGACAGCATCCGGATCGGGTCCTCGCCGCGCGCCGAGAGGTGATGGATGCGGGCCCGCGGGGTCAGCCCGTGATCGGCGACCGCCCGCTCGGACGCGATGAGCAGCGCCGCGGCGCCGTCGGAGATCTGCGAGGAGAGTGCGGCGGTCAGCCGCCCCCCTTCGAGCAGCGTCTTCAGGCCCGCCATCTTCTCCAGGGAGGTGTCGCGGCGCGGCCCCTCGTCCGCGGAGACGCCCTCGTAGGGGACGATCTCCCGCTCGAACCGTCCCTCGTCGATGGCGCGGATCGCCCGCTGGTGGGAGGCGTAGGCGAACTCCTCCATCTCCTCGCGGGAGATGTCCCAGTCCCGGGCGATCATCTCGGCCCCGGCGTACTGCGACACCTCCCGGTCGCCGTACCGCCGCGTCCAGCCCTTCGACCCGGCGAACGGGCCCTCGGTGAAGCCCAGCGGCTCGGCGGCGGTCATCGCGTACGCGATGGGGATCTGCGACATGTTCTGCACGCCGCCCGCCACCACCAGGTCCGACGTCCCCGACAGCACCGCCTGGGCGGCGAAGTGCACCGCCTGCTGGGACGAGCCGCACTGCCGGTCGACGGTGACGCCCGGCACCTCCTCGGGCAGGCCCGCCGCCAGCCACGCGGTCCGGGCGATGTCCCCCGCCTGCGGGCCGACCGTGTCCACGCAGCCGAAGATCACGTCCTCGACCGCGGCCGGGTCCACCCCCGACCGCTCCATCAGCGCGGACAGCACGTGCGCGCCCAGATCGGCGGGATGCGCGCCGGACAGCCCGCCGCCGCGGCGCCCGACCGGAGCGCGGACCGCTTCGACGATGTAGGCATCGGCCATGGGGGACCTCCTGAGTGAGGGTCAGCTCGCCGGTCCGGACTGGATGCCTTCCAGGACCATGGCGAGGTACTGCTTGGCGATGTCCTCGGCGGACAGCCGCCCGCCGGGGCGGTACCAGTTCGCCGCCACCCACACGGTGTCGCGGATGAACCGGTAGATCAGGTTCAGGTCGAGGTCGGACCGGAACACGCCCTCGTCCACGCCCCGTTCGAGCAGGCCCGTCCACAGCTCCTCGAAGCGGCGCCACGAGTCGCGCAGGTAGGCGAAGCGCTCGCTGGCGGCCAGATGCCTGGACTCGTTCTGGTAGATCACGACGGCGGGCCGGTGCCGGTCGATGGACCGGAACGACTCCACCACGATGGCCTCCAGCGTCTCCCGCGCCCCGAGCCCGGACTCCAGGACGCGGTCGTAGGCCGCCCACATCTCGTCCAGGAAGGTCGACAGGATCTCGTCGACCATCGCCTCCTTGGAGTCGAAGTGGTAGTAGAGGCTGCCGCCCAGCATCCCGGCGGCGTCGGCCACCTGCCGGATCGTGGTCGCGGCGTACCCCTGGGAGGCGAACACCTCCGCCGCGGTGGCGAGCAGCCCCGCCCGCCGTTCGGCGCGCGCGGCGGCGGTCCCCTCGGTGTCGCGCCTGCGTGGACTCATGGGTTCCGGTTTCCCTTACGGATGCTGGCTGGAGACGGACACGACCTCGCCCGTCATGTAGGACGAGTAGTCGCTGGCCAGGAACACGATGACGGTCGCGACCTCCCACGGCTCGGCGTACCGGCCGAACGCCTCCCGGCTCGTCAGCTCGTCCAGCAGGTCCTGCGAGGTCACCTTGACCAGGTGCGGGTGCATCGCCAGGGACGGCGCCACCGCGTTGATCCGTACCCCGTGCTCGGCGGCCTCCAGCGCGGCGCAGCGGGTCAGCGCCATCACGCCCGCCTTGGCCGCGGCGTAGTGCGACTGCCCCTTCTGCGCCCGCCACCCGATCACCGAGGCGTTGTTGACGATGACGCCCCCGTCCGGCTGGCCACGCATGACGCGGAGGGCGGCGCGGGTGCAGCGCATGGTGCCGTTCAGGGTGACGTCCAGGACCTTCGTCCACTCGGCGTCGGTCATGTCGGCGAGCTCGGCGGTGCCGCCGAGGCCCGCGTTGTTGATCGCGACGTCGATGCGCCCGAAACGCCCGACCGCGTGCGCGTACAGGGCCTGGACCTGCTCCTCGCCGGTGACGTCGCAGGGCAGCGCGGTGACCCGGTCGGCCCCGAACTCCTTCTCCAGCTCCAGCCGGAAGCCCTCCAGGCGCCGCTCGTGCGCGTCGGAGATCACGACGCTCGCGCCCTCCTCCAGGCAGCGCCGCGCGGTCGCCCCGCCGATGCCCGCCCCGGCCGCCGCCGTGACCACCACGACCTTGCCGTCCAGGAGGTCGCGCGGCGCGGGGTACGCGGGCGGTCCCGCGGGCCTCACGGCCTCGGCTCCCTGGGCAGGCCGAGGACGCGCTCGGCGATGATGTTGCGCTGGATCTCGTTCGAGCCGGCGTAGATGGTGTCGGCGCGGGAGAACAGGAAGAGCCGCTGCCATTCGTCCAGGTCGTACGGCTCGCCGCGCGCCACGAGCCCGGCGGCGCCCAGCACGTCCATGGCCAGCTCGCCCAGCTCGCGGTGCCAGGTGCCCCAGACCAGCTTGGAGATGGACGACTCCGGTCCGGGCGCCCCGGCGGCGATCCCGGCCATGGTGCGGGTGGCGTTCAGCCTCATGATCTCCAGGCCCATCCAGGCGCGGGTCAGCCGGTCGCGCAGCAGCGGATCCTCGATCGCGCCGGTCCTGCGCGCCAGCTCGATCACCCCGTCCAGCTCCCGGCGGAACCCCACCTGCTGGCCGAGCGTGGCGACGCCCCGCTCGAAGCCCAGCGTGGCCATCGCGATCTTCCAGCCCTGGCCGGGCTCCCCCACGATGTTGGACGCGTCCGTGCGGGCCCCGTCGAAGAACACCTCGTTGAACTCCGAGGTGCCGGTCGGCTGCACGATCGGGCGGATCTCCACGCCGTCCTGCCGCATCGGGACCAGCAGGTACGACAGCCCGCGGTGGCGCGACGAGCCCGGCTCGGTGCGGCACACCACGAAGCACCAGTCGGACTCGCGCGCCAGCGACGTCCAGACCTTCTGCCCGGTGATGCGCCATTCCGTCCCGTCGTCGGCGAGCCGGGCGCGGGTCTGCACGCCGGCCAGGTCGGAGCCCGCGTTCGGCTCCGAGTAGCCCTGGCACCACAGCTCCTCGACGGCCACGATCGGCGGCAGGAACCGCTTGCGCTGCTCCTCCGTGCCGAACGCCATGATCGTCGGGCCGAGCAGGTTCTCGCCGATATGGCCGACCCGGGCGGGCGCTCGGGCCAGCGCGTACTCCTCATTGAAGATCACCTGCTGGGTGAGGCCGGCCCCGCGCCCGCCGTGCTCCACCGGCCAGCCCAGGCACGTCCAGCCCGCCGCGGCCATGTGCCGTTCCCAGGCCAGCCGCTCCTCGAACGCCTCATGCTCGCGTCCCGGCCCGCCCAGGCCCCTGGCGTGCGCGAACTCCCCGGACAGGTTGGTCTCGAGCCAGTCCCGGACCTCTGCCCTGAACGCCCGGTCCTCGGGGCTCTCGTCATGCTGCACGCCGTTACTCTACCAAACAGTTGTTAGAAAGAATCCGGGGCGTCATTCGACGCGGATGGCGAACAGCGTGATGTCGTCGGAGCGGTCGTGCCGCATCTGCGACAGCACGTGGTCCAGCACCGGAGCCGGGCCGCTGGGATGGTCCGCCAGGACCTCCCGCAGCCGCTCGATCCGGTCGTCCAGGTCCGCGTCCCGCCGCTCCACCAGCCCGTCGGTGTAGAGGAACAGCAGATCGCCGGTCAGCAGCCGGGTGCTGATGGTCGAGTACTCCACCGACGGCGCCGCGCCCAGCATCGGCGCCGGATCGGTCTCCAGCAGGATCGCCCGCCCTCCGCGTACCATGATCGGAGGCAGGTGGCCCGCGCAGGCCCACTGCATCACCCGGTCGCGCGGCTCGTACAGGGCCACCAGCGCCGTGCCCGTCGCGATCGGGCCCTCCAGTTGCCCCACCATCTCGTTGAGCCACGCCATCTGCTGGCCGGGGGGCTGCCCCGTGTACGCGAGGCCGAGCAGTCCGTTGCGGGTACGCGCCATCGCCGCCGCGGCCGACAGCCCATGCCCGGCCGCGTCCCCGATCGCCAGCAGCGACCGCCCGTCCGGCAGGGTCCTGGTCGCGAACCAGTCCCCGCCCAGGCGCGCGCTCTCGGCCGCCAGGCTGCGGATCGACACCTGAAGCCCCGGCAGTCGCGTGACCCCCTCGGGCTCGGGCAGGATCGCCCGGCGCAGCGTCGCCACAACCCGCCGCTCCTGCGCGTTCGCGGCCTGCTGCCGGAGCATCTCCCGGCGCGTCTCGGCGAGCGCGCGCTCCATCCCCCGGCGCCGCGTGATGTCCTGGGACACGAAGTTCGCCGACACCGCGCGTCCCGACGTGTCCAGCACCAGCTCGGCGAAGATCCACAGATGCCGATGCTCGCCCTCCGGGGTCACCACCCGGTGCTCCATCTCCACCGGGCCCCGGCGCCTCAGCATCGTCTGCATGCGCTCGTCGACCAGTCCCCGGTCCTCCTCGACCAGCAGCTTCTCCAGCTCCCTGCGCGGATGGACGCGCTTGTTCGGGTCCAGCCCGTAGTTGCGGGCCATCTGCTCCGACATCACCATCTCGTCGGTGTCCAGCACCCACTCGCCGAACCCGATCAGCGCCAGCCGCCCCACCCGGTCCAGGCGGCGGCGCATCCGCTGCTCCTCGTCGTGGTACCGCCAGGTCACGCACACACCGGTCGGCACCGGAACGCAGCGCAGGCTCACGCTGGCCGTCTGGGTCACCCCTTCCTGCGCCGTCGAGAACTCGAACGGCCCCCTTTGGTACGGCTCTCCGGTTTCCATCACCTTGACGTACTCGTTGAACAGGCCCATGAGCGCCGAACCCGGGTCCATTCTGAGAAGCCTTTTCCCCCACAGATCCGAGGGTTTGCGTCCGAACAGGTCCTTGGTGACCTCGTTCGCGCCCGCGTAAAGGAAATCCAGCACGCGCCCCTCGGAATCGCGCACCGGCACGAGATGCGCCGCCGCGTCGATGGAAGCGTCCAGCACGGCCTTCGCCGCCGGATCGTCCGGCAGCTCCTCGAGCCGCTGCTTGTCGCCGGCCAGCCCGGCCTCGGCCGCCCGTCCGGCCTCCACCAGCGGCGTGATCTCCGGCGCCAGCCCGGGCGCGCCCGCCCCCTCCCCCACGCCCGTCACCAGCGCGGCGGCCTCCTCCAGCTCCAGGTCCAGATCCCGGGCCAGCCAGATCAGATGCTGCAGCGCCTCGCCGGGATCCACGCCCAGCCGCCCGGCCAGCACGACCCGCGCCTCCGCGATGATGGCGCGACCACGGGCCGCCCCGCGCAGGTCGTCCAGCTCCTGATTCGGTGGTCTGCGCTCCGCTTCCCCCACCCGAATCCCCCGATCAACGTGATACGGCGCTACGAGAGAAGAACCGTACATAAGGCTATGAGGCGTGCTATTCATAACCTTCGCGCGGGGCAGGGGATTTTGCCGCCCGCTGGATGTGTCAGCGCCTCCGCTTTACCGATTCGCCGCCTGATGGACCTGCCGCGTCAACGATGTCAGCCGCCGTGCCGCCACCTGGAACGACGACCCCGCCGGATGCAACGTCAGGACCACGACGATCCACCGGTCGCCCTCCCCCACGACCCCGGTCGTGTGCAGCACGGGCCGTCCCAGCCCCAGGTCGGGCGCGCTCACGGTGCGCACACCACCCTCAGCCCGGCACGGGGTCGCCGGCACGTCCCCGAACCCCGACCACCCCTGCTTGACCACCCACGGCCTCGGCACCGCCCGCGGAATGCCGAAGTACTGGTCGTACCGGTCCGTCCCGCACCGGGTGGCCTTCCGCAACTCCCCCATGATCAGATCCCGGTGCGCGGCCGGCGCCCGTTCCAGCAGGTACCGGTACGCCCGCGCCACGTCCATGGCGCTCAGCGCCGTGTACCCCCAGAACCCGGGCCTCTCCGCGGGCGGCGGAGCCGTGTCCCGCAACCCCACCACCCGCACCATACGCTCGATGATCGCCCGCTGCCCGCCAAGCCTCCACAACCGCGTGGCGGCCCCGTCATCACTGGACCGCAGCATCGGCCGCAGCACCGCCAGCTCCTCCGCGGTGACCCGCTCCCGCCCCCTCAGAAAGTCCAGGGCGATAAGGATCTTCACCACCGACGCCGACCGGAACGTCCGCCGCTCCCCCGAGCGCACCACCACCTGCCGGCGCTCCCGGTCGTACACCACGTACCCCGCCCGCACCCCCGCGGGCACCCGCACACGCGCACTCTCGGACGCCGAGGGCCTCCCACTGACCGAAGGGGGAGGCTCCGACCTCGTCCCCTCCGCCGAACACCCGCCCAGGACCACGACCAGCCCCAGCGCCACACGCCCCACCAACGAGATCACCCGGCCATGCCTACCAGATCGAGGCCCCCGTAACCGAGTACGCACCGAAGCCCAGACTGCGCTACAGTAATCAAGCCCGCTCATGAGGGGCACCGGGACGTAGCGCAGTTTGGCAGCGCACTTGACTGGGGGTCAAGGGGTCGTGGGTTCAAATCCCGCCGTCCCGACCACGTTCTTGCAGGTCAGAGGGGCTTCGGATGTCGACTCCGAGGCCCTTTTCCGATCTTGAAAGCCGAGAGGAGCCGAACGGGGAGCCACCGTCACGCGACTTGCGCGGATTTCTGGGTGTTCCTCTTCGTTGCGGTCTCGGTCTTGCCGCTTCCGCTCTCACTGGCGCCGAACACGGCGTTGATCGCCTCGGCGCCCTTGGTGATCACCGGCCTGAGCTGGTGCCGGTAGACCTCTTCCGTGACCGCCGTGGACGAGTGCCCGCACAGATCGGCGATGTTCTCGATGGGCACGCCACTGTCACTCATGATCGAGACGAACGAGTGGCGCAGTTCCCGGGGAGCCCATGACTCGCCGATGCCCGCCTTCTTGGTGATGAGCCGGAACGCCCGTCGCACGTTGGCGGCATCGAGCGGTGTTCCGGTCGGTGAGCAGAACACCAGGTTGTTGTCCTGCCATGCCTTGCCGGCCCTGAGCTTCTGGGCGGCTTGGCGAGTGTGGTGTCTCTGGAGGGCTTCGGCGGCCCGCTCAGGGAGTTCCAGCGTGCGGCGAGACTTTTCTGTCTTGGTGTCGCCGTGCGCCCGGACGGACCGCCACACATAGAGGGCGAACCTTTCGTGATCGAAGCCGACTTCGGTCACCGGTCGCCATCCTGTCTGGTCATCGACCCATGCCACGACGTGATCCCAGCGAAGCGCTCGCGCCTCTTCGGTACGGATGCCGGTCATGAGACTGATCACGACGTAGGCGTGCAGTCTCGATGACTTGGCTTGCTCCAGTACCGCCGTCGCCTGGTCGAGCGTGAGCGACTTGCTGGGGCGTCCTGTCCTGCCGGTTGGGGTCTTGACCAGTTCGGCCACGTTCCGCGTGATCATGTCGCGCGCCTGGGCTTGCCGGATCGCGCGCTTGAGGATGCCATGGACGAGTCTGAGGCTTCGAGTGGACAGCTTGTCCGTGAGCCCATCCAGCCACTCGTCAACGTCGTCCGCGCGTAGGTCCTTGAGCTTGACCTTGCCGATCAGCGGGATGACGTGCTTCGCGGCGAGACACCGATAGTTGGCGATGGTGTCGGCATCGAGACCCTTGAGCCCCTTAGAGAGCCAGTCTTCTACGGCGGCCCCTACCGTGTAGTTCGTGGGACTCTTGATGCCCGACTCCAGGTCAGCGACGGCCCTCCTGAGCTTGTCGGTGACGTCTGCCTTGGTGCGCCCCTTCCTCTTGAGGCGCTTGCGCTTGCCGTTCGGGGCGAACCCCAGTGACAGGGCGCCGGTGTATCCGTCGCCTTCCCGGTAGATCGACCCTTCGTACTTACCGACCAGGATCCTCGCCAAGATCATCCCTCCCTTCCGTGTCGAGGTGGGCCGTTCCGGGCGAACGGCCCACCAGCGACGATAACCCAAGACGTCCCTAGACGTCCCTACCTCTTGGGTGCGATTCTCCGGATGCGTTCGGGATCCGCCCGTTGATCAGTTGGGGGACTGGTCTTCGAGCGAGGCGATGAAGTCGGCAAGGTGCTGGTCGGTGATACGGCGCAGTTTGTCGATCTTGATGCTGTGGAGGCGTCCGGTCCGGATGAGGGTGTAGACCTTGTCGCGGCCGATCTGGAGGATCTCGGCGACCTGTTCGACGGTGTACGCCTTCACGATCACCTCCTTTCTCCCCGAGTCGTCTCGGGGGACGTGTCGGGCGTGTCGATCATCTCCGTTTCGTTACGGCGGGTGATTGTCTCCGTCTTCGTCTATGTCTTCGTCTAGGGCCATATGCGTGCAGACGCGCGCGAGGGCCGTAGACGTAGACAAGTCACTCAGAGTGTTCGGTCACGGCGCGCCATCGTCCGCGCGAGACCTGGATGACGCGTCCGGTTTCGGTGAGGTCGCGTAGCCGTTGGTAGATCCAGGGACGGCTCATGCCGGTTCCGGCGATCAGGTGGGAGACGGGCGTGCCCTCGTCCGGCGCGCCGCTCAGCATGGCCCACAGGGTCGCCTCGGGCGTGTGCGTCTCCTCTACCCTGAGCGGGACGCAGGAGGGCGTCTCGGCGCCGTGGACGGCGCGCAGCGCGATTCCTGCGCGCGCTTCTTCGATGGCCGTTCGCGAGATCTCGTCGAGTATCGGGCGTAGGCCGGCATGTCGCTGCGCGGCCTCGGCTACGGCTTGGTCGGTGAGCAGGTAGGCGCGGCCTTGCCGAGGAACGTCATGCTCGGGCGCCGAGAGCAGGAACTTGCCGGGTGCGTTGAGGGTGTGGGCGTGCCATCCTGCGGCGAGCATCCCTTGTCCGAGGATGAGGTCGACGTCCTTGCGCTCTCGTACGCGGAAGGACACGCGTACATCCATCTGGGAGCGGACGGCGCCCTTGCCCATGGCCTTCTGCGTCGGCCGCTGGGTGGCCGCCACGAGGGTCACCGCGACGGCCCGTCCTCGTCGGGCGATCGAGTCGGTATCGGTGACACTCTCGGGTGCATCGTCGGCCAGCTCGGCGTACTCGTCGATGACGATCACAAGTGCGGGCATGTCCGGGGACGGCTCCCACACCCGGCGCCCCTGTGCGGCCAGGGATGCCGCACGCGCCTCCAGGACGGCCACCGCATCGCGCAGGAGTGCGTGGGCTTGCTCGGGTGTGGTGGCGAGACGATCGATGCAGGACGCCCACGGCTGGAGTTCCATCCCGCGCTTGAGGTCAACCGCCCAGATCACCACGTCCTGACATGCGGTGAGGTTGCCCATCACCACGTTGATACCGCCGCTCTTGCCCGACCCGGCGACCCCGCCGAACAGGCCATGGCGGCGCAGCAGCAGGACGCGCGCGCTGGTGGCGTCCTCGAACGGCCCCAGGTCGATCGGCGCGGTGATGGACGAGACGGACGGGCCGGGCCATGCGATCGCGTCCGCGTGCGGGTCATGGTCGAGAACGCGCAGCTCGAACCGGTTGGCCTTGTCGTCGCGTGTCGGGTAGACGCGGACGGCGCCTCGGAACGTGCCTAGAGCCGACTCGATCGCCGGAATTTTGGCGGTCACGTTCTGGATCGTCTGACCGCGTGCCAGGGCGAACCGGGCACGCCATCCCCACACGTCCACCATGGCCGATTGGACCCGTGAGCCGGTCAGCCCGATCGACTCGGCGATTTCGGGCCATGCCGCGATCTGACGGTCTACGCGCACCTTGGCGCGCCGTCGCCGATGCACCCACCACGGCACGCCCAGCACTAGGACGCCCCCGACGAGAAGCTGGGGAAGCGGCTGGTAAGCGATCCCAAAGACGGTGGCCAAGGTGAGCCACGCGCCCGCGCTTATGACCGCCGTCGCGGCATACCAGCGTTCCAGCCGAGACAGATTGAGCCGTTGCCGGAACAGAGCCAGAGCGGACACCAGCGCCACAGTGGCGCAGAGGACGAGCGGCCACCACTGCGGATAGGCCGCGTGGAGGAAGGCGCCGACCAGCGCCAGCACGCCGCCCGAGGAGACCGGCGCCAGCTCGGAGCGGTACCGCCACAGGAGGCGACCGAGCACCACGGCGGCGACGTCGGGAAAGCGGTCGTCCCGGTTGATGACGATCATTGGCTGTAGCCCGTACCGGCGCATCTTCTGGGCATGCCGGCGCATCTGCCGGCCGTTCATGGAAGCTCCCACCACTCGGGCGGAAGTTGCCCTTGCGCGCGCAATTCGTCGCGCACGTAGTACAGCGCATCCGGCTCATCCTCCCGATGCGCTTTGAGGGTCGCGCGTGCGGCGGCGACCAGGTTCGACAGGTTGAACCGGGCCTTGATCAGCTCGACGTTCAGCCGGTTGATTTCCGTGAGCAGGACGGGAGTGTCGCTGAGTGCGGCATGCAGCCGAAGCCACAGATCATCGATCGTTTCCATCGCGTCGGCGAGCTGGGCGACGATCTCACGCGCCGCTAGATTGCGTTCGCGTACTCGCTGCGGGTCGATGCTGCTGGATTGTGGAATGTCAGGCACCAGGGCATCCCTCCTTCCGATTCGAGGGAGCGTCAGTGCTGAGAAAGGCTCTGGACGAGAACCGACACCAGTTGGCGAATCTGCGGCGCGGCACTGGTCGCGGCGAGGAAGAACCCAAACAACAAGCACACGACCAGATGCCACGCGCGCAGTCCCATGTACCGCCACGCCACCCAGACCACGGCGCCCAGGACCGCCACCAGCGGAACGGAAACGTTCACGTCGTGTCTCACCTCCCTGACATCAGAGCCAGAGGTCGGGATACCGGGACCCTTGGCGGCGGCGCCGCCACCGCGCCCGCGACCGGCATTTGCGGCACCGCTGATTTCCCGGCTCGATGCGGGCACCGCACGCGCACGAGTAGGCGGTGATGATTCGTGGAAGTCGCATCGGCTCACCGTCCCGCCGTGACACGCTCCCGCTCGGGAAGGTCGTCACACGTCGTGCGAGTGGTGAGCAGACGGCGAGAAGCGAGACCGGTACGGCTCGGGCCGTCACTCCGGCTCATGACGCGACGCTCCTCGGCGTGAATGCCGATGACCACCATCGCGAAAATGCCGCAGACGGCACCGGCCAAAAAGGTAGCGCTGATCGCGACCAGGACAGGGATCATGAAGATCACCTCTCTCGCGTAAGGCCCGATATCCGGCGGCGGCTCGGGCGATCCGATTGCCTTACGGCAAAGAGAGTCCTCCCGGACGCAGGGACGAGATCACTACATGACTGGACCTGTTCAGGACGTCCTCGTAGGGTTGTCGGCGTCCCTTGACGTCCTGCGATCCGGACGGGTGCATGCCGAACGAACGTCTACGCGCGGCGCTGCTGCAACGCGGCATGACCATCGCTGCTCTGGCCGAGGAGATCGATGTCGATCCCAAGACCGTCGAGCGATGGATCACCAAGGACCGCACGCCCTACCGGCGGCACCGCTACGCAGTGGCTTCGCGGCTCGGGCTCGACGAGTCGTACCTGTGGCCCGAGGCGCTGACCAAGGAACAGGTCACCCAGGTTTCCGACAGCGAGATCATTACCGTCTACCCGCACCGCTGGGCGGCCCCCAGGGACGCGTGGGGACGTCTGTTCACCGACGCGCAACACCAGATCGGCATCCTGGTCTACAGCGGCATGTTTCTCGCCGAGGACACCGGAGTGCAGCGCACACTGGCGGACAAGGCCAAAGCCGGCGTCCGGGTGCGCGTCCTCCTGGGCGACCCCGACGCGCCCCAGGTAGCCGAACGCGGCGCAGACGAGGGCATCGGCGAGGCCATGGCCGCCAAGATCCGCAACGTCCTCGTCATCTACAAGCCACTGAGCAAGCTCGACAACGTCGAGATCCGCCTACACGGCACGGTGCTCTACAACTCGATCTTCTTCGCCGACGATCAGATGTTCGTCAACACGCACGTCTACGGCGTCCCCGCGTCCAACGCGCCATTCTGGCACCTGCGCAAGATTCCGGGCGGTGAGATCGTCACGACGTACCTGGAGAGCTTCGAACGCGTCTGGGAAGGCGCCAAGCCACTGCAACCGGGGGACTGAGCATGGCCCGCAGGATCGACTACTACGACGACCCCGACGCCCCCAAAGCCAACAGCCTCGTCCCATCGGTCAACGTCGTCGTCACCAACGACAACGGCGAAATCCTCATGATCCGCCGTACCGATAACGACAACTGGGCCGTCCCCGGCGGCGCGATCGACCTGGGCGAGTCGGTCAGCCAAGCCGCCGTCCGCGAGACACGCGAAGAGACCGGCATCGACTGCGAGATCACCGGCCTGGTCGGCATCTACTCCGACCCGAAACACCTCATCCACTACACAAGCAACGACGAGGTACGCCAAGAGTTCTCAATCCTGCTGACCGCCCGCCCGCTCAGCGGGGAACCCACCCCGAGCGACGAATCCCGCGAAGTCCGCTGGATGGCGCCCGAAGACGTCCGCTCCCTACAGCTCGACCGCTCAATGCGCCTGCGCATCAACCACTACCTGGAGCGCCGAAACAAGCCGTTCATCAACTAGAGCGCCAAACCGGCAAGGCGCGATTCTGTCTGGATGTGCTCCACCGCTCCCACCAGATGCGGCTCGGCAAGCCGGGTGAACCGCGTGACCACATGCACAGGGCCGTAACGCGCCCGAATCTCGGCAAGCCGCTCGGAAATGGCAACAGGCTTCCCATCGGGAGTCGTCGTCATGTCGCAGTAGGTCAGCGCGCGGCTCAGACGAGCGTCCGCAGGTGGGAACTCGCTGCTCAGCACTTCGGCGAGACCACGCTCCCGAGCCTCGATGATGGCGCAGGAGTGACCCGCCACCAGACGACACAGCATCTCATTGGCGCCCGCCACATCCCGCAGGTAGCGGGCACCATCAAGCGGATGGAAACCGATCACGGCGACATCCGGGCTGTACCCGATGTCATGCAGCCACGCGGCCGCCTCCAGCAACCCGGCCTGGTCGCCGAGGAGGGGCGCGAGATCCCTGGCCTTCCCGGCAACACCCTGAGTGTGAGCCCAACGACGAGGCAACGGCCCTTCGAGCAGGTCACGGGCGATCTCGCACGCCCAAGCGGCATCGGCGTTCATGTCTCCGACGCTACGGGCACCTCAGCGGACATCCACGGACGCCCCCGGATCATCTGGGGACGTCTTGGACGTGACGACCCGTCCCCGTCCCCAAACGCACACCACCAAGCCCGCCCGCTCCAGCTCGACGAGCGCACGCTGAGCGGTGTACCTGGAGACGCCAAAGCGCTCACTGACCCGTAGCTCTCCTGGCAACAACTCACCTGACTGGAGGCCGCCGCTTTCAATCTCGGCACGGAGCCTCGCCGCAATCCTCTGATACTGAGCGCCGGCCACCGTCCCCGAGACGGTTTCCTCAGTGCCTCGAACAAAACGCCCGACCCCCGCCACAACGCTGATCAAACCCTCATCCTGGAGGGCCGATAGCGCCCCACGAATCGTCCCGCGTGTCACAGCGAATTCGTCACACAGGGCAGCCTCGGACGGGAGTCGAGATCCGGCACGGTAATCACCGCTTGCGATTCGCTCCCGCAACGTCCCGGCAATCCGCTTGTACGCACCACGCGGTGTCTGGCCACGACCTGGAGGTACGCAACGGATCTCTCCCAACGGAACGGATTCGCGAGCCGTCACTGGGGGCGCTCTGGGGTCCTCAGGAGTGCCCGCACCTCAGCCTCCCGGTAACGGCGGTGTCCACCGAGCGTGCGGATGCAGGTGAGCTTCCCGGCCTGTGCCCAGCGAGTCACCGTCTTGGGATCGACGCGGAACAGGGCCGCCACCTCGGCCGGAGTCAACAACGTTCCGATCTCGTCTTGCGATCGCATGCTCTGTCCTGTCGGTGGCGGCTGAAGAATGACCCCCTGTGGACGCGCGAACCTTGACCCCCTTCATCCTCTGGAGGGTGATCAAGGTGGAGGACTGGGCAGAGATCCGTCGGCTGTATCGGGCTGAGGGGATGCC
>NZ_BSTM01000025.1 GCF_030269515.1 Actinomadura sp. NBRC 104412 | reverse complement strand
TCAAGAACCGAGACCTCGGTCGCCCACCCGCGGCCAAACACAACCACGAACAGTAACCAACAACAACATCAAGGGGTTACGGTTCAAACGCCCTCAGGGGGTCACGATTGAGGCGCCGTTGACAGATAGCGGGGCGGTAGTGATGCCTGGGTATAGGAACGAGTGTCCTGCGGTGGCTGGTGATCAGTGAGTGGAGCTCCGGTGGAAGCGGCGAAGCTTTTCGTGATGGCCTGTATTCAGGCCGTGTGGGTGAGGTACCGGCTGGCTCGTGGATTCAGACCGTCGCTGATGTCCCGTCAACCTCGGGTGTTTCAGGCGTTGGCCCGTACCCTGTGGGCGGCGCCCGAAGGTGGTCGTGCGTCCAGGATCGCTTTGCGGACGGCACGGCTGGCCGCTGAGAACCCGTTGGCGTTGCGGGAACTCTTGGGCGCGATCCACTTGGAGGCGACGGGGCGCTCGCACAGCTGGTTCCTTTCGGGAACTGCGCGCTATCGGCCCGCGCCGCCTCCGGTCAACGCCTTCCTCTTCGAGCCGGTCGAGAGTGCCGGTCAGGAGCCGCGCATGCGGATTGAGGCGTATCTGCTCGCTCCCGCACCGCCGTTGCCGTCGCCGTCCACGGGGACGCACGATGCGCTGGCCGGTTGGCTCGTCCATGCCGCGATGCTTGAAGAAGAATCGGACCCGCCCGAGGGCGATGGGTTCGGAACGCTGTCGGGCCTCCTTGCGCGCACCGACGATCCGAAGCTTTTGAGCGCCTTGAGCGAGCAGTTCTCCGCCAGCATTTCCAGCGGCAAGAGCGGGCCGGGAGTCGGCAGGGACGATGAGCACTGGCCGTATCCGCTGTGGAGAGATGGTGCGCCGACCCTGCTCAACCGGATACTCAAGGCGAATCCGCACCTGCCTGTGCTGCCGACGCCACCCGAAGGCGGCCCGCCATGGTCTTGCGAGGCACCTGCTGTACTGCTCGTCCTGTTGAAGGAACGGCCTGATCAGGTTGCGCATGTCGTGCATTGTTTGGGGCCGCATGGGGTTGTGGCTTCGCTGGAGCACGGGCTTGACCTCCAGGCGCCGCCGGAGTTCACCGAAGCGTGCCGGCAGGCTCTGCGGCGGCTGGAGGATCCCGTGGCGCGTGACGATGTGTGCAGGGGCGCCCTGTTCCGCGAGGAGATGCGTGCTGCCGCCGTGGACGCCGGTTACATACCTTCCGCCTTGGATGAGTCGCGAAAGGCCGCTTTTCTGTTCGCCACCGAGCAGTGGGAACGGTATGACGCGGCCGACCCGCACGGGAGGCTGCTGGCCCGTTTTTGCAACTCAAGGCCGGATGGCGATGCCGGAAGCGATAACTGGTGGTGGGAGTTGCGTACCGCCATTCGTTCGGCGGCGCAGCGTTCCGGACGGCCCGATCCCCTGCCGAAGCCGCGCACGACGAGTCCCTCGACGCACCGCACTCAAGGACCCGTGGGTAGCTGGCCGACAGGCTACACGGGTGACATCGGCGGCTTCCACGGAGTCTGACCGCGGCCGGTGCTGGTGCGCGCCTGATCGAGATCGGCCTCGAGCCGCTACAGGAGGCCGAGCACGAGCACAAGTGCCAGCGCGAGTGCGATGAGCGGGACGAGAACGAGGATCGCGAGTTGGAGCAGGCAGCCTCGCTGCTTCACAGTGCCGGGAGGTCCGATGGATCCTGCCAGGTACAGGGCGGCAGGGCCGCGGTACTCCAGCTCGGCCGGTTGGTCAGGCGTGAGGACCGTGGCGGCGACGCCGATCTGACCGTTTCCCTGCGACACGGCGACGTGCACTGGCCTGTCCGCGGGGATGTCGAAAACCGCCGTCCCCCAAGGCTGGTGGTAGTGAGAGCCGTCGATACCGATGGTGACGCCGGCCTTGGCGACCACCCCTCGGCGCGTGTGGAGCCGCAGGACCCGCTTGGGACCATCGTGGCCGCCGGCGTAGGGGATGGGCGTCTCGCTCATGGTCACCATCGTTACCACGGGGCTTCGCGGTCGGACCACCCTGCGGACGGTCGGCATGCAGGCGCCGAGCGTGCCTTCGACCCGGCCTCACGTGTGCCGTACGGCGACTTCACCGCCTCGTCCTATGCATTCGAGGGCGCAAGTCGGCTGGTCGTCTCGACGGGGCCGCGCTCCCCCAGCACGTCGCGGCATAGCCATAACGATGGGACACAGCATTTCCGAAGAACAGGTGACCTCGCTGCTCGGCATTTCGTCATCACTGGCTCGAACGCGTAGTGCGCGCACCTTGGAAGAACTCAGCGCGTTCACCTCGTCCCGTCCGGCTGCCTCGATGAGGACGGTGCACCTGGGGCGATCATTTGGGCAGGGAGCGTAGGTAGGCCATGAGGGCCTTGCCGCGTGGGGAGAGGTGGTAGCCGGTCTCCAGGCTCTCGGTCAGGCCGAGGGCCTTGAGGCGGCGGACGTCGGCCTTGAAAGGGAGTTTGTCGCGGTCCATGCGTTCGGCCAGGTCCAAGGCGCGCAGGCCGGGGTGTGCCTCGATGAGGCGGAGGACCTCGCGGGTCCAGGGGGCGCGGCGGCTGCGGGCGTCGATGGCGTCCAGGTCGGCTTTGAGGTCGGCAAGTTCCTGGTCGGTCAGGTCGGATTTGCGGGCGAGTTCCGTTCGGGGGTCTGGACCGCCCAGGTGGAGCATGACGCGGTGGTAGCCGCCCTGCTTGGTGCTCTTGGACAGGGCGGTGAGCAGGGCCGCGCGGTCTTGGAAGCCCGAACGGACGGCGTCCTCCTCGGTGATCTCCTCGGGGGTGACGGCCGTGACCGAGTCGATGACGATGATCCCCGCCCAGGTGCGCTGCGTACTCCCCGCACGGACCGGGGGTTCGGCCCACACCCGGAACACCCGGTCGATCCGCCCGTCCGCGATCCCCTCAAGGACCTCCCGCCTGAACAGCATCGTCGCCTCCCGGGTGACACGGCCTCTCCTCCACAATCTTCTTTGGAAGTACGAGGGAAAAGCCACAAGGTCCGCAGGAGACGCAGCCATGTCCGGTCCAGGGCCTGCACGTGGCCGCCTCCACGAGCGACTTGCCGTCCTTGGCCCCTGGCTGCACCTTTACGACCATCACCGCAGACACCAGGCGGGGCAGTATCACTGGCGGACGAGAAGTATCGCGGTCTGCGGCATCAGCCGAGGGTGGGCGCTCGTCGGGTGGAGCCGGCATGGCTTGGGGTGCTCGTAGTAGGGGTGAACGCACCTTGATCCGCTGACGAAGCAACCCCATCCCTTCTACGACTAGGACCAAGAACGATGGCCGATCCGACGGCAACAGGTGGAACCAGGCCCTTCCGATTCGGGGTCGTTGCTCCGCTCACGACCGACCCGCCGACGTGGCGGGACACGGTGCGCCGTATCGCCGACAGCGGCTACTCCACGCTGCTGATGCCCGACGTCCCGCGATGGCAGCCGGCGCCTGCTCCCACGCTGGCCGTCGCGGCCACCCTTGCCGATCTCCGCGTGGGCACTTGGGTGTACGCCTCCCCGCTACGCCCGCCATGGGGCACGGCATGGGAGGCGCACTCGCTGTCGGTGGTCACCGACGGCCGCTTCGAGATGGGCATCGGCACCGGCAAGCCGGGCATCGAAGACGAGCTCCGCGAACTGGGACTGCCCGCCCTGCCGCCACGCGAACGGCTGGCCCAGGTACGTGAGACCGTGACGACGCTGCGAGATCTCGACGGCCCCGACTCGCACACTCCGGTGGTGATGGCCGTACGCGGACCGAAGGCGCGGGCACTGGCGGCCGACCTCGCGGACACGGTCGCCTTCGCATTGATGCCGGGAGAGGATCGGGCCGAGATCACACGGGTGGTACGCGACTTCCGCGCCGTCCGAGACGTCGAACTCGCGCAGCACGTGGCGGTGGTCGGCGACACCGTCGCGCCGTTCATGGCGTCCCCCGACACCGACCCTGTCGCGCTGCGCGCGGCGGACTCCCTGGCGGTACTCCCGTCCGACCCCGGGGCGGCCGCCGAGGAGATCCAGCGGCGACGGGAGGAGCTCGGCTTCTCCTACTTCGTCGTCGGCGCCGGCTCCGCCGACACGCTCGCTCCCGTCGTAGCCGAGTTGGCCGGACGTTAGTCGACCAGGGCTGCGGCCCGTCGGCGCCGAGGCCCGTGGTTGAGGAGGGCACGGGATCGATCGGTGTGCTGGGCCGCCCCCGGCGATCGGCCGGCGGCCTGGTGAAGCCGGGGCTATCGCGGGTGGTTCGATCGCTGGAATCCTTCCAGGGTGGTCTTGCGTGGGGAGGAGAAGCGGTGATCGAGGGGCGGATCGTCATCGACCCGGCGTTCCGGGTGGGGCCTGTGCGGCGACGGACGTTCGGATCCTTCGTCGAGCATCTGGGGCGCTGCGTCTACACCGGGATCTACGAGCCGGAGCATCCCAGTGCCGACGAGGACGGGTTCCGCGGTGATGTGCTGGCGCTGACCCGTGAGCTCGGCGTCACGACCGTGCGGTATCCGGGCGGCAACTTCGTCTCGGCGTATCGGTGGGAGGACGGCATCGGTCCCGTCGCGGAACGTCCGGCCAGGCCCGACCCGGCCTGGCACAGCACGGAGCCGAACCTGTTCGGCGTGGACGAGTTCATGGCCTGGGCACGCAAGGCCGGTGTGGAGCCGATGATGGCCGTCAACCTGGGCACACGCGGCGTCGCCGAGGCGCTCGACCTGCTGGAGTACTGCAACCTTCCGCCCGGTACGTACTGGGCGTCGCGGCGTCCCGTTCCCGAGCCCTACGACGTACGCGTCTGGTGCCTGGGCAACGAGATGGACGGTCCCTGGCAGATCGGGCACAAGACCGCCCGGGAGTACGGGCGGCTGGCGGCCGAGACCGCGCGTGCCATGCGGATGCTGGACCCGGACCTGGAGCTGGTGGCGTGCGGCTCCTCATCGTCGGCGATGCCCACGTTCGGCGCGTGGGAGGAGACCGTTCTCGAGGAGACCTACGACCTGGTCGACCACATCTCCTGCCACGCGTACTACGAGGAAAAGGACGGCGACCTGGAGAGCTTCCTGGCCTCGGCCGTCGACATGGACCACTTCATCGACACCGTCGTCGCCAAGGCGGACGAGGTCGGTGCGCGGCTCGGCGCGCGCAAGAAGATCCAGGTGTCCTTCGACGAATGGAACGTCTGGTACCAGTCGCGCTGGGCGGACGCGACACCGGACGGGTGGCCGGTCGCGCCGCCGCTGCTGGAGGACGACTACCACCTCGCCGACGCGGTGGTCGTCGGCGGGCTGCTCATCGCGCTGCTCCGGCACAGCGACCGGGTCGCCGCCGCGTGCCAGGCGCAACTGGTCAACGTCATCGCGCCGATCCGCACCGAACCCGGCGGCGCCGCGCGGCGGCAGCCGACCTTCCACCCGTTCGCGCAGGCGGCGCGGAACGCCGTCGGCGACGTCCTGTACGTCCAGCCGGAGTCGCCGCGGCGGGAGACCGCCAAGTACGGCCCGGTGCCCGTCCTGGACGCGGTGGCGACCCGTGATCCCGAGACCGGCCGGACGACCGTGTTCGCCGTCAACCGCTCGACGACCGACCCGCTCGACCTCACGATCACCGTTCACACGACCGCCGCCGAGGCCACCACGCTCGCCGATCCCGACCCGTATGCCCGCAACACCCCAGCCGAGCCGGACCGGGTGGCTCCACGCCCCAACCCGGACGTCGTGGTGGACGGTGATCATGTCCGCGTCGTCCTCCCGCCGGTGTCCTGGAACGTCGTCCACCTCGCTTGACGGTCCGACCAGGCGGCACGCCCTCCACGCCCGCTTTACTCTAGTACTAGAGTAAAGCCATGGCAGCCGACCTGACGCCCGCCGAGCTGACGTTGCTCGGTCTGCTCATCGAGAAGCCGAGACACGGCTATGAACTGGACGAGGTCATCAGCGCCCGCGGTATGCGCGAGTGGACCGAGATCGGCTTCAGCTCGATCTACTACCTGCTGGCGCGGCTTCGCGACCGCGGCCTGATCACCGAAATCGACGAGCGGCGGCCGGCGCGGGGTAAGGCTCGCCGGGTATACCGGGCCACGGCCGAGGGGCGGCGGGCGTGTGCGCGGGCGACCGAGGCGGTGGTGGCGGAACTCCGACCGGTGTTCCCGCCCATCCTGGTCGGCCTGGCCAACCAACCCATTCTCGCGCCCGACCGGTTCCGGGCGGCGCTCGACCGGCGGGCCGCGGCTCTCACGGAGAGGATCGCCGCCATCGGCGCCGTCCGCGACGCCCAACCCGAGATCCCCGGTTTCGTCCGCGCCATCTTCGACTACTCGCTGGGCCAACTCGCCGCCGAACGGCAATGGCTGGCCGCCTACCGGGCGGAACTGGAGGAACTCTGCGACCAGTCCCCACCAGGAAGGCGACCGTCATGACCCGATATGACGTCAAACGCGAACTCAAGCAGTGCTACGCGCCGAAGAACAGCGACTGGGCGCTGGTCGACGTGCCCGCGCAGCGGTTCATCGCCGTGGACGGTCGCGGCGACCCCAACACCAGCGCCGACTACGCCCGAGCCGTCCAGGCGCTCTACGCCGTCGCCTACACGATCAAGTTCACCAGCAAACGCACCCTCGGCCGGGACTTCGTCGTCGGGCCGCTCGAAGGGCTGTGGTGGTCCGACCGCCCGGAGGTCTTCACCATCCGCGACAAGGACGCCTGGCAGTGGCGCATGCTCATCAGCCAGCCGGACTGGATCACCAAGGACCTCGTCGACGAGGCGAAACGGGCGGCGCTGGAGAAGAAGGGCCTCTCCACGATCGCCGACGTCCGCCATGAGACCCTGCACGAGGGCCTCAGCGCCCAGCTCCTGCACATCGGACCGTACGACGATGAGGGGCCCGTACTGGCCAGGCTCCACCACGAGTACCTCGCCGCCAACGACCTGCGGATGTGCGGGCACCACCACGAGATCTACCTCGGCGACCCGCGCCGGACCGCACCAGAAAAGCTCAGGACCGTCCTCCGCCAACCCGTCCAGAGGGTGCACCGACCGGTGTGACGCCCGGCGGTCGCCGTGGCGATCGTCGGGCGGCCGAACACGTAGACTCACGAGGGATCAGGGGCTTCTCGATGCGGCGGCCGAGTCCGCGTTCCCCTGGTTTATCGATATCCGGTCCTTCAGGGCCAGACGGGTCCGGCGCCATGACGCCGCTACACCACTCCGCCCGAGCCGCCGAGACCCCGCTGCCGGCCGAGCCGCCGCGGATCACCAGGCCGCGGCGGGCCTTCCGCGTACGTCTCGCGGGTGCCGCGGCGCTGCTCGGCGCCCGATCGACCGCGGCTTGACTCACCGGGACGTGAGTGAACGGGCTCGGTTCCGGCTGGAGAAGGAGGGACGACATGACCGGCGATGACCGGCCATCGAGCGTGTGGGGGCCGCCGGGCGCGTCCCGGGACCCGGAGAACGGACGGCGGCTGGACGCGTCGTTCGAGCTGATGAGGGCCGTCTTGGACGGGACGGACCTGCACGGCATGCTGACGCTCGTGGCGCGGCACGCTCAGGCCATGGCGCGCGTGCCGCTGGCGTTCGTCGCGCTGCCCGACGAGAACGGCGTGACCTTGCGGGTCGATGTGGCCGTCGGCGCGGACAGCGACCGGATACTCGGGCTGACGGTCCGGCGCGGCCGGTCGATGCTCGGACGGGCGTTCAGTTCGCACCGTGCCCTGTCCGCGCGGATCGTCGCCGACCAGACGCTCAGCGCCCTGCCGGCCGGCCCGATCCTGATCCTGCCGCTGGAGACGGGCGAGGCCACCCGGGGCGTGCTCGCCGTTCTCGGGAGGCCGGGCACGCAGCCGTTCAGCCCGTCGGCCGCCCACCAGATGCTCCTGTTCGCCGGCATGTCGGCCCGGCTGGTCGAGCTCGCCGAGGAACGTCGCGCGAACGCCCCGCCCGGCCGCACCACCGACGGCGCACCCGTCGTCAGCGCCCCTCCGCGGCCCCGGGGGATGTGACGCCGCGGATTTTCCCCGATCCTTACATTCCCGGCTTTTTCCGATGAGACATTCAGCACAGGGTGGGCGCGGCTTCAGAGCTTGAAGAGCTTCGCGTACGGCGCGGGAATCCTGACGTTCTGCGTGCCGAAGTCGACCACGAGGGCGCCTCCGGGCTCGACTTCCACGACGCGTCCAAGCCCGTATTTGTCGTGAGTGACCCGGTCTTCGAGTGCGAACTTCTTGAGGGGCGGGGCGGTGGGCGGAGGCTTGAAGGGGCTGGTGGGAAGATGTCGCCGCCTGGCCGGTCCGGAGGGTCTCATGACTGAAGTATGCGCCCGATCGGGTGATGCGGCGGCCTCCGCCCGGCATGTGACACGAATTTCACCGGCACGCGGCCCCGGCGATACCAAGGATTTCCATCAGCCTCCTGAATACAGTGGTAGGCTACGAGGAGTTGCGGTTCCCATAGACATGTTCGTGCGCCTGTTGGATCTGACCTCAGGCGCATTTTCGTTGTTCTGGATCTTCCGGATGGGCCATCGCGGCGTCCTCGGCGGCGCAAGGTGCGCGGCCGAGTACGAGCAGAGGAGGCGACCATGGCCACCGGCACGGTGAAATGGTTCAACTCGGAAAAGGGCTTCGGCTTCATCGAGCAGGACGGCGGCGGCGCCGACGTCTTCGCCCACTACAGCAACATCGCGACCCAGGGTTTCCGTGAGCTCCAGGAGGGCCAGAAGGTGACGTTCGACGTCACCCAGGGCCAGAAGGGCCCGCAGGCGGAGAACATCGTCCCCGCCTGATCCTGGCGTCGGTCCGCACGGCGGGCGTCCCCTTCGGGGACGCCCGCCGTTCGCGTTGCCCGAACGTCGTGGGCCCGGCTATCGCCAGGTCATGGGTGGTCGATCAGGCCCGAGAGCGGGCGGTGACCGTGCCGGCGGACGCGGGAAGCTGTCCGAGACGATCGAGCACGTCGCCCGGCGCGGCCTGCGCGTGGTCACGCAGCCCGGCTTCATCGCCGACCGGGGCGACGACTATTTGCGCGACATCCCCGCCGAAGACCACCGCGACCTGGTACTGCTGCACACACCACTTGCCGAGGCCCTCCGCCGCCCCAGCGCTTCGCTTGTGCGAACGGTGCTGATCCGGGGCAGCCTCGTCAGCCCCACACCACCTCGGCCAGGCTGATCCCTAGGAACACCGCGCCCAGCCCGGCGACGATACTGGCCAGGACGTTCGCTGCGGCGAAGAAGCGCGCCCCGGTCTCGGTGAGCCGCAGCGTCTCGTACGAGAAGGTGGAGTAGGTGGTCAGGGCGCCGCACAGCCCGGTGCCGAGCAGCAGTTGCACCGAGTGCGGGGCGGCTCCGTGGGTGGCCGCGCCGGTCAGCGTCCCCAGAATCAGGCAGCCGGTGACGTTGACCGTGAAGGTGCCCCAAGGGAAGACGGTGTCGTGGCGGGCTTGCACCGCCCGGTCGGTCAGGTAGCGCAGCGGTGCCCCGACAAGGCCACCGGCGATCACCAGAAGCCAGTTCACCGCGGGTCCTCGCGTCTCGTAACGGCGATCAGGCGGCGGGTCAGGTTCGCCGCGCACCACACCGCGACCAGCGCGGCCAGGACGGTGGCGGCCAGGTAGGCGAGCCCGGTGCCCGCGTGGCGGTCCCGGACGAGGCGGGCGATGTCGGCGGCGTAGGTGGAGAAGGTGGTGAAGCCGCCCAGCACACCGGTGCCCAGGAACGGGCGGACCAGCCTGTGCGCGGTCCATACCTCGCTGACCAGCACCATGAGCACGCCGATCAGTGCGCAGCCGACCGCGTTGACGGCCAGCGTGGTCCATGGGAAGGCGTCCGCGGCGGTGGGCCATAGCAGCCCGGCGCCGTAGCGGGCGGTGGCGCCCAGTGCGCCTCCTGCCGCGACCACGGCGATCACCGGTGCCCGCTCGCGGGCCGTCTCGCGCCGCTGGGCGGGCACCGACAGGTCCACATCGGGATCGATGGGCTCGCCGGCGTGCCGGTCGGGGATGGTCATCGATGCGGGCTCCCACTCGCGCGGCGCCCCGGTATGTACGCCCGGTACGTACGGCCCCACCGCCGCGCGCAAGCCCCGGAGAACCCGCGGACCTGCGCCGACGATCAGGCGATCAGGATACCCGGTGGCCCACGGTCGAGCCGGTTCGGCACGTGAGACGCTATGACGGATGACGAACTATGCCCGCATGTATCGGTTCGGTGTCACGCCGTGGGAGCGTTACGGGAAAGCGGCAGGGGGCAGCATCGCCGCCTTGCTGGACAGAGAGGAGAACGAGCGCTCCCGTCCGCTCGGCCGGGCGCTCGACCTCGGCTGCGGACGTGGCCAGTTCACGCCCGAGCTCGCGCGCCGGGGCTGGGACGCGGTGGGCATCGACTACGTGCCCGCCGCGATCGAAGCCGCCCGACAACGGGGAACGGAGGGGGTCACGTATGTCGTGGGCGACGTGACCGACCTGCCGTCGGCGGGACTGGGGACGTTCGACTTCTTCCTCGACATCGGCTGTTTCCAGGGACTCGGCGCCGAGGGGCGACGAGCCGAGGGCCAGGGGGTCACCGCGCTGGCCAATCCCGGCTCGACGTTGCTGATGCTCGCCTTCGGCCCCACCTGGCTGCGTTCCCTGATCGGCGGGGTGTCCGAAGCGGAGGTCGAGGCCGCGTTCCCGGAGTGGGAGCTGCTCGACGTCCAGGCCGCGGAGACCGCGGGGCTGGGCTGGCCCATGAACAGGACCTCGCCCCAGTGGTACCGGCTGCGGCTAGACACCTGACCTCGGCGGACCGGCGGTCACGGTACGGGCGAAGGCCCCGATCTCGGTGATGGCGGTCAGGCCCTCGCGCGTGATGTCGGCGAAGATCTGGAAGACGTGCACCTGGCCTTCCCAGAGCTGGAGGGTGCAGGGGACGTCCGCGGCTCCCAGGCGTTCGGCCATCAGCTCGGCGTCGGCGCGGAGCACCTCGATCGAGCCGGCCTGGATCAGGGTCGGCGGGAGGCCGGTCAGGTCGGCGTGCACGGGGCACAGCCACGGGTCGGCCGGGTCGGCCTCCGGGAAGCAGATGCGGATCATGTCCCGGATGCGCCGGGCCGGGATGTACGGGTCGAGCGCGGCGTTCGCGTGCGCGATCTTGGGCGCGGTGTCCAGGTCGGTGAGGGGCGACAGGGCGGCGATCCCGGCGGGACGGGGCAGGCCGTCGCGGAGCGCGTACAGGGGCGCCATGAAGGCGAGGTAGCCACCGGCCGAGTCGCCGGCCACGACGATGTCACCGGGCTTGTGGCCCTCGTCCAGCAGCCACCGGTACGCGTCGGCGCAGTCGCCGATGGTGGTGCCGATGGCGACGCGCGGCGGCATGCGGTAGGCGACCGACAGGACCGGCATGCCCGCCGCCTGCGAGATCCGGGCGATCATCCGCCGATGGGTGCGCAGGCCGCAGGCGACGAACCCGCCCCCGTGGAAGTACAGGATCGCCTTGCCGGAGCCGCCGGTGACGCCGGGGCCGCGGACCCATTCGGCGGCGCGCCGAGGCCGTTCACCTTGCCGACCTTGGTGCCGCGCGGCGGGACCAGCAGGACGGCGCCCAGCTCGATCAGCGGGGCGAAGCGGAGCGTGAACGGGGTCCACGGAAGCCAGGCGACCAGCGGCCTCAGGAACCGGCGCGGCAGCCGGGCCGCCAGCCGCGCCGCGGGCCCGCACCCCGCGCGTTCCTCCACGGTCGGTGTGATCGGCATGCTCGCCCTCCCGCCCGCGACCATACCAAGTAAGTGTTTGGTTGCAAGCCGCGCGCGTGTGGGGACGCGGAATGCGGGAAGCACCTCCCGGTCGCACCGGCCGAAGTCAGGGAGGCGGGTTCTTCACCGTGACGTTCATACGCATGGCCCGTTGGAAGTGCCGGGTGAGCAGGGATCCGGAGGCACTGCGCCTGTGGGAGGAACGGGTGCTCGCCATCTGGCGTGCCCAACCCGGGCTGCTCCATGTCCATCTCCTCGGGCGGGACGGATCCGACGAGCGCATGACGCTGTCCGTCTGGGAGTCGGAGGCGGCCTGTGCCGCGTTCGTCGAAAGTGAAGCATTGCACGAGATCGCGTCGGCCTACGAGCACGTCTACACGGCGGACGGGCGTCCCACTCCGAACGGTTGGACCGTGCTGACGGACGACTGGCCGGTGACCGCACCGGTGCGTTAGGCACCGGAGGCCGTGCCTCTCGGGTCTATCGGGTGGCGGAGGCCAGTTTGGCGCCCAGCGCCACGAAGGAACCCGCGAAGAACCTGCGCATCCAGGTGAGCACCCGCGGACGTGAGATGACGTGCGTGCGCAGGGCGGCGGCCACGGCGCCGTAGGCGGCGAAGACGACGATCGTGAGCAGCATGAAGACGGCGCTCAGCTCCAGCATCCGCAGCAGCGAGCCCGCCTCGCCAGGCTGGACGAACTGCGGCAGGAAGGCGAAGAAGAACATCGTCAGCTTGGGGTTGAGGATGTTGATCAGAATGCCCCGGACCACCATCCGGGTCGCCGCCGTGCGGGGCGCGGCCTCCCGCTCCACGACGATCGGGTCCTTGTCCTTGAGCGTGGCCCACGCCATGTAGAGCAGGTACGCGACACCGAGGTACTTCAGCACCTGGAACGCCGTCGCGCTGGCGTGCATCAGCGCCGCGACGCCGCTGATCGTCGCCGCCATGTGCGGGACGATGCCGAGCGTGCAGCCGATCGCCGCGACCACACCGGCGCGGCGCCCCTGGGTGAGCCCCGCCGAGAGCGTGTAGATCACGCCCGTGCCGGGGGTGACCACCACGATGAGCGAAGTAATCAGGAATGCTGCGTCCACCCCGCCGATCCTGCCAAGCCCATGGCCCGGTGGACAGGTCCAATCGGCACGTATTCGACTGGTCCAATGCGCCGGCCCGCGCGGTCGCCTTCCACGCCGACGCCGCGCCGGCCGTCCTGGACGTCGTCGAACGCGAGGACCTGCCGGCCAGGGCCCGCGAACGCGGCCGGCACCTGCACGAGCGGCTCACCGACCTCCAGGACCGCCACGAGCAGATCGGCGATGTCAGGGCCACCTGATGTGGGGCGTGGAACTCGTCCACGACCGCACGACCAGGCGGCCCGCCTCGGCGCTGGGCACCGCCCTGACCGACGAGTGCCGGCGCCGCGGCCTGTCGATCAACCTGGTGCGCGGTCAGGCCGACGAGCTGACCTCGTGCCTGCCCATCGCCCCGCCCTCACCGTCACCGACGACGAGATCGACCAGGCCGTCGACATCCTGGACGCCTGGCTCACCAAGGTCGCGGCCTCGTCCCTTGGGGACTGACGCCCTCGGAGGCCCCGCGCCACGGCCGTTCAGCTCGCGGCGAGGACTCCGGTGGCGACCAGGGACAGCACGGCGGCGCCCAGGATCAGGCGGTAGACGATGAACACGGTGTAGGTGTGCTTGGCGATGAACTTCAGCAGCCAGGCGACCGCCACGTAGGCCACGATGAAGCTCACCAGCGTGGCCGTGAGCGTGGCGGGCCAGCCGACGCCGCGGGAGATGGCGTCGTACTCGTCCACGACCTGGAGGGTGCCCGCGGCGGCCAGCGCGGGAACCGAGAGGAAGAACGACAGCTTGGTGACCGTGACCCGGTCGAGCCCGCGCAGCAGGCCGGCGGACATGGTCGCGCCCGAACGGGACACGCCGGGCACCAGCGCCAGGCACTGCACGGTCCCGATGATCAGGGTGTCCTTCCAGTTCACGGACTTCTCGTCGCGCGCCTGGGTGGCGGTCCTGTCGGCGAAGTACATCGCGCCGCTCCACAGGATCAGCGCGGACCCGACGAACCACAGGCTGCGCAGCGTCGTCTCGATCTGGTCCTTGAACAGCAGCCCGACGACGCCGATCGGCACCGCGCCGATGATCACCGCCCATCCCTGGCGGTAGTCGAGGTCGTCCCGGTACTCGCGGCGGGCCAGGCCGCGGAACCAGCCGGTGATCAGCCGCCGGAAGTCGGTGCGGAAGTAGATGAGGGTAGCCAGAACGGCGCCGACCTGGATGATGGCGGTGAACGCGGTGATGTCCGGATCGTCCGGCGAGTATCCGAGCACGCTCTCCAGAATCGTCAGGTGCCCGGTGCTGGAGATGGGGAGGAACTCGGTCAGCCCCTCCACGGCGCCGAGGAAAACCGCTTCCAGGATGTTCAAGTGACCCTCGTGTTCGCTCGTCGATGTGTGCATGACGCCCGCCCCAGGGCAGGCGGAAACCGCGTCCGGCGAAGTTCTGCGCGGTCAACGCCCCGGCCCGAGGAACCTCTGCGGCGCCGCAGAAACACTACTGGCCATCCTCAGAGGGCGCATATCCATCCAATGGGACCGGCCACACCCTACTTTGGTTCGGCCCGGCGGGGACCTGGATCGGCCACGTGGGCGAGATGTCCCCGGCATGGTCTCGGGCATGGTCTCGGACATGGCCGCCGGGTGGCGACCGCCCCTCCCGGGCGGTCGTGCGGCGGTGGCGGGCGCCCCGGCGGGCGAGGGGCCGCGCATCCGCCGTACCGGATCGTCACCCTGGCACCCCCTGCAGGAGTCGAACCTGCGGCCTCCCGGTCCGGAACCGGGCGCTCTGTCCCCTGAGCTAAGAGGGTTCGGTACTAGTGGCGCGGCGGGGACTCGAACCCCGATCGTCCGGCTTATGAGACCGGCATGTTCCCGTTACAACACCGCGCATCGAGCAGCGCAGACGGGATTCGAACCCGCATACGCCCTGCTTGAAAGGCAGGTGACTCTACCGTTCGTCCACTGCGCCCTGATTTTTCGTTCTGTGTCCATTGAAGGGCACATCGCTCCTTCGGGCAACGCATTTTCCCGGAGCCGCAGCGCGGGGGCGATCGGCCCGGTCCAGGGCGGGGAGGTCCGGCCGGGGCGCCGCCGTACGCACCGCGGAGGAACGGGCAGCGGGCCGGTGACGTCCGGGAAGTCCGCGAACCCGCCCGCCGGCCGGGGGCGCCGTACGGGGCCGGCATGACCCGGCGATTCCCGAATTTTGCATTCCGGTGGTATCGCGCGCGACTCGGCCGCGGCGGCCTGAAAGGCGCCTCTCACCGCATGGTTGTATGGGGATATGGCCTCAGTTCAGGACGCGGTGGGCGAGACGACACAGCGGCCAATTCCGGCGCTCACCGTTATCGACTCCGAGGGGTACGTGGTCGGGTGGACGCAGGGCTCCGAAGAACTCCTCGGTTACGCCCCTAAAGAGATCCTCGGGCGTTCCTTCACCGACCTCCTCATGCCCGACGAGCTCAGAGGGCGGATCTGGGACTGGAGCGGGGGCGCCGGCGACGAGGAGTACCGGACCGGCCTCTTCGAGCTCCGCCGCCGGGACGGCGGGCGGATGCTGGCGCGCGTCGAGATCTCCCGGCTCGCCACCGTGGACGGGACGGCGTCCTGGATCGTGGCCACGACCCCCGCGGAGGCGGGCGTCACCTCCATGTCGGTGCTGAAGCCCCTGTTGTCCCTCGCCCCCCTCATCGTGGCGGTCTGGGACCGCGACCTGCGCTGCGTCTGGAGGAACGAGGGCGCGCGGCGCTTCCGGGACATCATCCCCGGCTTCGCGCTCGGCCACAGGCTGAGCGAGGGCGAGCCGGGCCCCGACACGCCGACCATCGCGCATCTGGCCGAGCAGGTGCTCGAACGCGGAACCCCTGTGATCGACTGCGAATCGTTCTGGCCCGGCCGCCCCGGGGACGGCGGGGACGGGGGACGCTCCCTGTCGGTCTCCCTGTTCCGCGTCGAAGGCGTGGACAGGCGCCCCCTGGGCGTGTGCCTGCTGGCCGTCGACATCACGCACAGCAAGGCGCGCCACCGCCTGGCGCTGCTCCGCGAGGCCAGCGTCAAGGTCGGGACGAGGCTCGACGTCCGGCAGACCGCACAGGAGCTGGCGGACCTGGCGGTGCCGGCCCTGGCGGACTACATCACGGTCGACCTCGCCGAGTCGATCCTGCCGGAGGTCGAACCCCTGGACCGGCTGCCGTACTCGGACGTGCGGGTCCCCACGTTCTACCGGGCGGGCATGGCCTCCATCCACGAAGGGATCCCCGAGGCCCTCTGGAAGCGCGGGGAACCCGTCTACGTCCCGTCGTCGTCGCCCTTCACCGCCGTCCTGCACTCGGGCCGCCCGCACTTCGAGCCCGAGCTGGACACCTCGCCCGGCACCTGGCTGGACAGGGACCCGGACCGCGCCAGGATCATCCGCGAGACCGGCATGCACTCGCTGATCGTCCTCCCGCTGAAGGCCCGCGGCGAGGTCCTGGGCGTGACCGTGCTGGTCCGCACCGAGACCCAGACGCCGTTCAACAGGGACGACCTCCTGCTCGCGGAGGAGCTCGCCGCGAGCGCCGCGCTGAGCCTGGACAACGCGCGCCGCTACACCCGCGAGCACAACGCGGCCCTCCTGCTGCAACGCCATCTCCTGCCGAGCCACGTCTCCGGGGGCGACGCCCTGGAGGTCTCCTCGCTGTACCGGCCGTCCGGTTCGCAGCAAACCGCCTCGGGCGACTGGTTCGACGTCATCGCCCTGTCCCGCTCCAGAGTCGCGCTGGTCGTCGGCGAGGTCACCGGGCAGGGCCTCACCGCCGCCGCGAGCATGGGACGCCTGCGCACCGCCGTCCGCACCCTCGCCGACCTGGATCTGCCGCCGCACGAGCTGCTGACCCGCCTGGACGACGTGTACGCCCGCGAGGCGAAGGAGAACGGTGCCGCCGGCTCACCTGAGGACATCATGGAGGGCACCGTCCTGTACGCGATCTACGACCCGTCCATGCGGCGCTGCACCATGGCCTCGGCGGGGCATCCCCCGCCCGCGATCGTCGACCCGTCCGGCCGGGTCGTCTTTCCGGAACTCCCCGCCGGACCTCCCATCGGGATGGGGCTGGGCTCGCACGAGTCCATCCACCGCGACGTCGGCGGCGGAACGTTGCTGGCCCTCTACACCGACGGCCTGATCAGGGGCCGCGACTCCGATCCCGGCACCGGCATGGAACGCCTGGGCGCGGCCTTGGCGCGGGCGTCGGGGCCCTTGGACAGTCTGTGCCACACCCTGATCGACACGATGGTGAGCGACGGCACCACGGACGACGTGACGGTCCTCCTTGTCCGTACCCTCTGAGGCGCGGGCGGTCACGACCCGCGGCCGCCGCCTCCGCGCTCTCGTAGGGTGCTTCCAGTGGAGATTCCACGGGTCCCGACACAGGAGACGCACCGATGGCAGCGGTCACCGACACGACCAGTGTCCAGGCGGTCGAGGGCGAACTGAGCTATCTCGCGCCCGAGTCCACGATCCTCCGCCGTTTCACGGCCCCGGGTATCAGCGTCAACACCGGCAGCTACCGTTCCTATCCGATGCCGATCCACGACGGCCGTCCCGTCGCCGAGCGGTTCACCCTGGACGGCAACGGGTTCGCGCTCATCGACCATCCCACGGCGGTCACCGACTTCACCGACCCGGAGGAGGTCGACCGGGTCTACGTGCCCGAGGTCGTCGAGTTCCTCCTGTCCCGCCTCGGGGCCGACCGGGTGGCGACGATGCGCTGGATGCTGCGCCGCTCCGCCGACCCCGCGCGGCACGCCGCGCAGCCACAGGCGGGCAGCGTCCACAACGACTACTCGCCGACCGGCGCCCGCAAGGCGGCCGAAGCCGCCTACCGGTCCCGGTTCCCCGACGGGCCCGGCTTCCACCGCTTCCTGATCACCAGCCTGTGGCGGGTGTTCAGCCCGCCGCCGCAGGACTGGCCGCTGGCGATCTGCGACTACACCAGCGTGGGACAGGACGAGGGCCTGGACAACCGGATGTACCTGGTCGACGAGATCCCCGACGACCTGTACGTGGACATGCCGGAGGACGCGCCGGGGGCCAGCGGCTCGGAGTTCCTGCACAACCCGCACCACCGATGGTGGTACTTCCCGGACATGACGCGGGACGAGATCCTCCTGCTGAAGCTCTATGACAGCGACCAGTCGGTGGCGTGGCGCGTACCGCACAGCGCCTTCCACGACAGGACGGTCAAGGCCACCGAACCGCGGCACAGCATCGAGTTCCGCACCATCGCGTACTTCGAATGACCGCCGCCGGAGGCCGGCTGCGTGAACGGGGGTTTCCCTTGGAGATCAGTGTCGTCGTGGCCTCGCGGCCCAACGTCCCGCCGGACGAGGAGCTGCGCACCGCCGCCGTCGCCGACCGGCTCGGCTACCGCGAGCTGTGGGTCGGTGAGGGGTTCGTCTGGGACGGGTTCGCGCTGGCCACCGCCGCCGGGCTGGCCACGGAGCGGATCCCGGTGACGGTCGGCCCGATCCCGGTCTCGGTCCGCGACCCGGCGACGATCGCGCGGGCGGCGGCGTCCACGGCGGCCCTCATCCGGCGCCCGGTGGGCGTCGCGCTGGGGACGTCGAGCGTCCGGGTCGTCGAGCGCATGCACGGGCGGTCGCGCCGCCACGCGGTGTCCACGATGGCCGAGACCGCGCGGGCGCTGCGTTCCCTGTTCAGCGGGTCCGAGCCCGGCCTCACGGGCGAGCTGGTGGCCGCGCACGGGTACCGGCTGCCGCTGGAGCCGCCCGGCGGGCCGATCACGGTGGCGGCCTTCGGCGAGCGCGCCGTCGCGGTCGCCGCCGAGCATTCCGACCGCATGGTGCTGGATCTGGTCACGCCCCAGGCGGCCGGCGAGTACCGGGCGAGGCTGGACGCGGCGGCGCGGAAGGCGGGACGGCCGCGGCCCCGGCTGGCCGCCTGGCTCCCCGCCGCGGTCGACCCGGACGCCGGTGCGCTGGACCAGGTGGCCCACGGCCTGGCGGGCTACCTGACCGTCGCCGGGTACGGGGAGATGCTGGCCGCCGCCGGGCTCGACGAGGCCGTGCGGCTGGCCCAGGGCGGCGCGGACCGCGCGAGGTGATCGCCGCGCTGAAGGCGGCGGCCACCGGCCGCATCGGGCTGGTCGGCGCGGCCGGCACGGTGGGCGACCGGCTGGCCGCCTACGCCGATGCCGGGCTGGACGAGGCCGTGCTCGTCCCGGCCACCGGCGGCGATCCCGGTGGGGAGCGCACGCTGACGGCCGTGGCGCGGACGGCGGGGCTCGCCTGACAGTGCTCAGGTGATGTCGACGCTCAGGTGATGTCGCGGCGGACGGTCGTGACCATCGCGATCGCCGCGAACGCCAGGCCGTAGGCGAGGAGCAGCAGCGCACCGCCCCAGGCGGGCAGGGTGTCGAGCGTGCCGGAGCCGCCGAACGCGGACGAGGTGAGCGTGACCGCGCGCACCGCCCCGGCCGGCAGCCACTGCCCGACCTCCGGCAGCGCGACGGTGAGGATGCCCTCCACGAGCTGCACCCAGCCGACCGCCACGATGATCGCCGCGATCTGGTTGCGGATGAGCGCGCCCAGCCCCAGTCCCACCAGCGAGTACAGCGCCATGGCCAGCACCGCGCCGCCCAGGATCAGCGGGACGTCGTGTTCCAGCGGGTTGGTGGGGCCGCCCCTGATCGCCAGCGCGATGACGGCCACCACGGCGGTGACCAGCACCGTCGCCAGCCCGAAGGCCGCGCCGAACAGGAAGTAGGAGATCAGCTTGGCCACCAGCAGCCGGCCGCGCCTGGGGGTGAGCAGGAACGTCCCGGTGATGGTCTGGTGGCGGTACTCCCCGGTGATCCCCATGATGCCGAGGATCATCATGAACAGGACGCCCGCGCTGGAGCTGGCGTAGAGGGCGCGCACGGTGTCGGGATCGGTGACGGGACCGATGCCCTGCTCCCCGTTCACCTCCATCCCGGCGAACGCGATGTACACGGCCACGCTCATCAGGCTGAAGCCCAGGCTGAGCGCCAGCATGCCCAGCCACATCCGGGTCGAGCGGATCTTCAGCAGCTCGGCGCCGATCAACCTGATCATGTCCGGTCCTCCTGTCCGGGGACGGCGGCGGCCTCCTCGGGCCGGTCGGCCTCGTCGGGCCGCGGCGTCCCGTCCGGCACGCCGGGGGCGCCCGGGGCGTCGGCGTGCGCGCTCAGCTCCGCCATGGTCAGCTCAAGGAAGATCTTCTCCAGTCCCGACCGCTCCTGGACGAGCTCGGTCAGCACGGCCTCCACGTGCAGGGCGGCCTTGCCGACCTCCTCGGGTTCGAGCCCGGTCACCCACAGCCGGTCGTCCTCGCGCCTGACCCGGCCTCCGGCGTTCTCCAGCGCGGCGGCCAGCTCCGCGACCTGCCGGGTGCGGACCCGCAGCTCGGCGCCGGTGCCGATCAGCTCGGCCAGCGGCGCGTCCCGCACCAGCCGGCCGTGGGCGACGATCACGACATGGTCGGCGGTCTGCTCGACCTCGGGCAGCACGTGGCTGGAGACCAGGATGGTGCAGCCGGCCTCGGCGAGATGGCGGAGCAGCGAGCGCAGCCAGTGCACGCCCGCAGGGTCGAGGCCGTTGGCGGGCTCGTCCAGGATGAGCACCTTCGGCTCGCCGAGGACGGCGTTGGCCAGGGACAGCCGCTGCCGCATGCCGAGCGAGTACCCGGCCACCCTGCGGTCGGCGTCGCCGGTCAGCCCGGTCAGCTCCAGCACCTCCGGCACCCGGGACTCGGGGATCCCGGAGGCCGCGCACGAGATGCGCAGATGGTCGCGGGCGCTGCGGCCGGGATGGAACCCGGTCGCCTCCAGCGCGGCGCCGACCTCGGCGGCTGGACGTTCCAGCATGGCGTAGGGGCGGCCGTTGATCAGCGCGCGTCCGGCGGTCGGCTTCACCAGGCCGAGCAGCATGCGCAGCGTCGTCGTCTTCCCCGCGCCGTTGGGGCCGAGGAAGCCCGTGACCATTCCGGGACGGGCCGTGAAGCTCAGCCCGTCCACGGCGCGGACCGGGCCGAAGTGCTTGGCGAGGCCCTCGATTGAGATCATGCGGCCATCATTCCAGCCCCGATGACCCGAATGACCGGAATAACCGCCGCCCGGGACGCACCCGTACCGGACCGACCTGGGCCGGATCGGCCGGATCAGTGCGTGTCGGCCGCCACGCGCACGCCGAATCCGATCAGCGCCACGCCGGTCGCCCGTCCCAGAGCGCGGCGGACCCCGGGCCGCTCGAACAGCGACCGTGCCCTGGCCAGCACGCCGGCATACCCGGCCAGCCAGGCCACCGACAGCGCCGCGTGCAGCAGGACCAGCAGCGCCATGCCCAGCGCGACCGGCAGGCCGTCGGGAACCAGGGCCGGCAGCAGGCCGACGTAGAACACCGCGATCTTGGGGTTGAGCGCGTTGGTGACCAGCCCCGTCCAGTAGGCGCCGCCGGCGCCGCCCGCCCGGGACTCCTCAGTCGGTACGGAACCGCGGCGGTTGTCCCACAGTGCCCGCACGCCCAGGAAGACCAGGTAGCCCGCTCCCAGGAGCTTGACGACGAGGTACGCCTCCGCCGAGGCCGCCAGGACGGCGGCGAGCCCGGCGATGGCGCACAGCCCCCACATCAGCAGGCCGGACACGATGCCCGCCGTCGCCCACAGCGCGTCGGACCTCCCCCGGGCGATCGCGCGCTGCGTCACGACCGCCATGTCGGGCCCCGGGAGAACGGTCAGCACGGCGAGCACCCCGGCAGCGGCCACCATCTGCGTCCACATGGGGCGATTCTGCACGGAAAGGGATACACGGCGAAGACCTAGATCGTTCCGGTGAGCAGGACGCCCCGCTTAATCGCGGCGGACCGGGCTGGAAGAGTTCCCACCGTGAACGTGAGACCGCTCCTCGACACACCGCCGGCGGTGCCGGGTGCCTGAGTCCTGGGACGCGGCCGGGGAGGACCGGCGGGCATACCGCCCGGACGGACCGTACCGGCTGTTCGTCGCGGGCGAGTGGGTGAACGCACGCGCGGCGTTCGAGGCCGTGGACCCGACCGTGGGAACGGCCTGGGCCGAGCTTCCCGAGGCGGGGCCGGAACAGGTCGAGGACGCGGTGGCGGCGGCGCGCAAGGCGTTCACCGGCTGGCGCCGGTCGAGCCTGGCGACGCGCCAGGAGGCGCTGTGGCGGATGGCCGACCGGATCGAGGCCGACCCGGACCGGTGGGCGGTGCTGCTGGCGACCGAGGGGGGCCGGCCGGTCCGGGAGTCCTACTTCTCCGACGTCCCGGCCTGCGTCGCGGCGCTGCGCCTGTTCTCGGGGCTGGCCAGGGGCGTCAAGGGCGAGCAGGTGCCGGTCGAGGACCCGCACGGCATGGCGTACACGGTGCGGTCGCCGCTCGGCGTGCTCACCGTCCGGGTGCCGTGGAACGCGCCACTGGTGGCGCTCGCCGAGCAGATCGCGCCCGCGCTCGCCGCGGGGAACACGATGGTGGTGCATCCCGCGGGACGGGCGTCGGCGACCGTGCTGGAGTTCGCCCGCGCCGTCGAGGACCTGCTGCCGTCCGGCGTCCTGAACGTGGTGACGGGCGTGGACGAGCGCGTCGGGGCGTCCCTGGACGCGCACCCCGGCACACTGCGGATCGGGCGTCCCCGCACGTCGCGGGCCGGCCGGACCGGCGGCGCGATGGTGGTGTTCGAGGACGCCGACCTGGACGCGGCCGTCATCGACGCGCTGACGGGGATGTGCACGGCGGGCGGCGAGGCGGGCGGGACGCCGTCCCGGATGATCGTGCACGAGTCGGTGCGCGAGGAGTTCGCCGGGCGGCTGGCGGCGACGGCCGGGGCCGTCGTGCTGGGCGACCCCCTTGAGCTGTCCACCGAGATGGGACCGATGATCTCGGCGGAACGCCGGGAGGAGGTGCGCGGCGCCATCCGGCGGGCGCTGGACGCGGGGGCCCGGCTGGTGGCGGGCGGTGAGCCCTCCGGGCTGCCGCCCGCCCTGGCCGGAGGGTTCTTCCACGCGCCGACCCTGCTGGCCCGCCCGGACGGCGGCGAGGTCGCCGGGCCGCCGCCGCCCGGCCCCGTCGCCGTGATCGAGTCCTTCGAGGACGAGTGGGCGGCCGTGGAGCGGGTCAACGCGGCGGCCTCCGGGCGCGCCGCCGGAGTGTGGACGGCCGACCTCGCCCGGGGGCACCGCATCGCGCGCGAGCTGGACGCCGGGATCGTCTGGATCAACCGGTGGTTCGACCGTCCGGCCGGGTTCCCGTCCGACACCGCCGCGGGACCCACCCCTGGGCACGAGTTCGGCGAGCGGATGCTGGCCCGCTACAGCACCGCCAAGATCATCAGTGTGGATCTCGGCTCGCGCCGCCCTCCGCTGTGGGGCGGCGGCGCCGTCACGGAGTAGCCCGCGGACCCGGCACCCCGTCCGCGCCCCTCACAGGACCTGGCGGAGCGAGCGGGTGATGCCCATGCCCGCCGTGCGGAGCGCGCCCGACAGCTTGGCCGGGTCCATCCGGTATGTCGGCCCGGTGATCGACAGCGCGCCGACCAGGGTCGATCCGCGGCCGAACACCGGAACGGCCGTGCTCATGTACCCGAGCCTGGTCTCCTCCGCCTCGATCGCCATCCGCTCCACGCGCACGCGGTCGAGCTGGGCGCGCAGCCGGGCGGGCGAGGTGATGGTGTGCCGGGTGAGGGGCTTCAGGCCGTTGCGCACGACATCGGCGAACAGGGAGGCGGGCCCGAAGGCCAGGATCACCTTGCCGGTGGCGGTGCAGTACAGCGGAAGCCGCCCCGCCACGCGGGACTGCTCGCTCAGCCCACGATGCGCCAGGATCTTCTCCAGGTACAGGACCTCCAGGCCGTCATGGATGGCGAAGTGGATGGTCTCCTGCGTGGCCAGCAGCAGGTCCTCCATGTACGGCTGGGCGACCTCGCGCAGGATCCGCTGCCGGTGCACCCGCTGCCCGATCTCGAACAGCCGCAGGCCGAGCCGGTAGTCGCAGCCGTCCCGTTCGAGCAGTCCCCACTCCACCAGCTCCTGCGCGAGCCGGTGCACGGTCGCCTTGGCGACGCCGGTGCGCCGGACCAGATCGGCCAGCGACAGGCTGGCGTCCTCGGCGGTGAACGCCTCGATGATCAACTGGGCCTTGCCCAGGACGGAGTTCATCGGGTCGGGACCCAGGCCCCGCCGCGGCGCCGAGGCCCGGGTCGTACGGGCGTGGTCGATCGATACGACGGTCAAGACAGGAACCTCACGATCAGATCGCAGACCTCAGGGGAACGCTGTTCCATCAAAGGAACCATGCCGCCCTCGATCACCGCTACGGTCGCCCTGTTAAGTTGTGATGACAATATCCGCAGGTCAGAGAACACGAAAGGGTCCGCGGAGGCGCCCAGGCACAGCGTCCGGCAGCGGACGAGGCCGATCCTGTCCTCCATCCGGTACCGCGCGACGGCCTCGTGCCCCTTCTCCACGTCGTCGCCGAGGACCAGCGCGTCACGAACGAATCGGGTGAGCAGATCGGGCCGTCCGGGCGGGTAGTACGGCTGTCTCCGGCCCCACAGCTCGGTCAGGTGCCTCCCGTCGGGGTCGGGCTCGACCGCGTCGATGGCCGGCCGGTTCTCGCGGGCCTTGCGCGCGTCGGCGTCCACGTACGGGGTGGACGAGAGCACCAGGGCGGAGATCCGCTCCGGGGCGCGGGCCGCCACCTCGACGGCCACCACACCGCCGGTGTGGTGGCCGACCAGGGCGGTCGCCGCCAGGCCCAGCGCGTCGAGGAACTCCACGACGGTGGCCGCGTAGGTCTCGATCGAGTGGTCGGCCAGCGGCGCGGAGGCGCCGAAGCCGATGGTGTCCATCGCGATCGCCCGATGGGTACGGCCCAGCAGCGGCAGCACCTCGCGGTACTCGTCCCAGGAGCGGGGCGTCTGGTGGAGCAGCACCACCGGCGGGCCGTCGCCGCACTCGGCGTAGTGGACCTGGCCCCGCGAGGTGTCGGCGTACCCGAAGCGGATCATGAGGCTTCGGCCAGGAAGGCGAGGCTCAAAGGGTTGTACAGCTCGGGCCTCTCGTGCTGGGGCCAGTGGCCGCAGTCGTTGAACACCTCCAGCCTCGCCCCCGGGATCGCCGCCGCGATCGCCTCCGCCTCGGGGACGCCGCCCAGCGGGTTCTTGTTGCCCCAGACCACCAGCGTCGGCGCCTTGATCGTCGCCATCCGCTCCGGGCGGAGCAGGTTGCGCTCGCGCGCCTCCACCTCCTGAAGGGCCAGCAGGTTGTGCAGGTTCGCCTTGAAGTCGGGACGGTGGTAGATGTCGAACCGGACGTCGGCTATCTCGTCCCCGAGTTGCTCGTCCCAGTTCGCCCACAGCAGCCGCAGCCGCTCCTTGGTGAAGGACGGGTCCTCCTGCTCGACCGCGGCCCGGGTGGTGGTCTTCAGCCGCTCCATCACCTGCGGGTTGATCTTCGTGCCGCCCATGCAGAGCAGTTGCAGCGAGATGACGCGGTCGGGCTGCTCACTGGCCGCCCACGACGCCACCCAGCCGCCCAGCGACTCGCCCACCAGATGCGCCCGCTCCGCGCCGACGGCGTCCATGTAGGCCCACAGGTGCTCGACATAGGCGGGGATCTCGCCGGGACGGTCGGGCTTGCCGGTGTAGCCGTGGCCCAGCATGTCGATGGCGTGACACCGGTAGCGCTCGGCATGCGAGGGGATGTTACGGACGAACGCCTCCAAGTGCCCGGTCGTGCCGTGCAGGAAGATCACATGCTCGCCGTCCTCCGGCCCGGCCTGGAGAGCGCGGGTGCGCACTCCGCCCGCGTCCACGTAGGCGTGGCGGTAGTCGACGTCGACCAGTTCGGTCCAGATGCTCATGCGTCGCCTTTCGGGTTCAACTGGTGGCGGGGTCGAGGACGGCCACGGCCATACCGGTCAGCCACTCGGGGATGACCTCGTACGACAGCCGCCGTCCGGGTACGTGGTCGAGCAGGGCCGCCATGAGCAGCCAGGTGCGCAGCTCCTGGGCGCCGTTGCCGGCGATCTCCTCCAGGCTCTGCGTGGTGTGCGCGGTGAGCCCGGCGGCCTCGCCGCGCTCCAGCAGGCCGAGGAACTCCTCGTCGAACTCGGGGTTGATCGCGGCCTCGGCGGCACGGATGATCTGCCGCCGCCTGGCGTCGTAGTCCTGCCAGTTGTCGCGGCCGTTCAGCCAGGCGCCGACCATGAACTCCTCGTCGTCGCCGTGCGGGTCGCGCCAGTCCGGCCAGGGCAGGCGGTGCGAGAGCCCCCCGGACCCGATCACCGCGACCCTGCGCCCGCCGGGGAACGCCAGCACCGCCTCGCGGATGGCGCGGCCGAGGCGCTCGCAGCGTTCGAGGGTCGGCAGCGGGTGCGCGAACACGTTCACCACCAGCGGGACGATCTCCACGTCCAGCCCGTCCAGCAGGTACTGGATCGCGTGCGACTGGCCGTGGTCGATCTGGAGCCGGGCGGAGAAGGCCACGTCGAACCGGCCGCCCTCCACCAGCGCGTCCGCGATGTGCTGCGCCAGCGGCACGTCCACCGGTTGCGGCCCCTTGGGCGTCCCGGACTCCCCGCTGGCCAGGCACTCCCCGACCCCGATGGTGAAGCTCGGGATCAGGTCCAGCCAGAACCCCCGGAAGTGGTTGGAGCCCACCACGATCACCGTGTCGGGGCGGGCCTTGGCGATCTCGTCGCGCGCCGCGTACAGCGCGTCCCTGAACCGCTCCGCCCGGTCCTTGTGGACGGTCTCCTCCCAGTGGGTGTTCATCAGCGTGGAGTGGGAGGCCCCCACGCCCAGCACGATCTCGGTCATACGCGGGCTCCTTCGGCCGATGCGGCATGGGCGGCCACCTCGTCACGGGTGCGGGTGACGGTGTCGATGGCCGTGCGGACCAGGAGGCGGGTGAGCCGCTCCATCTCGCGGACGTCCACGGCGTTCATGCCGAACGGGAAGTCGATCTCGCGCGGCGCCTCGGTGATCTTCGGCATGCCGATCCGCACCGTGGGCACGCCCCGGTTCCGCAGGATGTTGGCGTCGGTGGCGCCGCTGTTGCCGCGGATCACCTCGTGCGGGCGTCCCTCGAACGCCTCCCAGGCGGCGACGGCACTGCGGCACACCCAGCCGTCCGGATCCGACGCGGTGCCGGGGATGGCCAGGATCATCTCGGCGTCCACGTCCAGGCCGGGGGTGCCGGCGCGGATCGCGTCGAGCGCGGCCATGAACTCCCGCTTGGCCGCCATCGGCGACGTCCCCGGGCCGATCCGCAGGTCCACCCGCAGCACGCAGGCGGCGGGGGTCACCGCCGCCATCCGCGGCCAGCCGCCGCGGATCGACGCCACGATGCCCTGCGGCGCCACCGTCCCCTCGGTGTGCCGCTCGGCGTACTCGGCGAACCACTCCTCCAGGCGCTGCGCGACCAGCCCGGCCCGCGCGATGGCGTTGCCGTACGGCAGCCGGTGCCGCGACCCCACGTAGGTGTGGGTGCCGCGCACCGTGACCTCGAACCAGACGAGCCCGACCTCGTCCCAGGAGACCGTCCAGCCCGGCTTGGCGATCACGGCGTAGTCGGCCCACACCCCCTGCTCCAGCAGGAACGAGCAGCCCGCGCCCTGCCCGGTGTTGCGCCGCGCCCCGGACGGGCGGGCGTTGGTGGGCATGCCGCCGGCGCCGAACGCGGCGATCAGGTCGCCGGTCAGCGGGATCCCGGCCCGCGCGATCGCCTCGGCCGCCATCATCACGCACGCGGCGTGCCCCTTGGGGTTGGACGCGCCCAGGCCCACCACCAGGTCGCCGTCCACCACCGCGCGGGGACGCATGTCGGGACGCAGCTCGGACCCGATCCAGGGGACGTCCTCGCCCTCCTCCCCCACGGTCAGGGTGTCGATCGGCGCGTACAGCATCAGGTCGGGGCCGGTGCCGTCGCCGTCCAGCCGCGCCCAGGCGTTGGCCTGCCGGTCGTCCAGCGGCTGCACCCGGGCCGGGCAGCCCGCCGCGTCCAGGGTGGCGGCGATATGCGCGGCCAGCGGACCCTCGTCGCCCGTCGGGCTCGGCACGTCCACCAGGCCGCCGACCAGCTCGCGCAGCCGGCCGGGGGTGACGTGCCGCCACGCCGACTCGACCCAGCCGCGCCTGCGGTCGTCCAGCCCCGCCAGCCCGTCGGTCATTGACCGATCCTGTGGACCTGCGTGTCACTGGTCCGGGCGATCCAGCGCCACACCGCCGGGATCGCCACGGCCAGCACGGCACCGGCGATCATCGCGGGCAGGATGCGCTTCACGATCTGCACCTCTTTCTACCTCTTCCTAGCTCTTCTTCGGCTTGGGAGCGGGGGCGACGCCGCAGTCGGCGAGCTTCTTGGCGTACTCCTCCTGGCTCAGCGCGCGCCAGGCGGTCAGCGAGACGTCGGGGCGGTAGAGCTTCTCGGGCGGGGCGTCGGTGACATCGACCATCCAGGCGTCCTGGGCGGAGAACTGGCCGTGGAACAGCCAGCGGATGGCCCCCAGGTACTTGGCGTAGAAGCGGAGGGTGTGCCAGCCCTCGGTGAAGTTGACCATCACCCCGACATAGCGGTGGTTGTCCGAGTCCACCGGGACGTAGAACTCGTAGTGGATGAAGTTGGGGTAGGCGATGCGGAGCACGCCCGGCATCGACAGGGACGCGAAGCCGGGGAACTTCTGCGCCTCGATCGTGGGGTCCACGCGCTTCGGCTTGCCGGTGTTGCCGATGTTGAAGGTCTCCTTGGGCGGCGACATCTTCCACCAGCGCTTGTTGGTCCAGCGCCCCACGCCCGGGAAGTCGGCCTCCCAGTGCACCTCCTCCTGCACCCGGTAGATCCAGCGGCCCTGGGGGACGATCCGTGTCACGTTCCAGGTGGGCATCGGCTTGAACAGCCGCCACAGCGAGGTTCTGTGCAGGTACTTGGCGTGACCCTCGTCGAAGCCGTTCTCGCAGGCGAACCGCCAGTTGCCGCGCCGGGGGTCGATCCGCCCGCCCATCACGAACGGGTTCTCGACCAGCTCCTCGGGAAGCTGCTCGTCGATCGGGTGCGGCTTCTCGTCGGCGACCGGGATGTACACCCACACCATGCCGAGGCGCTCCTCGACGGAATAGGTCCGCACGCCGACCTTCCCGCAGATCCGCGAGTCGGGGCCATCGGTGATCACCGCGGCGAGCCGCCCGCTGGCCAGGTCGAACGTCCAGCCGTGGTAGGGGCAGCTGATCGTGCCGGGGAACTGCTGGTCGCCCTCCGACAGCGGCACCCCCCGGTGCGGGCAGCGGTCGTGCAGCGCGTACGCCTTCCCCGCGTCCCGGACGAGCACGATCTTGTCGCCGCAGATCGTGTACGAACGGGGTTTCCCGGTGATATGGCTCGACCAGGTCACCGGATACCAGTAGCCGCGGAAGCCCTCGGCCGCCGCCTCGTAGTGGGGCCACGACGACCAGTCCTGGCGCCCCGGTGCCCCGACCGGGCGTCGCGCCCGGGGCGCGGCCTTGGGATCGAGGGATTCCCCACCCGTCATCTGAAAGTCCTCCTGCTCACCGAACCCTGTTTCGAGCCGTGCGCCCCGAGCATCCGTCCCGACCGGCCCGTTCGCCTATGGACTCGTCTCACTCAGCAGACCGCGACCGGCCCGCGGACCGGTGGAGGCGTGTCAGGGTCCGTGAATGGACGAGACCATCGACGCGTTCTCCCTGACCGGCCGGACCGCCCTGGTCACCGGCGGCACGTCCGGCATCGGCGCCGAGGCGGCCCGCACGCTGCTGGCCGCGGGCGCGAAGGTCGCGGTCCTGTCGCGCGACGCCGCGCGGGCCCGCGAGGCCGCCGCGAAACTGGCGGAACGCGGTGGCACCGCGCTCGGCCTGGGCTGCGACGTCACCGAGGAGTCCCAGGTGGACGCGGCCGTCGCCGAGGTCGTGCGGCGGTGGGGCCGCCTGGACGTCCTGGTGACCAGCGCCGGCAGGCTGGCCCGCGGCACGGTGGCCGAGCTGCCGACCGGGGACCTGCACGCCTGCTTCGCTACGAACGTGTACGGCACCTGGTACGCCTGCCGCGCCGCCGCCCGCGTCATGACGGAGGCCGGATCCGGACGGATCGTCACGCTGGGCTCGGTCCTCGGGGCGGTCGGGGCCCCGGCGCGCGCCGCCTACGCCGCGTCCAAGGGCGCGGTCGTCCAGCTCACCAAGGCGCTGGCGCTGGAACTGGCGGGCACCGGCGTGACCGCCAACTGCCTGATGCCGGGCCCGATCCTGACCGAGATGAACGCCGGCTCCCGTGACGACCCCGTGGCCAGGGCGTTCGTGGAACGCGAGGTGCCGCTGGCCCGCTGGGGCGAGCCGCGCGAGCTGGCCGGGGCGCTGCTGCTGCTCGCCTCACCGGCGTCCGGCTTCATCACCGGGACCGTCCTCGCGGTCGACGGCGGCTACCTGGCCCACTGACCATGCCCACTGATCAAGCCCACTGGCCATGCCCACTGACCGGGTCCAGTGATCACCGCCACTGATCAGGGGCCGTACGTCCCGCTCAGCGGACCCCCGGCCATGCGCCTGTGCCGAACGCGGGCCTACTCTCCCCCAATCCGGCAGCTCATCACCAACTTATGAGGTCTCATGGACGCACGGGCCACGAGATGGCGCCTCGCGGGCGCGCTCTCGCTCATAGTCGCGCTGTTCACGCTCTCGGCGTGTGGCGGCGCCACCACCGACTCCGGCGGCCCCGCAGCCACCGGTCCCAAGATCCGTATCGCCGTCGGGATCGACGCGGCGTACGCGCCGTTCTTCGTCGCCGACTCCAAGGGGCTGTGGCGTAAGCACGGCCTGAACGTCGAGGTGGTCCAGTTCGGCCGGGGCGGCGAGGCCGTGGACGCGATCGCCGGCGGCCAGGTCCAGATGGCCGGCAGCTCCGACACCACCACCATCGCCCAGCTCCAGCAGAACCCGTCGCTGCGGGCGCTGCTGGTCTACCAGGAGTCCGGGCAGTACCTGAAGGTGGTCGCCGGCCCGAAGACGGGCTCGCCGTCCGAGATCAAGAAGGTCGCGATCGTGCCCGGCCTGTCCGAGCTGGCCATGACCAAGTACCTGGAGTCCAAGAAGATCGACGTGAAGTCGGTCAAGTTCGTCACCGCCGACCCGCCGGAGATCCCCGCCCTGCTGCAGAAGGGCGAGGTGGACGCCTACACGCTGTGGGAGCCGTGGCCCGCCAACGGCGTCAAGCTGGGCGGCAAGGTCCTGGAGTCCACCGGCGCCTACGGGCTGAAGTACCAGCACTGGCTCATCACCGGCCAGAAGTGGCTGAGCGCCAACGAGGGCACGGCCGCCAAGGTCGCCCAGGTCCTGCAGGAGGCGACCGCGCTGGTGGAGTCCGACCCGAACGCGGCGGCCGAGGCGACGCAGAAGGCCGCCAAGGTGCCGCCCGAGCAGACCATGACGGCGGTCCGTGAGATCGACTTCAAGGTGCGCGACATCACGCCCGCCGATATGAAGGGCTACGAGAGCACCGCCGCCTGGTACGTCAGCACCGGCAAGGTCAAGGCCACGCCCAACCTGAACGCGGCCGTGCTCCAGGGATGGGTGACCGCGAAAGCGAAAGGAACGGGATGACCAAGGCCATCGACACCGGTCGCCGCCCTCCGCCGGATGAGGCCCCCGCGAGCGGGGCCGCCCCGGCGGGGGGCGGGGGCGGGGCCGCGCACGGGGCGGCGGTGTCCGTCTCCGGCGTGGCCATCGGCTTCGGGTCCTTCCTCGCCGTCCAGGACATCTCGCTGGACATCGAGGCCGGGGAGTTCCTGTGCCTGCTCGGCCCGAGCGGCTGCGGCAAGTCCACGCTGCTGTCGGCGCTGGCCGGATTCGTCCCGGTGCGGCGGGGCCGTCTCACCGTGGACGGCGAGGCCGTCACCGGCCCCGACCCCGGCCGCGGCATGGTGTTCCAGAGCAGCGAGGCGCTGTTCGACTGGATGACCGTGCGCCAGAACGTGGCGTTCGGCCCGCGCATGCGGGGCCGGTCGCGGGCCGAGCAGAACGCGATCGCCGAGGAGTACCTGGGCCTGGTCGGGCTGCGGCACTGCGCCGACCGGTTCCCCGGCCAGCTCTCGGGCGGCATGCGGCAGCGCGTGCAGATCGCGCGGGTGCTGGCCAACGAGCCGAGCGTCGTCCTGATGGACGAGCCGTTCGGCGCGCTGGACGCCCAGACCCGGCAGGTCATGCAGGAGGAGATGGCGCGCATCTGGCGGGCGTCCGGCTGCACGGTCGTGTTCGTCACCCACGACATCGACGAGGCGATCGTGCTGGGCGACCGGGTCGCGGTGATGACCGCGGGCCCCGGCGCCACGATCAAGAGCGTGTACCCGGTGGACCTGCCCCGTCCCCGCGACGACACGGCGCCCGAGGCGATCGAGCTGCGCGCGGCGCTGCGCCGCGACATCGGCGAAGAGGTGCGCAAGGCCCTGCGCGAGCAGGGCGTGGACGATCCGCGGGAGGCTCCGGCGGACGAGCCAGGGGAGGAACGATGACCGTCGTCTCGGCGGACGCCGCCGCCACCCCGTCCGTCGAGGAACCGCGGCGGCCGGGCGCGGTGGCGGGACGGCTGCGCTCGCTCGGCATGTTCGTGGTGTCGATCGCCGCGGGCATCGCGGTGTGGCAGTTACTGGCCATGCGGTACGGCTCGGCGCTGGTGGCCTCGCCCGGCCAGACCCTGTCGGCGGCGCGCGAGCTGGCGGCCGACGGCACGCTGGGCAACTCGGTGATCGCCTCCAGCCGCCGGATCCTGATCGGCTGGGGCCTGGGCCTGGTGGTCGGGGTGCCGGTGGGCCTGTTGATGGGGCAGGTCCCCATCATCCGGCGGCTGCTGGACCCCTACATCGAGTTCTTCCGCTTCATCCCCCCGGTCGCGTTCGTCACGCTGGCCGTGGTGTGGCTGGGGATCGGCGAGTCGTCCAAGGTGGTGCTGATCTTCTACACCGCCGTCTTCATCGTCACGCTCAACACCATCGCGGGCGTGCTGTCGGTGAACGAGTCCAAGCTGCGCGCGGCGGCCAGCCTCGGCGCGAACCGCTGGCAGATCATGCGGAACGTGGTGCTGCCCTCGACGGTGCCGCACATCGTCACCGGCGCCCGACTGGCGATGGGCAACAGCTTCCTGACCATCGTGTCGGCGGAGATCGTCGCCGCGCAGGTGGGGCTGGGCGCGCTGATCTGGACCTCCCGGAACTACGGCCGCATCGACTGGGTGTTCGTCGGCATCATCGTGCTGGGAATCCTGGGGTTCGTCTTCGACCGGGTGCTGCGGATCGTGGCGGCCCGCGTCCTGAAGCGTTACGAGGTGAAGGTGTGAGCGAACCCGCCGGTGGACGGATGAGCAGGGCGCTGGTCCTGAAGAGGTTCGGTGAGCTGCCGCGCCTGGTGGAGCGGCCCGTGCCGGACCGGCCGCCGGGTCACACCCTGATCCGGGTGCGGGCGGCGCAGGTCGGGCATCTCGACCTCAACGTGGTGGAGGGCCGGTTCGGCATCCTGCCGGACCTGCCCTCGGTGCCCGGCACGGAGGCGGCCGGTGTCGTCGTGGAGTCCGACGTCCATCCCGAGGGACTGCCGGTGCGGTTCCGCGGCGGCGGCGCCGGGCTGAAGCGGGACGGCGGCTGGGCCGAGCACACCGTGGTGCGCGATTCGGCGGTCGTGCCCGTCCCCGAGGGGATCGACCCGGCCCTGGCGTGCTGCTTCTTCTCCCCCGCCGGAACGGCGCAGCTCGCGGTCCACTCGGTCGCCGCGGTGCGGCCCGGGGAGCGGGTCGCGGTGACGGGCGCGGCGGGCGCGGTCGGAACTCTGGCCGTGCAGCTCGCGGCGCGCGCCGGGGCGGAGGTCGTCGGCGTCGTCGGCCGGGAGTCCAAGCTGCCGCACGTCCCGGCCTCGGCCAAGGCGATCCTGGCCTCCGAGCTGGCGGAGTCGTCCGTGGACCCCTTCGACGCCGTGATCGACACGGTGGGCGGGCCGGTGCTGACCGCCATGCTCGGGCAGGTGCGGGGCGGCGGCCGGGTCGCGCTGGTCGGCTACACGGCCGGCCGCGACTTCCGCGCCGACCTCGCGGACTTCCTGCTGGCCGACGTGTCGCTCCTGCCGGTCAACCTGATCAGGCGCGGCGAGGAGGTCGCGGAGGACGCCGCCCGGCTGCTGACGGAGCTGTCGGCCGGCGAGCTGACCCTGCCGATCGAGCGGTACCCGGCCGAACGGCTCGCGGAGGCCGCCGAGCGGCTCCGCACCGGAGAGGCGATCGGCAAGGTGGCGCTCTACTTCGACGACCGAGCGTCCGAGGACTGAACGGCGACCACGGCGTGGCCCCGGCAGCAGAGCGTGCCGGGGCCTTCGCCGTCCGGGAAGCGGTGTTCCTCCAGGGCCAGGGTGATGTGGCCGGTCTCCTCGTCGACGGATTCGACCACGCCGGAGACGACGAGGCGGTCACCGGCATAGGCGGGCGCCCGGTTCTGCCAGCCGACCGAGAGCACCTCTCCGGTCTCGCCCGCGTAGGCCGCGGCGGCCCGATGGAACAGGCAGCCGTGCAACTGCGCCATGACGACCGGGCCGTCCAGCCCCTCCGAGCGGGCGAACGCGGTGTCGTAGTGGATGCGATGGGCGTTGCGGGTCACCGACCCGAACCGGAGCAAGGTGATCTCGTCCGGGACGTACTCCACCGGCGGGACCTCTGTTCTCATCGGACGATGAACCTCTCCGTGACCTCGATCAGCGGGCCGCGCTCCGAGGCGTAGGTCTTGACGACCGTGAGCAGCAGGAAGCCCGCGCCCTTCCCCTTGCGTTCGACGGATTCCAGGACGCGGCGCACCTCGATACGTTCACCGGGACGCGCCTTACCGAGGAAGCGCACGTCCTGCCCGCCCGCCATCAGCCGCACGTCCAGTCCATCGGTGCCGGGGACCTCGTCCCGGTACATGCCGTCCGGGCGGTACTCCTCCGGGTCGGCGCCCGGCGCCCCGCGCAGCAGGCTGACCAGGTACATCGGGTGGACGGTGAACGCGGGATGGGCCGGGTCGACCAGCCGCGGGGAGGTCTCGCCCGCCGCCCGCGCGAACTCGGCCGCGGCGTCGGCGCTCACCGTGCCGAGCGACCGGCGCTCCACGCGGCCGAGCTCGGCCCGGGCCCGCTTCTCCGCCAGTTCCAGAGGGCCGCCGGTCACTCTGCGAGAAGGTCCGGCTGCTCGGAGACGATCCGCTCCCAGATGGGCTGGAAGGCGAACCAGCCGACGTCCTCCCCGCCCACCTGCTCGGCGGTCAGCCGCGCGGTCTCCTCGTCCAGCGGCACCGGGTCGCCGGCGGCGCGGGCCATCAGCTCGGACTGGAAGGACCGCTCCATCGTGACGAACCACCAGATCGCCGAGTCCACCGTCCGCCCCACCGTGAGGTGGCCGTGGTTGGCGAGGATGACCGCCTTGCCGTCGCCGAGCGAGGCCGCGATGCGCCGCCCCTCCTCGGGGTCGAACACCACGCCGGAGTAGTCCTCGTGGAAGGAGTGCGACCCGTAGAAGGCGCAGGCGTCCTGGGTGAGCGGCGCCAGCGTCGTGTGCAGGGACGAGAACGTCTTGCCGTGCAGGCCGTGCGCGTGCACGGCCCCGACGACGTCGGGCCGGGCCTTGTGCACCTCGGAGTGGATGGCGAACGCGGCCCGGTTGAGCCGTCCCTCACCCTCCACGACCTTGCCCTCGTCGTTCACCAGGATCAGATCCCGCGGCAGGACGCGGCCGAAGTAGCGGCCGAACGGCGCCGTCCAGAAATGGTCGGTGAGCTCGGGGTCACGGCAGGTGATGTGCCCGGCGATCCCCTCGTCCAGGCCGAAGCGGGCCAGCACCCGGTACCCCGCGGCGACCCGCCGCTTGCGGTGCTCGCGTTCCTCCGCCGTCGTCGCGAAGACGGGGGGTGCCGGAATGTTCGCCAGATCCTCGTCTACGACCGTCATGAGCTTCCTCCCTCTCTCACCCGGCAGCGTAGGACCGCGTGTTCGAGCAGGCCACGGCGGCGGCCCGCTCAGCGGACCGGCGCGCTCGACCGCCGTCCGGTCCCGCGACCACGATTCGGGATCATGGACCTCATGCGGATTCGGCCGGCGCCGGAGGGCGCCTACGCGAAGGCGGACGGTGTCACCTACCACTACATCGAGCTGGGGCAGGGCAGCCCCACGATCTTCCTGCACGGGGGCGGGCCCGGCTGCACGGGCTGGTCCGACTTCGGGCAGGTGGCCCCGCTGTTCGCCGCCGACCGCCGCGTCTTCCTGGTGGACATCCTGCAGTACGGCAAGTCCGAGAAGTGCGTGATCAAGGGCCCGATGTGGGACTTCCACGCCGCCAAGACGGTCGCGCTGATGGACACGCTGGGCCTGGACCGGGCCGACTTCGTGTGCAACTCCTGGGGCGGGACGATCGCGCTCAACCTGGCCGCCCTCTACCCCGATCGGGTGCGCTCACTGGTCGTCACGGGCAGCCAGCCGGTGTGGCACGGCCCGCTGGCGCCGCTGCCCGAACGCGGCCACCGCGGGCGCAAGGCCCGGGACGTGTACTTCGGCGGCACGGGGCCGTCCTGGGAGAAGATGCGCGATCTGATGGCCCGGCTGGAGTGGTACGACGAGAGCGCCATCCCCGACGAGACCGTGACGATGCGCTACGAGCAGAGCATCGATCCCGGCGAGATGGCCCTGGCCGCGGCGTCCGACGACCCGCGCGGCGAATGGCAGGAGCTGGGCGACCGGCTCGGGACGATCCAGGCGCCGACCCTGTTCATGTGGGGCATGTACGACGCGTTCCTCACCCCCGACTACCCGCTGATGCTGGCCCGCATGATGCCGAAGGGCAACCTGCACGTCATGGACCGGGCCTCACACCATCTCCAGGAGGAACGCCCCTATGACTACTACAGCGTCGTGACCGGCTTCCTGAACCAGGAGCACTGAGATGGCGGAGCCGGTGGTACGGGTCGTCGAGCTGCCCAGCCCGTTCACGCGTTTCGCGGGCAGACTGCTGGTGGGGCTCGGGCACGAGGTGGTGCTGGTCGAGCCGCCGGGCGGCGACCCCACGCGGGAGGAGCTGGACGGCTGGTCGTTCGCGCACTGGCACGGGGGCAAGCGGTCGGTCGTCCTGGAGGAGGGCGACGAGGCCGGGCTGCGGCGGCTGCTGGAGACCGCCGACGTGCTGCTCGACGGCACCCCGGACGGCGCCCCGGCGCCCGATCACCTGGTCCACGTCCGGGTGACGCCGTTCGGGTGCGACGGCCCGCGCGGCTCCTGGCAGGGCACCGACCTGGTGGTGGCGGCGCTCGGCGGCATGCTGGCGCAGGTCGGCGATCCCGACGGGCCGCCGCTCTCGCTCCCGGAGAACCAGGCCGAGCAGCTCGCGGGCGTGAACGCCGCGATCGCCGTCCTGCTGGGCCTGCGGGCGCGGCGGAGCGGCGGCGGCCAGCTCATCGACGTCTCCGCGCAGGAGTGCGTGGCCGCGAGCCTGGAGGCGGGCACGCTGGCGTACCTGCACGAGGACCGCGTGCCGCCGCGGCCGGGACGGGAGCACCCGCTGGTGCCGCACGCCCTGTTCCGCGCCGCGGACGGCTACCTGGGCGGCGGGCTCGGCGGCAGCCCCCGCATGTGGGACGCGCTGCTGGCCTGGATGCGCGAGGAGAACGCGCAGGCCGACCTGGACGAGCCGCGCTGGCAGGACCCCGTGGAACGCAAGCGGCACCAGCGGCACGTGTTCGAGGTCGTCCAGGACTTCGTCGGCAAGTGGCCCAAGGCCGCCTTCGCCGAGGCGGCGCAGGCCAGGAAGCTGCCGTGGGCGGCGGTCGAGCGCCCCGCCGAGCTGACCGCCAACCCCCAGCTCAGCGCCCGTGGCTTCTTCCTGCGCGCACGGACACCGCACGGGGAACGCACCGATCTGGGCTTCCCGTTCGCCTTCCCGGAGGGGCGGCGCGTCGCGTCCCTCACCGTGGCCGAGCGGGGCGCCGATCAGGCGCTGCTGGACGAGCCCCGCGAACCCGTCCGCCCCGCCACGGACGGCGCGGGTTCGGACGCGCCCGTTCTGACCGGGGTCCGGGTGCTCGACCTGACCTGGGTGCTGGCCGGGCCGTACTGCACCAAGATCCTGGCCGACCACGGCGCCGAAGTGATCAAGGTGGAGTCGGAGACGCGTCCCGACCCCACGCGGTTCGCGCCGTTCATGCACCTGTCCCGGGGGCCACACGTAGACCGGAACGGAAATACAGACCGGAACGGAAACGGCTACTTCAACGACGTCAACCGGAACAAGCGCAGTGTCGCGCTCGCGTTGCGCTCGGAGGAGGGCCTGGCGGTGCTGCGCGAGCTCATCGCCGCCAGCGACGTCGTCGTGGAGAACTACAGCGCCACGGTGATGAGGAAGATGGGGCTCGGGTACGAGGCGCTCCGCGAGCTCAAACAGGACATCGTCTACGTGAGCATGTCGGGCATGGGTCACACCGGGCCGCGCAGCGGGTGGGTCTCCTACGCCGACACCGTCTCGGCGAGTTCCGGGCTGACCGGGCTGACCGGGTGGTCGGCCGACGACGTGGTCGGCGTGATCTACGGGCACGGCGACATCGTGGCCGGGTTGCAGGCCGCCCTCGCCACCGTCGCCGCGCTGGAGCACCGGGACCGGACGGGACGCGGCCAGCACATCGACCTGTCCCAGCTTGAGGCCATGACCGCGCACATGGGCACCAGCGTGATCGCGCCCGTCCCGCCCGAGCCGCGCGGCAACTCCCACCCGTCCTGGAGCCCGCACGGCGTGTACCGGTGCCTGGGGCCGGACCGGTGGCTGGCCGTGAGCGTCCGGTCGGAGGAGGAGCGCCGGGCGCTGTGCTCGGTGATCGGCCATCCCGCCGGGACGGACGGGATCGAGGAGGCGCTGACTACCTGGGCACGTACGATGCCCGCCGATGCCGCCGCCGAACTGCTGCAGGAGCACGGAATCCCCGCGGGCGCGGTGCAGAACGGCCAGGACCTGGTCGAGCAGGACCCGCAGCTTCGCGCCCGCGGCTTCTACGTGCGCGCGGAGCATCCGGTGGCGGGCGCGTTCCTGCACGAGGGCACGCCGATCCGGCTGAGCCGTAACGCGGGCGGGATCCGCGCCACCGCGCCGCTGCTGGGAGCCGACACCGACGCGGTGTTGCGCGAGGTCGCGGGGCTGTCCCCGGACCGGATCCGGAGGCTCCGCGACGCCGGGGTCCTGCGTTGACCGACGGCCCGACGACCATCCCGGGCCTTCTCGCCATGGCGGCCGAGCGCTTCGGTGAGCGTCCCTTCCTGCGCGCCGGGAACGTACGGCGCACCTAACCGTGGGACGGCCGAGGCCGCCGGCCGGCATGGCGTCACCGCCGCCATCGCCGCCGAGGCGGGCGGGGACGAGGCCCGCGCGCTCGCCGAACGGCTCGCCTCGCCGCTCGAATCGGCCGTCCGGCTCATGCTGCTCGAAACCCTGTCGGCCGCCGCGGACGAGATCACCCGCGATCTCGCGCCCGGCTCGGTCGAGGTGCGACTGCGCGGGCGGGACGTCGACTTCGTCGTGACGCCGCCGCCCGCGGAGCCGTCCACCGGGCAGCCGCCCCGGCCCACCCTGAGGGAGGCGCTGGCCAGCGCCGTGGAGGTCACGATGGGCGTCCGGCCGCCCGCGACCTCCGACACCGACGACGCCGGCGGCGGCGGCACCTCGCGGATCACGCTGCGCCTGCCCGAGCACCTGCGGCCCCGCATCGACGAGGCGGCGAGCCGGATGGGCCTGTCGGTCAACGCCTGGCTCGTCCGGGCCGTGGCCGCCGCGCTCGGGAGTGAGGACGACCGGCCCGCCACCGGTGAGGGCCCGCCGTCCGGGCGCCGCTTCACCGGCTGGGTGCGCTGACCGCACCCGCCCACCCCCTCACCACACGACTCCGACCTCACCGGCGCCACCAGGAGATTCCGCCATGCCCACCTTCGAGACACCCGAGCCGATCGACGCGCACATCGAGGTCGGGTCCGGCCGGTTCGTGATCAACGCCGCCGACCGCACCGACACCACCGTCGACGTCATCCCCCAGGACCCCGGGCGGGACGCCGACGTCCAGGCCGCCGAGCAGATCCGGGTCGAGTACGCGGCCGGCCGGCTGTCGGTGCGGGCGCCCCGGAACACGCTGCGCTCGCTGATCGGCCGACCCGGGATGGCCGACGTGACGATCGCGCTGCCCGCCGGCTCGCGCGTCGACGTCAACGCGGCCTCGGGCGACATCCGCTGCGAGGGCGCCCTCGGCCGGTCCACGTTCAGGACCGCCGCCGGGTCGGTCCGGCTCGACCGGGCCGCCGGAACGAGGGTGCGCACCTCCACGGGCAACGTCGCGGTCGGGCGCTCGTCCGAGCACACCGACGTGGCCACCTCGACCGGCAAGATCTGGATCGGCGCGGCCGAGGGCAGCGTCGTGGCCAAGACCTCCAACGGCGACATCACCGTCGGCGAGGCGGGCGGCGACCTGCGGCTGACCACGGCGAACGGCGACATCACCATCGACCGCGCCCTCGCCACCGTGGCGGCCAAGACCGCCTACGGCAGCATCCGCGTCGGCGAGGTCGCGCGCGGCACGGTCCATCTCGAGACCAACTTCGGCGAGCTGGAGCTCGGCATCGCCGAGGGCACCGCCGCCTGGCTGGACGCCGACTCCAAGCACGGCGCCGTACGAAGCGAGCTGCAAGCCGTCGACAACCCTCATCCCGGGGACCAGCGCGTCGAGGTGCGGGCCCGCACCGGCTTCGGCGACATCGTCGTCCACCGCCGCCCTTCATGACCCGTGACCCGCTCAAGGAGACAGCAGTGACCACCTCCTCCCCCCGCCCGCCCGCCATTTCGATCAGCGGGCTGCGCAAGTCCTACGGCGACACCCTCGTCCTCGACGGCGTCGATCTGGAGGTCGCCGAGGGCACGATCTTCTCCCTGCTCGGCCCCAACGGCGCGGGCAAGACCACCATGGTCCAGATCATGTCCACGCTGATCGGCGCCGACGGCGGCGAGGTGCGGATCGCGGGGCACGACGTGGCCGCCGAGCCCGACGCGGTCCGCGCCGCGATCGGCGTGACCGGCCAGTACTCGGCGGTGGACCGGTTCCTCACCGGCGAGGAGAACCTCATCCTGATGGCGGACCTGCACCACCTGGGCCGCCGCGAGGGCCGGCGGCGCGCCGCCGAGCTGCTCGAACGGTTCGACCTCGTCGACGCCGCCAAGAAAACGACCCAGACCTACTCCGGCGGCATGCGGCGGCGGCTCGACCTCGCGATGACCCTGGTGGGCGACCCGCGGATCATCTTCCTCGACGAGCCGACCACCGGGCTCGACCCGCGCAGCAGGCGCGGCATGTGGCAGATCATCCGGGAGCTGGCCGCGGGCGGCGTCACGATCTTCCTCACCACCCAGTACCTGGAGGAGGCGGACGAGCTCGCCGACCGGATCGCGCTGCTCGACCGCGGGACGCTGATCGCCGAGGGCACCCCCACCGAGCTCAAGCGCCTGATCCCCGGCGGCCACGTGCGGCTGCGGTTCGCCGAGCCCGACGGGCTCCGCGCGGCGCTGCACGCCCTCGGCGAAGGGTCCCTCGACGAGGACGACGGGCTGACCCTGCGCGTCCCCAGCGACGCCGACGTCACGTCACTGCGCGGGCTGCTCGCCCGGCTGGACGACGCGTCGATCGAGGTCGACGAGCTCTCCCTGCACACCCCCGACCTCGACGACGTCTTCCTCACCCTCACCGGCCGTACCGACCACGAGAAGGCGACACCGCGATGAGCACGCTCTCCTACGCCCTGACCGACTCGGCGACGATGTTGCGCCGCAACCTGCGGCACATGATGCGCTACCCGTCCATGACCCTGATGCTCGCCGGGCTCCCGGTGGTCTTCCTGCTGCTGTTCGTCTACGTCTTCGGCGACACCCTCGGCGCGGGGCTCGGCGGGGCCGCCGGCGGCCGGGACGACTACGTCGACTACGTCACCCCCGGCATCCTCCTGATGACCATCGCCGGCGCCGCCACCGGCACGGCGGTCTCGGTGTCCATGGACATGACCGAGGGGATCGTCGCGCGGTTCCGCACCATGGCGATCTCCCGGGCCTCCGTGCTCACCGGGCATGTCGTGGGCAGCGTGATCCAGACGCTGGTGAGCATGGCGATCGTCGTCGGCGTCGCCCTGCTCATCGGCTTCCGTCCCAACGCCAACCCGGCGGAGTGGCTCGCGGTCGCCGGCGTGCTCACGATGGTCGTCTTCGCCGTCACCTGGCTGTCGGTCGCGCTCGGGCTGTTCAGCAAGACCGTCGAGTCCGCCAGCAACGCGCCGATGCCGCTGATGCTGCTCCCCTTCCTGGGCAGCGGGTTCGTCCCCACCGAGTCGATGCCCGCCGGCCTGCGCTGGTTCGCCGACCACCAGCCCTTCACGCCCGTGATCGAGACGCTGCGCGGGCTCTGGCTGGGCGGTCCGGTCCGTGACGACGCGATCGTCGCCACCGCCTGGTGCGCCGGGATCGCCCTGGCCGGCTATCTCTGGTCGAGGAGGCTGTACAACCGCGACCCGTCGCACTAGCGCGTCCCGTCCCGTCCGCCCCCGGTGGCCTCGTCAGAGCACGAGGTCGTCGGGGCGGACGACTTCGCGCGGCAAGGGCGTGGTCTCCAGCCGTTCCAGCGGATCGGCCTGGATGTGCGTGTCCAGGCCCAGGCCCGTCAGCTCGGCGATGCGCCGCACCGGCACCTGATACGTCCGGTAGGCCCCGTAGGAGAAGGACTCCTCGGTCGGCAGGTCGGCGATCAGGGACGACTGGCTGAGCAGGTAGCCGGTGACCGACAGCCCGTCCCCCTTGGCCATGGCCACGACCTTCCAGAACTGGCGGGGCAGCCGTACGCCCCTGTAGGCGTCGTCGTCGGGGGCCAGGACGGGACCGGTCAGCACGCTGACCGCGAGGTCGTGGTTGTCGGCGTTGTTGAGGACGTAGTCCTCCAGCCCCGCCCACAGCGTGCTTCCCGCGTTGAACTCGTGGTGCTGCGGCGTGCAGTTGGTGAAGTGGAAGGTGTCGTCGTTGGCCGCCTTCACCTGGGCGTCGCTGTCGCCCCACGCGGGATCCAGGCGGCGCACCAGGTGCCCGCGGTCCAGGTCGTTGTCGCGGTAGACGTCCTCGCCGGTCTGCTCGGCCGAGGGCAGCCGGAGATCGAGGATCCACCGGTCGCTCTCCCGCCGCGGCCGCCGCGCCCGCTTGCCGTCGATGGTGCACGCGGTGAACAGCGCCAGCCGGCGCTCGCGGTGCATGATCACGCTGAAGTGGTGGTAGCGCAGCTCGACGGAGGCGACCCCGGCCAGCTCGGGCGGCAGAACGGGCAGCGGCAGCGGGCGGGCCAGGAACGTGGGGTCGTAGCCGCCGCGCGTGGTGTAGTCGGGGTCGATCGCGACCGCCTCGCCCGCCCCCGCGGTCGTCGTGGTGGCCGCGGTCGCCGTGGTCGCCGAGGATGTCCGGCCGTCCGCGAACCGGACGGTGATCTCCAGCGGCACCGAGATGGTGAACGTCCCGCCCGTCGGCGCGGGCGCAGCCGGCGTGGACAGGAGCGTGGAACCCTGTGGGCTCGCCGGTGCCAGGACCGTCCCCGCGGAGGGCGACGGGACGCCGGGCACGGGACCGGCCGGGAGGGACGCGGCCTGCCCCTCGGCGCGTCCGGGCGCGAAGAGCTGCTCGACGAGCGCGCGCTGCGTGTCCCCCAGATCGGCCTCGCGCACCTTACGGCAGATCCGGCTGATGCGGATCCCCTCGTTGAGGACGCCGCCGAACTCGTCCCTGCCCGGCGCCGGGACGCTCGCGTGGTGCAGCGCCACGATCTCCCACTGGTCGTTGAACACCGGCGAGCCCGACGAGCCGGGCTCGGTGTCGGCCGAATAGTGCAGGTAGAGCTCGGGGATGTCGACGATCCGGTTCTCGCGCAGCGCCACCTGCTTCTTGTCGCCACGCGGATGCTGGACGATCGTGACGAACTCGCCGATGATCGCCTTCCCCTCGTCCTCGATCATCCGGTTGAACCCGAACGGCGCCAGCTCGGCGGCGGACGCGCCCACCGCGACCAGGGCGAAGTCCAGTGCCTCGTCGGCCAGGAAGAACCGGTCCGGGTCCAGCGGATGGACGACCGGGGCCAGCGGCCGCCCGTCGACGCCGTCCTGGTAGTCGAACTCGATGACGCTGGTGGCGGCGGTGGCGGCGTCCGGCAGCACATGGTGGTTGGTCAGCAGCAGCGCGGGGGACACCATCGAGCCGGTGCCGAACCCCAGCGTCCGTCCCCGGTCGTCGCGGATGTTCACCCGGCCGACGGCGCGGGCGGCGGCCACCCCGGCGTCCAGGTAGCGCACGCCCACGTAGTCCACCGTGTTGATGATCCTTTCGAGCCGGGCGGCGGGCCCGGCCGCCTCCGGCTCCAGCAGGCCGCCGTCCCCGTAGAAGCGGTTCAGCCGGTGGATCCGCTTGGCGATCCGCTCGGAGCTGTCGGCGGCGGCGACGCCCTCGGAGCGAAGCACGGTCTCATTTGCACGCCGTACCGGTTCCCGTTCGGCCACCCGCCGTGCCGCCTCGTGCCGGCGTGCGCGCTCGCGCTCGTGGAAGTCCATCCGTACGCCCCCGTCCGGAGATGGGCCGGGCCCGAAGCCGCGATCCCCTCATACCGGATTTTCCTCGCATGCCGGAAATTTCTCCAGCGCGCTCGTGGCGAGTACCGGCCAAGGACCCCCTCCAAGGACTCCCTCCGAGAACTCCCTCCGAGGAGTCCCTAAGGGATGGGGACGTTGTAGCTCAGCAGCGCGGTGTCGGTGCCGGTGATCCGCACCTCGGTGACGGCGCAGTTGTGGATCCGGGGGAAGACCGTCCGGTAGCGGGACGGGTCGATGCCCAGCAGCCCGCACAGGGTCAGCCGCAGGAGCGTGTTGTGGGCGACGACCAGCACCCGTTCACCGTGATGCCGGAACGCGATGCGCCGCAGGGCGGCCGTTCCGCGCTCGACGGCCTTGCGGGGATCTTCGGCGCCGGGGAAGGCGTTCGCGACGGGGTCGGCCAGGAACGCGTCCACCTCGGCCCGTGGCAGCTCGGCAAGCGTGCGGCCCTCGGCCGCGCCGAAGTCCACCTCCGTCAGGTCGCCGTCGATCGCGATCGGCAGGCCGAGGACGGACGCCGCCGGGGCGGCCGTGGCCCTCGACCGGCTCAGCGGCGAGGCCCACACCGCGTCCACGTCCGCGCCCCGCGCCCATCGGCCGAGCCGTTCGGCCTGGTCACGTCCGGTTCTGGTGAGCGCGACATCGCTGACGCCCGCGTACCGGTTCTCCGCGTGCCATTCGGTCTCGCCGTGCCGTACCAGGAAGAGCGTGCTGCTCTGGGGGGCGCTGCCCATGCTCGGTCACCCGCGCTTTCGTGCGTGGACGGCCGCTTCGGCGGGCAGCCATCCGCGCTGTTCCAGTTCGTCCACGAGCCGGTGGAACGAGGCCGTGAACCGCTCGGTCATGCCGGGACGCGGCTCCACCACGGTCCGGACGCGCACCATCGACTCGGCCACCTCGGCCGTCGAGCGGCCGTGCGTGGTGCCGTACGCGGCGAGGACGGCCATGCCCAGCGCCGCGTCGGCGTGCTCGGGGATCCGCGCGGGACGGCCGAGGACGTCCGCGCGGAGCTGGTTCCAGTAGGCGCTGCGGGTCGCACCCCCGGTGAAGGTCACCGGCCCCTCGACGGCGGCGCCGAGCTGCTGGACGTAGGCCAGCGCCAGCCGTTCGACGAACGCGACGCCCTGGAGCAGCGCGGCGTGCCGGTCGCCCTCGTCCCGGGGCGTGCCGAGCACGAAGCCCTCGGCCTGGGGCGCGAGGAACGGGAAGCGCTCGCCGGTCGACACCAGCGGGTAGGCGACCACGCTGGACGGCTCGTGCGCGGCGGCCAGCGCGTCCAGGCGTTCCAGGTCGGCGACGCCCGCGAGGACGCCCGCGCCCACGCTGGACGCGCCGCCGGGCAGCCAGGCGTCGTCCGGCGCGCGGTGGCTGTACATCACCCCGGCGGGGTCGCGGACGGGATGGTCGGTCACGCCCTTGAGGACGAGCGTGGTGCCGAGCACCGAGTTCCACCGGCCGAGCCGCAGCGCGCCCGAGCCGAGCTGCGCGGCGCAGCCGTCGGTCATGCCCGCGACCACCGGGGTGCCCGCCGGCAGCCCGGTCTCCTCGGCGGCCTCCTCCTCGACCTCGCCCAGGACCGTTCCAGAACGCACCACCTCGGGGAACAGCGTGGCCGGAAGGCCGAGCCTTTCGTGCAGGTCGCGCGGCCACCGTTCGGCCAGGACGTCATAGCCGGTCTTCAGCGCGTGGCTGGAGTCGGTGGCGGCCGGGCGTCCCACCAGCCGCCCGACGATGAAGTCGGACTGGTGCGCGAGGCGGGCGCGGGCCAGGTCGCCGGGACGGGTGCGGGCCAGCCACAGCACCTTGGCCAGCGCCCACGACGGCTGGATCCGGTGCCCGAGCCGTTCCCACAGCTCGGCCCCGGCCTCCTGCGCTTCGCGCGCCTCGCCCGGCGCGCGCATGTCGTCGTACATGATGCCGTCGGTGAGCGGGCGCCCGTCCTTGTCGGTCAGCAGGACGGTGCCCGAAGTGCTGCACACGGCGAGGCCGCGCACCGCGCCGCGGGAGAGGCCGCGCAGCGCCTCGCGGGTGGCCGCCGTGACGGCCGCCCACCAGTCGGAGGGCCGCTGCTCGTGCCGCACGCCGTCACGCCGTCCGGTCAGCGGCGCCGACCCGCGGCCGGACACCCGTCCGCCGGCGGTGACGGCGAGGGCCCGCACCCCCTGGGTCCCGACGTCCACGCCGACCCACACGGGTTCGGACGAGCCCTCGCGCACGATATGGCCCCCTTGTTTTATCGCTTGAGAATGTGAACTTACAGTATTGAAGCACCATAGCAACCCGTCCGCCGCCCTCTCCCGGGCTCCCCCACGAGGTCGCAGGGGCTTGACGTGGGAGGTTCGGATGTTACAAGCTCGGTCACGCCGGTACGAGGATTGTTAACATCACGCTCCCCCGTACCGACATGTCGTGCGGCCGAACGCCCGCCCTCCGGTGCCCGGCCACGAGAGGATCCCAGCATGACCAAGGACAACAACGGCCGGCGCGGACCCGACGCGCGGCGCCGCGCCATCGCCGACCACGTGCTGTCGGTCGGCTCGGTCACCGCCGGGGACCTGGCCGAACGGTTCGGCGTCAGCCTCATGACGATCCACCGCGACCTGGACGAGCTCGAACGGCAGGGCATCGTCCGCAAGTACCGGGGCGGGGTCACCGCGCAGCCGTCAGGGGTGTTCGAGAGCAACGTCGCCTACCGGATGAAGTCCATGCAGGCGGCCAAGGACGCGATCGCGGCCAAGGCCGCCGCGCTGGTCGAGCCCGGCATGGCGGTGATGCTCGACGACTCCACGACGACGCTGGCGCTGGCCCGCAGGCTGAGCGACGTGACGCCGCTGACCGTGGTCACCAACTTCCTGGAGACCACCAACCTGCTGGCGCGCGAGCGCGGCATCCGGCTGATGGCGCTGGGCGGGGAGTACGACCCGCTGCACGACTCCTTCCTCGGGGTCTCGTGCGTGGACGCCGTGACCGCGCTGAACGTCGACCTGTGCTTCGTGTCGACCTCGGCCGTGTCCGGCGGGTACGCCTACCACCAGGAGCAGCACATCGTGTCGGTCAAGCGGGCGATGCTGGAGGCCGCGGCGCGCAACGTGCTGCTCGTCGACCACTCCAAGCTCGGCCGCGTCGCGCTGCACCGGGTGGCGCCGCTGTCGGTGTTCGAGCGCGTCATCGTCGACGACGGCGCGAAGCCCGAGGCCCTGCGCGAGCTGGACGAGCACAAGGTCACCTACGAAGTGGCCGTCACCTGAGGAACGGAAGCGCGGGGAACCGAGCTCCCACCCACGATCCTATGAGAGAGACCCGATGAGAGTGCTGGCCGCGGGAGACCGCTTCGTCCTCCCGGAGCTGCTGGCCGACGCCCTGGCCGCCGAGCTGGGCGAGGCCGCCGATGTCCGCCGTCTCGAACTGCCCTGGCCGGTCGTCCCGTTCGGCCCGGTGGGCGAGGTGGACGAGGCGTCCGGCGACGAGGACACCATGATCGAGGCGCTGGCCGGCGCCGAGGCGTGCGTGACCCAGATGGCCCCCGTCACCGCGAAGGTCCTGGACAACGCGCCCGGCCTGCGCCTGGTGGCCGTCGCCCGCGGCGGACCCGTCAACGTCGACGTGGAGGCGGCCACCGAACGCGGCGTCCGGGTCTGCTACGCGCCGGGACGCAACGCGACCGCGACCGCCGAGTACACCGTGGGCCTGCTGCTGGCCGTCCTGCGCCGCATCCCCGAGACCCACGCCGCGCTGGCGGGACGGGGCGAGTGGGGCGGCCGGTACTACACCTACGAGGCCACCGGGCTGGAGCTGGAGGGCACGCCGGTCGGGCTGGTCGGCGGCGGCGCGGTCGGCGGCCGGGTCGCCCGGATCCTGGAGGGCTTCGGCGCCGACGTCCAGATCTACGACCCGTACCTGCCGGGAGGCGCCTCCAGCCTGGACGAGCTGCTGCGCCGATCCCGTGTGCTGTCCCTGCACGCCCGGCTCACGCCGGAGAATCGCGGCATGATCGGGGCGCGCGAGCTGGCCCTGATGCCGCCCGGCTCGGTCGTGATCAACTGTGCCCGGGGCCCGCTGCTGGACGAGGACGCGCTGTGCGACGCGCTGGAGTCCGGCCACCTGCTCGGCGCGGGCCTGGACACCTTCGCCGTGGAGCCGCCGCCCCCCGGCTCGCGCCTGTTCGGCCTGCCCGGCGTCGTGCTGACCCCGCATCTGGGCGGCGCGAGCCGCGCCGTCGCCGAGAAGGCCGCCCGCATCGTCGCCGCCGAGGTCGGACGGCTGCACCGGGGCGAGCCCCTGGCGCACTGCCTCAATCCGATCTGACGCAACCCGATCTGACCGGAGGCTCGCTGATGTACGTCGGGATCGACGTGGGCACGTCGGTGGTGAAGGCCGCGGCGTTCGACGAGGACGGCCGTGCCCTCGCGGTCGAGTCGCGTCCCGCGCGCACGCTGCGCAGCGGCTCCCGGGTCGAGCAGGACACCGAGGAGGTCGTGGCCGCCGCCGGGGACGTGCTCGGCGCGCTGCGCCCGCGCCTGGGCGGGCGTCCCGCCGCCGTCGGGCTGACCGGCCAGGGCGACGGCGTGTGGCTGGTGGACGGGCGGGCGAGGCCGGTCCGTCCCGCGATCTCCTGGATGGACGGCCGGTCCGCCGCGATCGTCAACGAGTGGACGGCGGGCGGCGTGGCGGCGGAGGTCTTCGCGCGCACCGGCAACGCCCTGTTCCCCGGCTGCCCGGCGCCGATCCTGGCCTGGCTCGACCGGCACGAGCCCCGCGCGCTCGACACCGCCGCCACGGCCGCCTATTGCAAGGACGTGGTGTTCCAGCGGTTCACCGGGGTGCGCGCGACCGATGCCAGCGACGCGTCCGTGCCGTTCCTGGATCCCCGCGCGCGTGCGTACGACGCCGCGTCCCTGGACGCCTGCGGCCTGTCGCACAGGGCGGGCCTGCTCGCGCCGATCGCCGAGCCGCTGCCTCGCGGCGAGCCGCTCGGCGACGGGCCGCTGCCGCCCGGTACGCCGATCACCGCGGGGCCGTTCGACGTGCCCGCCTGCGCGCTGGGCGCGGGAGTGACCGAGCCGGGCGACGGACTGCTGATCATCGGCACGACGCTGGCGTGCCTGGCCGTGGTGGACGAGCCGGCGCTGGACGGCGAGCCGACCGGGTTCCACTTCGCCACCACGCGTCCCGACCGGTGGCTGCGCGGCATGCCCGCGATGGTGGGGACGGCGGCGCTGGAATGGGTGCTGGCCAGGGTCGGCGCGTCCCATCGCGATCTGGACGCCCTGCTGGCGGAGTCGCCGCCGGGGGCGCGCGGCGTGCGGGTGCTGCCCTTCTTCTCGCCCTCGGGTGAACGCGCGCCGTTCGTCGAACCGGCGGCGCGCGCCGAGATCACCGGTGTGAGCCTGGAGACCACCACCGCCGATCTGGTGCGCGCCACCTGCGAGGGCATCGCGTACGCGGCACGGCACTGCCTGGACGCGGCCGGGCTGAGCGGAGCGCTGTCGGTGGCGGGCGGAGGCACGCGCAGCGACGGCTGGCTGGAGCTGTTCGCCGGCGTCCTGGGACGGCCCTTGCGCGTGGCCGCGGGCGAGGCCGGGGCGCGCGGTGCGGTGCTCGCCGGCAGTCCCGAGCTGGACGCCGCGGCCTGGACCCGTCCCGCCTCCGTCCGGGACCCGGACGGCACGGCGGCGTTCTACGCGGAGGAGTACGAGGTGTACAAGGCGCGGGTGGAGGCCGCCCGAGAACGCTGGCGAAGCGGTTCGTAACAAGTTGGCGTGTTGTAATCGCACATCATCTAACGCACTGCTCTCCGACCTGCCCGCAGGCCGGTCCGCCGTGCTTCATACCTGCTTGCGCTCCTGTTCGGCGCCGCAGGCCCACCCAAGTTAACGTGATGTACCCGGCATCTTGACACTCCAACACCACCCTCTCTACGCTCAATCTCACACTTGTGAGTGTTAATTCACAGAAAATTCGTTCAGGAGGCGATCCATGACCGGCGAGGCCATCGCGGCGCTGGCGCCCCTCGGCCTTCGCTGCGAGCAGCGGACCGAGCCGCTCGGCATCGACGAGCGGGCCCCGCTGCTGTCGTGGCGGCTCGCCTCCTCACGCCGCGGCGACGCCCCCGCCCGCCACCGGGTGCGGGTCTGGGACGAGGCCGGCGCCCTGTCCTGGGACACGGGATGGGTGAGCGACCCGGAGGCGGTGTCGGTCCGCTACGCGGGCGCCCCGCTCAGCGCCCGCACGCGCTACCGCTGGGAGGTCGCCGTCACCGGCCGGGACGGCGCCACCGCCGAGGCGGGCTCCTGGTTCGAGACCGGGCAGCTGTCCCCCGCGGCCTGGCAGGCGTCCTGGATCACCCACGACACCTCCGACCTCGACGTGGTGGACGCGCCGGAGGAGGGCGAGGTGGCCCTCGCCGACCACGGCCTGTCCCCGGCCGTCCGGCTGCGCCGCCCCTTCCGGGTCCCGGCCGGGCCGCCCGTCCGCGCCCGCCTCTACGTCACCGCCCGCGGGCTGTACGAGCTGCGGCTGAACGGTCACCGCGTCGGCGACGACGAGCTGGCCCCCGGCTGGACCGACTACCGCGACCGCATCGACTACCGGACCCACGACGTGACCGGCCTCGTCGCCGCGGGCGAGAACGTCCTGGCCGCGACCCTCGCCGACGGCTGGTGGAGCGGCTTCGTCGGCTTCGACCCGCGCCGCTCCGGCGCCCACTACGGAACGTTCCCGCAGCTCCTCGCCGAGCTGCACCTCTACCACGCGGACGGCCACCGCGAGGTGATCGTCACCGATGGGACGTGGCGCACCCGCCGCTCCCCCATCCGGTACGCCGACCTGCTCAAGGGCGAGTGCCACGACCTGCGCCGCGACACCCCGGGCTGGGACCGTCCCGGGTTCGGCGACGCGGAGGGCTGGCTGCCCGCGCAGGTCACCGGTGACGACCACGACCTGCTCACCGCCGCCGTGGCGCCGCCGGTGCGCGCCGTCGAGGAACTCGCCGCCCGTACCGTCACGCGCGTCGGCGACGACCGTCACCTGGTCGACTTCGGCCAGAACTTCGCGGGCCGGGTGCGCCTCACCGCCCGCGGTCTCACCCCGGGCGCCCGCGTGGTGATCCGGCACGGCGAGGCCCTGGACGCGGACGGCGCCCTCTACACCGACAACCTGCGCACCGCCGACGCCACGGACGTCCTCATCGGGGGCGATGACGCCGTGGTCGTGTTCGAGCCGCGCTTCACCTACCACGGCTTCCGCTACGCCGAGGTCAGCGGCCTGCGCGAGCTGGACCCGTCCGACATCACGGGGGTCGTCCTGCACAGCGACACCCCGTGGGTGGGCGAGTTCGCCTGCTCCGACCCCGACATCGAGCGGCTGCACCGGGCGATCGTGTGGGGTCAGCGGTCCAACTTCGTCAGCGTCCCGACCGACTGCCCGCAGCGCGACGAGCGGCTCGGCTGGCTCGCCGACGCCCAGGTGTTCCTTCCGACCGCCTGCCTGAACGCGGACGTGGCCGCCTTCTTCGAAGGCTGGCTGCGGGAGGTGCGCGGCGCCCAGTCGCCGGACGGCTGCTTCCCCAACGTGGCGCCGAGGCTGGCCGGGGTCGCCGACGAGGGCGCCCCCGGCTGGGGCGACGCCGGCGTCCTGGTGCCCTGGCACCTGTACCGGGTGTACGGGGACGAGCGGTTCCTGGAGCGCAATCTCGACGCGATGTGCGCCTGGGTCGACTTCGTCCACCGGCACAACCCCGACCTGGTGTGGCGCCACAGGGTAGGCCCGCACTTCGCCGACTGGCTCGCGCCCACGCCCACGCCGCGCGAGGTCGTCGCCACCGCGTACTTCGCACGCAGCACGGAACTCACCGCCCGCGCGGCCGGGGTCCTGGGCAGGGACGACCTCGCGGACCGGTACGGGACGCTCGCCGGGCACATCCGCAAGACCTTCGCCGAGCGCTTCGTCACGCCCGGCGGCCGGATCGCCGGCGACACCCAGACCGCGTACCTGCTGGCGCTGGCGTTCGAGCTGCTGCCGGGCGGCAACGGCGGCGAGGCGGCGTCGCGTGCCGCCGAGCGCCTGGCCGAACTGGTCGAGGCCGCGGGCCCCGGCGTCACCACGGGGTTCCTCGGCGTGGGCCTGATCGCCCCCGTCCTGGACGCCTGCGGACGACCCGACCTGGCGCACGCGCTGCTGCGCAGGACCGACCCGCCGTCGTGGCTGTTCCCGCTGCGGCACGGCGCGACCACGATCTGGGAGCGCTGGGACGGCTACACCGACGAGCGCGGGTTCCAGGCGGCGGCGATGAACTCCTTCAACCACTACGCGCTGGGCTCGATCGGCGAATGGCTCTACCAGGGCGTCGCCGGGCTGGCCCTGGCCCCGGGCTCCACCGGCTACCGCGAGCTGCTGATCCGCCCCCGCCCCGGCGATCTCGCGTGGGCGCGCGCCACCTACACCTCCGTGCGCGGCACCGTCGCGACCGCGTGGGCGCGCGAGGACGGCGTCCTGCGGCTGGAGGTGAGCGTCCCGCCCGGGGCGACCGCCGTCGTCCACGTGCCCACCGGCGATCCCGGCGGGGTGCGGGAAGGCGGGGTGCCGGTGGACGGCGCCGAAGGCGTCGAGGTCCTCGGTACCGGGCCTGGAACGCTCCTGTGCCGGGTGACCTCGGGCGACTACCGCTTCACGGCGGACGATCCCATGCTCGCCGTCCCCTAGGGACGGCACCGGCGGCCTCGGCCGCTCGATCGGCGGCCCTCGGGGCCGCGCAAGACCATCGCGGCGCACGGCCGCGGTTTCGAGGAGGACTCATGACATCGTCGTTGCGAACGGCAGCCCTCAGCCGCCGCGGCTTTCTCGGCCTGACCGGCGGCGTGGCCGCCATGGGCGCGCTGGCGGCGTGCGGCGGCACGTCCGGTTCCGGCGGCGGCTCGGGGACGCTGCGCCTGGTCGGCGTCGCCGACCAGCAGAAGGCCGTCGAGGCGGTGCTCAAGGGCTACACCAGAGCCAAGTTCAGCACGTCCTTCGCCCCCACCGACCAGGTGCAGACCTCGGTGCGCACCCAGCTCGGCGCCGGCAACGCCCCCGACGTCCACGTCGTGTACCCGGGCAACGGCTCGGCGATGAGCATGGTGCAGATCTCGCAGGCGGGCCTGCTGGCCGACCTGAGCGACCAGGCGTGGACCAAGCGGATCCCCGCGGGCCTCAAGCCGGCGTTCCAGAACAACGGCAAGACCTTCATCTACTCGGCCGGGTCGAGCGTCATCGGCGCGATCTACAACAAGAAGGTGTTCCAGGAGGCCGAGGTCGAGCCGCCGAAGACCTGGAGCGAGTTCCTTGAGGTCTGCGACAAGATCAAGAAGAAGGGCAAGACGCCGATCGCGCTGGGCGCGCAGACGCCGTGGATCACCCAGCTGATCACCTACGCGCTGGTACCGTCCACCGTGTACGCCAAGAACCCGCAGTTCGACCAGCAGATGAAGGCGGGCTCGGCGAGCTTCGCCAACTCGGGCTGGGTCCAGGCGCTGGAGATGTACCTGGACCTGCAGAAGCGCGGGTTCTTCAACGACAACCCCAACGGCACCACCTTCGAGCAGCAGACGGCGATGGTGGCCACCGGCAAGGCCGCGATGGCGATCCAGGTGTCGGCGGTGCTGCCCGACTTCCGCAAGGCCGCCCCGTCCCCCGACGACCTGAGCATGTTCCCGGTGCCCGGCGCCGACGACGCCGCGCAGGTCTGGATCCCGGCGGGCGTGGTCGTCGGCCTGGGCGCCAGTGCCCGCAGCAAGAACCTGGAGGAGGCCAAGGCGTTCCTGGAGTACCTGGGTGAGCAGAAGACCATGAACACCTGGGCCGAGGCGGTCGCCTGCGTGCCGCTCTCCCGCGACGCCGGCTCGAAGATCGACCCCGTGCTGGAGCCGTTCCTGCCGTTCATCGACGGCAACAAGGCCGTGCCGTTCATGGACCAGGCGTGGCCGAACGCCGAGGTCCAGCCCGCGCACTTCGCCGCGGTGCAGGAGCTGCTCGGCGGCCGGACCACGATCCCCAAGGCGCTCGCCAAGATGGACGAGATCTATCGGAAGACCCAGTGACCGTGACCTCGACCCTCCATCCCGCCCCGGCGGCGAAGCGGGAGGCCCCTCCGGCGGCCGCCCGGCGCCGCCGGAGGCGGGGCTCCCGTTTCCTGTCCCCGCCGTGGTGGTTCGCCGCGCCCGCCCTGGCCGTGTACGCCCTGGTGGTGCTGTATCCGAGCCTCAGCGGCGTCGTGTACGCCTTCACCGACTGGAACGGCCTGGGCGACCGCGGCTTCGTCGGGCTGGACAACTTCGTCCGGCTGTTCCGCGACGACGCGGCGCGCGGTTCCCTGGTCAACACGCTGCTGCTGACCGTGGCGATCGTGGTCGTCCAGAACGCCATCGGGCTGCTGCTGGCGCTCGGGGTGCACGCCAGGATCAAGTCGCGGACCGTGCTGCGCGTGGTGTTCTTCGCCCCGGCGGTGGTCAGCCCGGTCATGGTCGCGTTCCTGTGGAAGTACATTTACAACCCCGCGCCCGACGCCGGGCTCAACGGCATCCTCGGCGCGGTGGGCCTGGGCGGGCTGCGGCAGGACTGGCTGGGGAACCCGGACCTGGCCATCTGGTCGATCGCGGGCATGGTGATCTGGCAGTTCGCCGGCTACTCCATGGTGATCTTCCTGGCCGGTCTGGAGGGGGTCCCCGAGGAGCTGCACGAGGCCGCGATGATCGACGGCGCCGGACGTTTCCAGCGCTTCCGGCATGTGACCTGGCCGCTGCTGGCGCCCGCCGTCACCATCAACCTGATGCTGTCCACCATCGGCGGGCTCAAGCTGTTCGACCAGGTCTACGCCGCGACCCAGGGCGGACCCGGACACGCCAGCGAGACGCTGTCGACGGTGCTCTACAAGCAGGCGTTCGTGTTCGGCAACTACGGCTACAGCATCTCGATCGCCCTCGTCCTGGCCCTCTTCGTGGCCGCCGTGTCGATGGTGCAGATTCACTATTTGCGGGGACGGGAGACAGCATGACCGAGCGCAGCGAGGGAGTGCTGTCTCCCGTACATCTGCGGGGGGCCTGGGGGGTCGCCCCCCCAGAAAAAACAAGAGACAGCATGACCCAGCGCAGCAAGGGACTGCCGTCTCCCGTACACGTGCGGGGGGCCTGGGGGGTCGCCCCCCCAGAAAAAACAAGAGACAGCATGACCCAGCGCAGCAAGGGACTGCCGTCTCCCGTGCGCAGCGAGGGGGCGGTATGAGCTTCCGGTACGGGCTTCGGACGTTCGGGCTGGAGCTGGTGATGATCGCGGTGGCCGTCGCCTTTCTGTTCCCGGTGTACGCGCTGGTCACGCTGTCGTTCAAGAACCCTCGGCAGGTGGCCGAGTCGCCGCTGGCGCCGCCGACCAGCCCCGTGCTGGAGAACTACTCGCGGGCCTGGACGCGCGCCGAGCTGGGCCCGGCGCTCTTCAACAGCACCGTGGTGACCGTGGCGAGCCTGATCGCGCTGATCGCCATCGGGTCGTTCGCCGCCTACTTCCTGGCCCGCCGCGCGACCCGGCTGGGGTACGGGCTGTACGTGCTGTTCCTGCTGGGCATCGTGCTGCCGTTCCAGCTCGGGATGATCCCGCTGTTCAAGATGGTGGACGCGGCGGGGTTGCTGGGCACCTTCCAGGGGATGATCATCTTTTATACCGGGATCCAGCTACCCTTCACGATCTTCCTGTACACGGGGTTCATCCGGGCGCTGCCCTCCGACTACGCCAACGCCGCGCTGATCGACGGCGCCGGGCACTTCCAGGCGTTCACCCGGGTGGTGTTCCCGCTGCTGCGGCCCATCACCGGCACCGTGCTGATCCTCAACGCGGTGTTCGTCTGGAACGACTTCTTCACGCCGCTGCTGTACCTGGGCGGCTCGACGCGGGAGACGGTGCCGGTGCGGGTGTACGCCTTCGTCGGCCAGTACGTGTCCGACAACGGGCTGGTCTTCGCCGGCCTGGTCCTGGCCGCCCTGCCGATCCTGGTGGTGTTCCTGCTGCTCCAGCGGTACGTCATCAAGGGCTTCGCCAGCGGGCTGAAGGGATGATCCCGCCGCGGTTGCGGGAGGTGCTGGAGACGCCGCCCCGCGCGTACTCACCCGCGCCGATCTGGTGGTGGAGCGGCGAGCGGCTGGACCGCCGCCGCCTGCGGGACCAGCTCGAACGGTTCACCGACGGCGGCGTCCACAACCTGGTGATCATGAACCTGGCCCCGTCCGGCCCCATGTTCGGGTCGGACGCCGACGAGCCCGCCTTCTTCTCCGACGCCTGGTGGGAGCTGCTGGACGGGGTGTGCGAGGACGCCGCCGGGCTCGGCGTGTCCCTGTGGTTCTACGACCAGCTCGGCTTCTCCGGCGCCGATCTCCAGGCCAGGCTCGTCCGGGACGTCCCGGAGTTCGCCGGGCGCTGGCTGGAGCGGGACGGCTCGACCGTCACGCGCGGCTTCGACTACCTGTCGGCGGAGGCGTGCGCGGCCCTGCTCGACCGCGTCCACGGCGAGTTCGAGCGGCGGCTGGGGCACCGGCTCGGCAACGTGATCGTCGGTTCCTTCCAGGACGAGCTGCCCGCGCTGCCGACCTGGACCGAGGGGTTCGCCGAGGAGTTCGCGCGCCGCCGCGGCTACGACCTGACCCCGCACCTGCCGTCGTTGTGGAAGGACGACGAGGCGTGGACGGTCCGCCGCGACTACCACCTGACCCGGGCCGAGCTGGCCGAGGAGGCGTTCTTCCGCCCGCTGGCCGGCTGGCACGCGCGGCACGGGCTGCTGCACGGCTGCGACCAGCAGGATCCGGCGCGCGCCGGGCATCCGGTGGACGGGGTGAGGCTGTACGCCGACTACGCGCGGACGCACCGCTGGTTCGGCGCGCCCGGCTCGGACCACCATGGCGACGCGAAGATCCACTCGTCCCTGGCCCACCTCTACGGCAGGGACCGCGTCTGGATCGAGGCGTTCCACTCCAGCGGGTGGGGAGGGACGCTGGAGGAGACCTTCGACTGGCTGCTGCCGTGGCTGCGCGCGGGGGCCACCCTCTACAACCCGCACGCGGTCTACTACTCGACCAAGGCGGGCTGGTGGGAGTGGGCACCGCCGTCAACGGACTGGCGGCAGCCTTACTGGGCGCACCACCGCGTCTTCGCCGAAGCGGTCACCCGGCTGTGCGCGGCCCTGTCCTTGGGCCGCCATGTGTGCGACGTGGCCGTGCTGTTCCCGACCGCGACCGCGCAGGCCGGTACCCGGCTCGACGGCGTGGACGAGTCCGCCGCCCTGGCTCAGGAGACCTACCGGGCGCTGGTGGGCGACATGGCCTGGTTCGCCATGGTGCCCGGCGTCCTCGACCGGCTCGGGGTGGACGCCGACGTCCTCGATGACGACTCCGTTCGGCGGGCCGTGGTGGCGGAGGGACGGCTGACCGTCGCGGACGAGTCGTACGGCACCGTCCTGCTGCCCGCCTGCACCGTCCTCGAAGGGGAGACGGCCCGGCGGCTGGTCTCCCTGGCCGAGCGGGGCGGCCGGGTCATCGCGGTCGGCCCGGTCCCGCTCCACGGCGTCGGCGACCCGGAGGCGGGCGAGGCCGTGGCGAGGCTCGCGGAACTGGTGGAATCCGTCCCGGACGTGGAATCCCTCGGCCCTCTCCTGCACGCCGCGCGCCGGGTGGAGGCGCCCGTGCCCGCGCTGGTCCGCGAGGTGGACGGCGCGACGGTGGTGTTCCTGAGCGCGGCCGAGTCCATGGCCAGCCGCGTGTCGGTCGGCCGCCCGGACGAGCGCGGCGCCGACCTGGGCTGGCTGGATGTGACCTACGACTTCGACCCGGACCGTTACCACCGCGACCTGCGGGTCCGCGTCCACGGCGTCACGGGCCCGGCCTTGCTGGTGAGCCCCTTCGGCGGGCCGCCGCGCCCACTGCCGACGACCCCTGGACCGTCCTCGGCCGAGGTGGTCGTCCCGTTCGACGACGGTCCCGCCGCACTCCTGGTCTTCCCGGGCGAAGGGTACGCGGAGCCGGAAGCGCTCCCGTCCCCGCCCCGGATGGCCGAACTCGACCTGGGCTCCACGTGGGACATGGAGCTGGTTCCGACCCTCGACAACACCTGGGGCGACTTCGCCCGTCCGCCTGGCCCCATGCCGGTTCTGGAGCGCCGGCAGTTCGAGCACAAGGTGGGGGACGGCCCCTGGCGACCCGCCCTCGCGACCTTCGGGCCGCATGGCGTCTGGCGCCGGGACGACGATCCGCAGTGGCGGCCCGTGGTGTACTCCGACAGCCGGGGCATCCACAAGGACCCGGTTCACCGCGCCGCGCTCGGTCCCAAGGGCCACGTGCCCGAGGAGTTCCTGGATTTCGGCGAGGTCGGGGCCGGGCGGCGGGTCGTCCTCCGCACGAGGACGACCGTGCCCGCGCAGGGCGGCTTCCTGGTCGTCGGTGCCGCCGCCGCCAAGGAGATCCTCGTCGACGGAGATCCCGTGCCCTTCGATGACCACGGCTACCTGGCCGTGACCAGGGCGGTCCTCCCCGCGGGTGAGCATCTCCTGGAGGTGCGGCTCGTGCCGGACGCCGACGTGCGGCTGCGCGGCCATCTGTCGGTCGTGACCGACCCCGCCCGGTGCCTCCGGCCCGAATGGATCACCGTGGGGGGCGGCCCCCGCCCCGGCGCGCGGGTGGCCTTCACCACCGAGCTGCGCGGCTCCGGTCCGCTCCAGGTGACCTCGGCGGCGCCGTGCCGGATCCTGGTGGACGGGGTGGAGATCGGCCGCCAGGGCGGTTTCGACCCCTACGCCGAGAAGGAGGCTCCCCGCGTCGGCCGCTACGAGGTGTCCGGGAGCCGGCTCACCGTCGTCCTCACCGAGAACGCGACCCCGCCCGCGGTTCTGGTGGACGGCGCGGCGGTCTCCGACATCACCTGGCAGGCGGCCCGCGACGACGTCCCGGTGCCGGTCGTTCCGCGACGTGCGCAGCACGGCGACCCGGCGGCCCTGCACCTGCGCCGGCGCCCGCACCCCTTGTCCGGCGCGCGCTGGCTGGAGGGCGACGATGGCGAAGGCGTCGCCGACGAAGTCGTCCTCCCGGTGCCGTTCGCCGTTCCCGACGCCCGGTCCCGCACGGAATCGTTCCGCTTCCCCGTGCCGCCCGGCGCGACGCGAATGCGCCTCACCGCACGCGGCGAGATCACCGGCGTCTTCCTGGACGGCGTTCCCCTCGGCACCACCGGCCCCGACATCGACTTCCCCGGCGACCACCGGCCGGCGCAACGGACCGCGGAGCTGCGCGTCAGGACCCGTCCCGGGCACCAGGAGGGCGCGGCGCTGGCGGGTCCGGTCGAGTTCACCGTCGGCCCGGGGACGATCGGGCTCGGCGACTGGGAGGAGCAGGGCCTTGCCGGTTACAGCGGCGGTGTCCGCTACAAGCGCGTGCTGGACCTGCCGGAGACCCCGGCGAGGGCCGAGCTCGACCTGGGCCGGGTCCGCGGCACCGCCGAGGTGACGGTGAACGGGAACCCGGTGGGCGTGCGGATCTGCTCGCCCTATGTCGTCGACCTCGGCACGTCGCTCCGCGCGGGCCGCAACGCGATCGAGATCGTCGTCTACGGCACCCTCGCGCCCTACCTGGACGAGACCAGCCCGACCCATTTCGTCTTCGCGGGCCAGCGGACCACCGGGCTGCTCGGCCCGGTGACCCTCAGGATCTCCGAGGAGGCCGCCCCGCCGTCCCGTCCAAGCCTCTGATCAGCTGATATAGCCCCAGATCTTGCAGATGTCGCGCAGGGGCTCGGGAACGTCCTCGTCCTTGGGAAGGGGACGGGCCTTCTGGACCCGGCCGGACTTGATGTTGGTGCTCCAGTCGCCGAACACCGGCTTGAGCGGGCCGTGGTCCTGGTCGCCGTAATCGAGCATCTCCGGCTCCCAGGGGACGCCGAGGAACTCGCACAGCCGGCGGGTCTCCTTCTCCGGCTCGGCGGTCAGGTCCTCGTACCGGATCGTGAGCCCGTCCAGGTGGCGGCGCGCCTCCTCCACGCCCGAGGTGTGGTCGAGGACCTCCTGGACCACCTCGTCGTACTCGGCGCCGTCCCGCCTGGCCATGACCGACTCCACGACGGCGGCGGGGTGGCGCAACAGGAACACGAACCGCGCCTGCGGCCAAGCCGACGCGATCCGGTGCCAGATCAGCGCGTTGGCCGGGGTCTTGTCCACGATGATCTGCTTGCCGCTCCGCATCAGCTCGTGGTGCAGAACGCGGTCCCACAGCAGGTGCTCGATCTCGTTGATCTCCAGGCCGAGCGCCTCCATGACCGCGTCGGTGTAGTCCTTGCTGGGCCTGACCTTCAGCGTGCGGAGGTGCAGCTCGTGCGGCGCCCGGATCTGGGAGTGGCTGTTGAGCAGGACCCGCAGCAGGGTCGATCCGGACCGCTGGGACGACAGCACGAACACCGGCGACTCCACCAGGCGCGCGGCCGACAGGTCCGGCAGCGGGGCCCTGACCGGGGGCTTCACCCCCGGTGGCCGGAACGCCTCAACCAAATGCGCGCCCCTGCGCCGGAGCGCCCTCCTCACCTCTGTGCCGCGCTGCATTTTCCCGCATCCTTAGAACGCCTCGTGGTGGTCACGAGACCCTACGCAAGAACCAAGATCGGGACCGCCTTGTTGAGGCGATTATCAGTGAAGTTTCAGTCAGGACGTCAGCGGCGGCGGTCGAGCGCCCTGGCGAGCTCTTCGAGCAACGACGGCTCCCGGGGTGCCCTCCCGGACGGAGCGTTCCTGCCCTCCGAGGATAGGCACCAGTCCCACCAGCGGTTCAGCGCGGCCCGGTCGAGGTACGGCGGCGCGTCGTCCCGTCCCGTGGTGACGATCGCGGGCCAGTCCCACGCCCGCGCCTGCGCGGTGACCTTCGCCCCGCCGCCGATCGGGTCGACCGCCAGTGCCGGAAGGCCGTTCTTCAGGGCCAGGACCAGACCGTGCAGGCGGGTCGTGACCACCAGGTCGAGCCGGCGGAGGACGGCCTCCAGCTCCATGGGCCCGGTGGCGTGCCGCCAGTCCCGCGCATCGAGCCGGGTGTCCAGCGGCACCCGCGCGCATTCACGGGTTTTCAGCCAGCCGGCCAGCTCTTGTTCGATCCGGTCGTGCCGTCCACGGGAGCCGTACTCCCCCTGCCCCGGGCTCAGCACGACGCCCACGACCGGCGGGAGGCTCGCGGACGGGACGTACGCGGCCAGGTCCCGGCGCGGCGGCCGTCCCGGGGCGTCGCGCGGCAGGATCACGTCGAAGCCCCGGGCGGCGGGCTCGTCGCGGTCGACGACCGAGACGCCCACGGCGATGCGGCGGCACCGCGCGTACCGCTCGTGCAGGTACCGCACCTGCTCACCGTGCACGGGACCGCAGGCGAACACCAGATGTGTGTAGCCGGCGGGTTCGGCCTGCTCCAGCGTGAGGCCATCGGGACGCAGCACCGGGCTCCACGCCACGTCGCATTCCGCGCCGGACGCCCGCAACGTCCGGTACACCGCCTCCATGGCCAGGACGTCCCCCGCCGTCGCCTCTCCGTGGACGAAGCTCGGCCACCCTGTCAGCAGAACCCGCATCCCGACGCGGTACCCCGCGCCGGAGGGCTCGAACTCAGGAGGTGGCGGAACCCGCGGCGTCCTCGAAGGCGGCGGCGATCCGCTCGTGGCGTTTCCGGACCATGGGGAACCAGTCGGGGTGCGTCAGTGCGTACAGGTCCCCGCGCTTGATGGCCCGGACCACCACCGCGCCCGCCTCCCTCGGCCCGATCCAGCGGTAGCGCGGGTTCTCGTCCTCCGAGAGATCGACGTCGGTGAGCCCGGCGGCGGGCAGATGCCCGGGACGGTTGCGCGAACTCGCGTGGATGTTGGTGCGGACCGTCCCCGGGCACAGGACGGTCACGCCGACCTTGGACCCCTCCTGGGCCAGTTCGGCGGCCAGTGTCTCGGTGAGCGCCACCACGCCGAACTTGGTGACGGAGTAGGCGCCGAGCCTAGGCGGCGCGACCAGACCGGACATCGACGCGGTGTTGACGATGTGGCCCCCGTCGGGGTTGCCGCGCAGGATGGGCAGGAACGTCTGGACACCGTGGACGACCCCGTACAGGTTCACGCCGATCATCCAGTGCCAGTCGTCCATCGTCAGGTCGGCGATCCGCGCCATCGGTCCGATGCCCGCGTTGTTGCAGACAACGTGCACGGTGCCGAAGCGGCCGGTGACCGAGCGGGCCAGCGCGCGGACGCTGTCCAGATCGCTCACATCGCAGGGGACTGCGGTGGCCCCGATGGCGCCGGCGGTCTCGCTCAGGGCGTCCCGTTCGATGTCGGCGATGACGACGCGCATGCCCTCGGCGATAAGGTTCTCGGCGATGCCCCTGCCGATTCCGGAGGCGCCGCCCGTCACGACGGCCACCTTCCCGCTCAGGTCGGTCAGTGCGCTCACGGTGTCCTCACCCCTGCGGTGGCCTGATGCCGAAGCGTTTGAGCTTGCGGTAGATGGTCGCCCGTGAGATGCCGAGGTCGCGGGCGGCGGCCTCGCGGTCCCAGGACGCGTCACGGAGCGCGGTCAGCAGGGCGTGCCGTTCCGCCCTCTCCAGCTTGGTCAGCCGCCGGGGACGCCCATGGTCGCCGGGAAGGTCGTCCACGGTGATGTCGCAGGACAGCGAGCGGGTCAGGGCCGTGGCCACCACCTGCCGGAGCTGGCGGAGGTTCCCCGGCCACCGGCTCTCGGCCAGGGCCGCGAGCGCGTCCGGCGTGCAGCGCGGACGCGGCGTCCCGGGACGCAGCTCGGCGATGATCTCGTTGACCAGCGCGGGCAGGTCGCTCATCCGCTCGCGCAGCGGCGGCACGTCCAGGACGACGGGGAACCGTTCAAGGAGGGCGCGCAGGCCGTCGCCGGGCTCCCGTTCCGAGGCCGTGGCGACCAGGCGGGCCCGCGCGGACTCCAGCCGTGCCGCCACGGGCGCCGCGCGTTCCGGTGGCAGCGCGTCGAGGTGCCGCAGGACGACCGTGCCCTCGTCCAGCGCCGGGGGGAGCGGGTCCACGGCGGCATCGACGACCGTGAGCGGCCCGGTTTCGTGCAGGCGGCGGGACAGGACGGTCTTCCCCGTGCCGCGTTCGCCCCTGAGCAGCACGGGCAGCCGTGTGGCGCGTGCCCGCTCCACCTGGTCGAGCAGGCGCTGCCACGGCGACGGCGGGTGGGTCGCGGTCATGGGGGTCAGGCTCACCACGGCCGCGGAGCCGGACAGCGGGCGGCAGCGCGCGGACACCACCAGGCCGGAGCCGAGCCGCAGCCTGGAGGTGCGTTCCCGTCCCGAGGCGGAGACCTCGCGGGCCCATCGCCGCAGCGGCTCGTAGTCCGCGCCGTCCAGCAGGGTGAGGGTGGCCGGGTTGGCGATGAACAGCTCCTCGCCGAGCCCGGCGACCGGCTGCGGCGACCGTTTCGAGGCCCGCACGACCTCCTCCAGCAACGCGCGCTCGTCGGCCGAGGCACCGGCCCGCAGCCGCGCCTCGATCTCCCGGGCCAGCTCCGTGACGAGCGGCAGGAGCAGCCCGTTCGTGGACTCGTACCGGCAGTTGATGTTGAGCAGGCCGACCAGCCGTCCCGTCGCCGGGTCGCGCACCGGCGCGCCCGCGGTGGTCGCCTCGCTCTCGTACGCGCGGAAGTGCTCGCTGCCCGCGACGATGAACGGCCGCCGCTGCTCGACCGCGGTGCCCAGGCCGTTCGTGCCGACCACGTCCTCGGCGAACCAGGCCCCGGGGAACACCCCGCGCGCCTCCAACTGCGGCACCAGCGACGGATCCCCCACCACATGCCGGACCAGCCGGCATTCACCGTCGGCCAGGAACGCCCACACCCGCGACCCGGCGATCTCCGCTTCGAGGCGGTCCATCACGGGACGCGCCGCCCGCACCAGCCGTTCCGGCGGGACGGCGGCCTCGTCCCTGGGCAGGTCCGTGGCCGCCGCGTCCACCCCGCTGAGCAGCGACCGCCGCCACGACAGCACGATCTCCCGCCGCACCCCACAGTCCTCCGGCGGCAGCAGATCCGGATCCCCACCCTCCAGAAACCGCTCCTTCACCGCCAACGTCCGCCGCCACGCCTCGTGGCCGCGCATGGGAACCATGGTTTCCGGAGGCACCGGCCCACCTCCCGAGCGGAGATCTCCCTTCCTCCTCAGCATCCTCAACCGAGCCCCCACCGTCAGCGCCCCTTCCGCCAGGCGGTCACCGATCCCCGCCGAAGGGCCGACGCCGCGCCGAAAAACCGCATCACGGTCCACAATGACTGTTCCCCTGCCACCACGGTGCTTTGTAACGCGCGCGGATCCAGGCAGAGCACGCGAGGCTCATGGCCGAGATCGACGGCTGATCTACTGTGGGAGTGCAGGACTCCAGCGGTCAGATGCCGAGTCCGCGGCCGATGTGCGCGATGGTCGCCTTGCACTGCTCGGGGAAGTAGACCGGCCGGGAGTTGGAGCAAACCGGCCGTGCAGATCGAAGACGCGTACGATGCCGTCAAAGTCGGCGAATTCGCGCGCCTCGCGGCGCGATCCAACCCTATCCAGGGTCCTCACGGTCGGCGGCCATCCACGGGTGCGTTACCCTCGCTGCGGCGGACGAGGTCTTCGGTCAGATCGTGCAGGTCGACAATGGGACGACGGACGCGGGCGCCGCTGGAGCAGGCGAAGGAGAGGTGCGCCGGTTCGACCCAGATGGTCAGATCTTGGCCTCGCTTGAGCGGAACGCTCACCAGCGAGACGCCCTGCCCGTCGCGGTGTGCGGCGTCGATCCCCCGGACGATAAGGGATTCGGCCAGGTGCCGGGCCGCGTGCATGGGCGTCGCGATGACCGAAGTGATGGCCTCGGGATCGTCCAGGCCGAACGAGCACCACACGACCTTGCCCGGGACGCTGTTCGTCCCCAGCCAGGAGCGGGACCGATGTGTGCCCCATGCGTCGGCGAGCGCCGCGACGATGCCGATACCCCGACCGTGCTCGTCGAACGGATTTTGGGGGCCGATGTCCGGACGGGACGAGCGTTCGGTGTCGAAGACCGACACCACCAGCTGAGGCTCGGGTGTGGTCCTGGCCCACACCCACAGCTCCGGCGGGACGCGCGACGCCCACGCCCCGGACCGTCGGCCGTGTTGAAGCGCGTTCGTGGCCAGCTCGCTGGCGGCCAGAAGGGCGTCGTCGACCGTTTCACGGCGCAGGCGGAGCGCCGCGAGCGCGGAGCGGAGCAGTGTACGGGCAGCACCCGCGCAACTCTCGTCGGCGGGAAGCGGCCACACGCACAAGCCGCCCACCGAAAGGTCGGCGGAGGGACCGACGCCCATATGTCCGGGCTGCACCATCTGTGCCATTTTGGAAGTCACCTTTCGGGACAGAACTTCCTTTCTTTGCAACACAGAGTGCGCCTTTCTCCCTACGCTTGTCCGGGTTGTTTGCAACACCCGCAACTGGATGCAACTAGGAGGTCAAGATGTCGCACCGTCCCACCCCCGACCCGAAGTCCTCGATGTGGGGTCTCATTGCCTACTACCTGCGGTTCTGCCGCCTCCAGCGCAAGCTCACGGGCGACCTTCTCGGCGAGATCATGGGATGCTCGAAGTCCACAGTTTCTCGACTGGAGACGGGCGAACTGAATCTGGATGAAGCTCAAGCCGCAGCCCTCGACAACACCTGGGATACGGGAGGACTCTTCGGCTTCCTGGTCTGGTACGCCACCCTGGGCCATGACCCGAACTGGTTTCGGCAGTACGTTGATCTGGAGGTCCGATCCTCGGTCATCAAGACCTGGCAGGTCGACCTCGTGCCCGGCCTCCTCCAGACCCCCGACTACGCCAGGGCGGGACTCATCTCTGGCAACGTGAAGGACCTTGAGGGTGCGCTCGAACGGCGCCTGACTCGACAGGCGATCCTGGACTGGGAAGATCCCCCGATGCTGTGGTTCCTGCTGTCGCAGACCCTGCTGGAGCTACCATTTGGGGGGGTCGACGTCATGAAGGCACAACTCGCGCACATCATCGAACAGTCACACCGTCCCAACGTGGGCGTGCGCGTCGTTCCGAAGTCCGCAGGGGCGCACCCCGGCTTGGACGGAGCCTTCATGCTGCTAACACTCACAAAGCCCCACAGGGAGGTCGCTTATGTCGAGGCCCAGGGAGGTGGCCGACTAGCTGCGACGACCAGCGAAGTAGCGTTCTATGCACTACGTTATGACCAGATCGGGCATCATGCCCTGCCCGAAGGGCAATCGCGGGACTTGATCAAACAAACCATGGAGGCCATGTGATGACCCCTGTATGGCGGAAGAGCAGCAGAAGCACCACCCAGGGAGGCGAATGCGTTGAGGTTGCGGCGCTTTCAGACGCCATCGGCCTCCGAGACAGCAAGAACCCCCTACACGGCCACCTCGCCCTCACACCTGACCAGTTCGCAAAGCTCCTCCGACACATCAAGCAGGACGTGTAGCGGGTAGACCCGGTGGTCTAGTACTCCAGGGCGACGGGCATCTTGTCCTGACCACCCAGCAGTTCTCAGCTCTTGTTGCACGGATCAAGGACGAGTTGTAGGTAGCAAAGCAAACATGCCGCTGGGCTTACGGTCCTGGTGCGGATCGGCGCCGTCGCCCTCCCCGTGGACTCCTCCCGAACCCTTATCAAGGAGATCAGGGAGGACATGGCATGGCTTCCCTGACGTGGCGCAAGAGCAGCCACTCAACGGAGGGAACCACCGCTCAGTGTGTGGAAGTCGCCCATTTGCCCGATGGGATCGGTGTACGAGACAGCACGAACCCTCACCACGGCCACCTCACCGTCACACCCGATGAGCTTGCGAGGCTTATACAACGAATCAAGCAGGACGTGTAGCAAGCGACCGCCAGCGCCCTGGCACCCCCGTTACCGATCGATCCGCCGAGGGGTGGCGAGTGATCACACCAACATGGCGCAAGAGCAGTAGGAGCACCAGCCAGGGCGGTGAGTGGTGTGGAGGTCGCCGCCCTCCCCGATGGGATCGGCGTACGCGACAGCAAGAACCCGTGTGAAGAGCACCTAGCGCTCACCAGGCAGCAGTTTGCCGATCTTGTAGTCTGGATCAGGAGCCGCTAGTTGGCGCTGTCTGCGCTTCTCAACTCGTACTGACCGCCGGGCACCGCTGGGCGAGGTCATCAGCCGTGGATCACGCCCCAGAGGTTGACGCCGAGCGCCCATTCCCAGGTGTCGTTCGGCGCATACGGCCACATCCGTTCGGACGCCGATCGCTTCGGCGCCGGAGCTGTGCAGGTCTTGGACCGCGTGTTCCAGGGCGTCTGTTTCGATGTCGGCCAGGACGCAGCGCATGCCTTCGGCGGCGAAGCGTCCCGCCAGTGCGCGTCCGATGCCGCTGGCCGCGCCCGTGACCACGGCGACGCGGCCGTCCAGGCGTCTCATCTCGGGATCACCGGGAGGGTGATGTGGGACGGCCGGGCGCCGTCGTGGAAGACCGTCTGGTGCTGGACGACGAAGTCCTCCTCGGTGGCGGTCGCGGACGGGGAGCCGTTGCCTGGGTTGCGGTCGAACTGCGGGAAACTCGCGCCGGCGATGTCGACCCGCAGGCGGTGCCCTGCCTTGAAGACCTGGCTGGTGGCGATCAGGTCGATCGTGTACTCGTGGGCCTCTCCGGGCGTGATGGGGCTCGGGCGTCCGGTGCCGTCGCGGTAGCGGGCGCGGACGATGCCGTCCACGACGATCAGGGCGCGCCCGTCCGGCCACACATCGACCAGCTTCGCGGTGAAGTCGGTGTCGGCGGCGGACGTGGCCGCGTACAGGGTCATGGTGACGGGGCCGGTGACCTCCAGGTCCTCGGTCAGTTCGGCGCTGGTGAACGAGAGCACGTCGGGGCGTGCCTCGACCGCGCGCTGGTCGCGGGGTCCGGCCGTCCATTCGACGCCGCCGGGGCCGCCCGCGAGGAACGTGGCGCCGCCGACGGTCGGCGTGGGGTCGGCCGGGTCGTAGGTGAAACGGGACGGCTCCGATTCCGATGGCGCGTCCGGTGAGAGGGTGCCGTCTGCGTGCAGGTACCAGGGCGTCCATTCGGTACGGGCCAGGGGCCATTCGTTCTCGTCGCGCCAGACGTTGTCGCCCATCACGAACAGCCTCACCGGCGGGCCTTGCGGCTCCTGCGGGTCGTCCCGGACGGTGCGGCGCAGGAAGTCGAGCTGCGTCTGCTCCAGCCGGGCGCCCTGGTCCGAGGCGGCCGATCCGAAATGCAGCTCCCCGACGGTCCCACTGCGGTCGGCGTGCGTCCAGGGGCCGATGATGAGCCGCTGCCCGCGCCGGGCCCGTTCGGTCGCCGCGTCCCGGGTCAGCGTCGTGAAGTTGTCGAGCGTCCCGCCCAGGAACAGGTCGAACCAGCCGCCGACGTGCAGGACGGGCGCGGCGATCCGGTCGCGTGTGGTCGTGTAGCTCAGCGCGGACCAGTAGTCGCCGGCCTCCTCGTGCTCCACCCAGTCGCGCCAGCTCGGCAGAACACCGCTGACGGCCGGGGTGTCCCGCAGCGGCAGGTGCCGGTAGCCGGACGCGGGATCGGCCATGAGCCGCATCAGCGCCGCCATGTCACCGGAGACGTCCTGCCCGGAGGCGGCGCGGTAGCCCAGCTCTTGCAGGGTCTTGAGCATGTGCCAGCCGAGAAGCTGGCCGAGCGCGAACGCGCCCTGCCGGTAGGCCAGCCCCCAGTGGTAGTCCGCCGGGGTCACGATCGTCACGAGGCCGCGCAGCGCCTCGGTCACCGCGGGCGTCGCCGAGGCCGCCGCGGCGAGCTGGACCATGCCCAGGTAGGACTGCCCGAACATGCCCACCGCGCCGGTGCACCACGGCTGGCGCACGCACCATTCGATCGTGTCCACCCCGTCCTCGGCCTCGTCCACGAACGGCGAGAACTCGCCGTCGGACGTGCCGGTGCCGCGGCAGTGCTGCGCCACCACGGCGAACCCGGCCTCGACCGCGGGCAGGAAGGGTACGGAGCGCAGCATCGGCTCGCCGTAGGGAGTGCGGATCAGCAGCACCGGGAACGGGCCGCCCTCGGCGGGACGGTAGATGTCGGCGCGCAGCAGCGTCCCGTCCCGCATCTCGATCGGCGCGTTGTGCTCCACCCGCAGCGGGACGGCGGGCACGTTCAGCTTGGCCACCTGTGCCTCCTCCCCGTCTCAGGGACGCAGCTCGCGCGCCGCTGGAAGGACTTCCTGGGCGAACAGTTCCAGGCTCTTCTCCGCCTGGTCGTACGGCATGCCGCCGAAGCTGGGCAGCACGACGAGCTGGAAGTCGCCCAGCGCGTCCCGGATCTCCCGGAGCTGCGCCAGGATCTGGTCGGGCGTCCCGACCAGCGCGCACTCGGCATAGTCGGCGGCGGACTTCTCCAGCCCCGCCTCGCGCATGACCTTCGCCGTCTCGGCGTAACGCTGGTAGCCCTCGATGTCGGCGAAGTGCTCTCCCGCCATCTCGTAGTGCCGGACGTTGGAGAAGAAGAACTTGCCGATGTACTCCTTGGCCCGCTCCTTGGCGACGGCGGCGTCCTCGTGGCAGTACATGTTGACGTTGACCGAGATCGGCGGAGGCTCGGTGCCGTGCGCGGCACGGAACCGCTCGCGGTAGGCGTCGAACACCGGCATCAGATCGGGGATCGGCCGCGTCACGATCGTCATCAGCGCGGCCCCGAGGTCGACGCACGACTTGATCGAATCGGGCGACCCGGCCACGCAGTACACCCGTCCCTTGAACGACTCGCGCGGGCTCGGCCGCAGTTGCGCGCGCGGCTGCGGGTAGTACGGGCCGTCGCCCTCGATGTACCCGGTCTCCAGCGCCTCGACGATCATCGCGGCGGCCTCGTCGAACCGCCCGCGCGCCTCCGACATGGGGATCCGGAACGGGGCGTACTCGGTACGGGACAGCCCGCGTCCCATCCCGAACAGCGCCCGCCCGCCGGACACGATGTCCAGCATGATCATCTTCTCGGCCACGCGCAGCGGGTCGTTCCACGGCAGGATCACCGCGCCCGTCCCCAGCTTCAGCCGTTCCGTCCGCCCCGCCACATGCGCCAGCAGCAGCACGTTGTCCGGGCACATCGCGTAGTCGTCGAAGTGGTGCTCGACGGCCCACAGGCTGTCGTACCCCAGCCGGTCCGCCAGCTCGGCGAGCCCCAGCTCGCCCTGGAACATCTCCTCGTCGGTCAGCTTCTCGTGCAGGTTGCCGAATCCCAGATTGACACCGACGTGCAACACGGGGCCGCTCCCTCACCTCCCGGGCCACGACCCGGGGCGAAATCCGCTTCTCGCCCGGATGCTAGGAGCGCCCTCCCCGTCACGCCGTCTCAATCCTGAGACGGCGGCGAGGCGGTAGGAATACGTTCTGCGGCGGGCGGACGCGCGTTACCGTGCGTTCAAGGCCAGTCGATTCCGGAGCCGATGCCGATGCCCCCCACGCGCTGTCCCCGCTGTTACGGGACGTTCGCCGACGGCTACTGCGTCTCCTGCGGTGCGCCGTCTGGCGGCCGGGACGCTGACGCGGAGATGATCGGGCCGTACCGCCTCGTCGACCTCCTCGGCACCGGACCCGCGGGAAACATGCGCCTGGCCGTGGACCCGATGGGTCGTGAGGTCGTCGTCCACCTGCTGGAGGGGCTGGCCGAGCGCGCCGGACCGCAGTTCGGCCAGGCGATGACGAGGCTGCGCAACCTGCACAGCCCGTTCGTCGCCCAAGTCCTCGACGTGGAGCTGAACGGGCCTCAGCCCTACATCGCCACGCGGTACTCCGGCGTCGGCATCACGCTGCGGGAGCTGCTGGCGCGCAACGGCCCGCTGAAAGGGGAGAGCCTGCTCCGGCTGGCGCGGGAGCTGGCCGATGGGCTGGCGGCGATGCACGACGCGGGCGTCACGCACGGCGACGTCAAGCCCGGCAACATCGTGATGGTCGACGGCCGGCCGGTATTGATCGACTTCGCGACCGCGTGGCTCTCCGACGAGGAGCCCGCCCGCCAAGAGGCCATGGTCGGCACTCCCGGATACCTGGCGCCCGAAGCGTTGACCGAGGCATCGAAGGGTCCGGCCGCGGACGTGTTCGCCTGGGCCGCCACGGTCGCCGAAGCGGCGACCGGCCTCCCGCCGTTCGGCTCCGGGAACCCGATCGAGGTCCTTCACCGCGTACGCGACGCGGAACCCGATCTTGACGGCGTGCCCGAGCCCCTGCGCGCACTGCTGGCCCGCGCACTGGCCAAGGATCCTTCGGAACGTCCCCTTGCCCCTCAACTGGTCGAGGCCGTCGCCAGCCTGTCCGGCCAGTACGCCGAATATCGGGTGAGGGTTCCGGCCACCCCGGGCTCGGTGACCGCGGCGTTGGACGTGTCCGGCCGGTCGTCGTTCGTGGCACCGCTGTTCGTGATCGCGACCATGCTGACCCTGGCCTTCCTGCTCACCGTCGGCGGCCCGGCGCCGCCGTGGCTCATCGTGGCCGGCGTGGTGGCGTTTCTGGCGGCGTTGGCGCTCTGGCGGCCGGCTTACGTGGTCGGATGGGCACAGACGGCCCGGCTCGCCCATGCGCGGCGCGCTCTCGCCCGTGGCCGCTACGAGCGGGCAGAGGCCACGCTGCGGCGCCTCGCCGCCGCAGCGGACAGGCCGAGTCGCCGCAGCGTGATCATCCACGCCAGTCTCGCCGCCGCGCTCCGCCGCCAAGGCAGCCTCACCAAGGCGTCCGCCGCCTACCAGCGGGCCCTGGAGCTCGCCCGCGGGACTCCGGACGCCGATGCCGCGCTGGTCTCCAGACTCGAGGCCAACGACGCGAGCGTCCGGCACGGGATCGGCGCGCCCGGCACGATGTCCGTGGCGCTGCTCGATCAGGCATACGAGAAGGTCGGCACCGACCCGGAGGCGGCCACCGTCCGTTCCAATCTCGCCGTCGCGCTGCGCGATGAGGGACGGCTGCGGGAAGCCGAGAGAGAGGCGCGGGCGGCGCTCGGCCAAGGGGTGGAGGCGGGATCGCCGGACCTGCCGGTGCTCCAGGCGAACCTGGCCGCGATCCTGCGAGAAGGCGGCGATGCCTTGGCGGCCGAGCCCCTGCTCGTCGAGGCGGAAAGCGCGGCACGACGCATGCTGGGACGGCGGCACCCCGATACGTTGAGCATCCGCGCGTCGCTCGCCGCCGTCCGGCACGATCTCGGCCGCCATGCCGAGGCCGCCGCGCTGCTGGAGCAGGTGATCGCCGACCGCGCGCGGACGCTCGGACGCACGCACCCCTCGACCCTGGAGGCACGGACCAGCCTGGGATTCGTCCGGCTGGCGGCGGGCGACGACGAAGCGGCCGAACGGGAGTTCCAGGCCGTCTTCCTCGCAGGGATCGAGGCGCACGCGTCCTGGTACGACTTCTGGAGGCGCGCGGAACAGGGACAGGCCCTGATCGACGAGCGCAGGCTGGGGCGGGACGCATGAGGCGCCGCCGCCGTCCCGTGCTGTGGGGGCTCACCGCCGCCGCGACCACGACCGCCGCCGGGCTGTCGGTCAACATCCTCACCGACAACCAGGGCAGCCTTGTGGCCTGGCTGGCGGTCGCCGCCTGCACCGCGCTCGCCGGGGTCGTCCCCGGGCTGTTCGCCGCGGGCACCGCCGAGCCGGAGATCCCCCTTGAGCGCCTGCTGATCGAGTGCACGGTCGGCCCGGACGGCATCACCACCATCAACGCCCGGGCCGAAGGCGCCCAGGCGACGCAGATGCTCACCGAGTGGCTGCCGTCCCCGGCCTTGCGCGGCGGCTCCGCGAACGGCGCGCTGCCCAAGCCGCTGCCGGTCGCGCTCGTCACCCGGAGCCGGGCCACCGGCACCGCGCGGCGGCTGGCGGAGCTGGAGCGGCGGTGCGGCGGATCGAACGAACTCGACCTGCGGCTTTGCATCGACAACCGGGTCGAACCTCGGTGCGAGGCGCTGCGCGGCGCGCCCGTCCTCGTGATCGACGACCGCTGCTCCCTGGACGGCACCAGCCTGCTCGTGGGCGGCATCGACCTTGCCGCACTCGGTGAGCTGCACGCCCTGGCCGTGATCCTGTCGTGCCACGACGGCGCGGGCACCGCGCACACCGACGCGCTGCGTCGCAGCCTGCGCGGCCCGGCGGCCTTCCTCGCGTGCACGGGCTCCGTCCCGGCCGAGCATCTTGGAGTGCTGTATCCGCTCGTGCTGGAAGGGATCGGTGAACTGGCCGGTGCGCGGGCGACGCCCGAGGAGCTGCGTTCCCGCATGGACGGGGCACTGGCGCGGGCCCAGCAGAGCCGTCCCCAATTGGACTGGGGACGATGGGCCGCCACTGTCCTCACCCCGGAGGGCTGATGCGGGATTTGCCCTTGACGCGTACGTCAGGGGTTAGCGTCGCACCCCCTGTCAACGGCTTGAGCGAGGAGCGACGCCATGACCCGTACCAGCCGTGAAGTGCGGCTCGCCACACTGCCCGACGGCCTGCCCCGTCCAGAGCACTTCGACATCGTGGAAACCCCGCTGCCCGTCCCTGAACCTGGGCAGGTCCTCCTGCGCAACCGCTACTTCCAGGTGTTCCCCTCGTTGCGGACGCTCATCGGAGGTGGCGTCCCGGGCGCACCCCTGCCGCCCCTGCATCCCGGTGACACCCTGTTCGGCGCCGCGATCGGCGAGGTGGTCTCCGCCCCCGGCGACAGCGGCCTTCGCCCGGGTGACCTCGTTCACCACTGGCAGGGATGGCGCGAGTACGCGGCGGTCGACGCCGCCGCATGCACCCCTCTGGACGACTCGCTCCCAGAGCCCGTCGCGCACCTGGGCCAGGGACACACCGCCTACACGGCGCTCACGCACATCGCCGAGACGCAACCGGGTGACACCGTGTTCGTGACCGGCGCCGCCGGGGCGGTCGGCTCCATGGCCGGCCAGATCGCCCGGCTGCTGGGCGCCGCCCGCGTGATCGGCAGCACCGGCTCGCGCGCCAAGGCCGACCGCCTGACCGCCGAACTCGGGTACGACGCCGCCCTGATCCGCGGCGCCGCGCCGATCGCCGACCAACTGGCCAAGGCCGCACCCGACGGCATCGACGTCCTGGTCGACAACGTCGGTGGCGACCAGCTCCAGGCCGCGGTCGCCGCGGCCCGGACCGGAGCCCGCTTCGCCCTGGTGGGCACTCTGGCCCGGCAGCTCTCCCCCGACGGCACCGGCACGACCGCTCCCGTCGAGCTGGACACCTTCCAGCTCATCGTCAAGCAGATCACGATGCGCGGTCTCACCGGCACGTCCACCACCCGCGAGGAATGGGCCGAACGGTTCGCCGCCTGGCTGCGCGCGGGCAGCATCACCTTCCCGCACGTCCGCGTCCAGGGCATCCACCGCGCCCCGCAGGCGTTGTACGAACTGATCAGCGGACGGCACCTGGGAGCCGTCATCGTGGAGGTGTAGGAGGGTTCATGCGGATCGGCGACGCGGCCGCGGCGGCGGGCACCACACCCCGCGCGCTGCGCTTCTACGAGGAACGCGGCCTGCTCCCCCCGCCGCCCCGCACCGCCAGCGGACAGCGCCGGTACGGCCCCCGCGAGATCGCACGCGTGCGCCTCATCCGCGAGTTGCTGGGACTCGGCCTGACCATCGAGGACATCCGCCGCTGCGCCCACCGTCTCGACCTGCTGGACGGCGACACCCTCCCGCCCTATGGCAGCCCCGGATGCGACAAGGGCAGTGGCGTCGTCCAAAACCGCATCGCCGCCCTGGACCGGGAAATAGCCCAGCTGGTCACCCTGAGAAACCGCCTGGCGGCCGCGATCGGACGAGAGCCGCTCAGCCTTGCGGGCCGCTGTCGCCGGGGCGGATGAGCGGGCCGGGCGCCGCCGCCCTGCCTGTTCAGAGTTGCTCCACGCGCACTTCGCGGTGGGCGATGTCAGCGTGGGTGAACGCGAGGAGGCGTTCGCCTTCCTCGTGGAGGCCGTCCGCGGGCGGCGCGAACGTGCGGATCCTCAGGACGGCCGAGTCGCGGTCGCTCTCGATCGCCCACTCGCCGCCGGTGAAGCCGTCCACCAGCACCCAGCCGGGAACCGGGCGGCGGGTGGTGTAGTTCTGCGCCCGATGCTCCTCGGTGATCACCCGGCCGCGGTCGGCGTGCGAGAGGAGGAGGTTGTCGAAGTCGTACAGCAGCCGGGGCGGTGCGGGCACGTCCGCGCCGGGGCGTGGCGCGTCCGGCAGGTCGAACAGCTCCCGGCCGTCCTCTCCGGTGAACGTGACCAGGCGGGGGCGGAGCCCGTCCACGACCTCGCCGAGCCGGGTGAGGCCCGTCCAGGTCTGCACGTCCTTGACGGTGGCGGGCCCGAACGCGGCCAGGTAACGCAGCACCAGGTCGTCCAGGGAGGCGTCCGCCGCCAAGGGCTCGCCGAGCCAGGACTCGGCCGTGGTGTGCGCGATCGGCCCGCTCCTGCCCCAGAGGCCGCGCGGCGGCACCTGCACCAGCGCCATCATGTTGCGGGCGATGTAGGCGAGGGACGCGGGCGGCCGGTCGCCCCATCCGGCGCTCTCGCCGTGCTCGGCCAGCAGCGCGCCGAGTTCGTTGGACGTCCGGGGCGTCTCCTCCAGCAGCGGACGGGCGACGGCCACCACCTCGTCGGTGTCCAGGCCCTCGATCGGCTTGCCGTGGGTGTGGTTGGAGAAGAGCGTCCGGTCCATGACGGGCTGGATCAGCGGCCGCATCCACAGGCAGTCGCGGGCGCTGACGAGATGGATGGTCCCGCGCATCAGCGCGATCCGCACCAGTTCCCGCCTCTCCAGCAGCGCGGAGATCTGATCCGGGCGCACGTCCGCCAGGCGGGACGCGAGACCGGCGTACCAGGAGTGCGGGGTCTGGGCCTGGAGCCCGGCCAGACGCTCGACGGCCTGGACGATCGGAAGGTCGGAGCGGGCGAGCAACAACTGCCTGGCGAGCGTCGCCCGGTTCAGCTCCCGCCTCGTCATGGGCGCCATAGCCGGTCAGGCTAGCGTGGAACGGCGCACCGGCCCGTCGCTGCGCCTAGCCCATGCGGCCGGGATCGGCCTCCAGGGCGGCGCGGTCCCAGCCGCCGAGGTCGGCCGCCGCCTCGTAGGTGCTCTGAAGGAACCCCAGCAGCGCCTTTTCGGGGTCGGACGCGGTGCGCACGGCCTCGTACGGGAGCAGGAACTGCCCGAGCTGATCGTTGTAGAAGGCGTCGAACGGGCCGACGGAGCGGTCGGAGAAGCCTTCGGGTTCGGGGTAGGCGTAGGAGTAGAAGGCGCCCTCGTCGCCGCCTCCCGCCCAGAAGCCGCAGCTACTGAGCTCGTGGGAGTAACCCTGGACCATCACCTCGCGGGGACAGTTGGGGATATCGCCCGAGTACTCGGGCGCGGGCCGTCCGGAGAAGCGGGTGCAGGCGAGGTCCATGCCACCCCAGAAGAGATGGACGGGGCTGACCTTGCCGATGAAGCGTGACCTGAACTCGCCCAGGACCCGGGACGCCTGGAGCAACTGGAGCCAGAACAGCCGTACCGCATGGCCGTCGTACGAGGCGTGCCGGTGGTCCTCGGCGAAGGGGATGGCCGGTTCGACTTCGTTGGGCCTGGCGTAGATGGGCGCCTCTATCCCGAGCGCGTCCAAGGCGGCCATCGTCCGGGCGTAGAAGTCGGCGACGGCCATGGGCTCCAGCGCGAAGTCCTCGACGGCGCCGCCGCTGTCGCGGATGACGAGGCGGTGGGAGACGAAGTCGAACTCGATGTCGAACGTTCTGCCCCGGCAGGGTGCGTGGTCCCCGGGGACGGAAGCGTGAAACGGGCGGGTCAGGACGGCGGGCGGCCCGTCAGCCGCTCTATCAGGCGTTCGGCGGCGGGCCGGTCGAACCGCCCGGAGATCTGCACCTGACCGCCCGTGATGACGCCGGTGACCGTCGGGGCCGACACGACCACGTCGCCGACGACCATGGCGATCCGGTTCGCCGCGGTGCCGCTGTCCGCCGTCCTGGCGCGTATCGTCAGGTTGCCGAAGATCGCGGCGTCGGTCTGCGTCAGCGTGAGGGCGATGCCCCATTCAGGTCCCTGGGGTCCGGGCGGGACGAGCCGGATCTCCTCAAGGCGCCGCACCGTCATCCCGCCGGGTTCCAGCTTGAAGCACTCGGTTCCCGCGGTCTCCCGCAACATCCCGGCCGGGCACGGCGGGGGCTGGACCTGCGCCACCTGCTGGATGAGCAGGGGCTGGCGCAGGTCGACCGGGCCGGGGTCGCCGTCGTCCTGGAGCAACTGGAAGCCGACCACCGTGGCGCCCGCGATCAGGAGCAGCAGCATCGCCCCCGCGACCAGCGCGGTGATCCGCGGATTCCTGGGCGGAAGCGTCACCGGCGCAGGCCCCTTGACGGGCGGCGGCGGCCCGTACCCGGGTGGCGGCGTGTCGAAGGGCGACCCGGGTGACGGAGGTTTGGCCATGGCACATCCCTGCGGTGAGAAACGGGCGCCCGCGGCCGGCGGGGGCGCGAATCGCCGCTCCGATCTTAGAGCGCCGTTTCTGACTCCCGCATCCTCCTCATGGGTCAGTCCACCTCGACGGGCGCGGTTCCGAAGGCCGTGAAGCTGACGATCCAATAGGCGATATAGAAGGCCAGCAGCACGACGCCGTGCCACCGTTTCAGCTCGCCCGTGTGCAGCACGTACGCCGCGAAACCGGTGAGGACGACAAGGGCGGGCAGGTGCCAGGTGAGGACGTCGGGCGCTATCACCAGGCCGCCCGCCAGCACGATCACCCCGAGTTTCCCGGTGACGGAGAACACCACGCTTCCGATGACGTTTCCGACGCCGATTTCCGGGGCGCCTTTGCGGGCGGGTTCCACGGTGAGGAAGACGTCCTCGACGGTGAGGACGACCGTGGCGATCGTCGCGCCGAAGAGGGTGCCCTCCAGCCCGTAGGTCTCCAGGATGCCCTCGGTTCCCATGCCCGTGATCGCGGCGCCGGCGACCAGGCCCGCCAGGGCCAGCACCGCCAGGCACAGGCCCGCCCACCCCGAGTGCCTGCGCGCCTCCGCGAACGGGGCGGCCTCGGAGAAATGCCGTCCCGGATGGGTCTCCGGTGGTGTCCGCCCGGGATCCGCCGTGGCCGGGCGCGTGCCGGTGAGGGTGGCCGTCCCCCCGTCCCCTTCCCGGGACGCGCGGACGGCGACATACGCCTCGTACAGTTCGGCGTCGCGGAAGATGGGCTTGTCCCCTCTGGACTCGCGGACCGCGACGTAGGCGAGGAAGGTCCCGAACAGCCCGAGCAACGCCAGCCCCTCGACCACGTCCAAAGGCTCCAGCACCACGAACACGATCATCAGGAGCGGGGCCAGCGCGAAGACGAGCAGGTAGTCGCGCGGGATGGTCACCTTGGTGGGGGTGAGGATCGCGGCGAGCGCCAGCACGACCCCGGTCATCGAGATGGCGGTGCCCAGCACGATGCCCAACGCGACGTCCTCGACCTCTTCCAGGTTCAGCGCGACGCCCAGGAACACGTCGTCGAACTCGATGCCGGTGAAGACGATGGCGAGCAGGAAGATGGAGACCCTGAGCCCGCTCGCGACGCCCACGAGGTAGCCGATCAGCTTCTCCGCGCTGTAGATCAGCAGCACCGCGCCCGCGGCGAAGACGAGGATCGAGGTCATCGCGGCACCTCCCGGGGCAGGAGCTCACGGGGTGGCAGGGGCCGGTCGGCGTTGTTCACCGCGTCCTCCACGAGCGCGTGGTCAGGAGAGAGGTGGCAGGCGGGGTCGGTGCAGGACGCGTCGCCGGTGAGCTGGAACGCCTGGCAGCGGCAGCCGCCGAAGTCGAGCTCGCGGCGGTCGCAGCTCCGGCAGGGCTCCGGCATCCAGTCCGTCCCGCGGAACCGCCGGAAGATCGGTGACCGCTCCCAGATCCACGCCAGGCCGTGCTCGCGGACGTTCGCGCGGGGAAGCGGCAGGGTGTGCGCGGCCGGGCACGGCAGGACGTCGCCGTTGGGGATGACGGTGAGCTGCCGTCTGCCCCAGCCGCCCATGCAGGGCTTGGGGTAGCGGGTGTAGTAGTCGGGGAGGACGTAGATGACCTCCATCCGTCCCTCCAGGCGTCGGCGGGCCGCGCGCACGACGGTCTCGGCGCGGTCGAGCTGGGAGCCGCTCGGCAGAAGGGCGTCCCGGTTCCGCCAGGCCCAGCCGTAGTACTGCGTGTTGGCCAGTTCGATGCGGTCGGCGTCCAGTTCCTCGGCCAGTTCGAGGATGCGGTCGATCCGGTCGATGTTGTGCCGGTGCAGGACGACGTTCAGCGTCAGCGGCCAGCCCAGCTTCTTCACCAGGCGGGCCGCCGCGAGCTTGCGCTGGAAGGACGGCAGGCCGGCGAGCCGGTCCGACAGTTCCGGACGGTCGGCCTGGACGCTGATCTGGACGTGGTCGAGTCCCGCCGCCCGCAGCTCCTCGGCCCGCCGGGACGACAGGCCGAGCGCGCTGGTGATGAGGTTGGTGTAGAGGCCCAGGTCCCGCGCCTCCCGGACGAGGTCCACCAGGTCGCGGCGCCGCAGCGGCTCGCCGCCGGACAGGTGCAGGTGCAGGACGCCCAGGTCCCGGGCCTCGGCCATGACCCTCCGCCACTCGCCGGTCGCCAGTTCGTCCCGGTACGCGCCCAGGTCGAGCGGGTTGGAGCAGTACGAGCAGCGCAGCGGGCAGTCGTAGGTGAGCTCCGCCAGCAGACCGAACGGCCTATCCATCCCCGTCCCCCATCTCCAGCCGGCGCGCGGCGACCAGCCGGGCGAGGAACTCCCGCACCTCCCCGTCGATCACCACCTCGTAGCGTCCGCGCAGCTCGGCCACGATCCCGGCGACGGTGCGGCGCCCGTCGCACAGGCCGAGGACCGCCGCGCCCGTCGCGTTCAGGACGGTGACCGCCTCCGGGGACAACAGCATGTGACGTCCCCGCGCCGGGTCGAACTCCAGCCGCACGTGCGGCGCGAGGCGGGGACGGTCAGTGTCGCCGACGGCGCGCACGCTAACCATCCGGATAGGCCCGTTCGGTGGCGTCGAGCATGCTCCACAGCACGTCGCATTTGAACGCCAGCGCCGCCACCGCGGCCGACTGCTCGGCCGGTGTCCGGCAGTACTTCGTCACCACCTCCATGGCGTGCTCCGAATCACGGGGGGCCTGGGTGAGGCGGGCCCGGAAATAGGCGAGGCCCGCGCGGTCGATCCACGGGTAATGGCGTTCGAAGGCGGCCAGCCGTTCGGCCATCAGGCCCGGGGCGAACAGTTCGGTGAGCGAGGACGCCACCGCCTCGACCCACGGCCGGGTACGGGCGAAGGTCACGTAGGCGTCGACGGCGAACCGGACGCCGGGGACGACGTGCCGCTCGTCCAGCAGCTCGTCCCGGTCCAGGCCGAGGGCCTCGCCGAGCCGCAGCCACGCCTCGATCCCGCCCTCGCCGTCCGCCGTCCCGTCGTGGTCCAGGATGCGCTGGATCCAGCGGCGGCGGACGTCGCGGTCAGGACAGTTGGCGATGATCGCGGCGTCCTTGCGGGGCAGGTTCAGCTGGTAGTAGAAGCGGTTGGCCGCCCAGCCCTGGATCTGGCGGCGGCTCAGCGCGCCCTCGTTCATCTTGCGGTGGAAGGGATGCCGGTCGTGGTAGCGCCGGGATTGCGCGCGCAACGCGCCCACGAAGCCGTCGTTCTCCGTTGTTACCGTCACCATGGCCGCTCTCAGATCCGCAGTTCCATCCCGTCCACGGCCACCTCCATGCCGCGGCTCTCGACGGCCCGCCGTTCGGGCGAGTCCTCGATCAGGATCGGGTTGGTGTTGTTGACGTGGAGATAGATGGTGCGCCGGGCGGCGGGCGGCGAGGACAGCCGGACGAGGCTGCCGTCCGGCCCGCCGATGGGCACATGGCCCATGTCCCGTGAGGTCCTGGCGGCCAGGCCGAGCCGGATCAGCTCGTCGTCGCTCCAGCAGGTCCCGTCGACGAGCAGGCAGTCGCAGCCGTCCACCGCCTCCAGCACCCCGGGCGTCAGCTCCTGGACGCCCGGCAGGTAGACCACCGACCGGCCGTCCTCCCCGCTCAGCCGGTAGCCCACCACCCGTCCGGGCGCGTCATCGGGGCCGAACCGCGCCCGCTTGGTCGTCGGCACGTCGAAGGCCCGGTACGACAGGCCGTCGCACAACGCGACGTCGTCGCCCGGCACGACCGGATGCCAGGTGACGGGGCAGTACGCTTCCAGCGTCCGGAGCAGCGAGTTGCCGTCGCGCAGGGCCTCGTACACGGCCTCGGTGCAATGGAGCCGGAGCCCGCGTCCCTCCCGCAGCAGGAGCAGGCCCAGCGTGTGGTCCAGCTCCGCGTCGGTCAGCAGCACCGCCTCCAGCGGGACGGCCCGTCCGGCAGAGGGCCCCAAGGCCGGGGAGCGTTCGATCTGGGCGTGCACATCGGGTGAGGCGTTGAAAAGGAACCACCGCCGGTGGTCGGGGCTCACCGCGATGGACGACTGGGTACGCGGCCGTGCGGGCCTGGAGCCGGTCCGTACCGCGTCGCACGGAGGGCAGGTGCAGTTCCACTGCGGAAATCCCCCGCCGGCCGCCGACCCGAGCACGCGCACCCACAACGTCGATCACCTCTCCGCGCACCGGGCGGGCGGCGCCCGGCACCACCGCCGGACGCCTCCCGCCGCGCCTGACCCGCCCGGGGCGGGCTAGTCGTCCTCGAAGTCCAACACGCCGAAGTACGCGGTCACCTCGGCGGAGACACCGACCTCCTCGAAGGCGGGGGTCTCCCACTCGGACAGGTCGGTCCGGGGGGCGACGCTCTCGCGCTCCCTACCTTTCACCATGCGTTTCACCTCCTCCCTCGTGGTCTCGGGACCGTTCGGGCGTGGGCGTGCGGGCGCCGCTAGTCGGGCAGGGCGAACGCGAAGAGGGCGGCGCCGTGGGTCCCGGCGAGCATGCCGGGGGCGAAGCCCTCGATCCAGCCGCCCCAGCCGCTCGGCACGGCGATGTACTGCCGTCCGCCGACGCTGTAGGTGGACGGGCTGCCGTGGTGGCCGCTGCCGCACTGGAACTGCCACAGCAGCTCGCCGGTACGGGCGTTCAGCGCGTTGAACTCCCCGGTGGGCTCGCCCGCGAACACCAGGTCGCCCGCCGTGGCCAGCACCGACGCGCACATCGGCACCTCGTTGCGCCAGCGCCACACCTCCCGGCCGGTGGCCGGGTCGAAGGCGCTGATCGAACCCGCCATGCCCTCGGTGTCCACGGCGACGCCCGCGCCCCAGTACGGGATCCCCTCCTTGAACTCCCTGCGCCGCCGCGTCGCGGTCGCGCCGACGTCCTGGACCGGGACGTAGAAGAGCCCCGTCCTCGGGCTGTAGGCGTTGTGCGTCCACTCCTTGCCGCCGCCCGGACCGGGGTAGAAGTGGACCGGCACGCCCTCCTCGTCGGGGTACTTGTGGACCTCGATCTGCCCCTTGGAGTCCACCGTCCCCCAGTCGATCCGGTCGACGAACGGGAACACCCTCTCCACCTCGCCGTTGGTGCGGTCGAGAATGTAGGCGTAACCGTTCTTGTTGAAATGCCCCAGGAATCTGCGGCCGTCCATTTCGAAGAGGGTGTTCTCCGAAATGCTGTCGTAGTCCCACAGGTCGTGCGGATTGTGCTGGTAGTGCCAGACCAGTTCCCCGTTGTCGGGGTTCACCGCGATGCAGCTGTCGGTGTAGAGGTTGTCGCCCGGCCGCACCTCGCCGTCGAAGTCGGGCGCGGGGTTGCCGGTCCCGGTGTACAGCAGGTTGAGCTCAGGGTCGTAGGTGGGCGTGATCCACGGGTTGCCGCCGCCCCGCGCCCACTGCTCGCCGTCGGCCGGCCAGGTCTCGGAGCCGGGCTCGCCCGGCTTCGGGATCGTGTACGTGCGCCACCGGCGCTCGCCCGTCTCCAGGTCGAACGCGTCGAGATGGCCGCGCACCCCGAACTCGCCGCCGGCGCTGCCGACGATGACCATGTCCTTGACGACCAGGGGGGCCAGCGTGGCGCTCTCGCCCGCCCGCACGTCGCCGTTGGTGCGGTCCCACACGACCTTGCCGGTCTCCGCGTCGAGCGCGATGACATGCGCGTTCGGCGTGACCATGTAGACCTTGCCGTGCGCCACCGCGACGCCGCGGTTGACGTTGCCGCAGCACAGGGAGGTGTCGAACGGCGTGGCGTGCTTGTACCGCCACAGCTCCTTGCCGGTCACCGCGTCCAGGGCCCAGCAGTAGCCGTCCCAGCCGGTGACGTACATGACGCCGTCCACCACGATCGGGGACGCCTCGAACGCGTACGTCGACCCGCCCGCCTGCAACCCGGCGGACCCGCACTGGAACACCCAGGCGGGGGTGAGGCGCCGCACGTTGTCGACGTTGATCTGCTCCAGCGGCGAGTACCGCTTCCCGTCGTAGGCGCCGAAGTAGGTGAGCCAGTTCTGCGGCTCCGAGCGTGCGTGCAGCAGGCGCTCGTAGCCGACGTTGGTCACGGTCGGCGGCGCGCTCCCGACCACCCCGCTCAGGGACGACCAGTCGACGGCCTTCCCCGCGTCCACATATTCCGCCATCAACTGCTCCTTTCTACGGTCGTGGCTGGGCCGGCCGGTCGAGCTTGGCGTCGTCGGGGACCTCGCCCATCACGACGATGGCGCCGGTGAGGCCGCGTCCCTCGTCGTTGCCGGTGGGCGAGCCGTACCAGTAGTAGCCGGGGCCGTCGAGCCTCAGGCTCGCCGTGCCGCGCGAATGGTTCACCAGCCAGATGAACTGATGGTCGCCATTGCTCGGGAAAAGCGCGCAATGGGTGTTCTTGTCGTCGTTGTAGATCTCGATGTCGAGGTCGCCCCCATGGGGGATAACGAGCACCGAGGGGTCGTAGACAAGCTGGTCCTCCCTGATCCGGATGGTGGCCTTCATCCGGCCGTCGGGGCCCTCCTCGGCCTTGCCGATGTTGCCGGTGGCCAGCACCCGGCCCAGCGCGGCCCCGTTCTGCCTGTCCAGCCCGATCTCGCTCACCAGCGCGGATCGCTCGTCCGTGGGGGTCGCCATCACTTCACCTCCCAGTCGAAGCTGCTTCGGCTCGCCGTCCATGGCCACGCTCGTGGCCGGTAACACAGGTCGTCATCGGTCGTGGGGTCGGTCGCGGGTGCCGTCATGGGTCGGGTCCCAGGCCGCTGTCGGGCTTGAGGATGACCTTGGTGTAGCCCTCCACCCGCTGGTCGAACTTCTGGTACGCGATGGGCGCCTCCTGGAGAGGGAGTTGGTGGGAGACCACGAAGCCGGGGGCCGCCCGGCCCTCGCTGATGAGGTCGCGGAGCCGCCGGTTGTAGCGCTTGACGTTCGCCTGCCCGGTGCCGACGCGCAGGCCCTTCTCGAACAGCCGCCCGACCGCGACGGCCAGCACGCCCCGCTTGGCGGCCTCGTCCACCCCGCCCGGGTCGGACGGCACGTACAGGCCGGGCACGCCCAGCGCGCCGGTGGGGCGGACGGTGTCGACGAGCTGGTTCAGCACGGCGGCCGGGTCCTCCCGGGCCTCGCCGTCCTCCCCGCCGACCAGTGCCTGGTAGCCGACGGCGTCGATGCCCTTGTCGGTGCCCTCGCCGCCGGTCCGGTCCCTGATCTGCTCGACGGGGTCGCCCGCGGAGAAGTCGACGGGGATCGCGCCGATCTCGCGCGCCTTGGCGAGCCGTTCGGGGACACGGTCGACCACGAAGACGCGGGACGCGCCGCGCAGCAGCGCGGAGTAGGCGGCCATCAGCCCCACGGGTCCCGCCCCGTACACCGCCACCGTCTCGCCCGGCGACACGCCGGCCAGCTCACAGCCGTGGTAGCCGGTGGGGAAGATGTCGGCGAGCAGCGCGTAGTCGGTCTCGTGGTCGGTGCCGGGCGGCAGCTTCAGGCAGTTGAAGTCGGCGAACGGGACGCGCAGGTACTCGGCCTGCCCGCCGGGGTACGGGCCCATCGCGACGTAGCCGTAGGCGCCGCCGGCGAAGCCCGACGGGTTGACGGTGAGGCAGAAGCCGGTGAATCCGGCGAGGCAGTTCTTGCAGAAGCCGCAGGCCACGTTGAACGGCATCACCACCCGGTCGCCCCGTTCCAGGGTGGTGACGCCGCTGCCCACCTCGTCGATGACGCCGAGGTTCTCGTGGCCGAGCACCAGCCCCGGCTCCGCGGCGGTCCGCCCCTCGTACATGTGCAGGTCCGACCCGCAGATGCAGGCCGAGGTGATCCGGACGATCACGTCGTTGGGCTGCTCGATCCGGGGGTCGGGCACCTCTTCGACCGCCACTTCGAAGGGCTTCCGGTACACCACGGCACGCATGCCCGCAACACCCCTTTTCTTCGCTTCTGTACCGTTTTCACCCTTGGAGGGCCGTTACCTGGGAGCTAGCCTGGGCCTGAACCGGTGTGCACGGCGGCCCCGCGTCACGTGGTCGGTCCGTCCGAATGATCACGATCCTCGGACAGACCTCTCCACCACCCAAGGGAGCTGGGATGAACGGCGCGACAGACCCAACGAACGGCGGCTCCACCGCAACGAGCGGGATCGCCCTCGCGGGCGACAATCTCAAAATCACCACGGCGGCCTGGGAACGGTTCGCCGCCGGTGACGACAGCGTCCAGGGCGTCCGGCCGGAGATCCTGATGTCCTGGTACCGGTGCCGGGAGGAGTACGAGGTCGATCCCGGCCTGGAGAAGGCGCCCGCCGCGTCCGAGGACAGCTCCCACACCATCGACAACGACGTGGTGTTCGCCGAGCTCGGCGGCCTGGCCACCACCGCCGCCACCGAGGTGGACGGCCTGGACGGCATCGTCACCGTGGCCGACCCCGACGGGCGCATCCTCGCGTCCTGGGGCAGCCGGCGGATCCTGCACCTGGCCGCCGACAGCAACCTGGCGCCCTGGTCCACCTGGTCGGAGTGGGCGACCGGCACCAACGGCATGGGCACCGCCCTGGAGAGCCACCGCCCGATCATGGTGCGCGGCCCCGAGCACTGGTGCCGCGGCTTCCACCCGTGGGTGTGCGCGGGCGTCGCCGTCCGGGACGTCGTGACCCAGGACCCGCTCGCCGTCCTCAACATCTCCTGCTGGAGGACCCCGCTGTCGGACGACGTCCTGCCCTGGCTGCGCAAGGTCGCCGCCGCCACCGAGGCCAAGCTGCGGCAGCGCGCCTACGACAGCGGCGCGATGCTGGCCGCCTCCATCACCGACGCCCGCGTCCCGCCCGGCACGCCCCTCGCCGCGGTCGACCCCGCCGGGAAGGTCGTGCTCGCCAACAGCGAGGCCGCGGTCCTGCTGGGCACGCCCGCCGACACCCCCGCCTACGCGCCCGCGCACCGCTGGACGCCCCAGCTCCCCACGCTGCCCCGGCTGGCCCGCCGCGCCGTCGAGCGCGCCCGCCAGGACCCGCACTGGACGGGCGTCACCCAGGTCTTCGTGCCCTTCCTCGGCACTCCGATCTCGGTGGCCGTCCGCCCCGTCTTCGCCGCGACCCGGGTGATCGGCCTGCTGATGGCGTTCGGGTCCCCGGACGACCAGCCGCCCTTCGGAGGCTCGTCCGGCGACCCCCTGCTCGCCTCACCGCCGCCCCCGCCCCGCTCGTTCCCCGCCCGCGTGGTGGCGCTCCGGGACGACCGGTGGGTCCTGCTCGACCCGCGCGAGATCCGCTACGCCGAGGCCGACCACAACAACGTCTGGCTGACCAGCGACCAGGGCAGGCTGCTCTCCGCCACCCGCGGCCTCGACCGGCTCGAACGGCAACTGGAGGACAAGGGCTTCCTGCGCGTCCACCGCCGCTTCCTGGTCAACCTGGGACGGATACGGGAGATCGAACGCGGCTTCAAGGGCACGCTTCTCCTGTGCACGGACTCCCGCGCCCACGAAACCGTCCCCGTGGCGCGCCGCCACGCCCCGTACCTCCGCCAGGCGCTGGGCCTGTGAGGCGGTGCCACCCTATGCATCGCCCTGTCGGCCGCCCTGGCGCAGGTGGCGGCCGAGGAAGTCGATGACTCCCGTGATCGCGCGTTCCTGGACCGGGTCCACCGACGTGCCGTGCGGGAAGATGTAGCCGTGCAGGTCGTGGTCCCAGGAGACCCACTCGGCGGGTTTGCCCGCCTCGGCCAGCAGGTCGTAGCTGACCCGGAAGATGCCTTGCAGATGGTCGTCGTCCCGGCCCATCACGAGGATGGGGATCGTGATGGGCGCGATGCGCTCCAGGGCCAGCCGCTCGTTGACGCGCTTGCGCACGGCGGCCGGTGACCGCATCTGCATCTCCTCGATGTCGCGCATCGCGGTGTCGGGGTTGACGGTCACGGTGTGGTCGGTGCTCAGGTCGAGGAACTCGTGGTTGGCGGGTTCGCAGGCGACCCCGCACGCGACGGCGTCCGGGAAGGCGGACGCGAGCTTGAACAGCATCTCCCCCGCGTGGCTGACGCCGACATGGGCGATCCGGGCCGCGTCGATGTCCGGCAGGGCGCGGACGTGCTGGAGGATCGCCAGCTCGTCCTCGAACTCCAGCGGCGAGCGGTTGAACAGGTCCATGCCCTGGCGGCGGTCGCGAACGAGCGGGCCGCCCCGGTGATAGCCCAGCTCGACCTCGGCGCGGTACCGGGCCCAGGCGCACGCGTACCCCGCCTCCAGCAGCCTCTCGGTGATGTACGCGTAGTTGTGGACGCGGTCACGAAGCCACTCCAGCCCGCCCCCGCCGTTCCCGTACGCGAGGAACACGAAGGGATGCGGGCCGGGGCCTGGCGGCGTCCGGAGGGCGTACGGGGTGTAGAGGCCGTCGAGCGTCTCGGCGAGGTAGTACCGCACCGGAACCGCGGAACCCTCGACCCGCTCGACGGCGGCGGGCCGGCCCACCGGCCAGTGCGCCGGCCCGTCCGGAACGTCGGCGGTGGTCACGACCTCGCCCAGTAGTCCGGGCTGCTCTTGGTCTTCTCCTGCTCCTCGGGGGTGCGAAAGCCGGGCGCCAGCGACGCGTCGGTCCCGGCCAGGTACTGGTGGTGGTCGATGTCCAGGAGGCGCAGCCAGCTCTGCTGGCCGAAGGTCAGCGCCACGAAGCAGCCGAGCTCCACCAGTTCCGGCTCGGTGAAGTGCCGGTGCATGCGCTCCCAGAACTCGTCGTCGACGTCGAGCCGCCACGCGATCGCCTCGGTGTAGGCGAGCGCGGCCTTCTGCCGCTCGTCGTAGCGGTCGGACGACTCGAAGTTGAGGAGGTCGTCGTACTGCTGCTCCAGAAGACCCTGCGTGCTGGCCTGGATCGAGCGCTGGTTGCCGCAGAACTCACATTTGACCGTGCGGGAGACGTAGACGCGGCAGAGCTCCTTGATGGCGTGGTCCACCACCCCCTTGCGGAAGATCGCCTCCCATGAGTCCGTGAACGCCCAGAACGCGTTGGGCGCGTGCGCCCGGACGGCGGAGCTCTCCGGACGCGGCGTGCCCTCCCGCGCACACCGGCGCATCTCCTCCTGCATCCGCTCGTCCATCGCCTCCAGCGGGACGTAACCGATCCGTGGCATGACTCACCTCTTCTGGAGCTCGTCCAGGCCCCTCAATGGATCCGATACTCACTATGAACCGCTGAAAGGCGCTCGTCCAGCAGCAATTTTGGCCGACTTGCAGCGAGCAACTCCGAAAATGGATCCATCTTCCAGGGATCAGGGGGCCGTGGCGTGCGTTCCGTGCGTGCCGTGCGTGCCGTTCGTGGCGGGCGTGCCCTGCGTGGCGGCGGTGAAGCGGCGTCCCCAGTCATGGACGTGGTCGAGCAGTTCGGGCGGGGACACCACCTGGAAGCCGGCGCCGACCACGCCGAGGGCGTAGGCGACCCAGTCCAGCGAGTCGGTGGCCAGCCGCACGCGGCAGCGCCCGGCGCCGGCCTCCTCGACCGTGACCCACCGCCCGATCCGCGCGCTCACCGTCTCGGCGGGCGCGTCCACCAGCACCTCGACATCGTGAACCGACCACAGGTCCTCGATGCGGGCGCGGACGAACGCGGCGGCGTCCGGCGCGGGCAGCTCACGCGGCCGGAACCGGGCGCCGGTGCCGCGCGGCGACGAGAGCCGGTCGAGCCGGAAGCTGCGCCAGTCGTGCCGGTCCAGGTCGTAGCAGACCAGATACCAGCGGCGGCCGAGGGACACCACACGATGCGGTTCGACGTCCCGCTCGGTCTCGTGGCCGTCCGCGGCGGTGTAGGAGAAGCGGAGCCGTTCGGAGTCCCGGCAGGCGAGGGCCACGCCGGTGAGGACGGACGGATCCACGTTCATCGGCGCCCCCGCGTCCCAGGCGGCCGGGACGGTCATCGCGGCCAGCGCCTCCACCCTGCGGCGCAGCCGGGACGGCATCACCTGCACCACCTTCGCCAGCGCCCGCACCGAGGCGTCCCCGAGTCCCCCGACCGTGCCCTGCGCAGCCGTCTGCAACCCGACGGCCAGGGCGACCGCCTCGTCGTCGTCCACCAGCAGCGGCGGCAGCGCCGCCCCCGCCGCCAGTTCGTAGCCGCCCTCCACGCCACGCCGCGCCTGCACGGGATACCCCAGCTCGCGCAGCCGGTCGATGTCCCGGCGCAGGGTGCGCTGCGAGACCCCGAGGCGTTCGGCCAGTTCGGGGCCCGGCCAGTAGCGCCGCTTCTGCAGCAACGCCAGCAACCGCAAGGTCCGCGTGCCCGTGCTCGCCATGCCCCGAAGTCTGCCGCATATTGAGGCCGGAAACTGACCGCTATCGCTCTCAGCGTGGTCTCGACAACGAGCCGACCCGCAACGAAGGGCACATCCCATGACCCTCGACCCAGGCCCCGTCCCTGACCGGTGAGCGCGCCGACCTGCCGGCGACGCTGGAGAAGCACCGCCACTTCCTGCGCTTCACCGCCCACGGCCTGGACGACGAACAGGGCGGCCGCCGCACCACCGTCAGCGAGCTGTGCCTGGGCGGCCTGATCAAGCACGTGGCGAAGGGCGAGGAGCACTGGGCGAACCGCGCCGCCCAGTTCCAGCACCTCATCGCGGAGACCGCCCAGCACGCCGGGCACGCCGACATCCTCCGCGAGTCCCTGGACGGCGCCAGATCCATGGGCTGAGGTCCCGCCCCGGTGTTGTCAGAGGACTCCGCCGGCGTCGATGACCTGGGTGGTCCCGGTGATGTACTTCGCCTCGTCGGACACCAGGAAGAGGACCAGGTCGGACACGTCCTCCGGCTCCAGCGCGGCGATCGGGAGGCGGTTGAGGGTACGGGCCGCCTCCTCGAAGTCGGCGCGGGTCGGGTCGTCCAGGTCGGGACGGAACAGGCGGAACGTGGCCTCGTTCAGGACCATGCCCGTGGCGACCGTCGTCGGGTGGACGGTGTTGACCCTGATGCTGTGCGGAGCCAGCTCCTTGGCGAGGACCTTCATCAGCATGACCAGCCCGGCCTTGGCGGCCGAGTAGTGCGCGGTGTTCTCGTGGGCGTGGATCGCGGCGATCGAGCTGGTGATGACGACCGAGCCGCCGCGCCCGCCGGCGACGATGTGCCGGACGGACGCCTTGAGGGTCTTCCACACCCCGGTCAGATTGATGTCGATCATGTCCTGCCAGGTGTCGTCGCTCATCAGCAACGTCGGCGCCGGACTGGAGATACCGGCGTTGGCCAGCACGATGTCGAGCCGCCCGAACAGGTCGACGCCCTCCTTGACGGCGGCGGCCAGGGCGTGCGAGTCACGGACGTCGGCGTCGCGGGCCACGATCCGGCCGCCCGCGTCCTCGACCAGCCGGACGGTCTCGGCCAGGTCCTCGGCCGTGGCGAGCGGATAGGGGACGGACTCGACCTTCGCCGTGGTGTCGGTCGCGATGATGGCGGCGCCCTCCCGCGCGAGCCGTACCGCGTGGCTGCGGCCCTGGCCCCGCGCCGCCCCGGTGATGAACGCGACCTTCCCGTCCAGCTTGCCCATGACCGCCTTCTCCTTTTCGCCGCGGAACCGCCCTGAACGGAGGTTATGGCGGCGGCATCGGCCGCGCACGCCCCCTTTCCGTACTTCTGCGCCTGTGCTTCTGTGTCCGTGCTCCTGTGCCCGTGTTCCTGTGCCCGTGTTCCTGTGTCAGCCTCCTATTCCGGTGAGGGCCACCATCAGGGGCAGGCCCAGGATGATGAGGAGCGCGCCGATGATGTCGAACGTGAACCCGGACCGGATCATCGTCGTGATGGGGACGACGCCGGACCCGTAGGCGATCGCGTTCTGCGGCGTGGACACCGGCAGCATGAAGCCGAACGAGGCGGCGAACGTGGCGGCCAGGGCCGGGACGAACGGATCGACCTGGGCCGCGGCGGCGATCGGAATGATGATCGGCACCACCACCGCGGCCGACGCGGTGTTGCTGGTCGTCTCCGAGATCAGGATGGCCAGCACTGCGGCGAACGCGGTGATGAAGAACAGGCTGGACAGCCCGAGCGCGTCGGAGGCCGAATCACCGATCGTCTTCGCCAGCCCGGTGTCGGCCAGCAGCGAGCCGAAGATGATGCCCGTCCCGAACAGCAGGATCGTGCCCCAGTCGATCCGGGCGGCGTCGCTCCAGTTGAGCGCGGTCTCGCGGCGCCTCCAGTCGGTGGGCAGCAGGAACAGCAGCGACGCGCCCAGCACCGCGACGATCCCCTCGTCCAGCCGGTCGCCGACCGTCTCGTACACGGAGGAGTCGGTGCCGGCCACCAGCGCCACCACGCCGGGGAAGATCCACAGGGCGACGGTGATCCCGAACGCGGCCAGCGTGGTGACCTCCGCCCGGCTCATCGGCCCGAGCTGGGCGCGCTCCTGCCGCACGTACTCCTGGACGCCCTCGATCCGGCGGATCTCCGGCCGGTTGAGCAGCAGCAGGACGACGGCCAGGACGACGAACATCGCCGCGCACAGCGGCAGGGCGGTCAGCGTCCACTGCGCGAAGGAGATCCGCTCGCCGGTGGCCTCCTCGATCAGCCCGCGCCCGATCAGGTTGGGCGGGCTGCCCACGGGCGTGAGCAGGCCGCCGACGCTGGCGCCGTACGCGAGCATCAGCACCAGCGCGGCGCCGACGCGGAGACGCGCGGGGTCGAAGCCGGGGGCGACCATGCCGCGGTCCTGGAGCATCTTGGCGATGACGGTGAGCAGGCCGAGCGCGGTGGGCAGCAGCATCGCGACGGTCGCGGTGTTGGACACGAACGCCGACAGCAGGCAGGTGATCACGCCGAACGCGACGATCAGCCGGAACGTGGACCGGCCGACCCCCGGCAGCGACAGCATGAAGAACGCGAACCGCCGCGCCACGCCGTGCTTCAGCATCGCCTGGGCGAGGATGAACGCGCCGATGAACGTGAAGATGGTGGGCGAGCCGAACGGCGAGAGCGCGTCGTCCGGCGGCACCACGCCGAACACCACGATCGCCGCGACGCCGATGAGCCCGCCGACCGGGATCGGCACCGGCTCGGTCACCCACAGGACGATCACGCCGAGCAGGATCCCCGCGAGGGTCTGCTGGGACGGCGCCATGTCCAGCGGCAGGGCGAGGAAGACGGCGGCCACCAGCGGCGCCAGCCACAGCCCCGTGGTGCGGCGCGCCCGTTCGAAGCGTTCCTCGGCGGGCGAGAGCCGCTGCTCGCCGAGGCTGCGGTAGGTGGCCTGGCCCATGAGGGCCTTGGTGACGTCCGTCCGCCCGGAGGCGTCGACCAGGGTGGACGGGCCGGACGGGCCTGAGACACCCCCGGCCGGGCCAGAGGCGGCACCGGCTGAACCCGGGGCGGGCTTGGAGGGGCCTGGGGCGGGACCGGACGGGGCGGCGGAGGGACCGGACGGGCCCGCGGCCCAGCCGGCGGAGGGACGGTTGGATGGGTTGGCGGCGGTGGGGGCTACGCCGGGCTGTCGCGGCTCGGTCTCGTCGGATTTCATGGGAGCACTCCTCGGAGCCTGAACCCGCCTTCTGGCGGCGTCCTTCAGTTGTGACGGACCCCCCGTGTCCCAGGTCACATTCAAGGTGGAATGCCCTGACCGAATCCAAGACGCGTCGGCTACAGGACTCATAGGCGATGCCTATAGGTGTGGGTCCCCCGGGGTACGGAGGTTCACATGGACGTGCGGCAGTTGGAGTACTTCCTTGCGGTTGTGGACAACGGGGGGTTCAACAGGGCCGCCGGGGCGTTGTTCATGGCGCAGCCGTCGCTGTCGCAGGCGATCCGGACCTTGGAGAAGGATCTCGGGACGTCGCTGTTCCACCGGACGGGGCGCCGGGTCGTGCTCACGGAGGCGGGGAAGGCGCTGATCGGGCCGGCGCGGCAGGCCGTCCGCAGCCTGGAGGTGGCGCGGGAGAGCGTCAACGCCGCGCAGGGCCTGCGCACGGGACGGATCACCATCGCCTCGATGCCGTCGCCCGCGATCGAGCCGCTCAGCACCATGATCCAGAACTTCGCGCGCCGTCATCCCGGGGTGGACGTCGTGCTGCGGGACGCGCCCGTGCCCGGCGCCGTCATCGAGATGGTGCGGAACGGCGTGACCGAGCTGGGCCTGCTGTCGGACTGGGAGAGGCCGACCGCGCCTGAGGTCGATCTGCATCACGTCGAGCGGCAGAAGCTGGTGGTGGTCGCGCCGGCCGACGGGCCGTTCGCCCCGGGGCCGCCGCTGCCGCGGGAACGGCTCGCCGGGCAGCGGCTCATCGCCGGTGAGCGCGGCACCGGCATGCGGCGGCTGGTCGAGGAGATCCGCGCGTCCGGTGTGGACGTGCCGATAGCGGTGGAGACCGACCACCGGGTGGCGATCCTGTCGCTCGTCCTCAAGGGGGTGGGCGTCGCGATCCTCGCGGAGGCGTGGGTGCCGCTGGCCCTGCGCGCGGGCGCGGTGGTACGCGACCTCGACCCTCCCGCGACGCTGGACCTAGCCCTGGTCAGCCGCAAGGGCTGGCTGAGCCCCGTCGCCGAGGAGTTCCTGACGATGGCGAAGACCTCCGCCGCCGAAAGGCCCCGCCGCTAGGACGATCCGAGAACGATAGGCGCGGCGTATAAGCCGCATCGGTCACGCGTCTTGGACGCGCCCGCGCACCCGTTGATCCAATCGTCGTCATGACGAGCGCACATCACCGCATCGCGCTGATCCCCGGCGACGGCATCGGCCGGGAGGTCGTCCCGGCGGCACGGCGGGTCCTGGACGCCGTGTGCGAGCGGCACGGCGTCACCCTCGCCTACACCGAGTTCGACTGGTCGTGCGAGCGGTACCTGAGCGAGGGCGCCATGATGCCCGAGGACGGCCTGGACCGGCTCCGCGAGCACGACGCGATCCTGCTGGGCGCGGTCGGCTGCCCCGGCGTGCCCGACCACGTCTCGCTGTGGGGGCTGCTGATCCCGATCCGGCGCCGCTTCCACCAGTACGTCAACCTGCGTCCCATCCGCGTGTTCGAGGGCGTGCCGAGCCCGCTGCGCGGCGCCCGCCCGGCAGGCGAGGACGGCGGCGTGGACTTCGTGGTGGTCCGGGAGAACGTGGAGGGCGAGTACAGCGAGATCGGCGGGCGGATCTACCGCGGCACCCCCGAGGAGACCGTCGTCCAGGAGTCGGTGTTCACGCGCGCCGGGGTCACCCGCATCCTCGACTACGCCTTCGACCTGGCCGGACGGCGGGGCGGGCGGCTGACGTCGGCGACCAAGTCCAACGGGATCGTGCACACCATGCCGTTCTGGGACGAGCTGGTCGCCGAGCGCGCCGCCGCCCATCCCGGCGTGACCTGGGACCAGGAGCACATCGACGCCCTGGCCGCCAAGTTCGTGCTGCGACCCGAGCGGTTCGACGTGGTCGTCGCGTCCAACCTGTTCGGTGACATCCTCAGCGACCTGGCGGCGGCGGTCGCGGGCGGCATCGGCATCGCGCCGTCGGCCAACCTCAACCCCGAGCGCCGGTTCCCGTCCATGTTCGAGCCGGTGCACGGCTCGGCGCCGGACATCGCGGGACGCGGCGTCGCCAACCCGCTCGGGACGATCTGGTCGGCCGCCATGATGCTCGACCACCTGGGCCACCCGGAGGCCGCGGACGCCGTCACCGGCGCGATCACGACGGTCCTGGCCAAGAGCGACGTCCGCACCCCCGACCTGGGCGGCACGGCCACCACCGCCGAGTTCACCGACCGGCTGGTCGAGGCCCTGTGAGCGCCGGGCCGGTCAGGCGGTGAACAGCACGAGGTTCACATAGCGCGGATGCGGGCGCACCGCCCGGCTCACCAGGCCCCGCGTGGCCTGCGCCGCGGTCTCCCTCTGGCGGGCGATCAGGTCGTCGATGTCGAGAGGCGTCCACCGCCCGTCGATGAGCACCCGGCCCTTGTACCCCCAGCCCTCCAGCAGCCCGACGACGGGCCTGACGGGCCGACGGCGCTCCTCCAGCTCGACGAGGATCGCCGGCCGGTCCCGCTCGATCGTCGCCCGCGCGCCGCGCAGGGCGGACAGCTCGTGGCCCTCGATGTCCATCTTGATGAAACGGACGTCGCGCAGCCCCAGGCTGTCGATGGTCACCTTCGGGACCCGGACGGGACGGCCGACGCGCCGTTCCACCGAGGCGACGCCCACCAGCACCGACGACGGGATCCACAGCTCCGTCTGCCCGCACTCGTCCGACGCGGCGGCATGGACGATCTCGCAGCGGGGGAAGGCGCGCCGCAGCAGCCGCGCCAGTTCCGGGGCGGCCTCCAGCGTCACCACCCGGTCGGCCGAACGCGCGAGCCTGGCGGTCCAGGGCCCGAACCATCCGCCCACGTCGACGGCCGTCCCGCCGGGGCTGACGAACTCCTCGACCCGCGCCAGCTCCGGCTCGACCCGCGGGTAGAGGGCCCGGACCGCGACGCCGACCATCCGCGGCGGGACGGCGCGCGCCACACGATGCAGGACGCGAGGGGGAGGGCCGCTCCTGGGCGCGGATTCCTGGGCCTGCACCGTCCTCGGCCTCCGTACCGGCTCGAATGAAACACCAAACCGCCGACGTCGGAGGCAGGAAGGGAGCGGATGCCTTCGATAGATGGCCTCATGCCCATACGTCGCTGAATGACCCGGAGGGTAGCCAGGCCCGGGCCCGGCGGCAATATCACCCGGCACAACGAATGCGTCACGGTAACGCCTCGCCCGCACCGGGCGACGGCTCCCGTCGCCCCTCACAGCCGCCGTCGGCGTTCTCCGCCCGGTACCGCGCGGCCTGGTGCCGCGACCCGTACAGGCCCTGCTCCTCCCCCGCCACCGCGGTGAAGACGAGGGTGGCGTCGGGACGGCGGGAGGCCATCACCCGGGCGACCTCCATGACCACGGCCACTCCGGACGCGTCGTCGTTGGCGCCCGGCGCGTCCGCGGTGGCGTTCATGACGTCGCTGACCCGCGAGTCGTAATGACCGGACACCACGTGGATCCGGTCGGGCGTGACCGATCCGCGCAGCGTCGCGACGACGTTGGTGATGCGGGTCGGGACCGGGATCCGGGACGCGGGGTTCCTGGACGTAGGACTGGAGCCGACGGTCATCCGGCCGCCCGACTTCGCCGCGTACCGGCTCAGCTCGGCGTGGACCCAGTCGCGGGCGGCGCCGATGCCGCGGTCCGGGTCGTCCTGGCTGGACAGGGTGTGCCGGGTGCCGAAGCCCACCAGCTTGCGGACGATCGCCTCGATGTTGTCCTCATCGATCTCGCGCAGCAGGGCGCGCAGCTCGGCGTCCGGCGGCTGCCGGGTGATGGGCCTGCCGGGTCCGTCCGGCCAGCCCCGGTGCCCGGCGGGTCCGGCGGCGGGCGCGGCGGTCAGCGCGACGCCCGCCCCGGCCGTGGCGGTGACGGCGGCGGCCGCCGTCGACAGCGACAGGAACGCCCTGCGGCTCGCCGTGGTGGGATGCTCTTCGGTCGCCTCACGCGGAGGCTCCGCGGGGTACGTGTTGGGCGGTCACGCACTTGATCATGAACGACTGGGCGTCCCTGTCCAGGGGACAAGACGCCAGTCACGACGCCCCGCGAATGGCGACAATTGCGCGGCGGCCCGTTCAGCAGGTGCCGAGCATCGAGGTGAGCGCGCTCTTCTCCGCGCTGTCGACGGTGAGGCCGTAGAACCACTTCACCTGGATCCAGGCGCGGGCGTAGGTGCATCGGAACGAGGCGCGCGGCGGCTGCCACTGCGCCGGGTCCTGGTCGCCCTTGGACTGGTTGACATTGTCGGTCACCGCCCACAGCTCGGGGCCGCCCAGGTCGTTGGCGTACGACTCGCGGCGCGCGGTCGTCCAGCTCCACGCGCCGGACGCCCACGCCTCCGACAGCGGCACCATGTGGTCGATGTCCACGTCGGACGCCGCCGACCAGGTGGCGCCGTCGTACGGGGAGAACCAGGACCCGGACGTGGCCGCGCAGGAGGAGTCGGTGACCACGTTCGTGCCGTCCCGCTTGAGCACCTCCTCACGCGTGTTGCACGCGCCGGACACGGTGCTCCAGTGCGGGAACAGGTCGCGGTCGTAGGAGTCGCCGTGCGACTCGGCGGCGACGGTCAACTGGGCCAGGCGGGACGCCGCGGTCGCGGCGGACGGGATGTTCGGCGGGGTGGCGGACGCGGGCGCCGGCACGGCGCCGATCAGCACGGCGCTGATCACCATGCTGATCACCGTGCTGATCGAGACGGCGCCCAGGGCGGGGGCGAACGGGAGCGGTCGTCGCATCGGGGAGTGCCCTTCTGCGGCCGTGCCCGGCCAGGGGGCGGATCCCCCGGTGGGAGCGGGCCCGGCGGCACTGCGACGGTGACATTTCGGTCAATTTCCATAAATATCACCACTTGCCCAAACGACTCCGCGCGCTTGGTCGGACACTGCCGGGCGCCGCCCGTGCCCGGCCCGGGGAGACGCGGGTCAGCCGATGACGCCGCCGTCATGGCGGCCGCCGCCGTCCTCGCCGGACAGGTGGCGGGTGAACGCCTCCATGACGTCGTCCGGGTGGACGGTCAGCCAGTCCGCCTGCACGAACACGTGCGCCCCGAACCGCTCCGTGAGCCGTCCGGCCGCGCGCCCCGAGGGCGCGTCCACCCCGGGGGCCAGCGTGATGCCGTAGAGGAGGCGGCCGCCGGCCGGCAACGGGTCGACGGACTCCACGTCGTCCCAGGCGACGCGGATCCGGTTGCCTGGTGCCCAGAGGTCGAGCCGGTCGGAGGTCATGGCCAGGTGGCACCGGAGCGTCAGGCGCCGTACGGCGAGCACCGCCATCGGCGCCATCACCAGGCTCCACACGCCCATCGCGAAGGCGAACCCGGACTTGCCGGCGGCCAGGCCCAGCACGACGCCCAGCAGGCCGCCGAGCGTCACCAGGAGCGTGAAGGCGGCCTGGGCGGCGAACCGCCACCGCGCGAACGGGATCACCAGGGCGCGGACCGGCCCGTCGCCGAGCTCGATCTTCCGCTCCTCGGGCTTAGCGTTCCAGCGCGGCGGGGCCGCCAGCGGCGCGAACACCAGCAGCGCCGCCCCGAACAGGGCGAACGGCACCGGCCCGTAGAGCGGGCCACCGGCCAGCGCGAGCGCGCAGGCCCCGGCGATGGACACCAGCCCCACCAGGGCCGTGACCACGGCCTGCACGGACGAGCCGGACCGGTTCACAGGGACACCTCTCATGGATCGGGCGATCCTCTCGAAGCGGTCATCCTGCCATGGCCGCCAACGTTCCCGCCGACCGGCGGGCACCGGGAGAATGGCGGTCATGCTCGACGCGCAGCGCGCGGCCATCGCCGACGAACTGGAGATGCGCGGGTCACCGCTGTGCGACTGCGCCGGCCACGGCCCGGCGGTCGGCCGGGCGACCGGGGCCGCGGTCGCCCATCACTGCTGGTGCGCCGCGGTGCGCGCGTCCGCCCTGGCGCGCCGGGCGGCGTCCGCCACCCGGCACGCCCGGGAGTGCGGCTGCTCGGACGCCGACCGGGAGGCCGCGCTGTTCTGGGAGGGCGAGTTCCAGGCCCGCCGCCCCGGCGGCCGGGCCCCCGGCCCCGGCGCCTGCTGACCTCAGTCGCCGGGCGGCAGATGCTCCTCGGCCCAGGACGAGATCTGCTCCAGGGCGGGCATGAGGGCCGCGCCGCGATCGGTGAGCGCGTAGGAGACGCCGACCGGCGGCCCCTCGGCGACGGTCCGCTCGATGAGGCCCGCCTTGCACAGGTCGGCGAGCCGGTCGGACAGCACGGAGTCGGAGATCCCGCCGATCGCCCGTGACAGCTCGCGGAAGCCCGCCGGCCCCTCCCGCAGGGAGCCGAGGACGACGGCGTTCCAGCGCTTCCCCAGGAACTCGAAGGCGCGGGCGAGCGCGGCGTCGGCGCGGACGCAGGCGTGGGCCACCGAGCCGCGCGCGGTGGCCGTGGCGTTGGCGGTGGTCCGTTTCACAGTCCTTGCCATGCCTCCAGACTAGCGCGCACGATGTCACTAGGAATTTCGAAGCGACTAGTAATGTTGCAGGGTCTACGGATCTGAGCGAAGGGAATAGAGGAGAGATGTCCGACTACGGGCACGAGCTGGAGTTCGGGGCCTTCATCACCCCGTCCAACGCGGCGCCGCAGCAGGTCGTGGAGCTGGTAGGCACCGCCGAGGCCGCGGGCCTCGACCTGGCGACCTTCCAGGACCACCCCTACCAGCCGCGTTTCCTGGACACCTGGACGCTGCTGTCGTACGTGGCCGCGCGCACGGACAGGATCCACCTGTCCGGCAACGTGCTGAACCTCCCGCTGCGCCCACCGGCGGTGCTGGCGCGGGCGGCGGCCAGCCTGGACCTGCTCAGCGGGGGCCGGTTCGAGCTCGGGTTGGGAGCCGGCGGGTTCTGGGACGCCATCGAGGCCATGGGCGGGCGGCGGCTCACCCCCGGGCAGGGCGTCGACGCGCTCAGCGAGGCGATCGACGTGATCCGGGGCGTGTGGGACGTCGGCAACAAGGCGCGCTTCCGTCTGGACGGCGAGTACTACCAGGTGGACGGGGCCAAGCGCGGCCCGGCACCGGCACACGACATCGGGATCTGGCTGGGCGCGTACAAGCCGCGCATGCTGCGGCTGACCGGCGCCAAGGCCGACGGCTGGCTGCCCAGCCTCGCCTACGTCCAGGGGCTGGACGAGCTGGCCGCCGACAACCGGATCATCGACGAGGCCGCCGAGGAGGCCGGGCGGTCACCGGCGGCGGTGCGGCGGCTGATCAACGTCGGAGGCCGCTTCGGGAACGCCCGCGACGACCGGCTGCTGTCCGGACCCCCCAGGCAGTGGGCCGAGCAGCTCGCGGCGCTGACGCTGGAGTACGGGTTCGGCACCTACATCCTGGCCGGCGACGACCCCACCGCGCTCCAGATCTTCGGCCGCGAGGTCGCCCCCGCGGTGCGCGAGCTGGTCGCGGCCGAAAGGAAATGATCATGGACTACGGGCACCCCCTGCGGTTCGGGACGTTCCTGACCCCGGCGAGCGACGACCCGGGGGCACCGGTCGAGCTGGCCGCGCTGAGCGAGGAGCTGGCTTTCGACCTGGTCACCTTCCAGGACCACCCCTACCAGCCGCGTTTCCTGGACACCTGGACGCTGCTGTCCTACGTGGCCGCGCGCACCGAACGCATCCACCTGGCCGCCAACGTCCTGAACGTGCCGCTGCGCCCCGCCCCGGTGCTGGCACGCGCGGCGGCCAACCTCGACCTGCTGTCCGGCGGGCGCGTCGAGCTGGGCCTGGGCGCCGGGGCCGCCCCGTACCGGGACGCCGCGCGGGCCATGGGCGCCGAGCCGCTGACGCCCGCCGAGGCGGTGGACGCGCTGGAGGAGGCGATCGAGGTCATCCGGGGCCTGTGGGCGGGCGCCGACCGTTCCCCGCTGCGCTACTCCGGCGACCACTACCGGCTGGACGGGGCCGAGCGCGGACCGGCGCCCGCGCACACCGTCCCGATCTGGATCGGCGCGCTGAGGCCGCGGATGCTGCGGCTCATCGGGCGGGCGGGCGACGGCTGGCTGCCGACCCTGCGGTTCCTGCCGCCCGGCGGGCTCGCCGACGGGAACGCGATCATCGACTCCGCCGCCGAGGAGGCGGGCCGCGATCCGCGCGAGATCCGACGGCTGCTGAACATCGACCCGTTCGACGGGCCGGGCGACCAGTGGGCCGCGCGGCTGCTCCCGCTCGCCGTGGACCACGGCGTCGGCACGTTCATCCTCATGTCGGACGACCCGGCGACGATGACGCGGTTCGCCCGCGAGGTCGTCCCGGCGCTGCGCGAGGCGGTGGACGCCGAACGCTCCGCCCGCGGCGTCCGCACCGGCACCGTCCCCAGCCTCTTCGTCCGCGAGCGGCGGCATCGCGGCATCGACTACGACGCCGTCCCCGCGTCCCTCAAGGACCTGGCGGTCGAGCCGGGGGACGCCGCGTACGCGAGCGTCCGCTCGAACTACCTGCGGGGCGGCTCACCCGGGCTCGTCCTGCGGCCCCGCACGCCGGCGGAGGTCGCCGACGCCCTCGCGTACGCGCGCACGCAGCCGGTGAAGCTGTCGATCCGCAGCGGCGGGCACGGCATCAGCGGACGGTCCACCAACCATGGCGGCATCATCATCGACGTGGGCGCGCTCAACGCCGTCGAGGTCCTCGACAAGGACACCCGGCGCGTCCGCATCGGGCCGGGCGCGCGCTGGCGGGACGTCGCGGCGGCGCTCGCACCCCACGGCTGGGCGCTCACCTCGGGCGACTACGGCGGCGTCGGCGTCGGCGGGCTCGCCACGGCCGGCGGGATCGGCTGGCTCGTCCGCGAGCACGGCCTCACCCTCGACCACCTGCGCGCCGCCGAGCTCGTGCTGGCGGACGGGTCCCACGTGCGGGCGAGCGAGACCGAGAACCCCGACCTGTTCTGGGCGGTGCGCGGCGCCGGCGCCAACTTCGGCATCGTCACCTCCTTCGAGTTCGAGGTGGACGAGGTCGGTGACGTGGCCTTCGGGCAGTTCGTGTTCGACGCGTCCGACACCGCCGGCTTCCTGCGCAGGTGGGGCGCCGCGATGGAGGCCGCGCCGCGCGACACGACCACCTCGGTCATCATGGGGGCGCCGCGTCCCGGGATGCCGCCCATCGCCCAGGTGATGGGGGTGGTCGACAGCGACGACCCGGAGACGGTGGTCCAACGCCTCAAGCCCATCGCCGAGACGGCGCCGCTGCTGGACTACTCCATCGAGATCAAGCCGTACGCGGCGGTGATGGACGCGCCGCCGTCCACCCACGAGGCGCAGGGCGAACCGGTCACCCGCGCCGGGCTGGCCGACCATCTCACGCCCGAGCTGGCGGAGGCGGCCGCGGCGCTGGTGCGCGGCGGGCAGGTGTACTTCTTCCAGATCCGTTCCATGGGAGGCGCCTCCGCCGACGTGCCGGCCGACGCCACCGCGTTCGCCGGACGGTCCGCCAACTTCCAGATGAGCGCCTTCGGCGCGAACCGGCAACGGCTGAACCGCGCGTGGGAGGCGCTGAGCCCCCACCTCTCCGGGACGTACCTCAACTTCGAGACCGACACCCGTCCGGAACGGCTGCTCGAGGCGTGGCCCCCGGAGACGTTGCGGCGGCTGCGCGAGCTCAAGCGCCGCTACGACCCGGACAACGTCTTCCGGGACAACTTCAACATCCGCCCCGGCGACGGCGACTGAGCCGTCCCGGGACCGCCGTCGACCCGCCCGGCCGCCGGGGGACGATCAGTCGCCCTCGTCCTTCAGCCGGGCGGCGAGACGGTGGTCGATGCGGATGTCGCGGTAGACGGCGCCCGGTTCCGTGCTGCCGGGCAGGTTGGTCCGCTCGGTACGGATCTCGGAGTCGCCGTCCGGGGACGTGTGGGTGGTCTCCTCGATCTCCGGCTTCTCATGGACGACCAGCTCGTCGGCCTTCGCCGAGGCGCTGATCTCCACATCGGGTTCCCGTTCGGGCATGGCGCGTTCCTTCCGCCTCAGGAGATCCGCCGCATCGCTTCCGCGATACGGCCCGCCGCGTCCCATCCCGCCTGGACCGACTTCTTGGCCAGCGCACCGGCCAGCTCGCCCGCCGGAAGGTCCGTGGTGTCCTGCGGCTCCTGCCGGCCGCCGCCCTCGCCCTCCGCGGCGCCCTTGGCCGTGTCCGCGGCGCCCTTGGCCGTGTCGGTGACGCCCTTGGCCGCCTCACCCGCGCCCTTGGTGGCCTCGCCTGCACCGGAGCCGACATCCTTGGCGGCTTCCCCCGCCCCGGAACCGACGTCCTTGGCGGTCTCCCCCGCGCCCGCCCCGACGTCCTTGGTGGCCTCACCGGCCCCCGCCCCGACGTCCTTGGTGGCCTGCCCGGCGCCCTCTCCGACGTCCTTCGCCGCTTCTCCCGCGCCGGAGCCGACCTCCTTGGTGGCCTCGCCGGCGCCGCCGCCCACGTCCTGGACGGCGCCTCCCGCGCCCTTGCCCACGTCCTCAACGGCCCCTTGGGCGCCCTTGCCCACGTCGCTGACCGCTCCACCGGCGCCCTTGCCGACCTCGCCCACGGCGCGGCCGGCGCCGCGGGTGAGGTTGGTGAGGATCTCGGGGTTGTGGTCGATCGTCTCCAGCACCCGCCTGAGGATGTGCTCGACGTTGTCCAGGCGGACCTTGAGCAGCGCCTGCGCCTCCACGCCCTTGATCGTCAGCTTGACGCGGCCCAGGGCGACGTCCGCGCCGACGTCCAGGGTCAGCAGGTCGAGCACGCTCGCCTGCAGCGCCACCCGGGCGCGCAGGTTCTCCACCTCCAGGTCGATCTCGTCGACCTTGACGACCGGGACGTCCAGCAGGACGTCGGGATCGGGATGCGGCCGGTCGCCGTCGGGACTCGGCCGTTCGCGGCTTGCGGTGGCGGCGGGACGCGCGGGTTCGGGGCGTCCGGCGCCGGGTGGACGTTCGTGTCCGGCGGGCGGCTGCTGCATATGTCGTCCATACCGGGGAGGGTCCGGTACGAATCACGCTCGCGGGAACTCTTGCGCAGACATGGACGGTCGTTGATCAGCTCTAGAACTCGGCCGCCGTGCGTGAAGACCGGGTCAGGAGGCGCTCCAGCCAAGGAGGCGGGCCGGGTTGCCGACGAGGATACGGCGCACCAGATCGGCACCGCCCGCCTCCTCCACGCGCGGCACGAAGCGGCGCGGCAGGTACTCCAGGCCCGGCATCCCTCCGTACGCGCGGTAGCGGGTGCGGCGGGCGACGTCCCCGCCGAGCAGCAGCCGGTCGGCGCCGCCGCGCTCGGCGGTGCGCAGCAGGCAGTCCAGGACGGCCGAGTCGGGCCGGTTCCGGTGCCGGGCCATCCCGTCGTAACCGAGGTAGGCGCCGGCCGCGCACAGCTCGGCGTGCAGGCCCGGGTCGGGGTTGCGGTCGGCGTGGGCCAGCACGACCCGGTGGGACGCGACGCCCAGCGCGTTCAGCTCCTCCAGGACCTCGAACGCGGCGCTGCCGTACTCCAGGTGCACCATGACCGGTGCGCCGGTGGCGCGGTGCGCCTCGGCCACCCCTTCGAGGACGCGGCGCTCGAACGGGCCGATGCGCCAGTAGCCGATCCCCGCCTTGAGCAGCCCGGCGGCGGGCGCGTCCGGACGCGGCGTGCCCAGGTCGCCGTCCGCGCGGACGCCCTCGGTCAGCTCGGCGATGAACAGCCGGGCGAGCGCGACGGTGTCCATGCGCAGCAGCGGATGGTCGGCGGCGTAGTGCTCGACGCGGTGCGCGCCCGTCGTCAGCACGATGTTCAGGCCGGTGGACGCGGCGATGCGGGCGACGGCCCGCGCGTCCCGGCTGAGTCCGCACGGCGTGGCCTCGACCATCGCCTCGATCCCCGCCGCGCGCAGGTGCCCGGCCTCGGCGCCGCTGCGTTCCTCGTCGTCGAGCTCGTCCCCGGGGAGCAGCGGGCTCACCTGGAACAGATGCTCGTGGTAGTCGGTGCGGCCGAGCCGGTCGTCCGCGATGTCGCCCAGCGCCGTGCGGATCATCGGACCTCGGCGGCGATCCGCGACAGCTCGTCCACGACCTCGGGTCCCATCGGCAGGTCGAACACCTCCGCGATCACCTGCGACCAGCCGTGGATGAAGTACCGCCAGCCGTCCACCACCGTGAGCCCGGCCGCCTCGCGCTGCGCCCGCGCGGCGTGCAGGAAGTCCAGCTCGCCACGGTAGTTGAGCTCCCAGACGAGCGCGCCGCGCGGGAAGGCCGCGTCCGGGCCGAGGGGCGATCCGGGTCGGTCCTTGCCCAGCCCGCTGGCGTTCACCACCAGGCTGCCGGGGGGCAGGCCGTCGAGGACGTGGTCGGCCCTGCCCTTCACCAGGTGCGTGGTGAGCTTCGTCCCGGTGCCGCTCCGGGCGAGGAGGTCCTCCAGCGCGCGCAGCCGTTGCTCGTCCACATCCGTGCAGATGATCTCCTCGGGCGCGTCCGGGCGCCGCGCGAGGTACCAGGCGATCGCCGTCCCCGCGCCGCCCGCGCCCAGGCACAGCACCCGGCCGCCGGTCCGCGCGAAATGGCGGGGATCCAGGAACTCCTCCAGGGCGAGCCCGGCCGTGATCGGGTCCTTGGCGTGCCCGACGAGGCGGTCGCCGCGCTTGGAGATCGAGGAGATCTCCCCGGCCAGCGTCCCGAAGTCGTCGATCTCGTCGAACAGGTCGGCCGCCGCCCGATGGATCGCGATCTTGTGGGTGGTCACCAGGGCGCCGCGCCGCCGCGGGTCGTCCCGCATCGCGGCGACCAGCTCGCGGTAGGCGCGCGGCGGGGCGTCCAGCGGCACGTCGTGCCCGACCAGCCGCGCCCCGGGCAGCCCCAGCGCCCGCGCCCACGCGGGGAACACCTTCATGATCGAGGATCCTGCCGTGCTGACCCCCACGAACTCCATGATCTGGTCGTCTCGGCCGCTCGCCTCCGGGGCGCCTTCAGGCACCGCCTTCCCCCCTTGCTCCACTCGCTCGTTCCTCGCTCGTCCCGCTCAGCGGGGTGCGGCATGGTGCCCCTCGGCCCGGCCGCCTGACCCGGAGAGCCCTGACCCGGAGAGCCCCAACGCGGAGAGCACGGCGTCCGTGGCACCCTGGCCCATCCGGTCCACGGCCTCGACCGTGTGCGCGCCGATGTGCGGCGTGACCAGGACCCGGTCGGCGAGGTCGGGCGCCAGCAGCCCGCCGGGCCGCTCGTCCGCCAGGACGTCGGTGGCGTAGGCGCGCAGCCGGCCGCCCCGGAGCGCCGCCGCCACGGCGGGCTCGTCGACCAGATCGGCGCGGGCCGTGTTGACCAGGATCGACCCGGGTTTGGCACGTGCCAGCCAGGCGGCGTCGACCAGCGTGGTCCCGCCGGGCGCGTGCAGGGTGACGGCGTCGCAGCTCCCGGCCAGCGTCTTCATGGACACAAGCGGGACGTCCGCCTGCTCCACGTACGGGTCGTGGGCGAGCACGCGCGCGCCGAACCCCGCGAGGCGGCGCGCCACGCCGCGCCCGATCCGCCCGAACCCGGCGATGCCCACGGTCAGCGCGCCCAGCTCCCGGCCGCGGCGCGGTCGCCACGTCCCCTGCCGCACGTCCCGTCCGGCGGGGACGATCTCGCGCAGCGCGGCGAGCAGCAGCGCGACGGCCAGGTCGGCGACCGCCTCGCTGTTGGCGCCCGGCGTGTTCGTCACCGTGACGCCGTGGCCGGCGGCGGCGTCCAGGTCCACGTTGTCGACGCCGACGCCGTACCGGGCGATGACGCGCAGCCTCGGGGCCGCCGCCAGGTGGTCGCGGGTGATGGGTGCGGTCCCGGCGATCCAGGCGACCGTCTCGGCCAGCACCGGGCGCAGCTCGTCCAGGTCGTGCGCGGTGGAGCCGCGCACCACGGTGAGCCCCGCGCCGGTCAGCCGGTCCTCGCAGCGCACCGTCCCGCCGCCGAACGAGCGGGACGTGACCAGCACGGTGCCGCCCGTCATGGGTTCTCCCGCTCGAACCACGGTTCGAGGCGCCGGTAGGCGTCCAGGAAGGAGGCGTGCCGCTCCCGGTACGCGGCGTGCCTGGCCGGGTCCGGCGCGAACTCGGCCGTGACCTCCGACAGGTCACGGGCCACCTCGAACCCGGGCACCAGGCCCGCGCCCACGGCACCGGTGATGGCCGCGCCCAGGCTGTTGGCCTCCTCCTCGACCGTGCGGCGGCGGACGGTCGCGCCCCACGCGTCGGCGAGGATCTGCAACCACAGGTCGCTGGCGGCCCCGCCGCCGATCGCGTCCACCCGGTCCACCGGATGCCCGGCCTCGCGGAACGCCAGCACGCAGGTGAGCAGGTTGAACGCGACGCCCTCCAGGACGGCGCGGGCCATCTCCGCCCGGCCGTGGTGGCGGGCCAGGCCGAGGAACACCCCGCGCGCGGCGGCGTTCCAGTACGGCGACCGCTCGCCGAGGAGGTGCGGCAGGAAGTACAGCCCGGCGGTGTCGGCGTCGGCGGCCTCGGCCGTCAGCTCCTCGAACCGCCGCTCCCCCGCCTCGGGACGCAGCACGTCCGCGGCCCATTCCAGGGACGCGCCGCCCGCCTGCATCGTCGCGGTCGGCACGTACCGTCCGGGGACGACATGGTCGAACGTCATCGTCCGCATCGCCGGGTCGTGCAGCGGCTCGGCCGCCGACAGCGAGATCCACGAGGACGAGCCCAGGTAGGCGTACGCGCCGTCGGACGGATCGATGATGCCCGCGCCCAGCGCGGCGAGGGGCCCGTCCCCGCCGCCGAGCACGACGGGCGTGCCGGGACGCAGCCCGGTCTCGGCGGCGCGTTCCGCCGACAGTTCCCCCGCCACGGTGGTGGCGGGGACGATCTCGGGGAAGAGCGCGGGGTCGAGGTCCGCGGCCGACAGGACACGATCGGACCACGTCCCGGCCCGCTGGTCGTAGGCGTTGGTGCTGGACGCGTCCGAAGGGTCGGTGACCAGCCGCCCGGTCAGCCAGTGGACGGCGTAGTCCTTGGCCAGGCACACGTGGGCGACGCGCGCGAACACGTCCGGCTCGTGGTCGCGCACCCACAGGATCTTCGCCAGCGAGTAGGTGGGGTGGACGCGGTGCCCGAGCAGCCGGTACGCGTCCCCGGCCCCCAGCGCCTCGTTCAGCCGGTCGGCCTGGCGCGTGCTGCGGTGGTCGGCCCAGATCAGCGCGGGCCGGACGGGACGGAAGGCGGCGTCGAGCAGCACCGCGCCCATCATCTGGCCGCTGAACGAGACGGCCCGTACCGCGTCCGGCGCGGTGCCGGTCTCGGCGAGCAGCCGCCGGGTGGCCGCGGCGACCGCCCGCACCCAGTCCGCCGGGTCCTGCTCGGCCACGCCCCCGGCGGCGAACCGGGTGCCGTACCGTTCGGTGACCGCCGCGACCAGCCGGCCGCCGTCCTCGTGCAGCGACGCCTTGTCGCCCGTCGTCCCGAGATCGTGCGCGATGATCATGCCGGTGCCGTGCCGTCCGTGGGGGCGGGCCGCCTCGCGATCCGCAGGTTCCGCAGGTGCTCGGTGGCGACCGCGGCCAGGATCAGCGCGCCGGTGAAGATCTGCAACCAGAACGGGTCGATGCCCAGCAGCGTCCCGCCGTTGTCCAGCAGGCCCACGACCAGCGCGCCGACCAGGGCGCCCAGCGCGGTGCCGCGCGCCCCGAACAGGCTGGCGCCGCCGATCACGCAGGCCGCGATCGCCTGGAGTTCGTACCCGGTGCCCGCGGTGGGCACGCCGTTGCCGAGCCTGGACGCCAGCAGCAGCCCGGCCAGCGCCGCCAGCGTCCCGCACAGCGTGTACGCGGTGATCTGGACGGCGCGCACCGGGACGCCGGTGAGCCGCGCCGACTCGGCGTTCGAGCCGACCGCGTACAGGTACCGGCCCCAGACGGTGCGGCGCAGGAACAGCGCCACCACCACGGTGATGATGACCATCAGCCAGGTCAGGTTGGCGATGCCGAGCACGGTGCCGCCCGCCAGCGTGGAGAACCCGTCCGGCAGGGGCTGGATGGTGCGGCCGTCGGTGAGCAGCAGCGTCACGCCGCGCGCGATGCCCATCATGCCGAGCGTCACGATGAACGGCGGCAGCTTGACGACGGCGACCAGCACGCCGTTGACCAGCCCGGCGAGGGCGCCGGCGCCCAGCGCCAGCACGGCCGCCCACACGATGCTGCCGGTGCCGGTGGTCTCGTACACCGTCTGCGCCGCGATCACCCCGGACAGCCCGACCACCGAGCCCACCGACAGGTCGATCCCCGCGGTGAGGATCACCAGGAGCTGCGCGACCCCGAGGATGGCGTAGATCGACACCTGCCGGCCCAGGTTGTCCAGGTTGGTACCGGTCAGGAAGACGTCGGTGGACAGCGTCAGCGCGAAGCCCAGCACGAGCAGGATCGAGATGCCGCCGAAGCCGCTGCCGAACAGTTGGCCCAGGCCCAGGATCTCGGCGTCCTCGGGCTCGCGGCGGGGCGCGCGGCGGCCGCGCCCCTTGGCCCTGGTGTCCGGCGCGGGTGTCGTCGTTTCCGTCATGAGATCTCCTCGGCGATGCCGTTCCCGGCGCCGTTCTCGACCGGGTCGCGTCCGGCGGCGTGCGCGGCGGCGGCGCCCCGCGGGCTGGCCAGCGCGAGCACCCGCTCCTCCGTCGCCTCGGCGGCGTCCAGCTCGGCCACCAGCCGCCGCTCCCTGATCACCACCACCCGGTGGCAGAGCCCGAGCAGCTCGGGCAGATAGGACGACACGACCACGATGGCGAGCCCGGACGCCGCCAGCTCGGTGACGATCCGGTAGATGTCGGCCTTGGCGCCCACGTCCACGCCCTTGGTCGGCTCGTCCAGCAGCAGCACCCGCGCGCCCAGCGCGCGCCAGCGGGCGATCAGCACCTTCTGCTGGTTGCCGCCCGACAGCGACGACACCGGGTCGGTCCAGTCGCCGAAGCGCAGCCGCAGCCCCTCGGTGGACGCCTCCACATGGCGCCGCAGCCGCGAGCGCTGGACCAGGCCGCGGCGCCCGGCCGTGCGCCAGGACGCGATGGCGATGTTCTCCTCGATGCTCAGCTCCGGCAGCAGCCCGGACTCCTTGCGGTCCTCGGTGAGCAGCCCGATCCCGCGCCGCGCCGCCGCCCTGGTGGACCCGCGCGGCACGGGACGCCCGTCCAGCAGCACCCGACCGCCGGCGACGGGGTCGGCACCGAAGATCGCGCGAAGCAGCCGGCTGCGTCCCGAGCCGAGCAGCCCGGCGATCCCGACGATCTCCCCCGCGCGGACCGACAGGTCCACGGGGCGCGGGAAGATCGCCGGATGCAGGCTGCGGACCTCCAGGCGGGGCGTTTCCTCGTCGCGGGCTCGCGCCTCGTCCCGTCCGGGGTAGAGGTCGGTGATGGTGCGGCCGACCATCGCGGCGATGAGCGAGTCCTCGTCGAAGTCGGCCATGGGGCCGCCGGTCACGCGGACGCCGTCGCGCAGCACCGTGACCGTGTCCCCGATCTCGAACATCTCCTCCAGGCGGTGCGTGATGTAGAGGACCGCCACGCCGTCCTCCCGCAGCGCCTTGATGCGGCGCAGCAGCGCCCCGGCCTCCTCGGCGGACAGCGCGGTGGTGGGCTCGTCGAAGATGACGACCCGCGTCCCGCGCGACAGGACGCGGGCGATCTCGACGAGCTGGCGGGTGGCGGTGGGCAGCTCGGCCACGGTGCGTCCCGGATCCAGGCCGTCGAGGCCGACGCCGTCCAGCATCGCCCGTACCGCCGCCCGCTGGCCGCGCCGGTCGACCACCCCGGCGCGGGACGGGAACGCGCCCATCACCAGGTTGTCCGCGACGGTCAGATCGGTGAGCAGGCTCAGCTCCTGGTAGACGACCCCGACGCCGGACTCGCGCGCCTCGGCGGGCGTCACCGTGCGGCGCATGGCGCGTCCGCCGATGGTGTAGTCCCCGGAGTCGCGCTGCACCGCGCCCGTCAGGATCTTGATGAGCGTGGACTTCCCGGCGCCGTTCTCGCCCGCCAGGCAGTGCACGGTCCCCGGGTACAGGTCCAGGTCGATGCCGCTGAGGGCCTGGACCTGGCCGTAGCTCTTGCTGACCCCGCGCAGCGTCAGGACCGGCCTCTCCGGCGCGCCTGTCCCGGTCATCCGCCCTCGCCCTTGGTCTTCGGCGGGTTGAGCAGCGCGGCGAACTCGGGACGCCCGACGTTCGTGCGGTCGATCAGCACCGCGCCCGGGTCGAGGTTGACCGGCGGCAGCGTGCCGCGCACCGCCATCGCCGCCTCGACCACGCCCTGGTAGCCGAAGAAGAACGGGTTCTGCACGACGATCGCGCTGAGCGTCCCGCTGCGCACCGCGCCGACCTCGGCGGGGTCGGAGTCGAAGGCGACCGACACCACCCGGTCCGCCGCGTTCTTCTCCTGGATCGCGCGGGCCGCGCCGGTGCCCGAGGTGTTGTTGTCGGCGAAGATCCCCACGACGTCGGGGCGGCTGGTCAGCACGTCGCCGACCTGCCCGACGGCCTTGTTCAGGTCGTTGTCGTTCACGAGGGTCTGGACGACCTCCGCGTCCGGGCAGTCCTTGGCCAGGCCCTCCTTGAAGCCGGTGAACCGGTCGATGAGCACCTGCACGCCCGACACCGAGCTCTCATGGACGATCTTGCCGTCCGGGTCGCCGCGGTCGGTCATCAGCTTGCACAGCCGCTCGCCCGCCTGCTGCCCCGCCTTGATGTTGTCGGTGCCGATGAACCCCTCGGTCTGGGTGGTGATCCGGTTGTCCACGGTGATCACCTTGATGCCCTGCTTGCGGGCGCGGTCCACGACGCCGTTCAGCGCGGTGGACGAGTTGGCCGCCAGCACGATCGCGTCGGCGCCCCGGGAGATCGAGTTCTCCACCAGCTTGACCTGGCCGTCGATGTCGGTCTCGGAGGTGGGGCCGAACAGGCCGAGGTCCACGCCCTGGTCGGCGCCGGCCTTCTTCGCTCCGGCCAGCATCACCTGCCAGAACTCCGAGTCCGTGGCCTTGGTGATCACATCGATCTTGGTTCCGGCGACCCGGCTCTCGCCCGCGCCGCCGCCGGCGTCCGTGCCGCCGAACGCGACCTTGCCGGCCGCCAGCCCGGCCGCGATCGCGACGACGGCGAGCACCGCCGCGACGCCGGGAGAGACATAGCGGATTCGCGTCATTTCGGCTCCTGAGGGGCTCCTGGAAGGGGGTGGGTGGGGTGGCCTCCGTCAGCCCGCGTGGGCGAAGGGGCGCAGGTCGGGACCGTCCGCGCCGCGCATGACCCGGTAGCCCATGCCGTGCTCGCGGACCCACTCGTAGTCGTGTCCCGCGTCCCCCGGGTAGACGGCGAGGAAGCGGTACGGCTCGTCGCCGACGTTGACGCTGCGGTGCGCCCAGTCGGGCGGGATGTAGCCGATCGTCCCGGGCTCCATCGGGATCCACTCCGGCCGCTCCCCGTCGAAGAGCAGCAGCCCGCCCCGCCCGGAGAGGCCCAGGTAGATCTCGCCGCGCGGGCGGGGGTGGATGTGGCCCTTGGTCATGTGGAACTCGCCGCCCACCGTCCCGGGGTAGATGGTGGTGATGGACTGGGGCAGCTCGCCCTCCTCCTCGGGGACCGGGGACGAGGCGACCTCGTACACGACGGCGTCCTCGCGCAGGCCCTCCCGCCAGGCGGCGGTGTCGGCGAACAGTCCCTCAAGGTCGGACATCCGGCGGGTGAGCAGCGGCCCGGCGGGGGTCACCCGCCCGTCCCGCGGGTCGAAGGTGACGCGCGTCGGGTACGTCGGCAGCGTCGCGAACGAGGGCAATGCGATCTCTCCTCCGGTGTGATGGGGTAGGGCTACTGTCGTCCTGTAATGACAGGATGTCAAGTATTGCCCGGAGGGAAGATCGACGAGATGGCGGCGCCCTGGTCGGAGGCAGGGGCGCCGGGGCCAGGGCCGGGGTCAGGTGTCGTCGCGGAGGAGCATGTTGGGCGCCCCGGCCTCGCGGGTGTGGTGGCGGCGCAGGTTCACCTGGAACCTGCTGCGGTCACCGCGGTGGTAGGCGAGGAAGAACTCGACCGGGCGTCCCCCGGCGTCCCAGGCGGTGCTGTGCAGGAGCAGGACGGGATCGTGCGGCTGGAGCCCGAGCGCATCCGCGATCGCGGGCGCCGCGGGGACGGCCTCCACGAGCCGCCGTCCATGGTCCAGCTCGACGCCGTACTTGCCCTCCAGCACGCCGTAGAGGGACTGCTCGGAGAAGTCCTCCTCCAGCAGTCCCGGCGCGATGTCCACGGGGAGGTAGGTGTGGGTGAGCACCCAGGGCTCGCCGCCGACGAAGCGCAGCCGCTCCAGGTGCACGACGTCGTCCCCCTCGCGCAGCTCCAAGGCGTCCGCGACCTCGGCGGGCGCCGGGACGACCGAGAAGGCCAGGACGCGGCTGCGCAGGATCTCGCCGCGCGCCCGCACGTCCTCGTACAGCCCGGTCAGCGACTGGAACAGCCGCTCGTCGGTCTTGCGCGCGGCGGCGAACGTGCCCTGGCCCTTCCGGCGGACGACGCGGCCCTCGGCCTCCAGCTCGTCCAGCGCCTGCCTGACCACCGTCCGGGAGACGCCGTACTCCTCGCAGAGCGCCATCTCGCCGGGCAGCCGCTCCCCCGCGGCAATCTCCGCTTCGAGCCGTTTCATCAGGAGCTGCTTGAGCTGCGCGTAGTACGGCAGCGGCGATCGCCTGTCGATACGGCCCCCAACCATGGCGGCCAGTATCGCACGAATCTGTCATGTCAGGATGACAACGGTCTTGATCCGCAGTCAGGCGTCCTGGGGCGGGCGCATCCGTTCTCACGCGGACTTCGGCGAACGTCGTCGATGTCCCGTTCGTCTCACCGGGAAAGGCGATCAGCGACATCGGCGAGAGGGAGTGCCCGTGACCACCACCGAGCCGCGCCCGGCGACGACCGACACGGCCCGCATCGTACCCGTGGCCGACGCCACGGCCCCGCGCCCGTCCCGGCTCCGGCTCCTCCGCAAGGCCGGGGTCGCGATCGCGGGAATCGCGCTGATCGTCGCGGGACTGGCGATGATGGTGCTTCCCGGGCCGGGCATCGTGGCTCTGCTCGCCGGCCTGGGCCTGCTCGGGACCGAGTTCCCCGCGGCGCGCAGGCTCAGCGACCGCCTGAACGCCTACGCCCGCGCCGCCTGGCGCAAGGTCAGGCGTCCCAAGGCATCCTGAGGCACGGCCCGGGGATGGGCCGGGGCGGGCCGGGGGCGCGGGCCGCGCTAGTCGCAGCCCTCGAACTGGGGGACCTGCACGATCGAGGTGTCCAGCCCGGTGCCGCTGAACCATTTGGACACGAACCTGCGCGCGGTGCCGTCCTGGTACATCTGCGTGATGGCCCGGTTGAGCGCGACGCAGCCGTCCGGGTCGCCCTGGCGGATCCCGATCCCGGTGTTCTGCTCGCTGATCCGCACGTTCACCAGCCGGGTGATCCGGTTGTGCCTGCGGACCAGGCCCGCCAGGATCACGTCGTTGGTGGTGATCGCGTCCACCGCCTTGGACCTGATCAGGCTCATGCACTGGTCGTAGTCCCTGGCCGGGACGAGCTGCGCGCTCATCCCGTGCAGCGCCAGCAGCCGCCGCGTCGGGTCGGCGCCCTCGACCGCGCAGAACCTGCGCCCCCGCAGGTCGCGCACCTCCTTCACGTCGGTCTCCTCGGCCCGCACCATGACGTCCTGGTAGGAGGTGTAGTACGGGCCCGCGAAGGCGATCTGAGTCTTGCGCTCCTGCGTCACCGACAGGGTGGCCAGGACGAGGTCGGCCTTCCGGTCACGGAGGAAGGGAATGCGGTCGGCGGCGAGGACGGGGACGAACCTGACGTCCTTCCCGAGCCTGCCCGCGACGTAGCGGGCGACGTCGATGTCGAAGCCCTCGAACGTCCCGTCCGGGCGCCGCAGGCCGAGCGACGGCAGGTCCGGCCGCACGCCGACGACCAGGGTGTCCTTGTCCAGGATCGATTCCCCGGCGGGGTCCCCGCAGGCGGCGGTCAGCAGCCCCGCCGCAAGGACGACCGCCATGAGCAGACGCATGCCGCCTCCAGCAAGACCACCCGAACCGAACCCACCCGCGGCATCCGCGCGGCCTCCGGATTATCCGGCGCCACGGCCTCCGCCACAAGCCCGTCAGAGTTGGCGGCGCCTGCGGAGCAGCACGATCGTAGCCCCCGCGGCGGCGACCAGCAGCGCGGCTCCCCCGCCCGCGGCCATCATCGTCGTGTCGCTCGTCCCGGCCACGTTCCGCGTCCGGGCCTGCCCGGGTGCGGTCCCGGCCTGCGGAGCGTCCCGCGTGGCGGGCGCCGTCCGGGACGCGCTCGGCTTTGCACTCGCCTTGGGGACGGGCTTCGCCTTGCTCCTGGGCTCGGCGAACACCACATCGGAGCAGGAGTAGTAGGTGTCGGGCGTATCGGAGGTCTGCCAGATCGTGTAAATGAGATGCCGGCCCGACTTGCCCTTGGGAAGCCGTCCCGTGAACACGTACGAGCCTCCACGGCGCGGCGGGTCCTGCACCGTGAGGAAGGGCTTGGGCTCCAGCGCCGACCAGGTCAGCTTCCGCGTGGGACGGTAGCCGTCACGCGTGACGTACATCCGCAGGCCGCCGTGATGCGGAATGGTCACCCGGTAGCGGAAGGCGTGCCGGGCGCCGCTGGTCAGCCTGGTGGCGGGCCAGTCCGACCGCGGCAGGTCCAGTCCGCGGAAGCGCGCGATGCCCGCGCTGCACAGCTCGCCGTCCGGAATCAGTTTCCGGTCGCGCCCGCGCACGTTGGGGACCCGTACGTTGTCGAAGTCGGCCAGCGCCGCAGCCCCGCTCACCGACGCCGCCGCCCGGCACGCCCTCGACCGTGCCTTCGCGCCGCCCTCCGGCGAGCAGGCCGCCGATCGGCTCGGCGGGCTCGACATCGCCCCATGCGTCCCCGCCACCGCCGTCGCCGCCGGGGCGGCGGCCACCACGACCAGCACGAGCCCGGCCACGACGGCCGGCAGGCGAACGGTCACGCGAAGCTCCCTCATATCGCAGGCCCCACACCGGTACGCACCACGCGCCCACGGGGTTCACCAAGCCCTCACCGGCCCCGTAGGCTGCGGGGACTGGTTCACAGGGAGGTGGGTACACATGAGCGGCGAGGCGATGAGCCGGCTGCGGGACATCTGCCTGTCCCTGCCGGAGGCGACCGAGAAGCCCTTCGGCGGCCACACGGCCCCGTCCTTCCGCGTGCGCGACAAGCTCTTCGTGATGACCAGCGAGGACGGCTCGTACATGACGTTCAAGGCGGGCCCCGGCGTGCAGGAGGCGCTGGTGGCGGAGGACCCCGACCGCTTCTTCGTCCCCGCGTACGTGGGCGGCAAGGGCTGGGTGGGCGCCCGCCTCGACGTGGACCACGACTGGGACGAGCTCGCCGAGCTCATCGAGGACAGCTACCGCCTGATCGCCCCCAAACGCCTCTCCGCACGGCTCGACGAGAGGAAATGACCGGCCCCGGCTTTCCCGAAGGCGAGTGGATGATCACGCTTTTCGGCTCGCGATGACGGGCCGCGCACTAGGGTGATCACACGTGGGCTTCGATACGAGCTTTCATCCCGTCGACCTGGAGTTGATCGAGAGCCGGGTGCTGCCGTACCTCGCCGGGCACGGGGAGGACGACGCGATCGATGATCTCGTCGGGCGGGCGGTGTCGCTGCGGAAGACGCGTTTCCGCGCCAAGGCGTGGGCGCTGGGCGTGCTCGAACACAAGCCGGACGGCTTCGACTCCGAGCTGCACCTGTGGGGACGGCCGTTCTTCATCGTCGGGTCCGACCGGATCGCCGAGGACGTCCAGCGCTATCTCGCGGCAGCGGACGGCGGAGTGGACGCGCTCGCCCGCGAGATGATCGCGCGCCTCGACCCGGCCCTGGTCGGGCGCATCGAGCCCGACCAGAGCGGGACGCTGCCCGGCGACGACGCGCTCGCCCAGAGCCTCGGCTCGGCGCTGCGAATCCTGCGCGCCGCCGCCGTCGCCCTGAGGGCCGGGGAACGGACGGTCCGCGTCCCGGACGGGAGGGAGTTCGACGCGGCCGAGCTGCTCACCCGGGAAGCGGCCTATAACGTGCTGGACTTCGCCGCCGCGCTGCTGCCGGGGTGGATGTCGCGCGGCTACACCTGGCCCACCCGGCTGTACTCCGACGCCGGCGTCCGCGATGAGGGCTTCACGGCGCCGACGGCGTTGACGGGGCTTCTGCGTGAGGAGTTCCCCGGGCTGGACTGGCCGGTGCCGTCCGGCACCATCGTCCAGAACTACATGGTCGGCGGGCTGGTCCGCGCGGCGGACGTCCCTGAGGCCCGCGCCCACCTGGGTCGTCACCGGGAACGGCTGGACTGCGAGGCGGTCGACCTGCAGAAGATCGACGAGGCGATGGGCGTGGCCGAGCAACTGGGCGTCGCCTTCTGCGAGGCCACCGAGATCTACAGCGGCTTCGAGGGCAACCTGAACTGATCAGCGGACGAGCGTCCGGCCCTTCCAGGTGGTGCGTCCGGTGTGGTGGCGGAGGGCGGAGTCGACCGTCATGGCCGTGTACAGGAGCGCCACCAAGGGAAGGGCCGGGGCTCGCAGGGCCGAGAGGCCGTAGAAGCGGAGCATCGGCGTGTAGGTCAGGCTCATCAGCGCCCAGGCCGTCGCTCCTGCGGCAAGCGTCCCGGTCGCGGCGTTCCCTTGCGCCAGCGCCCCGATCACGGTGGCCAGTGGCGGGACCGCGTACACGAGGAGCAGGCCGAGCACCGTGCCCGCCAGCAGGACGGGCGAGTAGCGGAGCTGGTCGTAGGCGCTGCGAGCGACCATGTCCCACAGGTCGGCGAAGCGCGGGTAGGGGCGGCGCGACACCACGTCGCGGCTCAGGTCCAGGCGGCACCGCCCACCGCCGCGCCGCTTGATCAGGCGTCCCATCGCCACGTCGTCGATGACGGCGCCGCGGATGGCGTCGAGGCCACCGGCGCGTTCCAGGACGCTTCTCCGTACGAGCATGCAGCCCCCGGCCGCGGCGGCGGTCCGGCCGTCCTCGACCAGGCGGAACGGGTAGAGCTGCGCGAAGAAGTAGACGAACGCGGGGATGAGCAGGCGTTCCCAGGCCGTGCCCGTGTTGAGCGTGGCCATCTGCGACACCAGGTCGCGTCCTTCGGAGGCGGCGCGCACCAGCGCGGTGAGGGTTCCGGGGGCGTAGGCGATGTCGGCGTCGGTGAAGAGGATGAACTCGGGTGCGCCCGCGGCCCGGACGCCCTCGGACATCGCCCAGACCTTCCCCGCCCAGCCCTCGGGACGCTCCCGCGCCCGGACGACCTGGACGTTTCCCTGGCCCAGGTCGCGGGCGACATCCCCCGTCCCATCGGTGCTGCGGTCGTCGACCAGGACGACGCGGAACCGTCCCGGATAGTCCTGGGCCAGCAGCGTCGGCAACGTCTCCGGCAGCACCTCCGCCTCGTCGCGCGCCGGTACGACCGCGACGACGGACGGCCAGAAGGCGGGTTCAACCCCGGAGGGAAGCCGCTTCCCGGTATGCCAGAAGCCGCCGTGACCGAACGCCAGCACCACCCAAACCGCCAAGGCCACCAGCGCAAGGCCAGCCAGAATCCACACGATCGGCAGCCTTCCACCAACGGTCGCGCCCGCCTATCACCCCGGTGCCCATCGGCGTGGGGTTCGGCGGCGATGTCGGAGGCCGACCGTATCGTTCGGCGCATCCGCGACCTGATAGGGGTACGTGCTCATGAAGGAACCGGTCGCCCGGTTCGACCAGCGGTTCAGCGATCCGGGGGCGCGAGAGACGCCGTGGGCCGTCACCCGCGAGACCTTGGAGTCGGCGCAGCTCTTCTGGATCACCACCGTCCGCGCCGACGGGCGGCCACACGTCACGCCGGTGGTGGCGGTGTGGCTGGACGACGCACTCCACTTCTGCACCGGCCCCGACGAGCAGAAGGCCCTCAACCTCGCCGCGAACCCCAACGCCGTCCTCACCACCGGCTGCAACCAGTGGAAGCAGGGGCTGGACGTGATGGTCGAAGGCGAGGCCCAGCGGGTCACCGACCGTCCCACCCTCGACCGGCTCGCCGCCGCCTGGGCCGCGAAGTGGGAAGGGCAGTGGCGCTTCCGCCCGAACGACGTGGGCTTCACCCATGACACCGGAGGCGCGCCGGACGAAGGAGAGTCCGTCGCCCACGTGTTCGCGGTGAAGCCGTCGAAGATCCTGGCCTTCGGGAAGGGCGGCTTCAGCCAGACCACCTACCTGCCGGCCTCATAAAGGACGGGCCGTCGCCGATGTCAAGTTACGACTCCCGCCTGCGAGTGGCGTTTTTCGGCCAGGGCGTTTCCACGAATGCACAATCGACGACCTCGGCATACGACATACTGAATGCACCGGCCCGCTCTCGATCAGTTTTCCGGTTGACTTTCCCGATGCCGTCGGATCATTCTCGAACGTAGTGCCGGAAAGCTTGGACATCTCGCGCCCCGATTACCCCCGCCTCACTCGGGCGAGGCCGGTGATCCCGGCCGAGCGACTGTGACAGGAGAGTGGAATGCCTCCACCGGAGTCGGCGGCGCTTGACGGCCCCGAGAGTTCGGAAGGCACCCGGGAAACGGACCCGGCGGCATCCGCTGAATCGACGGCACCGACCGAATCCAGCACCCCGGCCGAACCGATCACCCGCACCGAACCCGCGCCCGCGCAGCCCACGGACCTCGCACAGGCCGCGCCACCGGACCGACCTGCGGAAGCCACCGAAGCCGCAGCGCCCACAAAGCCCGAAGAGCCCACACAACCACCGGAACCCGAAACGGTCACCGACCTCGCGGCGCCCGCCGACCTCGCACAAGACGGACCACCGGCCGAACCCACGAAACCACCGGAATCCTCCGAACCCGAAACGGTCACCGACCTCGCGGAGCCCGCGGACCTCGCGCAAGACGCGACACCAGCCCAACCTGCGGAAGCCACCGAAGCCACAGAACCTGCACAGCCCGGAGAGTCCGCAGAATCACCGGAGCCCACGGAACCCGAAACGGTCGCTGACCTCGCGGCGCCCTCCGACCTCGCGCAAGACGGACCACCGGCCGAACCCACGAAACCACCGGAATCCTCCGAACCCGAAACGGTCACCGACCTCGCGGAGCCCGCGGACCTCGCGCAAGACGCGACACCAGCCCAACCTGCGGAAGCCACCGAAGCCACAGAGCCTGCACAGCCCGGAGAGTCCGCAGAGCCGCCGGAATCCTCGGGGGCTGGGACGGTTGCCGGCCTCGCGGCACCGGTGGAGGTTGCGCAAGACGCGGCACCGGCCGAGCCTGCGAAGTCCTCGGGATCCGTTGTGTCCTCGGCGGCTGCTTCTACGGAACCGGGTTCGGTCGAATCTGGTACGGCCGTTATCGCGGGTGTGCGGCGCTCGCGGATGCCGCGTATTCAGAGACCGGCCATCCCTGAAGGTTTCCGTCTTCTGGAGCGGTGGCGGAAGGTGGCGGTGCTCGCCTGCGTGGCCGTCAGCGCGATCACGGCGCTGGTGGTGGTCGCGGTGCCGGTGACGGTGGCGGCGCGGCAGCTCGGGTCGCATCGCTATCTCGGGCCGCTCTCGGGGCTGGAGGGCCCGGTGTCGGCGGTGGCGTTCAGCCAGGACGGCGAGACGCTGGCCACGGCGACCACCACGGGCAAGATCCAGCTCTGGGACGCCACGTCCGGGGAATCGCTGAGCGCCTCCGACCCGGACGTCCCCTCCCGGTTCGACGGTGGCGGTCAGGTCTCCTCGCTGGCGTTCAGCCCGGACGGCGAGAGCCTCGTCGCCGGGGTCGGCGGCACGGGCGGCCCGGTACGGGTGTGGACGGTGGAGACCGGCGAGACCCGCACCTTGGGCAACACTGCGGCGAGCGCCGCCACGGGGCCGTCGGCGGCCTTCGTCGGCACCGGCGGCGACCGGCTGGCCGTGGCCACCACCGACGGCGTCCGGATCCTGGAGGTCGCCGGCGGGCGCGAGGTCGGGCGGCTGGCCAGCCCGGACGCGGAGGTGGTCGGCCTGGCGGTCAGCCGGGACGGCTCGGTCCTGGCGGCGGGACGCGGCAACGGCACGATCCAGTTGTGGAACGTGCGCTCGGGACGGCCCACGGCCACCCTGCGGGGCCACATCGACACGGTGCCCGCCGTGGCGTTCAGCCCGGACGGGCGCACCCTGGCCAGCGGCGGCGCGGACGGCACGACCCGGCTGTGGAGCCTGCCGGCCGGGACGCAGGCCGCGATGCTGACCGGCCACAACCAGCAGGTGCGGTCCCTGGCCTTCAGCCCGGACGGTGCCACGCTGGCCAGCGCCGGACCCGACTCGCCGATCCGGCTGTGGGACGTCGGCGGGCGGCGCGCCCTGGCCGTGCTGAGCGGGCACCGCGCCGGCGCCGCCGCGGTCGCCTTCAGCCCCGACGGGCGGACGCTGGCGTCCGGCGGGGTCGACGCGACCACCTGGCTGTCGGACGTCTCCGAACTCCCCTCCTGACCGGTCACGAAGCCGGCTCCCTTCATGACAGGAGCACGCATGACACCCCGGACCCTCCTCACCCGGCGCCGGCGCTCCCGGTCCGTGGTCGTTTCCACGGCGGGGACGTTCACGCTGACGCTCGCGCTGACGTCCTGCGCGGTGGACAGCGGGCCGGGCGGGCTGAAGCTCACCGACGTCAGCCGCGAGTCGTCCGCCCAGTCCTACGCCCGCGCTCTGACCTCGTCGGCGACGTCGCTCACCACCGCGCTCGCGGCGATCGAGGGCGCCACCCGGTACACCGACGTGTCGCAGCGGCTGTCGGCGGCGCGGCGTGCCGCCGACCAGGCCAAGACCTCGCTCAACCTGATCACTCCGCCGCGTGAGGCGGCGGGCGCGCACAGCAGGCTCGTCCTGGCCCTGTTCCAGTTCAGCCGCGATATGGCGGCCACCGACAGGGCCGTACAGGACCAGAGGCTGTGCACCATGCCCGCCGTCCGGTACCAGGTCGGGTCGTCCGATGGGGCCAGGCGGTTGCGGGAGGCCGTCGCGCAGTTGCGGGCCGCTCAGGGCGGGTACTCCTTCCCCGCCACGATCGCCGACCCCGGTGAGCTGACCGAACGCCGCGAGCCCAACGGCCGTTTCCTCAAGTCGGGCCGGCGCGGCGGCCGCGGGAACCTCACCATCGACAACAACGGGGACCGGGACGCCGTCGTCAGCCTGACCCGGAACGACAAGGCCGTCTTCGTCGTCTACGTCCGCAGCAAGTCCAAGGCCACGATCCGCCAGGTGCCGGACGGCACGTACACGTTGTTCTACACGACGGGCGTCGACTGGGACAGCGGCGCCAAGCGGTTCTCCCGGGACTGCGCGACCCGGGAGAACCTGTCCGACACCGTCTTCGAGACAACGGTCGGCGGCGGCTTCATCCGCTGGCGCAACTGGACCTACATCATCGCCCCCGACGGCGGCGGCAACTCACCGTCCGCGCCCGTCGAACCGGACGACTTCCCCGCCGACTGACATCCCGCGAGACAGAGGGTGGGTCACCGCTTCTCGTCCTCGGCGCGCATCCCATAGGCGTCGTAGCTCAGCTCGCCCGCCAGCCAGCGGTCGCGCAGCCCGGCCTCCTTCTCCAGCCGCGCCCGGACGGCCTCAAGGGTCTTGTCCACGGCGCCTGCCGGGACGGCCATCGCGCCGTCGTCGTCCAGGACGACCAGGTCGCCGGGCGCGATCGTGGTTCCGCCGATGGTCACGGGAACGTCGATGGAGCCACGGTGGTCCTTGGTCGCGCCGCGGACACGGCGCCACCGCGTCCACACGGGCAGGCCCAGTTCGCGCAGCTCGGCCACGTCCCGGACGGAGGCGTTCACCAGCACCCCGGCGGCGCCGCCGACCTTCGCCTGTGTGGCGAGGAGGTCGCCGAGCAGGGCGACGGGCCGCGGCTCCGGCATGGTTAAGACGAGCACGTCCCCTGGCCGCAGGTGCGCCATGACCTCGTGGACGGCACGGTTGTCGTCCTGCCCGCACAGTGCGATGCGCGCCGGACCGGCGACCTTCGCGCCCGGCAGGACCGGCTCGAAGTCCTCGTCGAGCAGCCCGACCCTGCCGCCCGCCTCGTAGACGGTGGCGACCCCGGCCGCGGCGAGTTCGGCGGCGGCGTCCACGGCGCTCACAGGGTCCCCACCACGTTCGGCAGGAGGCGCTGGAACGCCTCGGCATGGCGGATGGCGCTGTTGCCGGTGACCTTGCGCGCGTGGTTGCCGCGCTGCTCGGCCCGCTGCTTGTAGTACTCCTGAAGGTAGACCTGCGCGGCCATCGCCGACATCGCCTCGACCTTGTGCTCGAACACCGGGGTGATGTCGACGTACACGGTCGGCACGAAGCCGCACAGCTCGGGCTGGTGCGGTTCGAACACCAGGAACTCCGAGGGCGGCGCCGTCTTGAACCCGCTGGCGACGACGGCGCCGGACGTCATGAGCCGTGCCCGCTGCACCGCCGCGTGCGCCACGGGATGGTCCGGGTTGAACGGATCGCGCTCGGGGTGGGTGAGCACCACGTGCGGCGCGAAGTCGCGCATGAGGTCGGTCAGCCGCTGGAGCCCCTCGGCTCCCACCTCCAGCGGGTAGTCGCCCAGGTCGAACGCCTCCAGCCGGGCGCCGACCGCCGTGGCGGCCTGCTCCGCCTCCGCGTGCCGGATCTTCTTCACGTTCTCCTCGGTCTGGCCCGGCTGCTTCCACAGCTCACCGGACTCGCCGCGCTCCCCGTACGACAGCGCGACCACGATCGCCTCGCCGCCCGCGGCGGTGTGGCAGGCGATCGCCCCCGCCGCCCGCCACACGAAGTCGGCGCTGTGCGCCCCCACCACCAGCAGCCGCCGCCGCTCGCTCATCCGCTCTTCCCTTCTGTCGCGCCCTCTTGGGCGGCCTCGCCTCGGTGCCGTTCCTGGTCCGCACCGGCGAGCCACCGGCTGTTGTGGACGGCCATGACCCGAATCTCCTCGTCGGTGAACCCCTCGGCGAGCAGCCGGTCGGCCAGCAGCGCCAGCCCGTCCTCGACCGGCGGGTTGAACGGCTGGCCGAGGTCGCTGGAGAGCACCGAGTGCTCGGGACCCACGGCGCGGATGTTCTCCAGCCACAGCTCCCAGGTCACCTTGCCGGTGTAGGGGGTGGTGAAGCACCGTTCGAGAAGGGCGCCCTTCGCCGCGAGCGCGCGCTGGCGGTCCACCGCGATCCGCTGCGAGGTGAACTCGGGATGGGTGATCACGATCCTGCGCACGCCCTCGTCCACGGCGGCGTCGACGACCGCGTCTATCTCCGCCGCGCTGAGATGGCCGGTGGCCAGCGTCAGGTCATGCTTGGCGATCACCCGCAGGACCTGCCGGGTGACGTCCAGCACCGTGCCGTCGGGACCGACCACGTCCACGGGGTCGGCGGCCATGCCCTCCTCGCGCAGTTCACCTTGGAGCCGCGCCCACATCGGCGGACGCGCGCCCTCGGGGTCCTGGGCCGTGCACTCGCGCTGGTTGGCGCTGTCGACCGTCGGCAGCCACACCATCTGGGCCCCGCCGCGCGCGGCCACCTCGACGGCGATAGGGTTCATGCCGCCGACCGAGCCGTTGAGCGTGACGGCGCCGACCGCCCCGAACCCGGGCACGGCGGCGCGCACGACGGCGGCGCGTTCGGTGGTCGGGACGTAGTGGGACTTCAGGACGAACCCCGCGAGCCCCACCTCGGCGAACCTGGGCGCGAGGGCGAGATCGTCGATCCGCCTGTTCATCACGTCGGGCGCGACGTGGATGTGCACGTCGTAGGCGCCGGCGACGAGTTCGCGCGCCCGCCCTGACGGCACCGGATGCTCCGCCATCCCCACCCCTCACTTTGTCGCCATACCGGTGACAAAGATTGTTAACAATCTGGGCGACATCGTCAAGTGCCCGGGTGGAGCGGGAGGCGCGGGATGCGACCGAACGCCTCACCGGCCGCGAGGCCCGCACCGCGACGGCCTGACCCGCCTTGTCACGGCCGCACGGGCTTTAGGCCGGTCCTTTTGTCTACCAAGGCATCGGCAAATGCGAAGGTTCGGCTCGGTGGTGACGCGCCTCGCTTCGTAGCGTGCAAGGGTTCACCACACGACTCATGTGTTCCACATGCTGCGATATCACCGGACGCGGATTAGGGATTTCTCCATGTCTCACCATCTCGACACGCCGCTGGCCGCCCAGAACGGTCAGCTCTACCTCGACGACCTGTACGTGTTCCAGAGCGATGGCAGCACGGTGCTCATCATGGACGCCAACTCCAGCATCACCGGCGTCCATGCCGAACCGGGCTTTCACCCCGAGGCCCGCTACGAGTTCAAGGTGCACTTCGACGGCGACGACTTCGAGGACCTCACCTACCGGGTGTCCTTCGGTGAAGCGGACTCGAGCGGGCAGCAGCCCCTGCTGCTGCATGTCCTCACCGGCGCGGACGCGCGCGAGGACTCGGCGACCGGCGAACTGCTGCTGGAAGGCCGGACGGGCGAACCGGCCGAGGGGGACGACACGCGGATCTGGGCGGGCCGCATCAAGGACCCGTTCTACATCGATCTGTCCCTCCTGGCGATCGTCAATGGGGCGGTGGCCAAGGGGACCGCGGTGGACCTGTCGGCATGGCGTCCCGAAACCGCGCAGAACAGCTTCAACGGCACATCCGTCCAGTCGATCGTGCTGGAAGTCTCGCACCGGCATCCGCGGCTGCGGCCCGGTGCCCGCACCGGCATCTGGTGCGCCACCAAGCTCGCCACGGACGCCGGTGGCTGGCGGCAGATCAACCGTGCCGGGCATCCCATGATGTGGCCGATCTTCTGGCCGGGCGACACCGATTTCTCCAACCCCGCCAACGTCCGGCACCCTTCCGAGGACTACGCCGCCGACGGTGACCACATCGCCGGCCTCGTCGCCGCCGTCGTGGCCGCCACCGGCACCTCCGACGACCCCGGCGCCTACGGCAAAACCGTGGCGCACGAACTGTTCCCCGACGTCCTGCCCTACGTAATAGGCACACCGGCGGTCTACGGCATCGCGACCCGCAATGGCCGCACCACGGCGGACAACGCTCCTGAAGCGATGCTGTCCCTGGTCACCGGCATGGCCGTGCCTTCAGGGCTCAAGCCGCCCGTTACCAAGAGCCTGCGGAACGGCAACTTCCCCCACGTGGTGCCGGAATGACCACAGGCGCCTCCGCCCGCTAGGACTGCACTGAATAACTGCGGTTGTCCCGGTCGAGCTAACGCTCGACTGGGATACTGGTGTGGTGCAGGGTGTGAGCAAGGGCGAGCCAGAGTTGCTGGACGCGGCGGCGCTGGTGGGGCATC
>NZ_BSTM01000024.1 GCF_030269515.1 Actinomadura sp. NBRC 104412 | reverse complement strand
GCCTTGAGCAGCCGCCAGGCCGACCCGATCGCCTTGCGGCGCCGACGGATCAGTCTGGCCAGGTAGTTCAGCGTTGCACGCGACAAATCGACGGCGGCGCGATAGAACAGCATGCAGAGCCCCTGGTCCGGACGCGGTGGTTGTGGTGATCAACCCGTCTACCAGGGGGTTTCTTCACCTCACCCGCCGAACGCCCGCATCGCGATCATGCTGTGATCAGCGTCCGCCCGGACGGATGAAAAAGGGTCACTCTTCCGGATCCCTTGATCCCCATCGCTGGGGGAGCGCTTGTGTGCTCGTACGTCAACTCGGTCTGATGACCAGTAGGCCGATCGGGCAAGCCAAGGGCGCGCGTAGCATAGGCCCGTGACCGGAGACTTCACCGTGTTCGCCGCTTCTCCCAGCGATGGAGACGTTGTGGGCGAGATCCATGTGGAGTCATGGAAGGCCGCCTACGCCGGGTTCTTCGAGCCGGAGTTCTTCGCCGAGGCTCTCAGGCACCGCCGCCACAAGTGGCATGACGTGATCGCGGCGTCCAAGAACGCGGTCTTGCTGGCCGCTCTGGACGGACGTCCGCTCGCCTTCTCTTATCTGGGCCCCTCACCGGTGCGGCAGGGCTCGGCGGAGTTGTTCGGTTTCTACGCTCATCCCGACGGCTGGGGGAGCGGCATCGCCCAAGTGCTGATGGTCGCGTCCTTGAACAAGGCTCGGGAGGACGGCTTCCAGCATGTTCATCTCTGGACGCTGCGCGACACAGCCCAGTCACGCCGCTTCTACACCAAGTGCGGCTTCGCCGAGTCGGGCACGACCCGCTCCTACGATCTTGGCGACGGCAACCCACTTCAGCAGGTCGAGTACGAAGTGATGCTCTCCTAACGGAGACGGCCGAGCCTCAGCCAGGGTAGCGAGTGGCCCAGCATGCCCCGCTCATAGACCTTGGCCGCCTACCGCAGGTCATCCCCAAGCCGCGACGACCTGCTAGTCGTTCTCAGAACGGGCCATACGCGCGGCATGCGCCTGCGCTCCCAGCCCATGCGCCGCTCCTCTTCGCACCTGTCGCCGTTGCTGCCAATCGTCGGAGACCCGCTTCCGCCGGTCCTCACCTCCGCCGAACTCCAGACACACGATGTGTCGTGGACCTTCGGACATCATCGCCACATTGCGGCACCATGGCATGGGTCCGTACCGATTCATTGTGGCCAGCCGCCCGTCGCTGCCGAAGCATTGGCCGCCGATCGGAGTCGGGGTGCAGGCCGGGTACGGCGGCGCCGAGTGGTGGACGGTCGTTATCGGCGGGGGCATCCAGGCTTCATCCGATCCCCACTGCGGGTAGGTGCGAGCCGCCTCGTTCCGAAATGGCATTCGCCGGCCGATGGCCGAGGCGCCGACCCCGACATCACCGGCGTCCGCGTCCAGGCACCATCCGCACTGTACAAGGCTGCGGAAAGGCGGCACCGGGCAGGCCCCGCGTGGCGGATGTTCGGGGAGGGTCACAAGAAGCGCTGGGCCTCTTCGGCGATCTCCTCGCCATGGGCGAGGAACTCTTGCAGTCGTGCGGCATCGTCCTCCGGAAGGAACGGCGCCTCGATCGAGATCGCGTCCGGGACCCCCATGCGCACCGCCTTCTCCAGCCGTGCGAGGAGCGTCGTGCCCTCGCTGTCGATCTCCGCGAGCGCTCGTACGTGTTGTGGCCAGCGCAGGTGCAGGGCGGCGAGTTTGGCCAGCTTTCCCGCGGACGGGACGAGAACGCCCCGCGCCGTCTGTTCGTAGTGCGCGACGAACGTCAGGAATCGGAACAGATTCACATAGCGCTTCACCGCGCGGGCGTTGGGACGATCCAGAAGCGGCAGTGATGTTCGCAACGCCTCATATGCCACGTCCGCGCTGTACAGTTCGGCGAAGACCCGGTTGAACGCGCGCATCGTCTCGGGTTCCAGGGTCTCCTCGGCGCTCCCCAGGACGTTCAACTGTGCCTGCCGGGCCGCCTCCTGGAGCGTCGGCAGCGCCGGTCCGCGCTTGCGTATCTCGGACGCCAGCCGGTCGACGAGGTGACCGTCCTCGACCGGCTCGGCGAGCGGGTCCTCCGGGGTCTCCTCAAGGGGACGGTTCTGTGCGCCGAGGAGGTCCCGCAGGTATCCGGGCATCCGGTCGGCGGAGGTGGTCGGTAGCCAGACCGGGAGTTGGACGACCTTTTCGAGGAAGCGCCAGCCGAGGCGTTCGTCGGCCGGCAGCCGTCCCGCCGAGTCGGCGTAGGCGGACGCCAGGTGGGCGGCGACCACCTGGGGTTCCATCGCCACGACGAACACACAATGCGGGAACTCACCGGCCATGAACAGGTTGAGGGCCTCGACCACTTTCGTGACCTGCGCTGGTGTGCAACGGTCGAGGTCATCGACGAAGATCACCAAGGGCCGCTGCTCGGTGGCGACCAGGTCGAGCACCCGCGGCACGTCCGCATGAACGAGATGCAAGAAGCCTGTCCGCGCCGCGTATCCGGGGTCGCGCGGGGCCGCCGACAGGGGTTCGGTGAGGGTCGATTCGGGTTGTTTGAGCAGGCGCTCGAACGTGCCCCCGGCCGCGCTGCGCAGGAAAAGCCACCAGCGGACGGCGGCGCCCACGGCCAGGGCCGCGGCACCGCCCGAGAAGACCGCGGCCGACGCGCGTCGCAGCGCTTCGGCGACGTGCGGCCAGATCCAGCCTGCGGCGAGCAGGCCCGCCGCTACGGCGCCCACCAGTACGAAGATCAGCGCCAGCGGGAGAATGCGCTGCTGGAGCACGCGATATGCGCGTCGGCGCACCTCCTCGGTGTCCACCCGGCGCAGGTTGAGCTCCAGCCAGAACCGTTCGCGGTCGGCGATGCCGAGCCGGCTGGTGACCTGCTTGATGATCTCCTGGGCGAGCCCGGCCCAGAGCTGCTCTCCGCTCTGGTACATCCAGGGGTTGAACCAGATGGTCGGACGCCATCCGTCATCGGCGTCCGGGACGACCGCAGGCCAGGGGTCCGAAGCACCGGCGCGGGCACGGCGGAGGACGTCCCGGTTGCTCAGCCGGGCACCGCCCCCGCGGAGCCTGATCTTCGATCGCTCGCCCTTGTCGTCCGCGGGGTCGAGGTCCTCGCGGACCATCCGCATCAGGGAGGTCTTGCCCGCGCCCCACGGACCGGCGATCCCGATCGTCAGCGGGGGAACCGTGGTCGGGGACCGGATGATCGCGGCGATGGACGCCGCGTAGGGCTGTTTGCCGAGACGGTCGACCAGCGTCCAGAAGTCCCGGCTCACGGTCGGATCCGGCCGTACCGTGGCACGCTTTCCGGCCGCCAGGCGCAGACGGGCGAGGACGATCTGCTGTATGCCCGGTTCCTCGGCGACCATCCGCTGCTGGGCGAAGGCGTGGACGACGGGGTCCGTGATATCGAACCCGTTGCCCTGGACCCGGATGAGGCCGGAGAGCCGCAGTTCGGTGAGCGCCGCGGCGGCACGGGCGGGCGCGGCGTCCAGCAGCAGGCCGGCGGTCTCGGCGGTGAGCGGCTCGTCCGGCCCGAGCATCGGCGCGCGTCTGAGCAGTGCTTGGGCGTTCGGACCCAATCTCGCGTAGCGGGCGGGCAGATCCTCGTCGTCCTGGAATCCGCTGGCCAGCGTTTCGGCTACTCCGGGGGAGGACATGTCCAGGAGCCGGCGACGCAGGTCGCGTGCGGTCGGCCGGATGGCCGGCTCTTTCTGGGTCGCCTCCCGGAGAAGTGTGCGCAGGTCCCCTGGCACGCCTTCCAGATCCGGCTCCGTATGCATGATCTGGTAGAACAACGCGGTGACATTGTCGCCGGCGAAGGACGCGCGGCCCCGCGCGGCGAAGGCGACGGTGAGCCCCCACGCGTAGACGTCCGAAGCCGGGGTCGCCTGTTCGCCGTTGAGCAGTTCAGGCGCGAGATACACCGGTGTGCCGATCGGCTGGTTGGCCATCGTCGTGCGTTCGAGGTCGGCATAGCTGGAGAGCCCGAAGTCGACCACGCGCGGGCCGTCCGCGCCGAGAAGCACGTTCGAGGGCTTGAGGTCGCGGTGGACGATCCCCGCCTCGTGGATCCCGATCAGTGCCGTCGCGGTGCCGATCGCCAGGTTCACCAGCTCGTCGCCGTGCAACGGGCCGTCGGTGCGGACGCGATGGTCCAAGGACGGCCCGTCGATGAACTCGGTGACGACGAAGGGCTGGTCTCCGGTGACGTCGGCGTCCAGGACCTGGGCCGTGCAGTACGGGGGGACCGAACGGCACGCCTGGATTTCCCTCGCCAGCCGCCGCCGGTTTTCCATGTCCGGATAGGGTTCGTTGAGGACCTTGATTGCGACCCTGTGTCCGGCCTGATCCTCCCCCAGATAGACCGTCCCCTGCCCGCCACTACCGACACGCCCGGTCACCTTGTAACGGCCGAGCTCCGCTGGATCAGTGGAAAGGAGTTCGTGAACGGTCATGGTCCAGGGCCCCTGATTGGATCGCAGCGGAGGGCCATCAAGCCCCTATTTACCGCAAGGCGACACGTACCTCCGGTAACGCGTCGATAATCTCACGGGCGGCGCGTCCCTTAGTCCGGTCCTGCTCTCTTGGCTCGATGTGGTCGAGCCCCCGCTGGTCTGTCTTTCATGTCGGCGATGCCCTTGGCCGGGATAACCCGGATGGGATCAACGGCTGTATTGACGGCCTAGGGCGTTCGCAACCGGTGGCTTAACTGCCGCAGGGCCGGTTGCCGAGCCTGCCGATAGAGGTTTGCCGCGGCCATCTTCCCGTCCAGACGCCCAGGCCGTCCGCGGCCCAGCCCTCCACGTCCCGCGCGCCGTGGGCGGCCGCGGGTAGAGGTCCCTGGCGCGCCCGATCACCGGCGTGGCGAGCGCAGCCGCCGAGGTCGCAAAGGGTCCCCCTTCCCGGTTGCCGACCTGAATGGCGATTCCCAGCGCCTCGGCGGAATACCGTCCGGCCCGGTCCATGTCACCGGCGGCACGCGCGCAGACCCCCAGACCGTCCAGCGCCCACCCCTCGGCCTCCCGTAGCCCCGTCCCCTTGGCCGACCACCGCATCCGGGTGTATTCGACCTCGGCTCGACGTGATCGTCGCATCGTGTCGCCTCTGCGTACGTTTCGCAGTTCGAGGCCCAGCGAGTACTCCACAGCCTTGATCAGTGAGGACGATTTCCCGGTTGCCGACCTGAGTGGCGATTTCCAGCGCCGCAATGAGGTGGCGTTCAATGAGAGGAGCGGCGAGCGGCGGTGGGAAGGACCTCCACCAGGTCGGCCATGGTCAGCCCGGCCGCCGCCAGTACCACTTCCAGTTCCGCGATGGTGGCGTAGTAGCCGCGGAGGACGCCGTGCTGGCGGGCGCGCAGGATCGACCGCCCGTCAAGCCGGATCAGCTCCACGTCCCACCCCCTGGGACCGACCCACCGTCTCCCCACACATCAAGGCTATGACCTGGGCAAACGTGGTTTGTCCAGGGTGTGGGAGCTGATGCGTGGACGCGCCCGCTGGACTTTAGAAGTCCTCGTCGAGGCGCTTGAGGACGTAGCGTTCCTCGTCTTGGATTTCTGGGCGCCCGATGGTGCGGTGGGCAAGTAGGTGCCGAGAGGGACGCGCGATCTTGGTGGCCGAGTGGTCGCGGTGGGCTAGTTCCAGGCGAGGCGCTGGTGTAGCAGGTTCTGCTGGGCGGGGTTGGTGGTTAGGGCCAGGGCGCGCTCGTCGGCGGCGCGGGCGGTGTCGGGCTGGTCGAGGGCGCGGAGCAGTTCGGCGCGGGTGGCGTGGAAGAGGGGGTAGCGCTCCAGGACCTTGCGGTCGGCCGGTGGAAGGTCGTCCAGGTCGGCCAGGGCGTTGCGGGGGCCGCCGCGTTCGCCGGGGTGGTGGCGCAGGGCGATGGCGCGGTGCAGCCGGTACACCGGGGATGGGGCCAGGGCCAGCAGCATGTCGTACAGGACGACGATCTGGGGCCAGTCGGTGTCGGCCCATGTGGGGGCTTCGGCGTGGCAGGCGACGATGGCGGCCTGGAGTTGGTAGGGGCCGGGGCGGCGGTGGGCGGCGGCGCGTTCGAGGAGGCGGGTCGCCTCGGCGATGGCCGCGTGGTCCCAGCGGGCGCGGTCCTGGTCGGGCAGCGGGACCAGGTTGCCGGCCGGGTCGAAGCGAGCGGTGGTGCGGGCCTGGTGCAGGCGGATGAGGGCGAGCAGGCCGAGCGCCTCGGGCTGCTTGGGCATCAGCCAGGCCAGTTGGGCGGCCAGCCATTCGGCGTCCCCGGCGAGGTCGGGGGCGTGCGAACGGTCGCCGGTGCTGGTCAGGTAGCCCTCGTTGAACAGCAGGTAGATGACCGTGAGAACCTGGCCGAGCCGGTCGGGCAGGTCGGCGTCGGCCGGGATGCGGTACGGGATGCCCGCGTCGGTGATCTTGCGTTTGGCGCGGGTGATGCGCTGGCTCACGGTGGCCTCGGGCACCAGGAACGCCGCGGCGATCTGGGCGGTGGTCAGCCCGCACACGGTCCGCAGGGTCAGCGCGATCTGCGCGGTGCGCGGCAGCGCCGGATGGCAGCAGGTGAAGATGAGTCTCAGCCAGTCATCGGGTTCGGCCGGTACCGGGCCGGTGAGCTGGGCGAGCTTGTCGCGGTAGGTGGCCTGGCGGCGGAGCAGGTCGATACCGCGGCGGCGGGCGGTCGTCAGCAGCCAGGCGTCGGGGTGCTCGGGGATTCCGTCGATGGGCCAGCGGCGCAGGGCGGTCTCGATGGCGTCTTGGACGAGGTCCTCGGCGGCGGCGAAGTCGCCCAGCACCCGAACCAGGCACGCCGTCAGCCGGCCCGCGTGCTCGCGCACCACGCGGGCCAGCTCGGCGTCCACCTGCTCGCGCAGGCGATCGTGCGGCGGGGTCATCGGCTCGGTCAGGTGATCGGGCGGATCTCGACGATCGGGCAGGCCGGCCAGGACCGGGCGATCGCGATCGCCTCGTCCAGATCGGCGACCTCGATCTCGGCATAGCCGGACACGACCTCCTTGCCCTCCACGAACGGCCCGTCGGTGACGATGGCGTCCCCGCCGGTCAGCCGCACCGTAGTGGCGGTCTCGGCAGGCCGCAGGTGGGCGTGGTGGGTGATCTGGGCGGCGTGGTCGGTGAACCAGCGGCCGACGGCCTCGAACGCCTCCTGCCGCTGCGCCTCGCTCATCGCCTCCAGCTCGCGCGCGAACTCCTCGGTCTCGACGAACATCAGCACGTACTTCATGCTGCCTTCCCTTCCTGGCTGATCGGGCGGCGGCCGGTCCCGACACGGGGCAGTGCCGTGTACGCCGGTGTGCCCGGCGATGTCGATCGTGGGATGGCCCTTCACTTCTCAGACGAACGGGACGAGCCCCGATCCGACATCGCGTCGCGCCCTGTCGTGAGACCCGGAGTCGGCGGCGCCCGCCGATTCTTCTCGTTATCGGGGGCTGACCTGCGGTGATGCAGTCAAGATTATTCCGCGCGTAGTCCGGATCGTGCCTGCGGAACGGACGGCCCCGTCTGCACAGCCGGGCCCTCCGGTCCGCGACGATTCCGCGCAGGGCCATTCGTGTCAGCCCCGTGCGGGTGCAGTGATCGCCCCACGTCGGCCTTGGGATGGGCACCGGGAGGCTCGCGGCTGGCCGTGGAGTGGGTCAGGGGAGTGGTTCGCCTCGTTCGAGGGCGGTGATCTGGGCGAGGCGGTGTTGGTGGCGGCCGCCCTTGAACGGGGTGGTCAGCCAGAGGTCGAGAAGCCGCGCGGCCGTTTCGTGGTCGAGCACCTTGGCGCCCATCACGATCACGTTGGCGTCGTTGTTGCCGCGGGAGATCTCCGTGGTGAACCGGTCATGGCACAGCCCGGCTCGAATGCCGGGGATCTTGTTGCAGGCGATCACCTCGCCCATGCCGCTGCCGCCCAGCACGATCCCGCGGTCGGCGCGGCCGTCGGTGACCCGCGCGCAGACGTCCGCGCAGAGCGGCGGGTAGTCGACCACCTCCCCGTCGCCGTCGTGCGCCCCGCGGTCGTCGACGGCGTGGCCCTGGCCGGTGAGCAGGGAGATCAGGTGGGCCTTCAAGGCGAGCCCGTTGTGATCCGCGGCGATGGCGATCCGCATGGTCTGCCCCATATTGGAACAATAGCAAACCATCAGACCAATGTGATCGGTGTCGCAGGCGGTTCCGTGCCGGGTCATGGCGCTGGCCGCATTACGATTCTGGTAGACGGGCCCGGTCGCGCTTCGGTTGCAGTACCGTCACATTGGTCAGACCATTATGGGGAGTCCGGACACCGGACCCGAATCGTGGAGGATGCCGGTATGGCACCAGGACCGCCGGAGGCGTCTGGCGGCAAGAGCACCGAGGACCTGTTCAGCCCGGTCAGCGTCGGCCGGATCTCCGAGGTCATCGTCGAGCAGATGCGGATGCTGATCAGGGAGGGCAAGCTCGTCCCCGGTGACCGGCTGCCCAGCGAGCGCAGCCTGTGCGAGCGGTTCGGGGTGAGCCGTGTCACCGTCCGCGAGGCGCTGCGCGTCCTGGAGGCCAGCGGGCTGGTGGAGATCCGCGTCGGCGCCCGCGGCGGCGCCTTCGTCACCAGTCCGTCCAGCGAGCGGGTGGGGGAAGGGCTCGCCGAGCTCCTGGCGCTGGCGCCGATGACCGGGAGCGACGTCACCGAGGCCCGCATGGTCTTCGAGCTGGGCATCCTGCCGCTGGTGGTGGAGCGCGCCACCGAGGAGGACATCGCGGACCTCCGGTCGCTCGTCGAGCAGGGCATGGACGCGCTGGAGGACGGCTCGTACACCATGGACATGTCCGCGGCGTTCCACGTGCGGGTCGCCTCGTCCACCCACAACCCGGCCATCGAGATGCTGGTGCAGAGCTTCCACGGACCCTTGCTGATGTCGCTTCAGCAGGCGCAGGTCGCCGCTCCGCTGATGGGCGCGCGCGGCGCGCATGAGCACTACGAGCTGGTCGCGGCGATCGAGCAGCGCGACCTCGAACGGGCCCGTGCCATCATGACCCGCCACCTGCAGCGGACCGCCGACCGGCTCGCGGAGAGAGCGAACGCGGAGGGGTCGGACGCGGCCCCGCCGGAGGGCTCCGCCTAGGGCCGGCTCACGTGCCGAAGACCAGCGACTTGATCGTGACCGGTACCGTGCCGGACGGGTGCCGGACGCGGCCGATGTCGATGTAGTCGAAGTCCCGCAGGCTGAGGCCGTCGATGACCAGGAGCTCGGTGCCGACGGCCAGTTCCTCGCGGAGCAGCCGGCCGAGCGTCATGGCGACATCCCCGTCGAGCATGACGTAGACCGGCCTGCCTTGCGCGATCCGGTCCGCCAGGCCGTCCCGGATGCCGGTCGCGAAGGGCAGCAGCCGGTCGTAGCTCGGCGGCCCGTCCCAGGACATGGCCAGGACGATGTCCGCGCCGGACAGGTCGGCGTCCAGGGCGACGAGGCGGCGGCGGATCGCGTCCGCCACCGCCACCGGGTCGACCGTCTCGCCCGGCCGGTGGTCCGGCCGCACGACCTGGAGGTTGCGCCGTGGCAGGAGCGCGTCGGGGGCGGTGACGCAGCCCGTGTTCCCGCTGAGCTGAACGCTGTACTCGGACGCGCCCAGCGCGGTGGCGCGGATGCACTCGCCCGGCGGCAGCAGCGGGAAGGGCAGGGCGCCGGAGTCGATCCGCCGGCGCAGCGCCCGCCCGAGCCCCCGGCCCAGATCGCCGAACCCCCGGTCCTCCCTGCCGTAGACGTACTCGGCGACACCGCCGGAGAACATGACGCCCTCGATCGGCCCCGTCTCCTCCAGCGGCTCGGTGAGGTACAGCCCGGCCACGTCGTCCGGGAGCGGGCGAGCGGTGACGGCCGCGACGAGCGCGTCCGCCATCGTTTCGGTCACCGTCTCCAGGTCCTCGGGACGGGCGAGGTCACCGGGCTCCCACGCATACCCGGCACGGGCCGCGTGCCGGCGCCCGGCCGGGTCGAGACGGACGACGCGGTCCCGCTCGTCCACGACCAGCAGCCGCCCGCCGACGGCCAGCGCGGAGGTCGTCACGGGCCTGCCGTGCTCCAGCACCGCCAGCTTGGTCGTCCCGCCACCGATGTCGATGTTCAGGAGGCGCCGCCCGGTGTCGTGTGAGACCCGCGCCGCCCCCGAGCCGTAGGCGGCGAGCATGGCCTCCATGTTGTGGCCCGCGGTCGCGGTGACCAGCTCGCCCCCGCGCTCGGCGAGGATGGTCGCGATGGCCTCGGCGTTGCGGCGGCGCAGCGCCTCCCCGGTGAGGATCACCACCCCGGTGTCGATGTCGGACGGGCGTACGTCCGCGGCGCCGTACGCCCTGTCGATGATCGCCCCCAGCTCCTCCGCGTCGATGCGCTCGGCGCTCGCGTACGGGGTGAGCGCGACCGGCGAGCGGTAGAGCGTCTCCCGGCGGACGACGATGTAGCGGGTGGTCAGGCTCTCGCCGATCCGCCGCAGCCGCAGGCGTGAGAACAGCACCTGCGTGCCCGACGATCCGATGTCGATGCCGACGCTGTGCAGCGTGACGTTGTCCTGCCGCCAGATCGGGTTGTCCTCGAGCGGGTGCAGCGCATCGTCGTCGTGCTCGTGATCGTGGTCCGGGACGTACGCCGAGTGGACGACGGGGTCGTGCGGAGGGGGCTTGGTCACGGCTTGGGCGGCAGCGTTTCGAGCTCGGCGGCGTACGCCTCGTCCATCCGCGGCTCGAGCCCGCGCTCGGCGAGTGCCTTGCGGAAGGTGTCCCGCACGAACGGCGACTCGTCGGCGTAGTCGATCTGGTCGCCGCCGATGCGCCTGCTGATCCACGCCTTCGGCACGCCCTGGGCGTTGCGGATCGCGACCCCCTCGTGCTTGAACGCCAGGTAGCGGGCGGGCTCGGGACCGGTGTTGAAGTGCTGGTGGAACCACATGTTCGGCGGGACGATCAGCGAACCGGGGCCCCATTCGTAGCGCCGCGGTTCCTCGCCCTCGGGCCACATCAGGCTGTAGCCCGTGCCCGTCAGGATGATGACGTGGGCTCCCGGGCCGTGCCGGTGGCCCTTCTTGTAGGTGGCCACGGGGAACTGGGAGATGTGGCTGTTCATCGATCCCTTGGCCATCGAGAAGCGGATGTGCCCGCCGCCCGCGCCGCGTTCCTTCGCCTCCACCAGCGCCAGGTTGGCCGCGTCCGCGACGAAGTTGGTGTCCAGCAGCAGCCCCTTCTGCTCGCCCTTGGGTGAGAAGTAGTCGGGCTCCCCGTCGAACCGGCCGGGGAAGTCCCGGGCTGTGCCGAACACGAAGTCGACGTCGTCGTAGAGGTTGAGTACGGGCGGCAGGTTGGTCGAGGCGACGAACCGGGCGGCCTTCAGGCCCGAGCCGTTGAAGTGCTGGTGGTGGGTGTTGAGCGGGATGGCGAACAGCGAGCCGGCCTGCCATTCGAAGGAGACCTCGGCACCGGCGTCGTTCCACACGCGGGTGGAGCCCTGACCCTCCAGGATCAGGATCATCTCCTCGAAGAGCTGCCGCTGGGGCGCCAGGCTCCCGCCCGCCGGGATCTCGCAGACGTAGCAGTCGTTGGAGGTACGGGTCGCCTCGTGGTTGATGAACACGCCGCGCCCGCCGCGCCGCTCCCATGGCTTGAGCTCGACCGTGCGCAGGTCCGGGACGTAGTGGGCGGCGATGATGTCCAGCCCCTCCGCCGCCACCCAGCGGGTGTAGGGGGAGTCCTTCTCGGTTCTGAACTTCGCCGCCAGCTCGTCCTTGACGAGCGCGTTTCCGTCGGCCATATACGCCCCTTTTGATCCAACTATTGGTATGACCATAATGCCGCTATCCAAGCGCTGTCAACGGTCGTCGACCCTGCCCGTCCCCCGCCCGCGGCCCTGGTCGGCCACCGCCCGCGCGCCCTCGGCGGCGGCCTCCGGGTCGAGGTAGCGGCCGCCGCGCCGCACCGGTCGCAGGTCCGTGCCCAGGTCGTAGCGCAGCGGGATGCCCGTCGGGATGTTCAGCGCCATGACCTCGTCCGGGCGCAGGCGGTCGAGGTGCGCGACCAGGGCCCGCAGGGAGTTGCTGTGCGCCACGACGAGCACCGTGTGCCCGGCGCGCAGATCGGGCACGATCGCGTCGTACCAGTAGGGCAGGAGCCGGGCGATGACGTCCGCCAGGGACTCGGCCCGCGGCAGGAGGCCACGGGCCAGCCCCGCGTAGCGCGGGTCGCCCGCGACCTCCCACTCGTCGTCCGGTGGGATCGGCGGTGGCCGCCCGTCGTACGAACGGCGCCAGTGCCGGAACCGAACCTCCCCGTACTCGCGCAGGATCGTCGTCTTCTCCTTGCCCTGCAGCGCGCCGTAGTGCCGCTCGTTGAGCCGCCAGTGGCGGGAGACGGGGATCCAGACCCGTCCCGCAGCCTCCAGAGCGATGGTGGCGGTGCGCACCGCGCGCGTGAGCAGCGAGGTGTGGACCACGTCCGGTAGCAGCTCCGCCTCACGGAGCAGCAGGCCGGCGCGGCGTGCCTCGTCCTCCCCGTACGGCGTGAGATCGACGTCGACCCACCCGGTGAACAGGTTCTTGGAGTTCCATTCGCTCTCGCCGTGGCGGAGGAGGAGCAGTGGTCCCCGGTCCGAGGCCATCAGATCACCGCCGACTCCAGCGACTCGGGAGCGAAGAGCTCCTCGGGCGTCCAGAGCCGTCGGGACAGTCCCTGCTCGTGGTGGTAGCGCAGGAAGGTGGACAGCGTCTCGCGGTTGCGCTGCAGCCCGTACGACCAGAAGTCGGCGCCCAGCAGCTCCCGCGCCTCCTCCAACTGCGGAATCAGCCAGGGAAGCATGAACCGCAGCGCGGAGGTGTCGTAGATGCGCCCGTACGCCTCGTCCTTCGCCGCCAGCAGCGCCTTGTAGAGCGACTGGGCGACCCACGGATGGCGCTCGTAGACGTCCCGCCGGATCACCACCACGTGCATGATCGGGAAGATGCCCGTCGCCGCGTAGTAGTCCTTCTCGGCGGCGACGACGTCGGGGAACACCCGCCGCACGCGCGGATCGCCCGCGACGAACGGCCCCGGGACACGCGGCGTGCACAGGGCGTCGATCTCGCCCTCGGCCAGCATGGACGCGAGCGTCCTGTCCTCGGGGATGGCGCTGATCCGCACCGAGTCCGGCAGCTCGACGCCGGCCTTCTCGATCCGGCCGGGCGTCTCCTGCCCGCCCGTGCGGTACTCGACGGAGTCGAACGGCACGCCGTGCCGGTCGCCGAGGATGCCGCGCATCCACACGCAGGCCGTGAGCTGGTACTCGGGGGTGCCGACCACCTTGCCGCGAAGGTCCTCCGGAGCGGTGATGCCCGCGTCGGCGTGGCAGTAGAGCGACCCGTGCCGGAACATGCGGGACGGGAACACCGGCAGCGCCACGAAGGGCGGCCCATCCGGGCCCCCCTTGTCCAGCGAGAGCACATAGGACGACAGCGACAGCTCCGCCACCTCGAACTCCCGGTGCCGCATCATGCGGAAGAAGGTCTCCTCCACCGGCAGCCGCAGGTAGGTGAGGTCGATGCCGTCGGGACGGATCGTCCCCTCGCTCAGCGCCCGGGTCCGGTCGTAGTCACCGCACGCGAAGGTGAGATGCAGCGGGGCCACGGTCACCTGCCTTCCTTGGTCAGCCGTGTGTTCAGGCGGGGGTAGACGCGCCGGGCGTTGCCCTCGAAGATCTTGTGGCGGTCCTCGCCGGAGAGGCCGGCCGCGTCGAGGTAGCGCTTGGTGTCGTCCCAGCCGCTGCCGGTCTCGGGGTTCTCGCCGCGTACCGCGCCCAGCATCTCGGACGCGAACAGCAGGCCGTCGGCCCCCACCACCCGGTACAGCAGGTCGATGCCGGGCTGGTGGTAGACGCAGGTGTCGAAGAAGACGTTGGTCCCCACCAGCGTCGCCGGGTCCGGCCGGCCCATCCGGACGGCGAGGCCCCGGTAGCGCCCCCAGTGGTAGGGCACCGCCCCGCCGCCGTGCGGGATGACGAGGCGCAGGGTGGGGAAGCGGTCGAACAGATCGTCCTGGACGAGCTGCATGAACGCCGAGGTGTCGGCGTTGAGGTAGTGCGCGCCGAGGGTGTGGAAGGCGGGGTTGCAGGACGTCGAGACGTGGATCATCGCCGGGACGTCCAGCTCCACCATCGCCTCGTACAGCGGGAACCAGTACGGATCGGTGAGGGGCGGCGACGTCCAGTGGCCGCCGGACGGGTCGGGGTTGAGGTTGCACCCGACGAAGCCGAGCTCCCCCACGCACCGGCGCAGCTCGGCCACCGAGTCGGCCAGGGATCCGCCGGGGGTCTGGGGGAGCTGGCAGACCCCCGCGAAGTGCCGCGGGAACAGCTCGATCACCCGGTGGACGAGGTCGTTGTTCACGCGCGCCCACACCCGCGCCGTGTCCGGGTCGGGCACGTGGTGCTCCATCGCCGACGCCCGCGGTGAGAAGATCATCAGATCGCCGCCACGCTCGCGCAGGACCTTGAGCTGGTTTGTCTCCAGGCTCTCGCGGATCGCGTCGTCGGCGATGGCGGGCGGCTCGGGAACGGGGCGGGAGGCGTCCTCCAGGCGCGCGAGCTGTGCCTCACGGAAGGCCCTGTGCTCGACCGGGCTCGTGGTGTAGTGGCCGTGGCAATCGATGATCATCTGTGCTCGTCTTCACTCGTCCGGCGTTCGGTCGACGTAGGTGAGCCCTTTGCTCTCCAGGCGCTCACGCATGGCGTTGACGTCGAGGCCGAGTTCACCACGGGCGTAGCGTTCGCGCAGCACCGCCTCCTTCCTTTCCCGCACCCGGGCGGCCTCGGCGACCTGCCCGGCCCGGCGGCGCGGCACGACCACGACGCCGTCGTCGTCGGCGACGACCACATCTCCGGGCTCGATGTGCTGCCCCGCGCACACCAGGCCGAGGTTGACGTCGCCGAGGGTCTCCTTCACCGTTCCGAACGCGCAGACGTACCGGGCCCACACCGGGAACCCCATCCGCTGGAGCTCGGCGACGTCGCGGCAGCCCGCGTCGATGACCGCGCCCCGGACGCCGCGCGCGGCGACCGATGTGGCCAGCAGTTCGCCGAAGTAGCCGGCCTCCGAGGGGGACGTGGGCGCGACCACCAGGACATCGCCCTCCCGGCACAGCTCGACCGCGACATGGATCATCCAGTTGTCGCCCGGCGGCACGCTCACCGTCACCGCGGTGCCCGCGATGTGCGCGCCCGGATAGACGGGACGCAGGGCGGGGGAGAGCAGCCCGGTACGTCCCTGCGCCTCATGGATGGTGGCCACGCCGTACCGGCCGAGCTCGTCGACCGCCTCCTTGCCGGCGCGCGGCGGGTTGCGCACGACGGTGCTCATGCCGTGTCCGACCAGGGCAGCAGCGAAACGTGGATCACGTCTTCGGCGCCCTCGCCGCCCACCGTCCGGATGGCCAGGTCGGCGTCGTGCAGCCCGAAGGCGTGCGTGCTCAGCTTCTCCAGGGGGAACCGGCCGGACGCGAGCTGGTCGAGGGCGAGCTCGCAGGATCGGTAGCTGTGCCCGCGGGCGCTCTTCACACTGATCGACTTCTCCGTGACCTTCTTCAGCGGGAAGTCGGGGAAGGCGGCCATCTCGCCCTGCACGACGATCGTCCCCTCGCGCCGCTTGAGCGCGTCGATGCCGAGCAGGATCGGGGCGGTCCCGGCGCCGGAGGTGCAGTCCAGCACGACATCGACGCCGCGCCCGCCGGTGATCTCCAGAACACGCCGCAGGGGGTCCTCGCGCGTGATGTCGATGACGTGGTCGGCGCCCAGCTCCCTGGCCAGCGCGAGCCGCGCCGCGTCCCGCGCGGTCCCGGTGACGATGATGAGGGAGGCGCCCGCCTGCTTGCACGCGACGACCTGGGAGAGCCCCTGCTGTCCGGGACCCTGGACGAGAACGGTCGAGGCGTACCCGACCCCGGCGGTGAACAGCGCCCACTCGATGCCGTTCGACAGCGGCGTCACCAGCCCCGCCAGCTCCGCCGACACCCCGTCAGGGACGCGGTGCGTCACCGAGTTCCAGGGCAGGTAGAGGTATTGCGAGAAGCCGCCCCACAGGTGGTAGGGATTGTTCGCGGAGGTGTAGCCGTAGCGCAGCGCGCCGGCATTGGTACGCCAGTCGGTCGCCTCGCAGTGCCGGTACTCGCCCGCGTGGCACCACTCGCAGCGATAGCAGCCGACGTAGTGCTCGACGAAGACGCGGTCTCCCTCGGCCAGGCCCTTGCGCTCGGTGAACGTCCGTCCCGCCTTGGCGATGACGCCGACGTTCTCATGGCCCATGATCACCGGATCGGCGAACGGGGGCCGGGCGTACATCTTGACGTCCGTCCCGCAGATCCCGGCCACCTCGACCCTGAGCAGCGCGCCGTCGTCGGGGATGTCGGGCATCGGGAACTCGCGCAGCTCGGTCGTGCCCGGCCCGGTTCTGACCGCGGCCAGCACCTGCTCCGCCATGCCTTCTCCTTCCTGTGTGCGGCCCCTGTGCGGGCTCGTCCGGTCTGGGCCGGCCCGGCCTATGCCCGATCCAGGAAGCGCAGCACCTGGGCGGGGGCGGTCGATTCGGTCTGCTCGGCCACCGGGACGTCCCAGTACTCCGCCCGGGGCAGGCATTCCTGGAGGTAGCGAGCTGCCGAGGGCGCGTGCGAGTCGTCCTCTCCCGGGACGATGAGGGCGGGGACGTCCAGCCGCAGCAGGTCCTCGGGTTCCGCTCCGGGTACCGTGTCGCGGTCGTACAGCAGCCGCGCGATGCTCTTGACCAGGATGCGGTAGCGGCCCGCGTCCTGCCGGGCGTACTCGTCGGCGAACGCGGCGTCGTTGCGCAACGCGGGAGCCCAGGGGCCGACCCGGGGATCCTTGGAGAACCCCTGGTCGGAGTTCTTGACCAGGGCCAGCACTCCCTCCAGCCCGTGCTCGTCCACGTAGGCCAGATGCCGGTCGAACCGGTCGTGCTGCTTCATGCGGTACTTCACGCCGCCCGCGGGCGAGAACAGCACCATGCTCAGGGTCCGCTCGGGACGGGCGACCGCGAACGCGGCGACCGTGGAGCAGCCCGCACAGCCGCCCATCAGATGCGCCCGTTCGATGCCGAGATGATCGAGCAGGCCGGCCCCCTGCGCCGCGTAGCGATCCCAGCTCAGCCGCTCCAGCCGCCCGCCGGACTCGCCCGCCTCCCGCCGGTCGAAGACGATGCAGGTGTACCGCTCGCCGAGATGGTCGAGCAGCCGCAGGCGCCGGTAGATCCCCAGCGTCCGCCAGTTCTCCCGCTGGGCGTCGAACCCGCCGGGGGAGAACATCAGCAGCGGAGGCCCCGAGCCGATCACCTCGTACCTGGTCGGTATCCCGTCGGCATGGGCGATGGGCATGAACGTGCTCTCCTTGGCTGTCGGTCGGCCTGGCTGTCGGTCGGCTTGGCGGGTGGTCAGCTTCCGGGCGGGACGGGGATGCCGCCCGCGATCTGGCGGGCGGCCCGCACGTCCTCGGCGTACGAGCTCAGCGCGTCCAGTGTGATCCGCGCGACGTTGGCGTAGGTGTCGGGAGGATCGTCGATGGCGGACGCGGCGTAGCCGATGGCGGCGTGCGCCATCCGCATCCGGCCGTCCAGCCACGGGCCGCCGCCGAAGCCACCGACGACGGGGATGGACACGGACTTCGCCACCGCCGCCCCCACCACCGGCCCGGAGTTGGTGAAGTTGAGCAGCGCGGCGCCCGCCTCCTCCAGCCGCTTGGCCTCGGCGATCAGCGCGTCCTTCATCTCCACCGGCACCTGGTCCGCCCCGGACGGGACGGAGCTGTACTCGACCCCGTACCGCAGGGCCGTCTGCGGCGTGATCCCGAACTGCGCGAACACCGGGATCCCCGCCCGGGTGATCGCCCTGACGGAGTCGAGGAAGTCCGGGGCCGCGTCGAGCTTCACCATGTCGGCCCCGGCCTCCTTGACGAACCGGATGGCCGCCCGCACGGCGCTGTCCGTGCCCTCCTGCAGAGGGCCGAAGGGGAAGTCCGCGCTGAGCAGCGCCCGGCTCACCCCGCGCCGCACCGCGCGTGTCACCAGGATCATCTGGTCCATGGTGACCTCGAACGGGTTCGGGTCGCCCCACAGGTTCACGCCGACGGTGTCGCCGACCGAGACCAGGTCCACGCCCGCCCGGTCGGCGATCCGGGCGATCTGGTAGTCCCAGGCCACCACGCCGACGATCTTCCGGCCGCCGTCCTTCATCTCCTGGAGCGCGCGCGGCGTCACCTTTCCCGCGGTTCCGCCCGGCATCGCGGGCCTCCTCTCTGACCCGAAACTCAGACCCGAAGCGCGGTGAGCAGTTCGTACACGTCGCTCTCGTCCGCGGACAGCAGCAGCACCCGGGCGTGCGGGCGGAGCGCGGCGACGGCGTCATCGGCCTCGAAGCCGTCGCCGAGCACGATGCCCGCGGTCATGATGGCGCGGGCGCCGCACTCGCGGCCGATCGCCGCCGCATGGGCCCTCCCGGTGTCGTCGGTCGCGAGGACCACCACCACGTCGGTGTCGGTCAGCAGGTCCGCCAGCGCCGCGGGCGTGCCGTCGAACTCGTGCAGCTCGACCGCTCCCGCGCCGTTGACCGGCCCGCGGTTCCCGCAGGTGAAGAACCTGGCCTTGGCCCAGGGGCCGTCGGCGACACGGCGGGCGACGGACGCCGCCCGCCGGTCCAGAGCGATGATCCGCGCGTTCCTGGCGGGGGCGATGTCGCCGTCGATGCGGTAGCGCGCCTCGTCGGCGGAGGCCGCCCACGCCGACTCGCTGGAGTAGGCCGACAGCGACGCCATCTCAGACCGACGCCTGGGGGGTGCCGGGCGTCGCCTTGACCGCGTCGCGGCAGGCGTCCAGGAACGACTCGGCCTGCGGAAGCACGACCGCCGCCGAGCGCACCCGGTGGTGTGCCGGATCCACGCCGGGTGGCGTCACGCCTTCGTCCCGCAGCGCGATCGCGGCCTTGCGCAGCTTCTGCCGGGCCTTGATGATCCCGCTGTCGGCCGGCACGAGCCGCTCCTTGGTGCGGTCCACGATCGGGCCCATGCTCTCCTGCACCGAGGCGTCCTGCAGTGCGATGCCGGCCACGCCGGAGTAGGTCTCGCCGCGCTTCTGCGCCTCGCGGTCCATCAGGTAGTCGTTGTCCATGTTGGCGACGGGACGGTAGGTCCCGGGGATGTTCTTGCTGTGCACGCCGTGCCCGTCGATCATCGCCTGCCGCTCGGCGTCGGTCAGCGCGCGGACGGGGTGGTAGTCGAAGGAGTAGGTCCAGCAGTTCTCGTCGTCGATCGGCACCCAGAAGTGGCCGTGCACCGGGTGGTCGCCGCGGGGCGGCACCATCGTGAACGCCGGCATCACCCAGGGCGTGATGCGCCAGTAGTACTTGCCCTCCTCGGCGTTGCGGCGGGCCCCGACGAACAGGCCGCCCTCGCTGTCGGCGACCTCGAAGAACGGCTTGGTGTCGTTCAGGTTGTACTCGTTGCCCTTGGCGCCCTTGAACAGCGGATCGTTCTTCAGGCCGCCGGAGTGCAGGAACGTGACGTGGCTGGAGTCGATGCCGCCCTCGAACGCCTGCAGCCAGTTGCACTGCTGCCACCGCTTGGAGGTGTAGGTCTGCTCCGGGGGGACGTGCAGGAACTCGAACTCCGGCAGGCCCGGCCGCCGGGCCGGGTCGCCCATGTGCGTCCACAGCACATCGCCGACCTTGACCAGGGGGTAGGAGGTCAGCTTCACGTTCTCGCAGAAGCTGCTGTTGTCGGCCTCGGACGGCACCTCCACGCACTGGCCGGTGACGTCGTACTTCCAGCCGTGGTAGGGGCAGCGAAGGCCCGACTCCTCGTTGCGGCCGAACCACAGGGACGCGCCGCGGTGGGCGCAGAACTCGTCGATCAGGCCGTACCGCCCCTCGCTGTCGCGGAAGGCGATCATCCGCTCCGACAGCAGCTTCACCCGCACCGGCGGGCAGTCGTTCTCTGGAAGCTCCTCGGCGAGCAGTGCCGGGATCCAGTACTGCCGGAACAGCTCGCCCATCGGCGTCCCGGGGCCGGTCTGGGTCAAGAGGTCGTTGATGTCCCGCCTCAGCACCGCCTTGTTCCCTTCTTCGTGGCTGCTCGGGTCGTGGTCGGCCGGAAGGTCGTGGCCGGCCGGATCATGGCTGGTCGGCTGGGATCTCCACCGTCAGGCCGTCGAGATCCTCGGTGATGCGGATCTGACAGGAGAGCCGGCTGGTGGGGCGCCGCTCCGAGACGCCCATGTCGAGCAGGTCCTCCTCCATGTCGCCTGGGCCGCCCACGAGCGGGGCGAACCGTTCGGCGACCCACACGTGGCAGGTCGCGCACGAGCGGTTCCCGCCGCACTCGGCGACGATCCCCGGGATGCCGTTCTTGACGGCGGTGGCCATGACCGTGTCGCCGACCGTCGCGTCGACGGTGTGCGCGCGGCCGGTGCTGTCGATGTAGGTCACCTTGGACAAGTCGCCGATGTCCTCTCGCGGTGGCGCTACGGCCGTATGACGTTCCCTGGTTCGGACGTTTGGTATGTCCATTAGACCAGACCTCTCTCCCTGGCACAAGGTGAGGTCTCGATGACCGACTTCAGCGGCGCCTCGGGGTCGGCGGCGCGGCCGGGAGGGATGGTCGCGCCCTCACCGAGGGCCTTGCGCACGGTCATGTAGTCGGCGGGCCGGTTGACCGCGTCCACGGCCAGCAGGCGGTTCTGGCGGTAGTACAGGACGGAGAACCGTTCGCTGTCCGGCTCGCCCCGCACCACCTGCTCGTCGTAGCCGGTCGACAGGCCGGCGATCTGCAGCCTGAGGTCACCCTGGTAGGACCAGAACCAGGGCACCGGCTTGGTCCCCTCCGCCCGGCCCAGCAGGGTCGCCGCCGCCACCTGCGCCTGGGCCACGGCGTTCTGGACCGACTCCAGCCGCACCCGCCCTTGCCCGGTCACCGGGTGCGGCTGCGCGGTGCAGTCGCCCGCGGCGACGACCGAGGGCTCGCTGGTGCGGGCCCGCGCGTCCACGACGATGCCCCCGTCGCACGCCAGCCCCAGCTGTTCGGCGAGCTCGGTGCGCGGGACGACGCCGACCGCGATCAGCACGAGGTCGGCGGGCAGCTCCGTCCCGTCGGCCAGCGCGACCGCGGTCACCCTGCCCCCTATGCCAAGGAACGCCGACACCTGCGACGACAGCCGCACGTCGATGCCGCGGCGCCGGTGCGCCCGCAGGTAGAACTCCGAGACCACGGGCCCCACGGCCCGTGCCATCAGCCGGTCCGCGGCCTCGATCACCGTGACCGACCCGCCGAGACGGCGGGCCGCCGCGGCCACCTCCAGGCCGATGAACCCGCCGCCGATGACGACGGTCCGCGCGGCGGAGCGGAGCCGGGCCTGGAGGTTCACCGCGTCGTCGCGGTCGCGCAGGAAGCAGATCCCGTCGAGGCCGGCGCCGGGGACGGGCAGCCGCCGGACGCTCGCGCCCACGGTCAGCGCCAGCCGGTCGAAGGGCAGTTCGCGTCCGGTGGCGGTCTCCGCGACCCCCGAGCCCGGCGGGCCGGTGGGCGACAGCGTCAGCCGGCTCACCCGCTCCCCGCACACCAGGTCGATCCCGGAGTCGGTGTAGAACGCGGGCGCGCGGAGGGGAAGCGAGTCGAGCCCCGCCTCTCCGGCGAGGAACTCCTTGGACAAGGGCGGCCGCTGATAGGGCGGGTGCGGTTCCTCCCCGACGAGGACGATCGGCGCGGTGTCCCCGAGCCGCCGCAGCGACACGGCCAGCTGAAGCCCGGCCTGGCTGCCGCCCACGATCAGAGTGCCGCCGCTGCCCTTCTTCGTGGCGCCTGACATGCAGTACCTCGCTCGACTGGAATAAATGTAAGACCATTATGCCTTAGTCTGGGAGGGGTGTGGCGCGATGCGTCGATCCGGTCGCCGGTGGCGCTCTCGCGGTCGCGCTGATCTCGGCCGAGGGTCTTATGTTTAGAATGTGTTACCTTCCTCTCATGTCTCGTGGTGACAGCCTCCCGACCCTCAAGGCGGTGACCCGGACCCAGGGCGCCAACGCCGCGCTCAAGGACGGCTCCGTGCGACCGGAGGGATTCGTCTTCGACTTCGAAGAGGTCCCCGTCCTGGTGAAGGCGTTCCGCCGGATGGTGCGGAACCTGGAGTTCGACGTCAGCGAGATGGCGTTCACCACCTACCTGTGCGCCAGGGCGCACGGCGTGCCGTTCTCGGCGCTGCCGGTGTTCCTGGTCCGCGGCTTCCACCACGGCGCGATCGTGCACAACACCAGGCTGGGCATCCGGCACCCGAAGGACCTCGAAGGCCGGCGGGTGGGGGTGAACCGCGGTTACACGGTGACCACCGGGGTGTGGGCGCGCGGCATCCTCGCCGACGAGTACGGCGTCGACCTGGACGCGATCACCTGGGTGCTGTCCGGTGACGAGCACGTCGCCGACTACCGGCCACCGGCCAACGTCGTACCGCTGGAGCCCGGACGCACCCTGGAGGAACAGGTCGCCACCGGTGAGCTCGCCGCCGCGATCGGGGTGAGCGTCGACCACCCGGACGTGGCGCCACTGATCCCTGACCCCGACGCCGCCGCCTTCGCGGCGTTCCAGGACTCCGGCCTGTACCCGATCAACCATCTCGTCGTGGTCCGCGACGAGCTGCTCGAAGCCCGGCCGGAGCTCGCCGGGCAGGTGTTCGACGCGTTCGAACGGGCCAAGGACCGGTACGTGGACCGGCTGCGGGCCGGCACGCTCGACCGGCCGGGCCCGGACGACCGGCGCCACCTGAGGGTGCTGGAGGCGACCGGCGCGGATCCGCTGCCGTACGGCGTCGAACCGAACCGGGCGATGATCGACAAGCTGATCGGGCACGCGGTCCGCCAGCACATCCTCGACGAGCCGATGCCACTGGAGACCGTGTTCCCGTACCCGGTGGGCCGAGGCCGGACGGCCGGCGCGCAAGGCGCGCAAGGCACGTAAGGCGCGCAAGGCGCGTAAGGCGCCGCTCGCCGGAGGCGGCCCCCCGCCGGCTCCCTCAGGAGCCGGCGAGCGGGCCATCGGCCGCGGCGCCGACCGCGGCCGACAGATCGTCGGGGGTGAGCCGCTCGGGGTCCTCGGCGAGGTCCGGGCGCCGCGCCAGGGCCGACAGGATCGCCTTGCGCACCCGGCGCCCGTCGAATCCGGCGCACCGGGCGGCGAGCTTGCGATGCAGCTCGGTGTCCTCGGCCAGTGGCCGCAGTCCGGGCCACTGGACGGCGAGTTCGGTCAGCGATCCGCGGATGATCTCGGTGATCACCTCTTCGTCGGGCAGCGCCGTCTCCAGCACCAGGTCGGCACGGGACAGGAACGCCTCGTCCAGTGCGGGCATGAAGTTGGTGGTGGCCAGCATCAACAGGTGGGGTGACGAGGCGCGCAGCTCGTCGAGGCCGGACAGCACGGCGTCGGTCGCGCGGTGCACATCGACGGGGTTGGTCTCGAACGCCGCCGCGCTGCGGCGTACCGCGAGGGACTCGATCTCATCGATCAGCACGATCGTGTGCGGCCGCCGCTGGGCCAGCTCGGGCAGCGTCTCGGTGAACAGCTCCCGCACGGCCCGCTGGCTCTCCCCGAGCATCTCGCTGGGGAACGCGTGCGGGTCGACCTCGACGAACGTCGTCCCGCCACGCCTGGCCAGGGCCAGCGCCACCACCTGGGCGAGCCCCTGGCACAGCGTGGTCTTCCCGGTGCCCGGCGGCCCGGCGAGCACCACCAGGCCGTGCGGCGCGCCGGACAGCCGTTGCAGCCGCCGGCCGTGGCGCAACAGCAGGATCGCCTGGCCCAACAGCCGTTCCTTCAGCGCGGGGGCGGTGATGATCGAGTCCCACGGCCCGTCATGGTGGTCGGCCGGCAGCGCGTGGACACCCGTGATCCCCGGGGGCAGGCGCACCGCGCTCATGGCCAGGTCGGCCGGACGACCTCCGGCCAGTCGACCGTCGTCGGGTCGCCGGCCTGGGCGTCGCGGATGTGGTCCGGCGGCTCCTCGAACAGCACCAGCGGGTCGGTGAGCACCCGCATCGTCTCCAGCAGGCTGTCGAACATGTGGATCCGGACCACCTTGGCCGTCCGGTCGGGATTGTCGTTCAGGTGCTGGTGCCACAGGAAGTGGTCGACGATGATCAGGTCGCCCTTCTTCCACGGATGCCTCTCGCCGCCCTCGGGCTCGGTGCCGAGGTAGCTGTGCCCGTTGCCCTCGACGACGTACAGCCATGCCTCACCCGGGTGGCGGTGCATGGACTGCGCACGGCCCGGGGCGATCTCGAACATCGCCATCGTGATCCCCGAGGCCCGGTAGCCGATCGCCCGGTCGAGCAGGAACGTCGTCCGCGTGCCCCGCGGTGTGGGCAGCAGTTCGAGGTCGTCCCAACTGGTGTGCAGCCGGCCGGACCGGCGGTCGTTCTGCTCGCGGGCGAGCCGGCGGACCCGGCGGGCGTACGGGTCGTCGCCGGCCATCGTCTCGGTGTACGGCGGACGCCCGGGCAGCTCGGCGACGTCGGTGTGGCCGGCGTCCTCAAGTACCGACATGCCCATCGTGTCCAGCATCGGCTCGCTGGAGAAGGTCAGGTACCTCGCGGTGGTCTCGCCCTCGTTGCCGGAGCGGTGCCAGGACCAGGCCGGCAGGTGCAGCGAGTCACCCGGGCCCCACTCGATCCGCTCGCCGTCGATCTCGGTCCAGCCCCAGCCGCCGACGACGAACACCATCGCGTCCCAGCTGTGCCGGTGGATCGTGGTCGTGGTGCCCGGATCGAACTCGTGCACCATGGCGTCCATCGTCCGGGTCGGCCGGTCGCCGTCGACGCCGACGTACACCCCGATCCGGTGGCCGCGCTCGCTGGGGTGGAGCGTGACGTCCTCGGCCGTGACGACCGTACGCCGATTCGCCCGCCAGCTCTCCAGGAACTCCGCGCGCCGTTTCTTCTGCACGTGGTAGTGGGTCACCTTGGTCGTTGTCCGGCTGGCCACCAGCACCTCCTAAAGGAATGACCATTAGGCCAATAATGTCAGGTCGGCGCCCGCCCCACAAGCGCCGCTACCGACCGCCCAGGTGGCGGCGCAGCCTCGGCGTGTAGCCGGCCGGTGTGGCCGCCAGGACCCCGGTCAGCATCAGGGCCGGCACGAGCGGCACGACGGCGAGCAGTCCCGCCACGCCGAGCGGGACCAGGAACAGCGAGGCCGCGCGGAACGTCCCGGCCGCCGCGATCGCGTCGCCCCGTTCCTCCGGGTGGACGGCGTCGGACGCCACCGCCGGCCCGACGGTCTGGAGCACCCCCGCGCCGATCCCGGAGACGGCGAGCGCCGCGCCGGCGGCGAGGGCGGTCGCCGCGAGGGGTGCGAACGCCGCGATGCTCAGACCGGTGGCCAGCACCCCGAGCCCGAACGACCGGGACATCCACCGCTCGGGCACCCTCCCGGCCAGCCCGGTGCCGGCGAGGGACGCCGCGTTGGCCACCGACACCAGCCCGCCGACCATCGAGGGACCCTGCCCGGCATGGGTGAGCACCACCGGGATGTAGGAGCTCAGCAGTCCTCGCCAGGCGCCCGCGGTGACGCCCGCCCAGCAGCCGGCGTCGACACCGGGCCGGGTCCAGATCAGGCCCGGCCGCCGGTCCTCCAGTTGTTCGAAGACCGGAAGCCTGGTCAGCCGGCGGGCGGGCCACATGACCACCGTGGCGATCAGCGCCGCGCACAGCAGGGCGCGGCCGGGCGACGCCTCGGTGAGGAACCCGGCCAGCACCGGCCCGCCGAGCAGGCCCGCCGTCGAGGAGAGGTTGAGCGCGGTGAGGCCGCGGACCGACGAGTCCGACACCCGGACCGCGTGGGTCTGGCTGCCGGTCCAGAAGAACGCGCGGGCGATGCCCTGCAGCAACTGGGCGAGGCCGAACCAGATCGGCAGTGCCGACACGGCGGCCAGCCCGCTGGAGACGGCCAGCAGCAGGGCCGCGAGGACGACGAAGTCCCGGTCCGGGAGCAGGCGCATCGCCGGGCCCATCACCAGGCGCGTGCACAGTTGCGCCACCGCGGACAGCGCCGTGTAGACACCGATCTCGGTGCCGCTGTACCCGGCCCGCAGGGCGAGCAGCGGCATCGCGACCGAGGCCATCCCCAGTGACAGGGAGAAACCCGACGTGCACAGCCAGGTGGGCACGGAGTCCCGGGGCAGTCGCCGGTCGTCAGGCCCCGGGGTCACCGCCCCGCCATGCGATCAGCCATCATCGCCCGGCTCAGGACCGCGCCGCGTCGAACTCGGGCGCGTTCTCCAGGTAGGCGACGGTGTCGTAGCCGAGGTAACGGAAGAGCCGGTTCTGGGCGCTGAGCAGCATGACCTCGCTTCCGTCGTCGGCGACGTGCTGGTGGATGGTGTTCTGCGGGACGTAGATCGTGTCGCCCGCGGTGAACCTGTGCACGGTCGGCTCCTTGGCGATCCGCGCGTAGTACCTGTCGGCGATCTCCGCCTCGACCTCCCAGTGGTAGCTGGTGCCCGAGCCGGACTGCACGTAGAGCACCTCGTCGGCCATGTGCCAGGCCCTGCCGGACCGGCTGCCCGCAGGGATGCGCTGCTGGTAGATGTCGACGCTGAAGCACCGGACGTCGTCACGGGCCGGTGACAGGATGCTGCGGATGATGCCGTCCTGGGTGGTCTCCCAGGTGGTGTCGGCGGGCTTGACGACCTTCTTGCGGTCCATCACGCCGGGCGTCCAGATCCGCGACCAGTCCTCCCTCGGCCCGAACCGGTGCTCGTCCTTGACCGGGCCGCTGCGGCCCTGCTGGATGAGGCCGAAGTACATCCACATGCTCTTGGCCTTGAAGACCAGCGCCGTGGCGGTCTCGTCGCCGTCGTTGAAGTGCCGGTGCACCGAGTCGGTGTGCACGATGACCAGGTCGTCCTTCTCCCAGTCGTAGCGCTGCCCGTCGTGGATCTCGTAGCCCTTGCCGCGCAGGATGTAGAAGGCGGCCTCGTTCTGGTGGCCGTGCCCGTGGTTGGACTTGCCGGGCGGGATCTCGACGAAGTGCACCTGCAGCGTCTGTGTCAGGAAGGGGTCGTCACCCGGGCCGACGCGCCACCAGGTGCGGGAGTCCTTCGAGTCGCCGGAGTGGCCGACCTTGGCGTCGTCGACGACCACCTCGTCGTTGCGGACCCGGGGAGCCTTGAGCTGCGCCTCGCGGAACTCCGACAGTCCGTACTTCTCCGAGGTGATGCCGCGCAGAAAGGTCCGACCGCTCTTCGCCATGATCTAGACTCCCGAGGTTGGAGAACTGTCGTACGGAAAGAATATACTAATGACTGACCATAAGACCATAGTGAGGGAGCGTGCGATGGCGTCGGAACCCGACGGCGGACGGGCCGTCGCGGGACTGTTCAAGCCGCTCCAGGTCGTCCGCGCCTCGCATGACGTGGTCAGGCAGATCAAGGAGGCCATTCACGCCGGCCGCCTCCGTCCGGGCGATGGCCTGCCGTCGGAGCGGGAGCTCACCCAGCGGTTCGGGATCAGTCGCGTCACGGTCCGTGACGCGCTCCGCACCCTGGAGGCCACCGGGCTGATCGAAATCCGGGTCGGAGCCCGCGGTGGTGCCTTCGTCCGGGTGCCCGGACCCGAGCATGTCGGTGACGGCTTCACCAACATGATGCTGCTGTCGGACCTGTCGCCGGAGGAGGTGACCGAGGCCCGGATGATCATCGAGCGCGGTGCCGTCCCGCTGGCCTGCCGGCGCCGTACCGACGACGATCTGGCCGCGCTCGACGAGATCTGCGACCGGTCGGTCACAGCGGTCGAGGAGGGCCGTCACGATGTCGCGCTCTCCGCCGAGTTCCACATCCGGCTGGCGTCCTGCGCGCACAACGACGCGATCGAACTGCTCGTCAACTCGTTCCAGGAACCGCTGCTGATGTCGTTGAGCCGGGCCATGGACGTCGCTCCGGAGATGGGGGCGAGGGGCGTGCGGGAGCACCGTGCCCTGGTGGAGGCGATCCGGCGCCAGGACGTCGCGGCCGCCGACCGGCTGATGAGCGCGCACCTCGGCCGGACGGCGGCCAGGCTCGGTGGCGCCCGGACCTCCGGCGAGGCGGTCGGGCGTGACTGACGCCGGCGACCACCTCACCCCGGTGAACTCCGGCCGGGTGAGCCAGCAGATCGTCGACCAGATCGTCGCGCTGCTGCGATCCGGCCGGCTCGCGCCGCACGACCGGCTGCCCTCGGAACGGCAGCTCGCCAAGGACTTCGGGGTCAGCCGGGTCACCGTCCGGGACGCGCTGCGGATCCTCGAGGCGCAGGGCCTCATGTCGGTCAAGGTGGGGGCCGGCGGCGGCGCGTTCGTCACCGCGCCGTCCGACGAGATGGTGGGGGAGCGGCTGAACGACCTGCTCACGCTGGCGCCGATCGACCCCGAAGACGTGGCCGAAGCCCGCCTGGTGATGGAGCTGGGCATCCTCGACCTGGTGCTGGCACGGGCGACCGAGCAGGACCTCGAGGCGCTGCGGGCGGTGTGCGAACGGGCCGAGCGGTCGCTCGCCGACGGCGAGTACGACCGGAGCACCGCCGAGCAGTTCCACGCACGGCTGGCCGAGGCGGCCCACAACGGCGCGGTGGCCCGGATGGCCGGGTCGTTCCGGGGGCCGCTGCGCATGGCGGCGCTGCGTGCGCGCGAACCCGCGGCGGACGCGCACCAGCGCACCGTCGAGGACCACCGGGAGCTGGTCGAGGCGATCGCGCGCCGCGATCGGGTGACGGCCCGGGCGGTGATGAGCCGGCACCTCACCCGGGGTACGGCGGTGGAGATACCGGAGCCGTGAGCCCGTTCACTGACGCAGGTTGACCACGACGCTTTTCAGCCGGGTGTAGCTGAGCAGCTCGTCGAGCGAGCTCTCGGTCCCGAGCCCGCTGTGCTTGTAGCCACCGAACGGGGTGCCGAGCGGCTTGCGGCCCGTGCCGTTGACCCAGACGGTGCCGGCCTGGAGGCGCCGCGCGGTCCGGTGCGCCCGATGCAGGTCGTCGGTCCAGATGTTGGCGGTCAGCCCGTAGTCGACGGCGTTCGCCAGCTCGACCATCTCGTCCTCGTCCTGCCAGTCCAGAACGGCCATCACCGGGCCGAAGATCTCGTCGGTGGCGATCGTCATGTCCTGCGTGACGTCGGCGAACACCGTCGGCTGGAGGTAGTGGCCGCGGTCCAGCCCGAGCGGCCGCCGGCCTCCGGCGACCAGCCGGGCCCCCTGCTCGACACCGAGCGCGACGTAGCGCAGCACCCGCTCGTAGTGCTCGCGGAACGCCAGCGGTCCGAGGTCGGTGGCCTCGTCGTGCGGGTTCCCGACCGTCAGCGCGTTCACCTGCTCGACCAGCTCGGCGAGGAACGTCTCCCGGATGGACCGGTGCACCAGGATGCGGGAGTTGGACTGGCAGGACTGGCCCATCGAGCGGCGCAGGTTCATCCCGGCGACCGCGCCCGCGGCGGCCCGCCGCGGATCCGCGTCCGGAAAGACGATCATCGGGTTCTTGCCGCCGAGCTCCAGTGTGACGTGCTTGATGTGGTCGGCCGCGCCGCGCAGGACGGCCCGGCCGGTCGGCACGCTGCCGGTGAAGGCGATCCGCTCGACCCGCGGGTGCTCGACGAGTGCCGCGCCGACCCGGCCAGGACCCGTGACCACGTTGAGCACTCCGGGCGGGAGCAGCCCGGCGGCCAGCTCGGCGAACCGGAGGGCGGACAGCGAGGTGTGCTCGGCCGGTTTGAGGACCACCGCGTTGCCGGCCATCAGAGGCGCCGCGCACTTCCCGGCCGCGAACTTGAACGGATGGTTGAACGGCACGATCCGGCCGACGACGCCGTACGGTTCGCGCTGGCTCATCGCGAGCTGCGCCGGTGTGGACGGCAACGTCGCCCCTTTGGCCTCGCCACCGAGTCCCGCGAAGTACCGGATCTCGTCCGCCGCGGAGCGTACGTCGCCGCGGCTGCCGTTGATCGGCAGCCCCGCGTCGGCCGTGTCCAGAGCGGCGAGCTCCTCGGCCGCGGCGTCGATCCTCTCGGCGAGGGCGCGCAGGGCCGCGGCGCGTTCCGGCCAGGGACGGTCGCCCCACTCCGGTGCGGCCGCGGCCGCGGCGGCCACCGCCCGGTCCACGTCGGCCTGAGCGGCGATGGGCACCGTGCCGATGGGCTCCTCCGTGGCCGGGTCCAGGCTGACCATCGTCGAGCCGTCGGCGGCATCGCACCACTGTCCGCCGATGTACATCTGCCGTGGTCGGGTCGGGCGTTCGGTGGCGGCGGTCATCGAGATCGCGGCGTGCGGACTCCGGCCGTTCGCGCCGAAGCGGGCACGCCGCTTCCCCCTTTCTGGGACGTTACGGACGTTGCGGACGTGCGGGAAAGGGTCAACGCCTGGTTCTCGGTCGCGGCGCGGTGTGCACGTCGACCAGCGCCACCTGTCCCTCGTCGACGGCCTGGAGCGCGTCGCCGAGCGCGGCGGGAAGGGCGGCCGGATCGGTCACAGGCCCGGCCGCCCAAGCCCCGTACGATCTGGCCATGGCGGCCAGGTCGACCGCGGGCCCGTCGATCCGCATGCCGATCCAGGAGTTGTCCACCGGACGGCCGCGGTGCCGGGCGACCGCGTACTGGTGCTCCTCGTCGTTGTGGAAGGAGCGGTTGTTGTTGACCACGATCAGCAGCGGAATGCGGTAGTGGACGGCGGTCCACAGCGCGCCGGGCGCCATCAGCAGGTCGCCGTCGCCGATGATCGCCACCGGCAGCCGGCCACTGTCGCGGGCGGCGAGCGCACCCCCCACCATCGCACCGGGGCCGTAGCCGACACCGCCGCCGCCGCTGTGCCCGAGGAAGCTGCCGCCGCCGGGGAACTGCCAGATCCCTTCCGGCCAGCTTCGCGTGTTCCGCAGGGTGAGCAGCCACGGCCGGTCCCGGACGGCGTCCCACACCGCGGCGGCCAGATACGCCGGGGCGATCGGAGCCTGGCCGCGGACGCCCTCGACCGCGGCCCGCTGTCGCGCGCGCAGTTCGCGGTGCCGGGCCGCCACGTTCTCGCGGCGCCGCTCGCGAACCCGCCGGCGGTCCGGCGGCTCGGCCGAGACCAGGTCGGCCACGGCGTCGCGGAGCTGCCGGAGGCCGGTCAGCGGCTCGGCCAGCAGCGGCACGTCGATCGGCACCGGCGCCTGCCCGGCGTGCGACCAACCGCTCGGCGCCAGCGGATCGAGGGTGATCGCGACCAGATCGCGGTCGGTGGACGCAGTACCCGCGGCGCCCGGCTCCCGGGATGAGCCGACCGGCCTCACCGCGCGCAGGTCGGCGAGGTCCACGGCCAGCACGGCGTCCGCGGTGTCCAGCACGGCCGGGTCGCCGCTGAGGTTGTGCGGGTGCGCGGTCGGGAAGCAGACGGTGTTGGGCGCGTCCTGGTACGCGGCGGCGAGCAGCTCGGCGAGCTCGACGAGCGGTGCGGTGGCCTCGGCGCGCAGGCCGACCCGGCCGGCGACGATCAGTGGCGCCTCGGCCGCGACCAGCAGCCGGGCCGCGGCCAGCACCTGGTCCGGATCCGCGCCCGGGCCGGGCTGCGGCAGGCACCGGCGGAGGTCGGGTAGGTGGAGACCCTCCGGCGGCGCCGGCTGCTCCTGCAGATCGGCGTCCACGGTGACGTACACCGGCCCGGTGGGGGCGGTCCCGGCAAGCTGATGCCCGCGGGCCACCCCGTCGAGCAGCGCCTGCGGATCGGCGGGCTCGTCGTCCCACTTCACGTAGTCGCGGACCAACTGGGCCTGGTTCGCCGCCGAATGCAGCCAGTCGATCGGGCGGCGCGCGGTGGTGGTCAGCGGGCCACCGCCGCCGAGCAGCAGCAGCGGTGCCCGGTCGCACCAGGCGTCGTACACGGCCATGCTGGCGTGCATCAGGCCGACCAGGTCATGGACCGCCGCGACGGCCACCCCGCCGGTGGCCTTCGCATAGCCGTGCGCCAGCGAGACGGCTATCTCCTCGTGCAGGCAGAGCAGCAACTGCGGATCGCGGTTGCCGCCGTGGTTCACCAGTGAGTCATGCAGGCCGCGGAAGCTGGAGCCCGGGTTCAGCGGCAGGTACGTGCAGCCGAGGGAGCGGAGCAGGTCGACGAGGTGGTCGGACACGTAACCGGCGGTCCGGTCCGCGGCCGGCCCGACCGGCACCTCGACGGGGGTCCGGTCGGTGCCGGTCTCGGTGACGCTCATCGAAGCCCTCCGGCCGTGGCGGCGGCGCGGTTCAATTGCCGCCCACCTTCTTGCCCTTGCGGGCGATCGCCTCGTACTCCTTGATGGCCCCGTCCTCCTCTTTCAGATACTTCTCGATGTCCATGACCCGCACGTCGGCGCTCCCGGTGTTCAGCAGGTCCTTCCGGCTGGGATCGATGTTGCTGTCGCGCAGGACCGGCTGGCCGTCGCTCAGCAGCCACTCGGCGAACAACTGGGCGCCGGCCGGGTTGGCCGCGTTGCGCACGAGCCCGACACCGTTCGGCCGGGCGAACAGCGGCTGCACCGGCTTCGGGTCCTTCCAGGCCACCGGCGCGCCGTCGGCCGCGACCTCGGAGATCCCGTAGCTGTAGTCGCTGGTGACCAGGGCGTACTCGCCGGCGACCAGCAACTGGCGCATCGTGGTGTGGCCGTTGGTGAACGCCGCTCCGTCGGCGATCTTGTTGAAGTAGTCCTGGACCTGGGCGGGCGTCATCCCGCCGTCGGTGGTCAGGTACTCGCGCAGCGCCCAGTACCAGTCATAGTCCTCGATCTCCATCGCCATCCTGCCGTCCCACTTGGGGTCGGCGAGATCGGCGTAGGTGGTGGGCTGCTGGCCGGGCTTGACCAGGTCGGTGTTCCAGGCGACCGCGAAGATGTTGAACCGGGAGACGGTCCAGGTCGGCCGCTTCGACCCTTCGACCAGGTTCGCGGTGACCGGCGCGTTCAAGGGGGCGAAGGCGTTGCCGTCGGCCATCGCGACCATCTCCGGTCCGTTGGTCTCGACGACATCGGCACCCGCGAAGCCCGCCTTGACCTCTTCCAGGACGCGGTTGCGGACGTTCTCGCTACCCGCGCGGTAGAGCGTGACGCGGACGCCGGTGGCCTTGGTGAACGCGTCGAGCAGTTTCCGGGCGACGTCCTCATTGAGCGAGGTGTACCACTTGAGCTGCTTCTCCTTCTTCGCTAGTTCCACCAGTTCGGCGCGGCGCGCCTGGCCGTCCAGTCCCTTGACCGCCGCGGCGATCGGCGCGTAGCGGTCGCCGCCGGAGGCCGCCTGCCCACCGGATCCCTGCTCGGCTGTCGGGGACCCGCCGCAGGCGGCGCAGAGGACGAGAACGGCTGCGATCATCAGAGCACGCATCGGGGCGCTCCTTCGCTGAGGGCTGGCTGACCACGGTACGGAGGCCGCCAAGCCCGGCCACAGCGAGGCGTCTCGAATAGTGGGCTGGTTCCGGCGGGATACGGCGGGTTCGGGGCGACCATGGTCGCGATCTCGATCACATCGATCAGGAGCGTGATCCGATGGTGCAGTTCGCAGCGAAGGCCCCGGCCGCACGAACCGGCGTCGCCCTCGTGGTGGCCCTCTGCCTGGCGGCATGTGGTGGCTCCCCGACGCAGAAGGGAGCGGGGTCCGGCGGGGACCGGGACCCGTACGCCGCGGTGCTCGGCCGGCTGAAGGGCCTGGAGGGGAACGCGCGCACCCAGAAGCTGCTGGAACTGGCCCGTAAGGAGGACAAGCTCAGCGTCTACACCTCCAACACCGACCTCGCGGACCAGGCCAAGAAGTTCACCGAGAAGTACGGCATCCAGGTGAGCGTCTACCGGGCCAAGGCGAACCAGGTCCTGCAACGCCTGCTGCAGGAGACCAAGGCCAGGCGGTCGTCGGCCGACCTCTATGACAGCAACGCGGAGGAACTGGCCACCGCGAACACCGAGGGCCTTCTGCGTCCGTACGAAGGCCCGGCCGACGACGGGCTGGTCCCCGCCGCCAAGCAGAAGGGCTGGGTCGGAAGCCGGCTGAACATGTTCACGGTGTCCTGGAACACCAGGGTGGTGAAGCAGCCGCCGAAGTCCTTCGAGGATCTGGCGGACAAGCGGTTCGCCGGAGTCACGATCATGGAGAGCCGGGCGTTCGAGTGGTACATGGCGTTGTCCCAGTACTTCATCGGCAAGGGCAAGACCCAGGCACAGGTCGATGACCTGTTCCGCAGGATCGCCGCCAACTCGACCGCCGTCGAGGGCAACACCACACACGCCCAGTTCCTCGGCTCGGGCGAGCACGGCCTCTCGACGAGCGTCTACAACCACCTCGTCGACCAGTTGATCGACACCGGGGCGCCGCTGTCCCGTACGCCGGTGGTGGAGCCGCTGGTCATCCGTCCCAACGGGGTGGCCCTGCTGCGCAACGCCAAGAATCCCGCCAGCGCGCTGCTCTTCATGGAATGGGTGCTCAGCGACGGCCAGCAGCTGATGATCGGCGAACACCGCATCCCGGCGCGGGCGGACCTGCAGAAGGGCGCGCTCGACGGGATCGAGACCGTGACGGTCGACATCGGCAAGCTGGTCGCCGAAGGCGAGCAGTGGGAAGCGCGCTACGAGGACATCCTGCGCAGTGCGCGATCGGCCAAGTAGACGTCCGCCCCCGCTCGACCTCGGCTTCCGCTCGACCTCCGCTTCCGATCGACCTGCGTGTCAGGCGCTGAGTCCGGCCATGTCGGTGGTGTCCCTCCCGACCGGATGCCACCCCAGCCGGCGCTGGATCTCGGTGGCGGTGGCCAGCAGCGGGCGCTCCACGGACCGGAACCGTCGCCGGTCGGGCAGGGTGCCCGCCGAGACGGAGATCGCCGCGATGATCTGTCCGGCCCGGTTCCAGATTCCGGTGGCCACCGACGAGACGCCCAGATAGTGCTCGTCGTGCTCCCAGGCCAGGCCGCGGTCGCGCACCGTGTCGAGTTCGGCCAGGAGCCGTTCCGGCTCGACCAGTGTGTGCGGCGTGAACCGGGCCGGTGGCCCGGCCGTGTACCGCTCGACGACGGCGCGCGGCGCGTAGGCGAGCAGGACCTTGCCGGCGGCGATGGCGTGCAGTGGGCCGCGCTGGCCGACCCGTCCGGGCACGTTGGACCGGCGGTGGTCCACCTTCTCCAGGCAGAGCAGGTCGTCGCCGTCGCGGACCGACAGGAGCGCCGGCAGCCCGACCTCGGCGGAGAGCCGTTCGAGTGGTGTCGCCGCGACGTCGTGCAGGCGCCGGCGCAGCGGGGCGAACGAGCCGAGCTCGAACAGCCGCAGCCCGAGCAGGTACTGGCCGTACTCGTTCGACTCGAGGACACCGGCCATGCGCAGGGTGACGAGCATCCGGTGCGTGGTGGCCCGCGGAACCCCCAGCAGGCGGGCGGCCTCGCCGGCTCCCAGCAGGGGTCGCTCGGCGAACAGATCGAGCAGCTCGAAGGCTTTCAGCACGGTGGTTGACGGGGGTGTCGCCATGGGCCACTTGCCTCCTTGCGGGGGTCTTTCCTGTGCGGGCTGCACGGATTGACACCTTTGGGCTATGACCATATGGTCTTACCATTATGCCGTGGAGCTTGGCAAGCATGCCCTCTCCACCCCCCGCATGGTTCCCGTCAGAGGGAGCGGTCGACGGCGTCGGCGACAAGGAGCCACGGATGACGGAGCGTCTCGACCCGGCCAAGGTGGCGCTGGTCGTGTTCGACATGCTGGAGTGCTACCGGCCACGGATCGAGCAGGCCGGCGCGCTGGAACCGATCCGCGAACTCATCGGGCACTGCCGGCGGCACCGCGTGCCCATCTGTTACGCGCGTGCCGACCACCGTCCTGACGGCGCCGATGCCAACCGCACCCTTACCGACACCGACGAGGGCTTCATCCCCTGGGGGCCCGAAGGCCAGCGGTTCGGGTTCGCCCACCCGCCCGAGTCGATGGCGGTGCTGGCCGAGTTCGCGCCACAGCCCGGTGACTACGACGTGCCCAAGCATCGGTGGAGCGCGTTCCACCAGACGCACCTCGACCTGAGCCTGCGCAGCCGCGGTGTCGACACCATCGCGCTGGTCGGCGGCTCCACCCACGTGGGCATCGCCAGCACGGCGTTCGCGGCGCGTGACCTCGACTACCAGGTGATCGTGGTCTCCGACGGGTTGACCGGATACGAGCGGCAACGGCGCTTCTTCATCGAGCACGTGTTCCCGCGGATGTGCCGCGTGCGAACCGTCGGCCAGGTGGCCGCGGCGCTCGACGCCGGCGCCGCCTGAGGCCGCCGATGGCGATCCCCGCACCGCTGCGGAGCGGCAGATTCGACCTGTACTGGACGGGCGTAGTGCTGACCGAGATCGGCACCCGGGGCACGTTCATGGCGAATCTCTTTCACATGTACCAGTTGACCGGCTCGGCCCTGCGGACCGGCCTGATCGGGCTGTTCCAGGCGGTCGCGCTGATCGTCCTGTCGCCGCTCGGCGGTGCCTGGGCGGACCGGGTCGACCGGCGCCGCATCGTGCAGCTCATGCAGTGCTTCTCGCTCCTGGTCAGCCTCGGCCTGGCGGTGCTCACGCTGGCCGGGGCGATCCAGCCGGCGCTGATCCTGGTCGCGGTGCTGCTGAACACCGCCGCCGAGACCTTCGACCGGCCGGCCCGCCAGGCGATCATCCCGGCGCTGGTCCCCGAGAAGGACCTGGTCAAGGCGTTCGCGCTGATCAACCCGTCCCGGGAGATCGCGATCCTGGTCGGCCCGGCGCTGGCCGGCCTGCTGATCGCCGGGTTCGGGCCCGCCGGGATGTACCTCGCCGACGTCGCCACCTTCCTGGTGCTGATCGTCATCATGCAGGTCCTCCGGGTCCCCCCACTCCCAGGCGAGACCCGTCAGGTCAGTGTTCTCACCAACATCCGGGAAGGATTCGCATGGCTGCGGCAACGCTCACTGATCCTCCAGCTGATCGGGCTCGACCTGGTCTGCACGCTGTTCGGTGCCTACCGCGCGGTGCTGCCGGCGCTGGCGACCGACGTACTGCACGTCGGAGCGGCCGGCTTCGGCCTGCTGGCCGCCGCGCCCGCGCTCGGGGCGCTGATCGGATCGGCGCTGGTGTTCCCGTTGATCGACAAGGTGCGGTCGGGCGTGGTGGTCCTCGGCTCGACCGCCGCGTACGGGCTGATGGCGATCGGGCTCGGGCAGGCGCCGATGGTGTCCCTGGCCTTGGTCGCCGCGACCGGCCTCGGCCTGTGCGACGCGCTGCACACCACCATCCGTCACGCCGCGGTCCAGATCGAGACACCGGACGCGATGCGCGGCCGGGTCACCTCGACCTACCAGATCGCCTCCCGGGGCGGCCCGGCGCTCGGCGACCTGAACATCGGCGGCGCCGCCGGCCTGCTGGGGCCCGCGGCCGCGCTCAGCCTCGGCGGCGTCGTCCCGATCGCGGTCGCCGCGGCGGTGGCGGTGAAGGGCCGGCTGGTGCGTGGCTACCAGGTACCGGCGCATGAGTCCGCCTGAGGCACCGCGAACGCACTGCTGGGACGACCTGATCGGCCCGCAGGAGCGGCTCGTCGCGAGCAGGTACGGCGGCGACCGTACACCGGGAGGCAGGCCGGCGCTGCTCCTCATCGACTGCTACCGCAAGGTGTTCGGCGACCGCCGGCAGTCGGTCGCCGAGGCGATCGACAGGTTCCCGGCGAGCTGCGGTACGGCGGCCTGGGACGCGCTCGGACCGCTTGAGACGGTGCTCGCCGCCGCCCGTGGCGCGGGCGTGCCGGTGCTGCACACGACCGGCGAATCCCGGCCGCAGGGCCGGGTCGGCGCGACCACCCAGCGCCGCCGGCAGCCGGGTGAGGACGAGGCCGCCGGCTACGAGTTCGTCGAGCCGCTCACTCCGCTGCCGACCGAGCCGGTGGTCATCAAGAGCCGGGCGAGCGCGTTCTTCGGGACGCCCCTGGCCACCTGGCTGCGGCAACTGGACATCGACACGCTGGTGGTCGCCGGCGAGAGCACCAGCGGCTGCGTGCGTGCGAGCGTCGTCGACGCCTACTCGCTCGGCTTCAAGGTCCTCGTGGTCGAGGAGGCCACCTTCGACCGCAGCGAGCTCTGCCACAAGGTCAACCTCTTCGACATGCACCTCAAGTACGCCGCGGTCACCCATCTCGACACGGTCGTCGAGTACCTCAGGGGCGTGGGCGCGCGGCCCGAAGGCTGCTCATGAAGTGAGACGGGTGGCTCTACGACGAGCGTGAACCTGTCGTACGGTCGCCCGACATCGGGGTGTCAGGCCATCCGACAAGAAGGTGCCGATGCTCGAGGCGTTCTTTTCCAGCTTCCTTCAAGTGCTCGAACCGGCGACGTTCCTGCTGGCGTTGCTCGGCATCGCGATCGGCTTCATGGTCGGCATCCTGCCTGGCCTGGGCGGTGCGGTCACCCTCGCCCTGATGCTGCCGTTCATCTACGACATGGAACCGGTGCAGGCGTTCGCGTTCCTGCTCGGCATGTGGGTGGTGACCGCGACCACGGGCGACATCACCTCGGTACTGCTCGGCGTGCCGGGCGAGGCCACCTCGGCCGCGGCGGTCCTCGACGGCTACCCGCTGACCAAGCGGGGGGAGGCCGGCCGGGCGCTCGGCGCGGTGCTGTTCAGCTCCGCGATCGGCGCGCTGCTGGGCGCCTTCTTCCTCGCCCTCTCCGTGCCGATCGTGCGGCCGCTGGTGCTCGCCCTGGGACCGCCGCACTTCTTCATGCTGACCCTGCTCGGGCTGACGTTCGTCGTGACGCTGTCGGGACGTGACATCCTCAAGGGCTTCCTGATGGCGGCCCTCGGGATGCTGGTCGCGCTGGTCGGCATCGACCCGCAGGCCGGCGTGCCGCGCTACACCTTCGACCAGCTCTACCTGTGGGACGGCATCGACCTGGTGCCACTGGTGGTCGGGCTGTTCGCCGGCGCCGAGGTGCTGCAGCTCATGCTCAGCAAGACCTCGATCGCCAACCGCCGCCCGACGGGCAGGCTGGCCGGGATCGGCACCGGTGTGCGCGACACGCTGCGTCACTGGTCGGTCGTGGTGCGGTCCAGCGCGATCGGCGTCGGGATCGGGCTCATCCCCGGGATGGGCGGCACCGTCTCCCAGTTCATCGCCTACGGCGTCGCCCAGCAGACGTCCAAGAGGCCCGAGCGGTTCGGCAAGGGCGCGATCGAGGGCGTGATCGCCGCCGGCGCCAACAACAACGCCAAGGACGCCGGGTCGCTGATCCCGACCGTCGCGTTCGGCCTTCCCGGCGGTGTCGGGACCGCCGTGCTGCTGGGCGCGTTCCTGATCACCGGGCTGAACCCCGGGCCGGAGATGCTGACCACGCACGTGGACGTGACCTTCTCGATGGTCTGGATCCTGGTGCTGTCGAACCTGATCGCGGTCGCCGTCTCGTTCCTGCTGCTCCGGCACCTGGTCAAGCTGACGTTCATCCCCGGGACCTGGCTGGTGCCGTTCCTGCTCGTGCTGCTCGGCATCGGCGCGTTCACCGCCAACAACAGCTTCAACGACATCCTCGTGATGATCGCGGCCGCGGTGTTCGGCGTGATCGCCATCCACTGGGGCTGGCCGCGGGTGCCCTTCCTGCTCGCCGTGGTCCTGGGCGGGCTGGCCGAACGGTACCTGTTCCTGTCCCACTCCCTGGAGGGCTGGTCCTGGCTGAAGGACCCCGCGGTCATCGCGATCGGGGGATGCCTGGTCCTGGTGTTGCTGTGGCCCCGGATCCGTGCCCGGCGCCGGCGCCGCGGCGGCGTCGGCGCGGACACGGCCGCCGACTCGCCCGCCCCCGAGAAAGACATCGTAAGAGGTGGCTGATGCCTTCGACAGACGACATCGCGCCCGCCCGGATCCGGGCCGGCGACGTGGTGATGACCGTGATCCTGCTCGGCGTCTTCTCCGGTGCCTTCCTGCTCGCGCGGGACTGGCCGTTCCGGGCGGCGTTCTTCCCGAGGCTGCTGTCCGTCGCGGGCATCTGCTTCTCGGTCCTGAAGCTGATCCAGTTCGCCGTCCTGCTGTGGCGTCCCGCTCGGTCCGGGCCGGTGGAACCACCCGCCGCCCGGCCCGTGCACGCCGACGACGAGGAGCAGGACGACCAGAGCCTGGAGTACGTCTTCGGCAGCGCCGGTGCCCGGGCCTGGACCGCGGCCGTGGCCTGGGTGGCCGGGTTCTTCGTCGGCCTGTGGCTGGTCGGAATCTATGTCATCGTTCCCGTCTTCGCCCTCGCCTACCTGCGCACGGCCGGTAAGGCGAGCTGGCCCGCCGCCGCGCTGTACGCGGCGGTGGCGGGCGGCGTGCTGTGGCTCGCCTTCACCCGCCTTCTCGCTGTGCCGATGCCGGCTGGAGTCCTCTGATGAAGACCACCGTGCCCACACTGCTCGCCGCGTCCGCCGTGACCGTGTCGCTGCTCGGCGCCTGCGATCTCTCCGGAAAGACGACCACGACCGGTGGCGCACAAGGCTGCGCGGCATTCGAGGGGGAGACGCTCTCGCTGGTCGTGCCGTTCAGCCCGGGCGGCGGCTACGACTCCTACGCCCGGATGATCGCGCCGGAGCTGGCCACGCGGCTCAAGGCCAAGGTGATCGTGGAGAACCGGGACGGCGCCGGCGGCCTGCTCGCGATCAACTCGCTGGTGACCGCGAAACCGGACGGCAGACGCCTGGCGATCATGAACGCGGTCGGCGTGGGCGGAGCCGCGGTCGCGGAATCGCAGAGCGTCCGGTTCGGTCTGGACAAACTCTCCTACATCGGCCGGGTGGGCGCCTCGTACCACATCTTCTCCACCTCGGCGAAGAGCCGTTTCAAGAGCTTCGACGACGTGATCGCCGCCGATCGCTTCCGGTACGGGTCGACCGGTCCCGGAGCCGCCGACTTCGTCAACGGCCAGATGCTCAAGGCGATCTTCCGGCTCCGGGCGGACATCGTCACCGGCTTCGAGGGCTCGGAGGAGAACGAGCTGGCGGTCACCTCCGGGAAGGTCGACGGGATGACCGGCGACTTCGACAGCCGGCTCCCGGCGATCCGCAACGGCGACCACCGGCCGCTGCTGCTGCTCGGCCCCGAGCGGGACCCGCAACTGCCCGGCACGCCCGCGCTCATGGAACTGCGGATGACCCCACAGCAGCGCGCACTGGCACAGGCGCAGGTCGACCTGCTGTCGCTCGGCCGGCCCATCGTGGGTCCGCCGGGGATCCCGGCGGACCGTCTGAGCTGCCTGCGCACCACATTGCAGAGCGTCCTCCAGGACAGGACCTTCGCCGACAAGGCGGCCAAGACCGGGCGTCCGATCAACTTCATGTCCGGCGCGGACGTCGACCGGCTGGTGCGGCAGGTGCTCTCCGCGCCGCCGGAGTTCCGATCGATCATGAAGAACGCCTACGCAGGAGAGAGATGATCATGAAACGGGCAGCGGCCCTCACCGCCATCGTCATCCTGCTGAGCGGCTGTGGCGGCCAGTCCACCACGGGCGGCGGCCAGGACGGGCTGAAGGGCAAGAAGATCGACTTCGTGGTGCCCTACGAGCCCGGCGGCGGGTACGACATCTACGTCCGGTTGCTGGCACCGGCGATGGAGAAGTGCACCGGCGCCACCGTCGTGGTCCGCAACGAGCCGGGCGCCGGCGGCCTGGTGGCGACCAGCAAGACCTTCGTGGCCAAGCCGACCGAGCTGCGGCTGCAGATCGTCAACACCGTCGGCGCGGTCAGCAGCCAGATCGCCCGGGACGAGGGCGCCCGGTACCGGCTGGAGCGGTTCAGCTGGCTGGGCCGGGTCTCGACCGAGCCGAACGTCCTGGTGGTGGCCGCCAACAGCCGGTTCCGGACCTTCGACGACATCCGGAAGAGCAGGACCCCGATACGGTTCGTCGCGACCGGTCCCGGCAGCAACGAGTACATAAACTCCGTGATCCTGCCCAAGGTGTACGGCTTCCCGGGCACCGTGATCACTGGTTTCGCCGGGTCCGGCGAGGCGCGCGCCGCCGTCCTCTCGGGGAAGGCGGACGCGCACATCCTGCCCCTTGACAGCCAGCTCGCGGCACTTCGGTCCGGCTCCGTGCGGCCGCTGCTGGTCATCGGCCCGAAGGCGGGCGCACCGGTCAGCGACACGCCGACGACTGCGGACTACCCGCCCGCGGACCCCGCGCAGAAGCCGATCGTCGACGCGCTCGTCGCGCTGGCCGCCACCGGCCGCGGGGTCGTCGGTCCGCCGGGTATGGACGCCGGCCGGCTGACCAGGCTGCGGGCGGCGCTGGACTGCGCGCTGAAGGACCCCGGCGTCGCCCAGGCCGCCGCCCGCCAGAAGCGGTCGATCGTGCCCCTCTCCGGCCCCGAGACGGCGCGGATCGTCGGCGCGGTGCTCTCGTCGCCCGAGGCGTTCCAGCGTCTGGTCCGCGAAGGGGCGTGAGCGGGGCGAGTCATTGTGGGGGGCGACCCCCCACACCCCCCGCTGGGCGAAGGGCGTGGCCCTGCGCTCGCAGGGCTCGCTCCGGGCCACGCCCTTCGCCGGTCAGGGGCTCCGCCCCCGACACCCCCGGCAGGGGGCTCCGCCCCCTGCACCCCCGTTTGGGGCTTTGCCCCTTTGCACGAGTCATTGTGGGGGGCGAGTCATTGTGGGGGGCGACCCCCCACACCCCCCGGAAGGGCCGTCCGGCACGGTTCCCGGAGCGGAGGGGGCCGGGCCGGACGCACTCGAGCGAAAGGCACTTATGAGGAAACTGCTACGTGCGGCCGTCATCCTGCTCGTCGGCCTCACCGCCGCCTGCGGCGGTGGACAGGTGACCGGCGGTGGCGGCGGCGCGGCCTTCAAGGGTAAGACCCTCCACTTCGTGGTGTCGTACGGTACCGGCGGCGGCTACGACATGATCGCGCGCGCCATGTCGAAACACCTGGAGAAGCGGCTCGGCGCCACCGTGGTGGTCGAGAACCTGGACGGCGCCGGCGGGCTGCTCGCCGCGAACAAGGTCTTCTCGGCGAGGCCGGACGGGCTGACCATCGGCATCTTCAGCGGCCAGGGCATGGCGGGCGCGGTGCTCGGCAAGGCCAAGGGCGCGACCTTCGAGCTCCCGAAGTTCGGATTCGTCGCGCGGGTGGCGGCCGACCCACGTGTCCTGAACGTCCGCGCGAAGGGAACCCACACCTCGATCGACGCGATGCGCGCCGCGCGCGGGTTGCGGTTCGCCAGCTCCGGCCCCGGTGGGTCGGAGCACATCGACGCGACCGTGCTGTTCCCGGTGCTCGGCATCGACGGCAGGATCATCACCGGCTACAAGGGGTCGGCCGAGACCGAGCTGGCGGTGACCTCCGGTGACTGCGACGCGACCAGCGGCACGCTGAGCACCAGGCTGCCGCCGATCAAGAGCGGCGAGCAGCGCGCCGTGCTGGTGATCGGAGCCAAGCGGGTGCCGGAGCTCCCCGGCGTTCCGGCCCTCTCCGAGATCAGGCTCGACCCGGCGAACGCGGCGCTGGCCAAGGCGCACATCACCATGCAGGAGATGGGTCGGCTCGTACTGGCGCCTCCCGGGGTACCGGAGGACCGGCTCGCGGCGTTGCGGGGGGCCTTCGCCGCGGTCAGCAAGGACCCGGAGTTCCTGAGCTCGATGAAGCAGGCCGGTCAGCCGATCGAGTTCGTCGACGGCGCGCAGGCCAGGAAGGTCGCCGAGTCGGTGCTACGCGCTCCGCCGGCGTACCGGGCCCTGCTGGAGGAGTCGTACCGGGGACAGTGAACGGGGGCCGACGATGAGGACGCGAACCGAGACCCGTTCGCACTACGAGGTGCAACGGGACCGGCGCAAGGCCATGGCCGACGACTGGCGGGCGCACCGGCAGACCGTGATCCGCTCCGGTGATGTCGAGCACCGCCAGGCCGGACCGGGCGTGACCGCCGGTCAGTACATCGGCGCCGCGGCCGGACGGCCGACCAGGCTGGTCGACTGCACGGAGTACCGGCTGGAACCGGGTGCCGTGAGCACCGCCCGCCGGGAGTCCTGGGACACCATCTACCTGGTGGTGTCGGGCACCGGGTGGACCGAGATCGACGGCCGCCGGGTGTCCTGGCGGCCGTGGGACGCCGTCCACGTGCCGCATTGGGCGGCGTTCCGGCACGGCACCGACGACCCGCGCGGAGCGGTGCTGCTGTCGTGCAGCTCGCGGCCGGTCTTCGAGTCGCTGGGCGCGGCCTGGACGCTGCCCGCGGATCGGCCGGATCCCACCGAGGCCACCGGCGGGCGCCGGGGGCGGCTGCACACCGACTACGACGAGATCGAGCTGCGTCCCAATCCCAAGGGGACGCGCAGCAAGTTCCTGGTGGACCCCTCGATCGGCTCGCGCACCTCGGGCCTGACGATGGTCATGGTCCAGCTCGGGCCGGGGCTGTTCCAGGCCAAGCACCGCCATCCGGGCGAGGCGCTGCTCTATGTCGTCGAGGGCCGCGGGCACAGTTACTTCGGCGAGCAGCCCACCGGAGGCCGGGAGGAGCCCTGGGAGGCGGGTGACCTGCTGGTCGTCGACCACTTCCTCTGGCACCAGCACTTCAACGACGACGCGGAGCGACCGGCGCGGCTGGTCCGGATGCACCTGATGGAGACCATGCTCACGACGATGCAGGCGTTGCTCGACCCGCTGGTCCTGCTGGAGGAGCCGCCGGAGGAACTGGCCAAGGCTCCGGACGCGACGATTCCGGACTGGCCGGAGGACCGGCGGCCGGACTGAAACACGGAGGGGCGAGGGCGCATGACCGACATCGCTGACCGGCAGGGCGGGGGAGGGCTCGGGGTCCTCGTGGTGGACATGGTGCGCGCGCTCGCCGACGAAACCGTGCCCGGCCATGAGCCGGACGGGCCGCCGGCCGCGGAGCGGTGCCGCCTGCTGCTCGACGCGGCCCGGACGGCCGGGCTGCCGATCTGGTTCACCCGGGGCGGAAAGCGGTGGCACACGAGCACGGCGAGCCCGCTGTCCACCGTCGAGCGGGGCGGATGGTTGCGGCGTAACGGATGGAAGCGGGATCCGCCGGAGGTCGCGGAGCTCGCGATGGAGATCGCGCCGCGCCTGGCCCCCCGGCCGGGCGAGGTCGTGCTCACCAAGAGCAAGCCGAGCGCGTTCTTCGGCACGCCGCTGATCAGCCAGCTACTGTCGGCGCGGGTGTCCGAGCTGGTCGTGGTCGGCATGATGACCTCCGGATGCGTCCGCGCGACCGTGACCGACGCGTTCTCCTACGACCTGGACGTGACCATCCCGGTGGACTGCGTGGCCGACCGCGACGCCGCCGCGCACGAGGCCAATCTGCGGGACATCGGACGCAAGTACGCCACCTTGCTGGACGCGCGTGGATTCAGTGCATTGATCGGCCGGCTTGAGGGGGCGCGCCCATCTCACATGGGGAGACACAAGGGTTGACCAAGGGCAATAGGTCATACCATTCTGCCTTAAAGATCCGGCCCGCGAACCGACGGTAGTCAGCCGCAACCAGCCGAAGGACCCCCCATGAAGCACAGATCCCGAAGCCGCGTCGGTCTCGCCACGGCCGCCGTCGTCATGCTCGCCCTGGCGGGCTGCGGCGGCTCGCCGACGGCGCAGTCCGGCGGCCAGAACGCGGCCAAGCCCGGCAGGTCCGAGGGCTTGGAGAAGGTGCTGGCCCAGGTCAAGGGGCTGACGGGCGCGGAGCGGCGGGCCAAGCTCGTCGAGCTGGCCAAGGCCGAGGACAAGACCAGCGGCAGGCCGTTCAACCAGTACACCACGATGAACCTCGACAACTCGCGGCCGATCGCCGCCGCCTTCGAGAAGAAGTACGGCATCAAGCAGGAGCTGTACCGCGCGACCGGCACGACGGTGGTGCAACGGGTCCTCCAGGAGACGAGGGCCAGGTTCCAGAACGGGGCCGATGTGGTGTCGATGAACGGCACCGAGATCGAGATGCTGGACCGGGCGGGCGTCCTCGCTCCCATCGAGGTGGGGGTCGCCAAGGATCTGGCGTTCGTCCAGCCCACCTGGGTGTCGAACTACCTCAACGTCTTCATCGGCGGGTGGAACACCGAGCAGGTGACCGACCCTCCGAAGACGTGGGAGGAACTGCTCGGGAGCAGGTTCAAGGGCAAGCTGTCGCTCGAGGTCGGTGACTTCGACTGGTTCGCCACCCTGGTGCAGGAGTACTTCGTCAAGCAGAAGGGGATGACCGAGCAGGCGGCGGTCGACGTGATCCGTCAGGCCGCCAAGGGCGCGTACGGCGTCGACGGCCACACCGTGCAGAACGAGCTGCTGGCCAGCGGCGAGTTCGGGATCGCCCCGTCCCTCTACCTGCACAACACGCTGCAGCGCATCGACGAGGGCGCGCCGATCGCCTGGGACAAGCCGGCGCCGGTGCAGCCGCTGATCGTGCGCGCGAACGGCATCGGCATCAACGTCGCCACCGACCGGCCCGCCACCGCCCTGCTGTTCGTCGAGTACATGGTCGAGGACGCGCAGGCGCAGATCGCGAGCTTCCATCGCACCCCGGCGAACCGGAACGCGCCGGGCGGTATCCCGACGCAGTACAAGATCATCAACGTCGACCTCGACGACCTGCTGGACAACGAGAAGAAGTGGAAGGCGCTGTACGAGGACGTGACCCGCGACGCCACGATCAAGGGCGACTGATGGGGCGGCGGCTCGAAGGCATCGACGTTCACGTCCACATCCACGACGAACGGGCCCGCAGGCTCCGGGGCGAGGAGGCACAGCGCCGGTTCGAGGAACGCGCCCGGTACTTCAAGCGGGAGGCGACCGGCCTGCCGGTCGCCGAGCAGGCCGAGCAGTACCGGGCCCGGCGGATGATGGCGGTGCTGATGAACGGCACCGACGAGACGATCACGGGCATCCCGCCGATCCCGAACGACTTCGTCGCCGAGACGGTCGCCGAGCATCCCGACGTCTTCCTCGGCTTCGGCATCGTCGACCCGTGGCAGGGTGAGCTGGCCCGCAGGGAGATCCGCCGGATCGCCGAACTCGGGTTGCACGGCGTCGGCGAGTTCAACCCGGCGCGGCAGCACTTCTATCCGAACGACCGGCGCTTCTACCCGCTGTGGGAGGAGGCCGAGCAGCTCGGCCTGCCGGTGCTGTTCCACAGCGGCTACGCCGCCGCAGGATCGGGCCGCCCGGGCGGACGCGGGGTGAAGCTCAAGTACACCCAGCCGCTGCATCTCGACGACGTGGCGGCCGACTTCCCGGACCTGAAGATCATCAGCGCCCACCCGTCATGGCCGTGGACCGCCGAGAGCCTGGCGATCGCCCGGCACAAGGCCAACTTCTACATCGACCTGTCCGGCTGGGCGCCGAAGTACTTCCCGGCCGAACTGGTGCAGCAGATCAACAGCCTGCTGCAGGACAAGGCGCTGTTCGGCTCGGACGCTCCGTCGCTTCCCGTCGACCGCTGGCTGAAGGAGTTCGCCGACTTGGATCTGAAGGAGGAGGTCCGCCGCAAGGTGATGGTGGACAACGCGCGGCGGGTGTTCGGTCTCGACGAGCAGGGGAGGCCCGCGGGTGCCTGAGCCGCGAGAAGCCCCCGCGTTGCCGCTGGACGACATCCGCGTTCTCGATCTCGGGCAGTACATCTCCGGTCCGTGCGCGGCGGTGCTGCTGGCCGAGATGGGCGCCGACGTGGTCAAGGTCGAGCCGCCCGAGAGGGGCGACCCGTTCCGGGCCTGGGAGTCCGGCGGGCTGAACGCCACCTTCGTCGCCTTCAACCGCGGCAAGCGGTCGGTGGTGCTCGACCTGAAATCCGAAGCGGGCCGCGAGGGGCTGCTGGAGCTGGCCGCCGACGCCGATGTCCTGGTGGAGAACTTCCGGCCGGGGGTGATGGCGCGCCTCGGGCTCGGACACGATGTCCTCCGCGACCACAATCCACGGCTGGTCCACTGCAGCATCACCGGCTTCGGCGGTGACGGCCCGTACGCCGGTCTGCCGGCGTACGACGGCGTCGCGCTCGGATACAGCGGGATGGCCGGGCTGCTGCTGGACCCCGGCGACCCCCGGATGCGCGGACCGGCCCTGGCCGACGCCATCACCGGGCACACCGCGGCGTTCGCGATACTGGCCGCGCTGCACGAGCGCGGCCGCAGCGGGCGGGGCCGGCACCTGGATGTGAGCATGCTCGGCGCGCTCACCCACTTCCTGCACTCGGCGGTCGCCAAGAAGGTGGTCGAGGGCCGCGAAGAGGGGCCGTACACCCGGCCGCACGGGTCCGGGTGCCACGCGTTCCTGACCTCGGACGGCCGCGCCCTGCTCATCCACCTGTCGTCCCCGGCCAAGTTCTGGGAAGGACTGTGCGCCGCGGTCGGCCGGCCCGACCTGCCGGCCGACCCGCGGTTCGCCACCCGGCCGGACCGGCGCGCCCGCTACGACGAACTGCACGCCGAGCTCGCGCCGATCTTCCGGACCAGGGACCGTGACACCTGGCTGGCGATCCTGCGGGACCATCAGGTGCCGTGCGCGCCCGTGAACGGGATCGGCGAGGCGCTCGCCGACGAGCAACTGCGGCACCTGGGGATCATCGACACGGTCGACGAGCCGGGCATCGGGCCGATGCCGCGGATCCGGCCTCCCGTGGCCTTCGACGGCGCGGTGCTCCCGCCGGTGCGCCGCGCGCCGTACCTCGGTGAGCACACCGACGAGGTCTTTTCGCCGGTCCCGGGGGCGGGGCGATGAGGCAGGTCAGGTTCGTCGACACCACGATCCGCGACGGCCAGGCCAGCCTGTGGGCCATGAACATGCGGACCCGGCACATGGCACCGGCGATGCCGCTGCTGGACCAGGCCGGCTTCGACCAGATGGAGTTCCTCGCACCGGGCAGCCGCCTGAAGAAGTTCGTCCGGCACCTGCGGGAGAACCCGTGGGACTGGATCCACACCGGCGCCCGGCTGGCCCGTCATACCCGGCTGCGCTGGCACGGGCACATCTCGGGGTCGACCATGAGCGGCAGGGTGCCGATCGAGGTGGGCACCCTGCTGTTCGCCAAGGCCGTCGAGCTCGGCATCCGCTACACCCGCACCGGCGACAACTGGAACGACTTCACCAGGGTCGCGCAGGACGTCAAGCGGCTCGACGACATCGGGATGACCTCGGTGGTCAACGTCATGTACTCGGTCTCGCCGCGGCATACCGACGAGTACTTCGTGACCAAGGCCCGGGAGGCGGCGGCCCTCAAGCCGTGGCGGCTGTGCTTCAAGGACGTCGGCGGCCTGCTCACCCCGGAGCGCACCCGGGAACTGCTGCCGAAGATGATGGCGGTGACCGGCGACATCGAGTGGGAGTTCCACGGGCACTGCAACAACGGCCTGGGACCGCTGAACGCGATCGAGGCGGTCAAGGCCGGAGTGGGGTACGTGCACACGGCGGTGCCGCCGCTGGCGAACGGCAGCTCGCAGCCGTCGATCCACAACGTGGCGGCCAACCTGCGGGCGCTCGGCTACGACCCGCTCGTCGACGAGGCGCCGCTGCGCGAGGTGACCGCGCTGTTCACCGAGATCGCCCGTCGGGAGGGTCTTCCCGTGGGCGTGCCGCACGAGTACGACGAGCGCCTTTACGCCCACCAGGTGCCCGGCGGCATGATCTCGAACCTCCGGCACCAACTGGAGCAGGCCGGCGTCGGCGACCGGCTGGAGGAGACGCTGGAGGAGACGGGCCGGGTCCGGGCCGACTTCGGCTACCCGATCATGGTCACCCCGCTGTCGCAGTTCGTCGGCACCCAGGCGGCCATCAACGTGATCGTGGGCGAGCGCTACCGCCAGGTGACCGACGCGGCCATCGAGTACGCGCTGGGGTGGCACGGCGGCGCGGAGGCGATCGGGGCGATGGCGCCGGACGTCCGGGACAGGATCCTCGACCGCCCGCGGGCCCGGGAGATCGCCCGCATGCGGCGGCCCGATCCCACGCTCAAGGAGCTGCGGGCCAGATACGGCCGGGGCATCTCCGACGAGGACCTGATCCTGCGGGCGATCGTCGGCGATGACGCGCTCGACGTGCTGCGCGACGCGCCACCCGACACCGCCGGCGACACACCGCTGATCCGGCTGATCCGCGAGCTCGCCGCGCGGCCGAGGCCGCGGCTGGTGACGGTCGCCAAGCCCGGGATGTCACTGACGATCCGCAAGTCCGGACGATGAGGAGCCCCGGCCGATGGACCTGACGCACGACGACGTCCGGCTGATCCTGGACCTGGTGGACGAGCACGAGGACATCGAGTTCCTCGAGCTGCGCCTCGGTGACCTGCACCTGGTCGCCGACCGCACCGGCACCGGCGGCCAATCGCCTCCCGCCGCCGTGCCACGGACCGCCGGGCCCGGATCGGCCGCGGCGGCGGAGCCGGAACCTCCCGCCGGCTCGGCCACCTCGCCTGCGGTCGCGGCGCCGGAGCCGGATCCTCCCGCCGGTCCGGCGACCGCGCCCGCGGGCGAGGTCGCAGTCGTGACGGCCCCCGTGGTCGGGGTGTTCTTCGCGGCCCCCGAACCGGGCGCGCCGCCGTACGTCGAGGTCGGCGGCCGGGTCGAGGCGGAGGACACGGTCGGGCTGATCGAGGTCATGAAGATGTTCAACGGCGTCCAGGCCGGAGTGCGCGGTGAGGTGGTGCGGATCCTGGTCGCCAACGAGGAGTTCGTCGAGTTCGGCCAGCCGCTGATGGAGATCAGGCCGGAGGCGGGCGAGTGAGCCTGCGCCGTCTCCTGGTCGCGAACCGCGGTGAGATCGCGGTCCGGGTGATCCGGGCCTGCCGCGAGCTCGGCATCGAGACCGTGGCCGCGGTCTCCGAGGCCGACAGGGACGGCCTTCCGGCCCGGCTCGCCGACCGCGCGGTGTGCGTCGGGCCGTCCCGGGCGGCGCACAGCCATCTGAACCAGAACGCGCTGCTGGCCACCGCGATCGGCACCGGCTGCGACGCGGTCCAGTGCCGGCCCCTGTCGAGGAGAACCGATGAGAAAGCCCCTGTCCTTGCTCTGTATCTGCCTGCTCGCCGGCGTTCTCATGGCCTGTGGCGGTACACCGACCTCCAGCCCTACCGGCGGCGGCACGGCCGATGAGAGGCTCGCCGCGGTGCTCGACCAGGTGAAGGGCCTGCGGGGCGAGCGGCGTGCCGACAAGCTCGTGCGGCTCGCCAAGGACGACGGCGGTACGGTCAGCATCTACACCGCACTCACCAACAAGGTGGCCGCCGAGGTCCAGAAGCGGTTCCAGCAGCGCTACGGGCTGAAGCTGACGGTCTACCGGGCCTCGACCGAGGCGATCAGCCGGCGGCTGGTGCAGGAGGCCATGGCCCGCAAGCCGGGCGCGGACGTGGTGGAGAGCGGCGGCACGGAGCTGGTGGAGCTCGGCAATCAGGGCGTGCTCGCGGTCTACGACTCGCCGGAACGGCAGGCGCTGCACGACGCGGCCAAACCGTTCACGACCTGGACCGGCACGAGGTTCCAGGTCTACGAACCGGCCTGGAACACCAAGCAGGTGACCAGCCCTCCGAAGACCTGGGAGGAGCTCGCCGACCCCAAGTGGAACGGCCGGCTGGCGATGGAGCCCAACAACTCCGACTGGTACATGACCCTGTCGGAGTACTGGCTGCAGCAGGGCAAGTCGCAGGCAGAGGTGGACACGCTGTGGCGGGACATCGCCCAGGGCACGGTCATGGTCAGCGGTCATTCGACGATGCGCGAGCTGCTGGGCGTCGGTGAGTACGGCGCCGTGGCGGCGTTGCCGACGTACATGACCGAGGAGTCGATGGAGGCCGGTCTGCCGCTCGCCTGGAAGCCGACGGTGAGCCCGGCGATCGTCCGTACCCAGGGCGCCGGCGTGGTGAAGAACGCGCCCAACCCCGCCGGCGCGCTGCTGCTGATGGACTGGCTGCTGGCCAGGGACGGCGGGCAGCAGATCTTCGTCGACGCCCACATCGACCCGGCCCGCAAGGACATGTCGAAGCTCGACATGAGCAAGGTCAAGGTGATCGACCTGAAGCGGTACGTCGCCGAGTCCAAGCGCTGGCAGGACGCGTTCGAGAAGGTCACCCGGCTCGGCACGGTGGCGGGTCGCCGGTGAGCCCGCGGCGCGCGCCAGTGGCCGTCCCGCGGGCGGGATGCGGAAATGGCCAGGACCATGAGGAGGACGTTTGTCGCGCTATCGGGTGACCGTCGACACGGGCGGTACGTTCTCGGACTTCGTCGTGTTCGACGAGGAGACCGGCACGTACCGGATTCTCAAGGTGCCGTCCACGCCCGACGACCCGGGCCGGGCGGTGCTGGACGGGCTGGAGCTGCTGCGGGAGCAGGGCGTCCGGCCGGAGCAGATCGGATTCTTCTCCCACGGCACGACGGTGGCGACCAACGCGTTGCTGGAGGAGCGCGGGGCCCGGGTGGGGCTCGCGGTGACGGCGGGTTTCCGCGGGATCTACGAGACCGCCGAGCAGAGCCGGCCGTACGGTCCGGCGGTGTTCGACCTCGGCTACAGCAAGCCCGCACCGCTGGCGCCGCCCTCGCGCACGGTCGAGATCACCGAGCGGATCGGGGCCCAGGGCCAGGTGCGGGTGGAGCTCGACGAGCAGTCCGTACGGGACGCCATCGCGGTGCTCGAGGCCGAGCGGGTCGAGTCGGTGGCGATCTGCCTGCTGTTCTCGTTCATGTGCCCCGACCACGAACAGCGGGTGGCGCGGGCCTTCCGCGAGGCACATCCGGAGTGGTGGATCTCCACCTCCAGTGACCTGCTGCCGCAGATCCGCGAGTACTACCGGCTGAGCACGGTGGTGGTGAACGCCTATGTCTCGGCCGTTCTCGGCCGGTACGTCGAGCAGCTCGGCGACCGGCTGGACGAGCTCAAGGTGGCCCCGGCGAGCCGGTTCACGATGCAGTCCAACGGCGGCTCGGCGCCGTTCAAGAGCACCTCGGCGCGTGCGGTGGGGACGATCCTGTCCGGACCGGCCGGGGGTGTGACCGCGGGCAGCGCGCTGGCCGCCGCGGCGGGGATCGACGACATCGTCACCTTCGACATGGGCGGCACGAGCTGCGACGTCGCGTTGATCCAGAACGGCGAACCGCTGATCAGCGACCGCAACAAGATCGGCGGACGCGACATCGCGCTGCCGATGCTGGACATCAACACCGTCAGCGCGGGCGGCGGGACGGTGGCCACCGTCGACGCCCACGGCGCGCTGCACGTCGGGCCGCACAGCGCCGGCGCGGTCCCCGGGCCGGCCTGCTACGGGCGCGGTGGCGACCAGGCCACGGTCACCGACGCGAACGTCGTCCTCGGCTACCTCAACCCCACCGAGATCCTCGGCGGGGCGATGAGCCTGGACCGCGACCTGGCCGAGACCGCGATCCGCACCAGGGTGGCCGAACCGCTGGGCCTGGACCTGCTGCGCGCCGCCGACGGGATCATCGAGATCGTCAACGTGAAGATGGGCGAGGCGATCAAGGCGATCTCCACCGAGCGGGGCTTCGACCTGCGCGAGTTCACCCTGGTGCCGTTCGGCGGCGCGGGGCCTCTGCATGCCGGCCGGATCGCCGTCGACCTCGGCGTGCCGCGGCTGCTGGTCCCGCCCGCGCCGGGTGCCACCTCCGCGCTCGGGCTGCTGATGTCGAACGTGAAGCACGACCACGTTCGCAGCCGGTTGACCGACATCGAGCGGCTGTCCGCCGACGAGGTCACCGACCTGTTCGAGTGGTTGCGGGGACCGGCCGCCGAGCAGCTCGCCGAGGAGGGGTTCGCGCCGGAGCAGATGCGGTTCCGGTACTTCCTCGACATGCGTTACGCCGGCCAGGGATACGAGAACCCGGTGCCGGTGGACTCCGTCCCGCTCGCCGACGGCGACCTGGCCCGGTACCGCTCGCGCTTCGACGACATCCACCGCTCCTGCCACGGGCATGCCGCGCCCGGGCAGCCGGTCGAGGTCGTGAACTACCGGCTGGAGGCGATCGGCGTGGTGCCGAAGGTGGAACTCGCCCGGCTGGACGAGGCGGACGGCCCGGTCGAGGCGGCCCTGGCCGGCACCCGGCGCGCGTACTTCGCCGGCGCCGGCGGGATGGTCGACGTGCCGGTCTATGACAGGCACAGGCTGCGCGCCGGGCATCGTTTCGCCGGGCCAGCCCTGGTCGACCAGTACGACGCCACCACGGTGGTCTGCCCCGAGCAGGTGGTCACCGTCGACCCGATCGGAAACCTCATCGTGGAGCTTGCCGAATGACCCGGAACACCGTGCCCGCCGTCGACGCGATCACCGTCGAGGTGGTCGGCCAGAGCCTGGCCGGCATCGTCCAGGAGATGCAGAACTCCCTGTTCTGTACGGGGTACTCGACCATCATCCGTGAGTCCCGGGACGCCAGTTGCGCGATCCTCGACCCGGCCGGAAGGGTGCTGTCGCAGTTCACGGTGCTGCCGCTGCACCTCGGCGCGTTCCCCGCGTGCGTCGAGGGCCTGCTGTCGTTCTACTCGGCCGACGAGCTGTCCGATGGCGACGCGTACCTGGTGAACCACCCTTACTGGGGCGGCAGCCCGCACGCGCCCGACATGGCGATCCTGTCGCCGATCGTGATCGACGGCGGCCTGTTCGGGTTCTCCGCGAGCATCGCGCACAAGAGCGACATCGGTGGCCTGGTGCCGGGCTCGAGTTCGGGCCAGGCACGGGAGATCTTCCACGAGGGCCTGATGGTGCCGCCGGTGCGCTTCCACCAACGCGGCGAGCCGGTGCGCGAGGTGGAGACGATCCTGCGGGCGAACAGCCGGACACCGGACCTGGTGATCGGTGACCTCCAGGGCCAGGTGGGCGCGACCCGGCTCGGCGCGGAGCGGGTGCGCGACCTGTGCGCGAAGCACGGCACGTCGACGGTGGCGTCCGCCGCCGAGCGGCTCTACCTGCTGACCGAACGCCGGTCGCGGGCGGCGATCGCGAGCTGGCCCGACGGTTCCTACGAGGGCTACGCGGCCCTGCACAGCGAGGGACTGGAGGGCGGCAGGCCGGTCGCCGTCCGGGTGACGGTCACCGTCGACGGGGACCGGGCGACGTTCGACTTCTCCGCGTCCGACGACCAGGTGGCCGGGCCGTACAACATCAGGCCGCCGCTGGTGCGGGCCGTGTGCAGCTACGCGCTGAAGTGCCTGATCGATCCCGAGCTGCCGTCCAACCACGGGCTGACACTGGCGGTGGAGACGATCACCCGCGACGGCTCGGTGCTGTCGCCGGTGATGCCCGCGCCGGTGAACACCTATATGCCGATCGCCAACGTGGTGGCCGAGGCGATCTTCGACGCGCTCGGCCCGGTGCTGCCGCGGGCGAGGATCGGCGAGAGCAGCCGCGGCGTGTCCGGCACCCTGTCGCACTTCCTGCCGGGGGAGCCCTACCCGCGTGTGCAGTACGAACTGCCGGCGGGTGCCGTCGGCGCCCGCGCGGACGCCGACGGGGTGTCCGCGTCGAAGGCCCATGTCGCCAACGGCACGATCACGCCGGTGGAGATCCTGGAGTCGGAGTTCCCGGTGGAGCTGGTGCGGTTCGAGCTGGTGCCGGACTCCGGGGGAGCGGGCCGGTTCCGCGGCGGCCTGGCCTATGTGCGGGAGTACCGGATGCTCGGTGACGGCCAGTTCTCCGGTCGCGGCGGGCATCTGCTGACGCCTCCGGCCGGGCGCGAGGGGGGTCTTCCCGGCGGCGGCGGCGCGACCATCGTGAACCCGGGCCGTGCCGATGAGCGCCACGTGTCGGCGCGGGACGGGAACGTCCGGCTGCGCGCGGGCGATGTGCTGAGGCGGGAGATGAGCGGGGCCGGTGGCTACGGCGACCCGCGCGAGCGCGAGGTCGAGCGGGTGCTGGACGACGTGCGCAACGGCTACGTCACGCCCGAGTCCGCGCGTTCGGCATACGGCGTGGTGGTGGTCCGCGCCGGCCACACCTGGGACGTCGACGCCGAGGCCACCGCCGCCCTGCGCGCCGGCTGACAGCGCCGTCCTGTTGATCATCGAAGGGAACAGACCGCATGAGGTTCGAGGACAAGGTCGCGATCGTCACCGGCGGCGGACGCAACGTGGGCCGGGCGATCTGCCACCGGCTGGCCGGCGAGGGCGCCCGGGTCGCGGTCGTCGACATGGACGCCGGCCGCGGGGCGTCGGTGGCCGCCGAGCTGTGCGCGATCCGGCCGGGTGCCGGGCACTACGTGCGATGCGACGTCTCGTCGGCGGCCGACGTCCAGCGGATGGTGGCGGAGGTGGTCGACACCTTCGGCGGCGTGGACATCCTGGTGAACGGCGTCGCGATCACCGACCGCGGGACGACCGTCCTCGATCTGGAGGAGGAGGTGTGGAGCAGGGTCCTGGCGGTGTCGCTGGACTCGGTCTTCCTGTGCGCGAAGTACGTCGGCAGGCGGCTGGTCGCCCAGGGCCGCGGTGGCGTGATCGTCAACATCGGCTCGACCTCCGGGCACCGCGGCCGCCGCAACGCGACGGCGTACTCGGCGGCCAAGGGCGCGATCATCACCCTGACCCGGTCGCTGGCGGTGCAGCTCGGCGAGCACGGGATCCGCGTCAACACGGTCACGCCGAACAAGGTCGGCTCTCCCGTCGGCGAGGATGTGGAGCCCACCGACCGCAAGCGGGAGAACCTGCTCGGCCGCGGCGCCGTTCCGGCCGATATCGCCGATGCCGTCGCCTTCCTCTGCTCCGCCGAGGCGGGTTTCATCACCGCCGCCGACCTGATCGTCGACGGCGGCTCGCTCTACGCCTCGCCCGCCGGCTGACGCGCCGCCGCCGTGGGGGCGCCGGCGCGGGCGTTCAGCCAGGTCGGCCGTTCAGCGAAGGTCGGGCGTTCAGCGAAGGTCGGCAAGGTCCTCGACGGTCAGCTCGCCGATCAGCGGTTGCAGCGCCTCGATCATCGGCAGGTGGACGCCCGCGTCCTCGGCCAGGGCCAGCGCGACCTCGAGGTCCTTCTTGGGCCACCGCAGCCGCTGCGCGCCCCATTCCTCCAGCGGACGGTTGGCGCCGCTGCCGATGCTGAGGAAGGCCCGCAGCTTGCCGGGATCCACACCGAGCTTCCTGGCGAGTGTCAGCGCCTCGTAGTTGGCGCGGATACAGCTCCACAGCAGCAGGTTGTTCGCGGTCTTGGCGACCTGGCCGGCACCGACGTCGCCGACGTGGCAGACGTTGATGGCGAACGCGGCGAACGCCTTGAGACAGGCGTCGACCACGTGCGACGGCCCGCCGCACATCAGCTTGAGAGCGCCCGCCTCCGCGCCGCGCTCGCCGCCGACCAGGGCGACGTCGATGACATGGACGCCGTGCCCGGCCGCGACCCGCGCCATCTCGGTGCAGGTGTCCGGGCGCACCGACGGGCAGATCGCCACGATGGTGCCGGGGCGGGCCTTGCCCAGAATGCCGTCCGGCCCGGTGATGGCCTCCTTGACCTGGGTGTCGTCGACCACCACCAGCAGCACCAGGTCGCTGCTCGCCGCCACCTCGGCGACCCCGCCGGCGACCGTGGCGCCCGCCTGCGCGGCGGCGGCCCGCGCCTCCTCGGACGCGTCGTACGCGACGACGGGCCAGCCGGCGCGGACGGCGAAGGTGCCCATCATCCCGCCCATCCGGCCCCAGCCGATCAGACCGATGGTCTCGACGGTGCGGATCTCTGCCTCGCCCATGCGGGAACCCCTTCTCATCGGTGCGGGTAGTTAATGGCTAGTCCATATGTCCATTCAGTGTCAAGGAACGGGCGGTGCCCGCCCGATCCGTCTCAGCATTCGGTTCCGGTGTCTGGCCGTACGGCCGCGGAACGTCCAGCCTGGCATCTGTCGAGGGGAGGGCGAAGTGGGTCGTTTGACCGGGCGCTGCGTCATCGTCACCGGCGGCGGGCACGGGATCGGCAGGGCCTACTGCCACCGGCTGGCGGCCGAAGGGGCCGCCGTGACCATCGCCGAGCTCGACGCCGCCGCCGCGGAGGCCGTGTGCGAGGAGATCGGCGACGCGGGCGGGACCGCGCTCGCCGTGCCGACCGATGTGGCGGACGAGGACGGCGTCGGACGGATGGTGGAACGATCGCTGGCGGAGTTCGGCCGTGTCGACGGCCTGGTGAACAACGCCGCGATCTTCGCCACCGTGCCGATGTCCCGGGTCGGCATCGGGGAGCTGGGCGTCGAGGAGTGGGACCGGATGATGGCGGTCAACCTGCGCGGGACGTTCCTCACGTGCAGGGCCGTGCTGCCGGCGATGCGCCGGCAGGGCTCGGGCCGGATCGTCAACATCTCCTCCGGGACGGCGCTGAGCGGGTCGCCGTCCCGTCTGCATTACGTCACCTCGAAGGCCGGTGTGCTCGGCTTCACCCGGAGCCTGGCCCGCGAGGTCGGCGCGTACGGCATCACGGTGAACGCCGTCGCGCCGGGCAGCACGCTCAGCGAGAAGGAGCCCGACGAGCGGGTTCTCGAGCTGCGCCGGCGCCGGGTGGGTGCCAGGGCGCTCGCCCGGGTCCAGGTGCCCGGCGACGTCGTCGGCGCGGTCGTGTTCTTCCTGTCCGAGGACGGCGCCTTCGTCACCGGCCAGACGCTGGTCGTCGACGGCGGTGCGACCATGCATTGACGCATTGATCGCTAAATGGGGTGGTAATACCGTTATGCCGAGTCCGGGGGGACCGCGCGGCGCCGACCCTGGCGAGGCGGACCGCGTGCCAGGCGCCGATTCGTCTATGCCACCAGCTATTGACAGACCGAAAAATGGTTATACCATTAGTTCAAATTCGGGGGCCGCAGCACATCGGGTGACAGGTCGGGAACAAGGAGCGTAGATGGCCTACGACGCCGCTCGGTACGGCTCTGACGTGATGGTCGACGCGATGAAGGCGCATGGCCTGCGCTACGTGAGCCTCAACCCCGGGTCGTCCTTCCGCGGCCTGCACGATTCGATCGTCAACTACGGCGGCAACAGCCCGGAGATCATCGAGTGCCCGCACGAGAAGGTGGCGGTCGGCCTGGCGCACGGGTACGCCAAGGCATCCGGTGAGGCGATGGGGGTGATCCTGCACAACGTCGTGGGCCTCCTGCACGGCGCGATGGGGATCTACTACGCCTATCTGGACCGGGCACCGGTGGTGATCTTCGGCGGCACCGGGCCGATGGCCCTGGAGCGGCGCCGGCCGAACATCGACTGGATCCACACCGCCAACGTGCAGGGCAACGCGGTCCGCGACTACACCAAGTGGGACGATCAGCCCGCCACCGTGCGGTCGGTGCCGGAGACCATCGCCCGCGGCTACCGGATCGCGATGAGCGAACCACGCGGCCCGGTCTACATCTGCCTGGACGCCGGGCTCCAGGAGGACGAGCTCACCGAGGAGATCCCACCGCTCGATCCCGCGCGTTACCGGGTGCCGAGCCGGATCGGCCCGGACCCGCTGGCACTGGACCGCCTGGCGCGGATGCTGGTCGACGCGCGGCGACCGGTGATCATCCCCGGGTACGCCGGCCGTGACCCGAAGGCGTTCGACCAGCTCGTCGAGCTGGCCGAGCTGCTCGGCGCGGGTGTCATCGACACGGGCATCAGGCTGAACTTCCCCAACCGGCACCCGCTCAACGTGACCGGCTCGGACGACGCGCTCTCGGACGCCGACCTGGTGTTCTTCCTCGACGTCAAGGACTTCGGCAAGCCGACCCAGGAACTGGACCGGCTGGCCCGGTCGGTCCGGACCCGGATCCCCGCGGACGCGAAGATCGTCGACCTCGGGTTCAACGATCTGGAGATCTCCTCCTGGTCCCACGACTTCACCGCGCTGCACCCGACCGATCTCCAGGTCACCGCCGACTCCGCGGTGGCGCTGCCGATGCTGCTCGACCGGTGCAGGGAACTGGAGCGGGCCGATCCGGGGCGTCGTCCGGCGCGGGAGGAGCGGCGGTCGGTGCTGGCCGGCCGTCACGAGGTGGTCTGGGAGGGCTGGCGGCGCCAGGCCAAGGCCGACAGGGACCTGTCCCCGGTGTCGACCTCGCGGCTGGCCGAAGAGGTCTGGGAAGTGGTCAAGGAGCACGACTGGGTGCTCACCGCCGGCACCGCCTCGGGCTGGGCGCCGCGCATCTGGGACTTCGACAGGGCCTACCGGCACCCCGGTGCGAGTCTGGGCACCGCGACCCAGATCTCCATCTCCCTGGGCGTCGCACTGGCCCACAAGGGCAGCGGGAAGCTGGTGGTCGACCTACAGCCGGACGGCGATCTGATGTTCGACCCGGGCGCGCTCTGGGTCGCGGCCTACCACAAGATCCCGATGCTGGTGGTCATGTTCAACAACCGCGCCTACTACAACGACTGGGAGCACCAGGAGCGGATCGCGCGGCATCGCGGCACGCCGGTGGAGAACGCCTACCTCGGCATGGAGATCGACGGACCGGCACCGGACTTCGCGAACATCGCCCGGTCCTTCGGATGGTACGGCGAGGGCCCGATCGACGACCCCGAGCAGGTGCGGGGCGCGGTACGCCGCGCGGCGGAGATCGTCATGTCGACCGGGCAGCCGGCGCTGGTCGACGTGGTCTGCCAGCACGAATGAGCGCAAACGGCGGGGGATGTCCGACCGACGAACCAACGACCAGGGAGTTGTCGTGACCGATATGTCGACAGCCGGGCGGACTCGGCTGGTGGTTCGGCTGAACCACATGACGCGCGGCTGGAGCTGGCGGAGGTTGCTGACCCCACAGGTGCTGATCATCGCCGTCGTCGTCGCGTTCGTCGCCTATCTGGCGCTGGTGCCGCTCGGCTACCTGCTGTGGGGCACGTTCTATGACGGCACGTCGGTCACCTTCAGGTTCTTCACCGAGGCGTACTCGGCTTACGGCCTGACGTCCATGGTCGTGAACTCCTTCGCCTTCGCGATCGGCTCCACGCTCCTGTCGGTGACCATCGGCACCACGCTGGCGTACCTGACGGTGCGCACCAACGTGCCGTTCAAGGGCCTGATCTTCGCCGCGTCCCTGGTGCCACTGATCATTCCGGGCATCCTGCACACGATCGCGTGGATCTTCCTGGCCAGCCCGCGGGTGGGGCTGTTCAACAAGCTGCTGGAGCCGCTCTTCGGGCCCGGCGTGCTGAACGTGTTCAGCATCTGGGGGATGATCTTCGTCGAGGGGCTGCACCTCTCCCCTCTGGTGTTCCTGCTGATGTACGCCGCGTTCCGCAGCATGGACCCCTCGCTCGAGGAGTCGGCGCAGATGAGCGGCGCCCGGCTGCCCACCGTGCTGCGCCGGATCAGCCTGCCGCTGGCCAAGCCGGCGCTGGCCGCGTCCGTGCTCATCATGATGGTGCGCGCGCTGGAGGCGTTCGAGGTGCCCGCGCTGCTCGGCATCCCGAACGGCACCTGGGTCTTCACCTCGCGGATCTGGCGGGTGCTGAACCAGTACCCCGCCGACTACGGCCAGGCCGGGGCGTACGCACTCTCACTGCTCGCGCTGACGACCGTCGGCGTCTTCTGGCAGTCCCGGATGTCGAGGAAGGGCAAGGCGTACCAGACGGTGACCGGCAAGGGGTTCCGGCCGCGTCCGATGGACCTCGGCAGGTGGCGGTGGCCGGCGACCGCACTGATCTTCGCCTACTTCCTGATCGCCGTCGCCATGCCGACGCTGATCCTCGTGTACGCCTCGTTCCAGCCGTACTACGCGATGCCCTCGGCGAAGAGCCTGGAGACCTTCACGCTGGAGAACTACGCCTACACGCTGACCAACAGCCAGGCGCTGGGGGCGGCCAAGAACTCCTTCCTGCTGGGCATCGGCTCGGCCACGGCGGTGATGTTCCTGATGGCGATCGTCGCCTGGACGGTGGTGCGGACCAGGATCCCCGGCCGCTGGATGGTGGACAACCTGACCTTCCTGCCGCTGATCATCCCAGGTCTGGTGATGGGCGTCGCGCTGCTGTTCGTCTACCTGCGCTTCCCGGTGCCGATCTACGGCACGATCTGGATCCTGTTCATCGCCTACTTCACCCGCTACATGCCGTACGGGATGCGGTACGCCTCATCGTCGATGTACCAGATCTCCGGTGAGCTGGAGGAGTCGGCGCGCAGCAGCGGGGCGAGCTGGTGGCAGACGTTCCGGCGGGTCAACCTGCCGCTGCTGATGCCCGGACTGCTCGCCGGCTGGATCTACATCGTGATGGTGTCGATCCGCGAGCTGTCCAGCTCCATCCTGCTGTACTCGCCGGGCAACGAGGTGCTGTCCATCCTGATCTGGGAGCAATGGGAGAACGGGCAGTTCACCGAGCTCGCCTCTCTCGGGGTGCTGATGATCCTCGCACTGGTCGTCCTCGTGGCCGTCGCCAACAGGCTCGGAGCGAAGGTCGGCGTCCGGGAACACTGAACGGCCGCCTGCACCGATCCCGCAGACCAACCCCCCAGGGAGCAGAGCGCAAATGCTGCAGATCGACAACCTCCGTAAGACCTTCGACGGCACCAAGAGCGAACGCAGGTCCCGTGTCGTCGCCGTCGACGACCTGTCGCTCAGGGTCGAGGAAGGGCAGATGTTCACGCTGCTCGGCCCGTCCGGTTGCGGCAAGACCACCACGCTACGCTGTGTCGCCGGCCTGGAGCACCCCGACCGCGGCGAGATCGTCGTCGGGGACCGGCCGCTGTTCTCCGACAAGCGCGGGATCCGGCTGGCGGCCAACGAGCGCGGCCTCGGCATGGTGTTCCAGTCCTACGCGATCTGGCCGCACATGAACGTACTGAAGAACGTGGCCTTCCCGCTCGAGGTGCTGCCGCGGTCCAAGCGGCTCCCGAAGAAGGAGATCAGGGCCCGGGTGGAGCGGGTGCTCGCCGTCGTCCAACTGGAGAAGATGGCGGACCGTCCCGCGACCAACCTGTCGGGAGGCCAGCAGCAGCGGCTGGCCCTCGCCCGCGCGCTGGTGATGGAGCCGCCCCTGCTGCTGCTGGACGAGCCCCTGTCCAACCTGGACGCCAAGCTGCGCGAGGAGATGCGCTTCGAGCTCAAGCGGTTGCAGCGGGAGCTGAACATCACCGCGGTCTACGTCACCCACGATCAGGTCGAGGCGCTGGCGATGTCGAACAGGATCGCGGTGATGCGCGACGGCAGGGTCGAACAGGTCGGCCGGCCGCGGGAGATCTACGAACGCCCGTCGTCGCGGTTCGTCGCGGACTTCATTGGCACGTCCAACTTCATCGACGGCACGATCGAGAGCCACGAGACCGGCGACATCTACCTCGTGGGGACCCCGCAGGGCAGGATCCGGGGCAGCTCGTCCGCCGACCTTCCGGTGGGGGAGAAGGTCGCGGTCTCGATCCGTCCCGAATACGTCGACGTGCAGAAGGGCGCGGCCCCCACGTCCGACGTCGTCGGCCGATGGAGCGGTGTCGTCCAGACCCGGGCGTTCCTCGGCGAGTCCGTCGACCACGTCATCCGGGTCGGCGAGCTGGAACTGCGCGCCCGGTGCCACCCGTCGCTGTCGTTCCCGCCCGACACCGAAGTGACCGTCACCCTCCAGGAGAAGATGTGCTCGTTGATCCCGGTCGGTGAATGAGGGGGAGGCGCGACGACGCCGGCTCAACCCGTTCAGCCGGGGCAACCCTCTGGCCGCGTCGTACCTCTGCGTCTTTCTCTACAGTTCCGGCGAGGCGGCACTGCACGTCCTGGTGCCGCCCTACCTCTCCGACGGCCGCGGCCACGGTCCCGGCGCCATCGGCACCGTACTGGCGATCTTCGGGCTGAGCTCGCTGCTGACGCGGTTGCCGGTCGGCGCCGGCTACGCGGCCGACCGGGTCCGCCCGCTGCTGCTCGTCGGCGGGCTGCTGTCGGCCGGCGCCTTCGCCGTCGTCCCGCTCACGGACGAACTGGTCCTGTTCGGGGCGCTGATGGCGATGGACGGCGTCGGCTGGGCGATGGCCACCACCACGCAGCTGACCGTACTGGTGGCGTCCCGCCCGTCGCACCTGTCGATCGCGTCGGCCATGGGCTGGTACTCCGGCTTCACGGGTCTTGGGAACGCCGTCGGCGGTGCCACCGCGGGTTTGGTGGCCGACAGGCTGGGCTACACGGCCGGCTTCCTGGTACTGGCGGCGTTCCCGGCCTTGGCGACCGCGGTCATGCTGCGGTCGCTGCCGGGACAACTCGCCGCGGCGACCCGCGCCAGGGATGACGACGGCAAGGAGCACAACGCACTGTCGGCGTTGCGATCGATCCGAACGCTGCCGATGGCGGTGTTCGGCGGCGCCTTGATCATGTTCTTCATCAACGTGCACAACGCGCTGCTCAGCACCTTCCAGCCGGTGCTGGCGCTGGCCGCTGGCCTGACCCTGACGCAGATCGGCCTGCTGGCCAGTGTGCGTTCCCTCACGTCGTCGGTGACGAGGATCGCGTCCGGCCCGCTCTTCGCCCGAGTCAGCGGCCGTTCCCTGACCACGCCGATGTTCCTGCTGGGCGTCGCCACCCTGTACCTGGTGCCCGTCGTCCGCGAGTCGTTCTGGCTTCAGGCCGTGGTGTTCGCCGCGGCCGGACTGTCCCGCGGCCTGCTACGGGTCACCGGTGCCGCCTCGGCCTTCGAGGACACCCGCGACGACCAGCCCCACGGCCTGGTCTCGGCCTTCTTGCACATGGGCCTGGACCTGGGCAAGGTCCTGGGCCCACCCATCGGCGGCGCCCTGGCCGAGTGGGTCGGAGTAGCCACGATGTTCAAGGTCGCCGCCATCGCCTTACTGGCGGCCTACCTGACCTTCGCCCTAGCATCCACCCACCGCCACCCAAACCCGCCCCGAACCACTTAACAGCCAGGACGTGGTCACGTGAATTGGAAACTGGACCAGACCCATTTTCCTTTGGGCGGAGTGAACTGGACCCCCTGATCGGATGCGAGGGCCGTGACGATCTGTAGCCCGCGGCCGTTCTCATGAAGAGCGGCTACGATGCCGTCCAGATCGGCGGCCTCTTGGGGGAAAGGCTTAGGCGTGGGCGGCCTGTTGGACGCGTCCCACAGGCCCAGCCACGCCCAGCTCTCGGCGAGCCGTACTCGCAGGGTGATCGGGTCGTCGGGCGGCGCGTGCTCCACGGCGTTGGTGATCAGCTCTGATGCGGTGACGAGGATGTCGTAGGCCAGCTCACCGGAAATGGCCGGATGGCGCTCCATGCGCGAGGTCAGCAGGATGCGCCACGATTGCGCGAGGCTGCGGACGGGCAGCGCGCTCCATTCCAGATTTTCGATCATGCTTGCCGTGGTCATCCGTTCATGTCCTTGGTGGGTAGGCCGCCCTGCCCGCTTGCCGACGGCCGGGCTACGAATCCCGGCAGGGACAAAAGGATCGTTTCCGACATCCCGCCCTCCGGGTCCGAATCTTTCGTTGTCCGGCCTTTACCTTCACGCCATTGGCGTTACCGTTCGACTGTGCACGGCGATCGGAAACGATCGAAAACCAAGGGGGACTGGCAATGGGCAGCTCACCGCTCGATCCGAAGGCGAGCCTGTGGAACGAGATAGCCGTCTATCTGAGGCATTGCCGCGAGCAACGCGGCCTGTCAGGTGAGTCGCTGGGACGGATCATCGGCGCGTCCAAGTCCACGGTTTCCAAGATCGAAACCGGCAAGGAGCGACTCGACGCGAAGCAGGCTCACCTGCTCGATGTGGCATGGGAGACGGGCGGCCACTTCGAGCGCATGGTGTTCTTCGCCAGCATCGGCCACCGACCCCAGTGGCTCGCCGACATGAAGGGCTTCGAGCAGGATTCTCGACTCATCGGGCTTTTGAACCGAAATTGATCCAGCCTCTGTTCCAGACGGAGGACTATGCTCGGGCGTTGCTGATCGGCGGCGGGTCACCCAAGGTCGAGGAGGACGTGGCCGAGCGAATGGCACGTCAGTCGATTCTGGATCGCGCGTTCGTCACCGCCGTTCTGGACGAGGAAGTGCTCCGACGGCCGATTGGCTCGCCCGCCATCATGCGGGACCAGCTGTCACATGTCCTCAAGGTCGCCGAGCGAGACAACGTTCTCGTCCACGTCATCCCAGCAACCTTCGACACGGGCGCCTACCCTGGTCTGGACGGTGCCTTGACGCTGCTGACCGGCGACGACTTCGGCGAAGTGGCCTACACCGAATCGTTGGGTGGCGGGCGCCTTATATCGTCTCCCCGCGAGGTCGCAGAATTCGCGATCCTGTTTACGCGGATCATGGGCGCTGTTCTTCCCGCTGGGCAGAGCGTAGCCTTGATCCGAAGGGTCATGGAGGAGGCGTTCCAGAGTGACGATGATGTGGCGGAAGAGTAGTTACAGCGGGACGCAGAGCGGCTCCAGCTGTGTCGAGTTGGCCCGCCTTGGTGAGGCCGTGGGTATCCGCGACAGTAAGGACCCTCACGGGCCGATCTTGGTGGTCAGCCGTGAGGCGCTGAAGGCCGTGCTCGCCGGGCATCGCTGATCCTGCGCAACAGAGCGACCCCCGGAGCGCCTGCCGCTCAGTTGGGGGGCAGTCGCGACAAAGGGTGGCGGAAGAGTAGTTACAGCGGGACGACGAGCGGGTCCGACTGTGTTGAACTCGCCCGCATCGGTGGGGCCGTGGGTATCCGCGACAGTAAGGACCCTCATGGGCCGAAGTCGGTGGTCAGCCGTGAGGCGCTGAAGGCCGCGCTTGCCGAGCACCGCTGACCCTGCCCAGCAAAGCGACCCCCGGAGCACCTGCCGCTCAGTTGGGGGGTGCAGTCGTGAGACCTGATCCAAAGGGTGGTGGAGGAGGGATTCCACAGTGACGGTGTGGCGGAAGAGTAGTTACAGCGGGACGACCGGCGGGTCCGATTGCGTCGAGTTGGCCCGCCTTGGTGAGGCCGTGGGTATCCGCGACAGTAAGGACCCTCACGGGCCGAAGTTGGTGGTCAGCCGTGAGGCGCTGAAGGCCGCGCTTGCCGAGCATCGCTGATCCTGCGCAGCAGAGCGGCCCCCGGAGCGCCTGCTGCTCAGTCGGGGGTCGCAACGTTGCCGCAGTGCAGTCGCGTGACTTGATCCAGAGGGTCTTGGAGGAGGGATTTCATAGTGACGGTGTGGCGGAAGAGTAGTTACAGCGGGACGCAGGGCGGGTCCGACTGCGTGGAGTTGGCTCGCCTTGGTGAGGCCGTGGGCATCCGCGACAGTAAGGATCCTCACGGGCCGAACTTGGTGGTCAGTCGTGAGGCGCTTAAGGCCGCGCTTGCCGAGCATCGCTGATCCTGCGCAGCAGAGCGGCCCCCGGAGCGCCTGCCGCTCAGTAGACGGACACCGTGTCACTTGGGCGAGCGCCATCAGCCCGACCTTTTGATCTGCGCCCAGCTCAGTAGCGGTTTTGCTGGGCGGGGAGGGCGCGCCCAGAGGGATTCGAACCCCCGACCGTCGGTTTAGAAGACCGATGCTCTGTCCGGCTGAGCTATGGGCGCCTGCTGGGCCCTGAGTGTAGAGCGCGACCCGTGGTCTTCGCACGGGCGTATCTGGGAGATGGCCCTGGCAGTGGCCTTGAGGGTAGCCGGATGGGGCGTGGGGCGCCGGTATGTTCTGGGCGTGATGCCGGGGCGATTTGGGCTGTCGCGTACCGGACTCGGGTGGGGAGGGGTTGGATGCGGGGCTCGCGGGAGGGGTTGCTGCTCGGGATGGCCTTGGACGTGGTGTTCGGGGATCCGCGGCGGGGGCATCCGGTGGCCGCTTTCGGTCAGGTGGCGAAGGCTTTGGAGCGGCGGCTTTACAAGGATGACCGGGGGCGGGGTGCCTTGTATGCGGGGGTGTTGGTCGGGGGTGCGGCGGGGGTCGGGGCTCTGGTGGAGCGTTGGACGCGGGGCCGGGCTGTTTGGCGGGTGGGGAGTACGGCGCTGGCTACGTGGGTGGTTCTGGGTGGGACCTCTCTGGGGCGGGAGGGGTTGAGGATGGCGCGGGTCCTGGAGGAGGGGGACGTTGAGAGGGGGAGGGAACTGCTTTCGCATCTTTGTGCGCGGGATCCGGCCGGGCTTGGGGTGGATGAATTGGCTCGGGCGACCGTGGAATCGGTGGCGGAGAACACGTCCGATGCGGTGGTGGCTCCGTTGTTCTGGGGGCTGGTAGGGGGCGTGCCGGGGTTGTTGGCTTATCGGGCGGCCAACACGCTGGATTCCATGGTGGGTTATAGGAGTGAACGGTACGAAAGGTTCGGGTGGGCGGCGGCCCGGCTGGATGACGTGCTCAATTGGGTGCCCGCGCGGGTGACCGGGGTGCTCGCGGTCATCGCCGCGGGACGCAGGGCGCCGGACGCGCTCAGGGTCCTGATAAGGGACGGCGGGCGGCATCCGAGTCCTAACGCGGGGAGGTGCGAGGCCGCCTTCGCGGGTGCGCTCGGAGTGAGGCTCGGGGGTGTCAATTCCTACGGTGGGATCACCGAACGGCGGGACGAGATGGGGGACGGCCGGGCGCCCGAGGTGAGGGACGTGCGGAAAGCGGTCCGGCTGTCGGCGGCGGTGGCGGGGCTGGCCGCGTTGGTGATCGGCGCGAGGCGTTGAGCGGCGGTCTTCTGGTCGCCGGGACGACGTCGGACGCGGGCAAGAGCGTTGTGGCGGCGGGGTTGTGCCGCTGGCTTGCGCGGCGCGGAGTGAAGGTGGCGCCGTTCAAGGCGCAGAACATGTCGCTCAATTCGATGGTGACCGCGGACGGCGCCGAGATCGGCCGGGCCCAGTACATGCAGGCCCAGGCGGCGGGGGTCGAGGCGCGGGCGGTCATGAACCCCGTGCTGCTCAAGCCCGGGAGCGATCGGCGCAGCCAGGTGGTCGTTCTGGGACGTCCGGTGGCCGAGGTGGACGCGCTGGAGTACGGGCGGCACAAGGAGCGGCTGCGAAGGATCGTGGGGGAGAGCCTCGCGGAGCTCCGGGCCGAGTTCGACGTGGTGATCTGCGAGGGGGCCGGGAGCCCGGCGGAGATCAATCTGCGGGCGGGGGACATCGTCAACATGGGGCTGGCGCGCGCCGCGGAACTGCCGGTGGTCGTGGTCGGGGACATCGACCGCGGCGGCGTCTTCGCCTCCCTTTACGGGACGGTGGCGTTGCTGGACGAGGCGGATCAGGCGTTGGTCGCGGGATTCGTCATCAACAAGTTCCGCGGTGCGGAGGAACTGCTGCGTCCCGGGGTGCGGAGGCTCACCGAGCTGACCGGACGGCCCACGTTCGGGGTGCTTCCGTGGAAACCGGGGTTGCGTCTGGACGCCGAAGACTCGCTGGCGCTGGAGAGGCCGAGTGCCGAGGCGACCGCGCCCTATGGCAGGGAATCGTTGCGAATCGCGGTCGTCCGGTTCCCAAGGATCTCCAATTTCACGGACCTTGACGCGCTGGGCTGCGAACCGGGCGTCGTGGTGCGGTACGCGGTGAACGCGGGTGACCTCGCCGACGCGGACCTGGTGGTGCTGCCGGGCTCCCGGGCGACGGTGGCGGACCTGCGCTGGCTGCGTGAGCGGGGGATCGCGGACGAGATCAAGCGGCGTGCGGACGAGGGACGGCCGCTGCTCGGGATCTGCGGTGGCTTCCAGATGATGGCCCGGCATATCGAGGACGGATACGAGTCGGGGGAAGGAAGCGTCGAAGGGCTCGGGCTGCTGCCCGCCAGGGTGGTGTTCGAGGGCGAGAAGACGCTCGGGCGCCCGCGCGGACGGGCCTACGGGGAGCCGGTCACCGCGTACGAGATCCATCACGGGATCGTGGAGGTGGAAGGCGGGGAGCCGTTCCTGGACGGGTGCCGCGTGGGCGCGGTGTGGGGGACCGCCTGGCACGGGGCGATGGAGAACGACGGTTTCCGCCGCGCATTCCTGGCCGATGTGGCGCGCCGGGCGGGACGGGACTTCACCCCCGCTCCGGACGTCGAGTTCTCGGCGTTGCGCGAGGCGGCGCTGGACGCGCTCGGCGATCTGGTCGAGGAGCACCTGGACACCGAGGCGATCTGGCGGCTGATCGAGCATGGAGCGCCCCGGGGCCTGCCGGTCGTCCCGCCCGCCGGCGGAGACCGGTGATTCACGGCGTGTGCTTGGGGCGCCTGGGGGTGCGCGGGCCGGTAGTGTGATCCGCTCGGAACCTCACCGGCCTCAGGAGGATCGTGCCGTGACCGAGCCGCGGACCAGTCTCATCGTCCCGATGATGAAGGCACGGGTGCCGGCGGAGGTGCAGTTGGAGTTCCCGCTGCCGGCGGAGGAGGAGCCGATCCGCGACCCGTTCGCGGGCGACCTGTACGTCACCTACGCGCTGGAGTCGGCGGGTGAGCCGGGCGCCGGGTCGCTGCGTCCCGAACTCGGGGGACGGCGGTACGAGCACGTCGCCCGCAGGCATTGCGCGGAACTGGGGATCGACCCCGGGGACCTGCGCCGCCTGGCGACGGTGAACCTCCGCAATCTCCGTCCCGACCTGCGGATGAGCTGGTACCCGGACGCCCGCGCCGTGACGGTCTCGCTCGGCCCCGGCTCCACGGCCCCGCCCCCGGAGGCCGGTGCGGTGGCCGGGCTCGAGGCGGGACTGATCCTGGACGACGGGTTCCTGGAAAAGCTGGCCCAGGACGTGGAGGGCGATCTGGTGGTGGCGACGCCCGCCAGGGACGTGTTCGTCGCGTCCGGCACGGCCCACCCCGACGGCCTGGACAAGCTGCGCTGGGCCGTCGAGCGGGTGTGGTCGGAGGACCGGGACGAGGACGACGACCCGGCATGGGACGTTCCACCAGGCCACCTGCTGACCCGCGACCTCATGGTGTGGCGCGAAGGGAACTGGACGGCTCTCGCCTGAGTCCTCCCTCGTCGGGGTCCGGGACGCCTGGTACGGTGCCTGACCGTGGATGGACGTAAGGGTGAGTCCCTGGCCGGGCAGGTTCCCGGCCCGGTCTGGAGGGTGAAGGGGGATCCCCTGGTGCGCGGCTCCGGCAGCGGGCCGCTTGCCGGGACCAGGGTCGCCGTCAAGGATCTCTACGCGGTCGCGGGGCAGCGGATCGGCGCGGGCAATCCCGACTGGCTCGCGGAGGCGCCCGTACAGGAACGCAACGCCTGGGCCGTGCAGGCGCTCCTGGACGCCGGCGCGGACATCACGGGGATCACGCAGACCGATGAGCTCGCCTTCAGCCTGAACGGCACGAACAAGCACTACGGCACCCCGCCCAATCCCGCGGCGCCGGGCCGTATCACCGGAGGTTCCAGCAACGGTTCCGCGTCGGCGGTCGCGCTCGGCGTGGTCGACCTCGGGCTGGGCACGGACACCGCGGGTTCGGTACGTGTCCCGGCCTCGCACTGCCGGCTGTTCGGGTTGCGTCCCACGCATGGTGTGGTGTCCACGGAAGGGTTGCAGCCGCTGGCGTCCTCGTTCGACACGGTGGGCTGGTTCGCCCGCGACGCCGGGCTGCTCCGGCGGGCGGGCGACGTGCTCCTCCCGCCCGCCGAGGTCGAGCCCGTCCGCACCTTCCTGATCGCCGAGGACGTGCTGGAGCTGGCCGAACCCGCGACCCGGGCGACCTTCGAGGAGGCCGCCCGCACGCTGGCCGAGCGTCGCGCCGGCAAGGTACGGCGTGTGGAGTCGCTGCTCGGTGGACGCGTGGAGACGTGGTTCGCGGCGTTCCGTGCCGTCCAGGCCGCACAGGCGTGGGCGGAGCACGGCGCGTGGATCGAGGCGCACCCCGGTTCGCTGGGCGAGGGCGTGATGGCGCGGTTCGCGCTCGGCCGCGACCTGGACCCGCGCGACCGCGAGACCTCCGAGGCCCTTCTGGACGAGGCGCGCGGCGTGCTGTACGCGGCGCTCGAGCCGGGCACGGTGCTCCTCCTGCCGGCCGCGACCGCCCCGGCGCCGCTCGTGGGCCTGGAACGCGCCGCGATGGAGGAGTACCGCTTCAGGACGCTACGCCTGACCAGCCTGTCCTCGATCGCCGGACTGCCCGCCGTGGTGATGCCCATGGCGCCGGTGGACGCGCTCCCGGTCGGCCTTTGCGCGGTCGGCCCCCGCGGCACCGACCGCACGCTGCTCGACCTCGCCGCGTCCTTCGCCGATGGGGGCGCCGCCTCGCCGGAGGCATGACACGGGATCGGGCCTGGTCATGGCCCGGATAATGCGATGCGAGCCGCGTCCCGCCGTGCCTACAGTGCGGGGATGGTCTCGATCGAGCAGGTGCTGGGGTTCTCGGCGATCGCCGTGGTGATCATCGTGATCCCCGGCCCGAGCGTTCTCTTCGTGGTCGGCCGGGCCCTGGCGCACGGCCGGCGGACGGCGCTGACCAGCGTCGTCGGCAACGAGCTCGGCGCGCTGGTGGCGGTCGTGGCGGTGGGGCTCGGGGTCGGGTCGGTCATCGAGCGTTCCGCGCTGCTGTTCACGGTCCTCAAGCTGGCCGGTGCCGCGTACCTGTGCTACCTGGGCGTCCAGGCGTTCCGGCACCGCCGTTCCCTGGAGGGCGCGCTGGACGAGCTGGGCGCCGCGTCCCGCGCGGCCGGGAGACGCGAGCTGTGGCAGGGATTCGTGGTCGGTGTGACCAACCCCAAGACGCTGGTGTTCTTCGCGGCGGTGCTGCCGCAGTTCGCCGACCCCGCGCGCGGCCACGTGCCGCTGCAAATGATGACGTTCGGCCTGATCTTCTGCCTGATCGCGCTGCTGTGCGACAGCATGTGGGGCCTGGCCGCCGCCACCGCGCGCCAGTGGTTCGCACGGTCCCCGCGCCGCCTGTCCGTGGTCGGCGGCACCGGCGGGCTCATGATGATCGGCCTGGCGGTGACCGTGGCGGCCACCGGACGGAAGGACTGAGCACGGCATGCCCGAGACCCCGCGCGAGACCCCGCCTGAGATCATCCGGCACTACCGTTCGGCCGACGAGGGGGCGCGGATCACCTCCGGCTTCGGGCGGCTGGAGCTACTGCGCACCCAGGAGATCGTGCGCCGGCATCTCGCGGGCGACGGCCGGACCCTCGACCTCCTCGACATCGGCGGCGGCACCGGTGTGCACGCGGCCTGGCTCGTGGCCGACGGGCACCGGGTCCGGTTGTTCGACGTCGTCCCCGAGCATGTGGAGGCGGCCCGGCGGCTGGCGGAAGCGGCCCCGGGCCTCACCGCGTCCCTCGGGGACGCCCGGGAGCTGCCCGTCCCCGACTCGGCGTTCGACGGCGCCCTGCTGCTCGGCCCGCTCTACCACCTCACCGGACGGGACGACCGCGTGGCGGCGTTGCGCGAGGCGGGACGCGCCGTCCGTCCCGGCGGACCCGTCTTCGCCGCCGCGATCTCACGTTTCGCGTCGCTGTTCGACGGGCTGGCCCGCGGTTTCCTGTTCGACCCGGAGTTCCGGCGGATCGTGGAGGACGACCTGGCCACGGGTCGGCACCGCAACGAGCGCGACCGGCCCGGCTGGTTCACCACCGCCTACTTCCACCACCCCGACGAGCTGCGCGGCGAGTGCCTGGACGCGGGCCTGGACGTGGTGGAGATCGTGGGGGTCGAAGGGCTGGCGGGCTGGCTGCCGCAGCTGTCCGACCGGTGGGACGACCCCGCGTCCCAGGAGATCATCCTTCAGGCGGCCAGGGCCACCGAGACCGAGCCGGGCCTGCGCGGGCTCAGCGGCCACCTGATCGCTGTGACCCGCGTCCCCGGATGAGCACGGCGCCGGGTTCAGCCTTCTCGCCAGTTCAGGTGGATGAGGCGGTTCCTGGCGTCCTCGGCCACCTCGGCGTCGGCCACCACGTCGTAGGAGGAGGCGACGATCTGGCTGCGGGACGTGAAGTCCCGGCGGCCCCGGGTCAGGGCGTGGGCGATGAAGCCGAACACGGCCCCGAACACCGCGCCGATGACGATCGCGCCGAGGAACAGCGGGACGGCGGCGCCGCGCTCGATGGTGAAGAGGGTGAGCAGGAGCCCGACCAGGAGACCGAACCAGGCGCCGCTGCCCGCTCCGGCCATGGCGGCACGGGACGTGGTGAGGCGGCCCAGGACGGTCTCGACCATCTTGAGGTCCGAACCGATGATCGCGGTCCGTTCGACCGGGAACCCTGCGTCCGACAGGAAGTCGACCGCCCGTTGCGCGGACGCGTAGTCGTCGTAGGAGCCGACGACCGGGCGTCCGGTCGCGGGCGGGATGGATGGCATGGACATGCCCATGCCCTACCCGAAGACGGCGGGGCTACGATGGCGGGGCGATGGCGGGTGAGGAATCCGGTGTGAGTCCGGAGCTGTCCCGCAACTGTGACCGGGGAGTCCTCCCTCGACTAGGGCCACGGCGGTGACGCTGGAAGGCCGGGGGCAGGGCGCCGATCCGGGAGCCAGGAGACTCCGCGTCGTCGTTGCCCTCGTCACCCGAGCCGGGGCGTGGAGACCCCGGGGGAGGCTTGCCGATGCGTGTCCTGCTGCTGTCCACGGCCGATACCGAACTGCTCGCCGCACGCGCGGCGGACGCCGGGTACGTGACCGCCAACCCCGTCCGGCTCGACCTCGATGAACTGGAACGGCTCGTCGACGGCGTGGACGTCGCGGTCGTGCGGCTGCTGGGGGGACGCAAGACCTGGCCCGAGGGCGTGGAACGGCTGAGGGACACCGGGCTCCCGCTCGTCCTGCTGGGCGGGGAGGCCGATCCGGACGCGGAGCTGATGGCCCTGTCGACCGTCCCGGCGGGTGTGGCGGCGGAGACGCTCGATTACCTGCGCGAGGGCGGCGTCGAGAATCTGCGGCAGTTGTCGCGTTTCCTGAGCGATACGGTCCTGCTGACCGGTGAGGGATTCGCTCCGCCGGTGCCCATGCCCTCGTACGGAATCCACGGCGACCGCCCGCGGAAGGACGGGCCGACGGTCGGGGTCGTCTTCTATCGGGCCCATGAACTGTCGGGCAACACCGCCTTCGTGGACGTCCTGTGCGAACGCATCGAGGCGCACGGGGCCAACGCGCTGCCCGTTTTCTGCGGCTCCCTTCGCGGTGCCGGCCAAGGGCTGCTCGACCTTCTGGGACGGGCGGACGCCCTCGTCGTCACCGTGCTCGCGGCCGGTGGCGCGGTGGCCGCGGACGCGGCGGCGGGCGGGGACGAGGACGCCTGGGACGCCGGCGCCCTGGCCGCCCTCGATGTCCCGGTCGTCCAGGGGCTGTGCCTGACCTCCAGCAGGGCGGCCTGGCGGGACTCGGACGGCGCGCTGACCCCCATGGACGCCGCCATGCAGGTCGCGATCCCCGAATTCGACGGCCGCCTGATCTCCGTGCCGTTCTCGTTCAAGGAACACGGACCGGACGGGATCCCCGTCTACGTCGCCGACGAGGAACGCGCGGATCGGGTCGCGGGAATCGCCGTACGGCACGCCGCGCTGAGGCACAAGCCGAACGCGGAGAAACGGGTGGCGCTCGTCCTGTCGTCGTATCCGACCAAGCATGCGCGTGTCGGGAACGCCGTGGGGCTCGACACGCCCGTGTCGGCGGTCCGGCTGCTGAGGCGCATGGCCGAGGCCGGATACCACCTGGGCGACGACCACGGCCTGTGGGCGGATCCCGACGACGGCGACCCGCTGATCCACCGGCTGATCGCCGCCGGGGGGCACGACGTGGAATGGCTCACCGAGGAACAGCTCCGCCAGGCGCCCGTGCGCGTCCGGCTCGACGATTACCGGGAATGGTTCGAGGCCCTGCCGGAGCCGCTGCGCGCGGGCGTCCGGGAGCACTGGGGCGAGCCGCCGGGCGACCTCTATGTCGACGGGGACGAGATCGTGCTCGCCTCCCTCCGCTTCGGCAACGTGATCCTGATGATCCAGCCGCCCCGCGGCTTCGGGGAGAACCCGGTCGCGATCTACCATGACCCCGCCCTGCCGCCCTCGCACCACTACCTGGCCGCGTACCGCTGGCTCGATCGCGGGTTCGGCGCGGACGCGGTCGTCCACCTGGGCAAGCACGGCACGCTGGAGTGGCTGCCCGGCAAGGGGCTCGGCCTGTCGGACGGGTGCGCCCCGGACGCGGCGCTCGGCGACCTGCCGCTGATCTACCCGTTCATCGTGAACGACCCGGGCGAGGGGACGCAGGCCAAGCGGCGCGGCCACGCCACCGTCGTCGATCATCTGGTGCCGCCGATGGCCCGCGCCGAGTCGTACGGCGACCTGGCGAGACTGGAGCAGCTCCTGGACGAGTACGCGACCGTCGCCGATCTCGACCCGGACAAGCTGCCCGCCGTACGGGCGCAGATCTGGACGCTGGTGCAGGCCGCGCAACTGCACCACGACCTGCGCCAGGACGAGATGCCCGGCGAGGCCGAGTTCGATGACTTCGTCCTGCACATCGACGGGTACCTGTGCGAGATCAAGGACGTGCAGATCCGCGACGGCCTGCACGTCCTGGGGCAGCGCCCGGAGGGGGAGGCGCGCGTCAACCTCGTCCTGGCGGTGCTGCGCGCGTCGCAGGTGTGGGGCGGGGTCGCGGGGGCGATGCCCGGCCTGCGCGCCGCCCTGGCCGCCGAGCACGGCCTGGACGAGCGGCGCCTTCTGGACGACCCCGGCCGCCCGTTGGAGCATCCCGTCCCGGGGCTGGGCGACGGCCCGTCCCGCACCGCGTCCGACGCGATCGACCTGCTGGAACGCACCGCGCGGACGCTCGTCCAGGGCATGGAGGACGCGGGATGGGACGTCGGCGCCGCCAAGGCCGTCTGCGACACGGTGCTGGGCCGCGAGGTGCCCGATGTGGTGCGCCTGCTGGAGTTCGGGGCGTCGGAGCTGGTGCCGCGGCTGAACGCCACGGAGGGTGAGGTCACCGCCGTCCTGCACGCCCTGGACGGCGGGCACGTCCCGTCCGGGCCGTCGGGCTCGCCCACCCGCGGCCTGGTCAACGTGCTCCCCACCGGCCGCAACTTCTACTCGGTCGACCCGAAGGCGATCCCGTCCCGCAACGCCTGGGAGGTGGGCGTCGCGCTGGCCGACTCGCTGATCGCGCGGCATCTGGCCGACACCGGCGAGTACCCGTCCAGCGTGGGCCTCACCGTGTGGGGGACGTCCGCGATGCGCACCCAGGGCGACGACATCGCCGAGGTGCTCGCGCTGATCGGCTGCCGTCCCGTGTGGGACGACGCGTCCCGCCGCGTCACCGGCTTCGAGATCGTCCCGGCGGCGGAGCTGGGACGGCCGCGCATCGACGTCACGCTCCGCGTCTCCGGTTTCTTCCGGGACGCGTTCCCGCACGTCATCGCGCTCCTCGACGACGCGATCAGCGCGGTCGCCGACCTGGACGAGCCGGCCGACGCCAACCATCTGCGGCGGCACGCCCTCCAGGACCACGCCGCGCACGGCGACTGGCGGCGCGCCACGTCCCGGATCTTCGGGTCCAAGCCCGGCGCCTACGGGGCGGGCCTGCTGCCCCTGATCGACGCCCGCAACTGGCGTGACGACCGTGACCTGGCCGAGGTGTACGCGGTGTGGGGCGGCTACGCCTACGGACGCGGGCTGGACGGGCGTGAGGCGCGCGCCGACATGGAGAACGCGTTCCGCCGCATCGCGGTCGCCGCCAAGAACCAGGACACCCGCGAACACGACATCGTCGACTCCGACGACTACTTCCAGTACCACGGCGGCATGGTCGCCATGGTCCGTTCCCTCACGGGGACGAGCCCCGCCGCCTACATCGGCGACTCCGCGCTACCGGACCAGGTGAAGACCCGTACCCTCGCCGAGGAGACCCACCGCGTCTTCCGCGCGCGCGTGGTCAACCCCCGCTGGATCGCCGCCATGCGCAGGCACGGCTACAAGGGCGCGTTCGAGCTGGCCGCGACGGTGGACTACCTGTTCGGTTACGACGCGACCGCCGGTGTGGTGGACGACTGGATGTACCAGAGGCTCGCCGAGGAGTACGTGTTCGACGAGGAGACCCGCTCGTTCATGGAGCAGTCGAACCCGTGGGCGCTGCGCGGCATCACCGAACGCCTTCTTGAGGCGGCGGACCGGAACCTGTGGGCCGAGCCCGACCCGGACGTCCTGCGCCGCCTCCAGGCGACCTATCTGGAACTGGAGGGGAACCTGGAGGACGGCGCGTAGGCGGGGCGTCGTCCTATGGCTTGCGGCCGACCGCGCCGTAGGCGTCGACCGCCTCGGGCTCGCCGAAGGGATTCGGGTCCGGGCGCCACTGGCTGACCGGGACCAGGCCCGGCTCCAGGATGTCCAGCCCCTTGAAGAACCGGGCGATCTGCTCGGGACTGCGCAGGACGAGCGGCGCGTTCCCGGACTCGTTCCACACCTCCACGATCCGGTCCGACGCCTCCCCGTGAATGACGTTCGTCCCGTCGTACATCACCAGGTAACTTCCGGGGGCCAGCGCGCCGACCAGGTGGTCCACGATCCGGTACGCCTCCTCGTCGTCGGTGATGAACTCCAAAATGCCCATCAGCATCAACGCGACCGGCCGGTCGAAATCCAGGGTGCGTGCCGCATTCTCCAAGATGTACTCAGGATTCCGCAGGTCGGCGTCGATGTAGTCGCACGCCCCCTCCTCGGTGCTGGTGAGCATCGCCTGGGCGTGCGTCAGGACCAGCGGGTCATTGTCGACGTACACGATCCTGGCATCGGGCGCGAGGCGCTGCGCGACCTCATGGGTGTTGTCGACGGTGGGCAGGCCCGTACCGATGTCGAGGAACTGCCGGACCCCCGCCTCCCCGGCCAGATGGCTGACCGCCCGGTTGAGGAATTGCCGCGACGCCCGCGCGAGCACGGGCACGGTCGGCAGCATCCGCGTGATCTCGTCGCCGACCTGCTGGTCCACCTCGTAGTTGTCCTTGCCGCCCAGCCAGTAATTCCAGATCCGCGCCACATGCGGCACCGTCGTGTCGATCTTCGGCCGATCTCCGGAACCGTCCACCAACGTCTCCTCCGTCCATAGGCGATTCCCAGAGCATCGCATTTTCCGGGCGGTTCCGGTGGACCGAATGGGGACAATTGCGCTGCGGCCGTGGGCACGTGGTGCGCCGCTACGGATGGCGCATGAAGTCGATGCCGCCGGCTATGGCGGGGCGCCGGTCATGTGCCGGGCGGATCCATGATGCTCTCCGGGGTCATGGGCAGTCGCCGCACCCGGTGGCCGGTCGCGTGGTAGACGGCGTTGGCGATCGCGGCGGCCGCGCCGACCTGGCCGATCTCGCCGACCCCCTTGGCTCCCAGAGGGCCGACCAGCTCGTCGTCGACCTCGACGAATTCGACGGTCACCTCGGGGGCGTCGGCGTTGACGGGGACGAGGTACTCGGCCAGGTTGCTCGCGGCCCAGCGGCCCTGGCGCGGGTCCATGTGGTTGCCCTCCATGAGCGCCTGGCCGAGGCCCCACAGCATGCCGCCCATGAGCTGGCTGCGGGCCAGCTTCGGGTTGAGGACGTGACCGGGCGCGAAGACGCCGACCATCCGGCGCACCCGGGTCAGTCCCAGGTCGGGGTCGACGGCGACCTCCGCGAACTGGGCGCCGAAGGTGAGCAGGCCGTGCGGGGTCTCCGGGGACGGCGGCGTCCAGCTTCCCAGCGCCTCGACATCGGCCAGGCGGTGCCGCTGCATCAGCTCGCTGTAGGTCTCCGAGATGCCCGGCTGCTCGGGGAGCGTCATGCCGCCGTCGGCGATCCGTACCGACGCGGGGTCGACGCCGTGCAGGGGGGACTCCTCGTCGGCGACCGCCATGCGCACCAGCTTGTCGCGCAGGTTGGTGACGGCGGCATGGACGGCGGAGCCGATCATGAACGCGCCGGACGAGCCGACCGGGGCGGAGGTGTTGGGCAGGTCGGTGTCGCCGATCTCGGGCCGTACCGAACGCACCGACAGGCCGAGGACGTCCGCGCAGATCTGCGCCATGATCGTCATGACGCCGGTGCCGAACTCCGGGGTGCCGGTCGCCACGGTGGCGCTGCCGTCCGCGTACAGGCGGGCGCGGGCGCGCTGGGTGGGCATGAAGAACGCCACCGGGTACCCTGCCGCGGCCATGCCGGTGCCGAGCAGCCAGTGGCCGTCGCGGCGGACGCGCGGCCGCGGGTCGCGGGTGCCCCAGCCGAACAGGTCCGCGCCCCGCCGGACGCAGTCCGCCAGGCCGTCGCTGGACCAGGGGTTGCCATGCTGGTCGACGCCGGTGTGGTTGAGGAGCCGCAGCTCGACCGGATCCATCCCGAGCTCGTAGGCGAGTTCGTCCATGGCCGTCTCCAGGGTGAACACGCCCAGCGTCTCGCCCGGTCCCCGGGTGAAGGTCGGGGTCATGGTGTTGCCGCGGATCAGCTTGTGGACGCCCTGGTAGTTCTCGCACGCGTACATCTGCGACGACACGCCCGTCGCTGGCTCCGCCCAGTCGTCGAACGGCGACCCGACCGACAGCTTGTGGTGCCGTATGGCGGTCAGCCGCCCGTCCCGCGTCGCGCCCAGCGTCATCCGCTGCTCCTGCTCCTCCCGGTGGCCGTGGGAGGTGAACGTCTGCGCGCGGGTGAGCGACAGCCGTACCGGGCGGCCGACCTTGCGGGCGGCCATCGCGGCGAGCGTCACGTGCGGCCAGGTCATCGCCTTGGAGCCGAAGGCGCCGCCGACGAAGCGGGTGATGACGCGGACGTCCGCGAGGGGCATCCCGAGCAGGTGCGCCACGGTGAGCTGCGTCGACCGGACGCTCATCGTCGAGTCGTAGAGCGTCAGCCTCCCGTCGTCCCAGCACGCCGTGGTGGCGGACGGCTCGATCGGGTTGTGGTTGTTGGCGGCGAGCCGGTGCGCCACGTCGACGCGCACGTCCGCGGCGGCGAGCCCGGCCTCGACGTCCCCCCGCTCGTCGCGGGCGGGCATCAGCCCGCCGAACAGCCGCTCGGGCTCGTAGGCGGCGTCGCGGCCCTCCTCGATGGTGGTGACCGACTCGTCCGCCTCGTAGGTCACCGTCACCAGCGACGCCGCGTACCGCATGCGCTCCTGGGTGTCGGCGACGACGATGGCGATGGGCTGGCCCGCGTAGTGCACCTTCTCGTCCTGCATCGGGAAGAAGCTCTCGCCGGGGGAGGGCCCGCCGGCGAGGGACGGCAGCAGGCGCGGCTGCGCGGCGATCCTGCCGATGTCGCGGTGGGTGAGGACGGCCAGCACGCCCTCCTGCGCGAGGGCGGCGCGGACGTCGATCCCGACCACCCGCCCGCTGGGGATCGTGGCGCCGACGATGACGGCGTGCACCAGGCCGGGCAGGTCGATCTCGGTGGTGTAGCGGGCGGCCCCGGTGACCTTCAGGTGCCCGTCGACCCGGTCGTGCGGCTTGCCGATCACCGTGCCGGTGCCGGTCGCCGTGGACGCGACGCTCATGGCCGGCCTCCGTCGGTCGTTCCCATGACCTGGTGCAGTGCCCGGACGATGGCGCGCCGCGCGAACGCCACCTTGAACGCGTTGTGCCGGCGTACCGACGCGGCCGCGAGCTCGGCGTCGGCCGCCTCGGCGAAGGACTCCGTGGTGGGGGCGGCGCCGCGCAGCCGTTCCTCCGCGCGGCGGGCGCGCCACGGCTTGGTGCCGACGCCGCCGAGGGCGAGCCGGACCTCGCTGATCGTCCCGTCCGCCACGCGCAGCGCGGCGCACACCGACACCAGGGCGAACTCGTAGGACTGCCGGTCGCGGTACTTCAGGTAGAGCGAGCGCGCCGCCACCGGCGCCGCGGGTATCTCGATCGCGGTGATGAGCTCGCCGTGGCCGAGCGCGTGCTCGATGTGCGGGGTGTCGCCGGGCAGCAGGAAGAAGTCGTCGATCGGGATGCGCCGGTCGCCGTCCCGGCCCATGGTGTGGACCACCGCGTCGAAGGCGGTGAGCGCCACGGCGACGTCCGACGGGTGCGTGGCGATGCAGTGCGGGCTCGTTCCCAGGATCGCGTGGTTGCGGTTGATGCCTTCAAGCGCCGCGCAACCGGTGCCGGGGTTGCGCTTGTTGCAGGGCGAGATACCGTCCCCGAAGTACGGGCAGCGCGTCCGCTGGCAGAGGTTGCCGCCCATCGACGCCATGTTCCGCAACTGCTGGGACGCGCCGAGCAGCAGCGCCTCGGAGATGGCCGGGTAGCGGCGGCTGACCGCGCCGTCCTTCGCGACGTCGCTCATCCGCGCCAGCGCCCCGATCCGCAGGCCGCCGCCGGGCAGGTCCTCGATCCCGCTCAGCGGCAGGTCGTTGATGTCGACCAGCAGGTCGGGCTCGGCCAGGCCGAACCGGATCAGGTCGATCTCCGTGGTGCCCCCGGCCAGGAACGCGCCGGCCGGGTCGCCGCTCACCCGCTCCACCGCGTCCTCGACCGCCATGGCCCGCACGTAACTAAGAGGCCGCATGGCCGTCTCCCCTGGATCGGTCGCGCACATCCCGGATCGCCGCGCGGATGTTCGGGTACGCGGCACAGCGGCAGAGGTTGCCGCTCATGTACTCGGCGATCGCCGCGTCGTCCTCGGCGTTGCCCTCCTCCAGCAGCGCGACCGCCGACATGATCTGCCCGGGCGTGCAGTAGCCGCATTGGAAGGCGTCGTGCTCGATGAAGGCCCGCTGCATCGGATGCAGCTCGCCGCCCGGACCGGCCAGGCCCTCGATCGTGGTGACCTCCCGCCCCTCGCAGGAGATCGCCAGGGTCAGGCAGGCCAGCACCCGGCGGCCGTCCACCGACACCGTGCAGGCGCCGCACGTGCCCGCGTCGCACCCCTTCTTGGTCCCGGTCAGGTCCAGGTGGTCGCGCAGCGCGTCGAGCAGGCTCACCCGCGGCTCCAGATCGGCCACCATGGCGGAACCGTTGACCATCAGGGTCACCGGCAGGGCGCCCGGGCCGCTGACGGTCGCCGGGGGCCGCGTCACCTGCGAGGTCGATGACATCGTCGTCTCCGTTCCGGAGCCATGGGCCGTGCGGCCAGAGGCAGGGTGATGAGGGCGGTCACGGGTGGCGACCACCCTCGTACGTTGTACCGGCGGGCCACCCGGCGGATCCTCCGTGTGATCACTGTGGGACCTCGGCGGGGAGGACGCCGCCTTGCGTGTGATCACTGAACCGCCGTCCGCGCGGTGACGACCCGCGACCCCCGTTCCAGGCCGGGTCGCCCGGGACGGCGCCGCCCGGTCTCACCGAGACCGCGAGCGGCCTGATCGACTAGAGTCCCCGGGGTGACCGACAGAGTCATCGAAGTGACCACCGATGTGCTCGGGGACGGGTACGAGGCGATCGAACTGCCGCTGGGCGAGGACGAGGAGGGTGAGGTCGTCGCCACGCTCGTCCGGCGGCGCTCGACCGATCCCTGCCGGCGCGCGGTGCTGTACGTGCACGGCTTCGTCGACTACTTCTTCCAGAAGCACCTGGCCGACTTCTACGTGGAGCACGGCTTCGACTTCTACGCCCTCGACCTGCGCAAGTACGGGCGTTCGCTGCGCCCGCACCAGACCCCCAACTTCGTGCGCAGCCTCACCGAGTACTTCCCGGAGATCGATGAGGCGGTGCGGATCGCGCGGGAGGAGGACGGGCACGACGTCCTGCTGGTCAACGCCCACTCCACCGGCGGCCTGGTCGCCGCGCTGTGGGCGGACCGGGTCAGCGGCCGGGGCCTGGTGGACGGGCTGTTCCTGAACAGCCCGTTCCTGGACATCAACGAGCCGCTGGTGATGCGGAAGCTGGGCGCCGGCCTGGCGAGGGCGCTGGGACGGCGGTTCCCCACGGCCAGGCTGCCCGCCGGGGTGTCCGACCTGTACGTGCGCAGCATCCACCGCGACCACGACGGCGAGTGGGACTTCGACCTGGAGTGGAAGCCGCTGGTGGGCTTCCCGGTGCGGGCCGCGTGGCTGGCGGCCGTGCGGCGCGGTCAGCTTCGCCTGCACGCCGGGCTGGACATCGACGTCCCCGTGCTGGTGATGTCGTCGGACCGCAGCGTCCGGCCCAAGCCGGGCGTCGCCGACCTGAGCAGCGCCGACGCCGTCCTGGACGTGGAGCACATGGCGCGCTGGGCGCCGCGGCTGGGGCGGCATGTCACGCTCGTCCGGATCGAGGGCGGGGTCCATGACCTGGTGCTGTCCGCCAAGCCGGTCCGCGACCAGGTCTTCGACGAGCTGGCCCGCTGGATCGACGGCTACCTGCCGGTGCCGGACTGAGCGTCCCTCAGTCGAGGATCTTCGACATGTCGAAGTCGTCGAAGTCGACGATGGTCTGCTGGGCGGCGTTCCCGCCGCGTTCGACGACCAGCCCGGCCCAGCCGTGCGAGAGCGGCTGGTCGGTGTCGGTGTAGTCGAGCACCAGCGAGCCGTTCACCCACATCCGCAGCCTGACCTGCTTGTCGTTCTCCTGCGGCTCGCAGGCGATCTGGAGCCGGTTGGCGCTTCCCGGCTTCATGCCGGGCACCTTGTCGGCGTTGTCCAGTTCCTTGTTGCCCTGTTTGCCGTTGACCTTGCGCAGGAGCACGCCCTTGCCGTCGTTGCGGACCAGGAACAGGTACTTGAAGATCGTGCCCCTGTTGTTGTTGGCACGGCAGAGCAGCCCGTACCGGCCGTCGGGGGCGGACCGGACGACGGCGGTGGTCGCGCTGACCAGGATCCGCTTGGGGATGTCGTCCGCCTCCCGCTGGGGGACCCAGCGGTCCTGTCCCGCGTCGATGTCGGTGGTCTCCAGGCGGTATTTGTTGTTCAGGTAGCCGTACCGGCCCATCCAGTAGGGCCCGGGTCCCCAGCCGGAGCCGCCGTCGGAGAAGTCGTCGGAGAACGCGGTGGCCAGCTTCTCCGGCGGGCCGTCCCCGCCGAGCAGCGGGTACAGGACGGCGGCGGTCAGCAGGACGGCGGCCGCCGCACCGCCGACCATCAGGGCCTTCGCCGGGAAGCGGCCCCCGCTCCGGCCGCCGGAGGGCCGCTGCGGGGACGGCGGGACCACGGGCCCGGCCGGGGTGTCGCTGCGGGTGTTCTCGCCGCCGAAGGCGGTGTACTGGTAGCCCACGGGCTGCGTCGGCGGCGGCGCCGAGTGCGACTGGGGCGTGGTCGGTGGCACGGGGGCGCCCGGTCCCGGGCCGTGCCAGCTCGCCTGGACGGTCTCGGTGATCCGGTCCAGGTCGTCGGGACGCGTGTGCCCGACCAGCCGGGCCAGCAGGTCCTGGACCGACGGGCGGTTGCGCGGGTCCTTGTCCAGGGCGGAGGCCACCAGGCCGCGCAGGCCCGCGTCCAGCCCGTCCAGCCTGGGCTCGTCGTGCGCCACCCGGTAGAAGATCTCCGGGACGGTGCGCCCGGCGAACGGGGGGCGTCCCGTCCCGGCGTAGGTGACCACGCAGCCCCAGGAGAACACGTCGGAGGCGGGCGTGACCGGCTCGCCGCGCAGCAGCTCGGGCGGCAGGTAGTTGGGGGTGCCGACGAACTGCCCGGTACGGGTGGGGCCGTCGGCGGCGTCCAGCGCCCGCGCGATACCGAAGTCGATCACGCGCGGGCCGGTCGCGGACAGCAGCACGTTGGCGGGCTTGAGGTCGCGGTGCACGATGCCCGCGCCGTGGATGGCGGCCAGCGCCGTGGCCACCCCGACCGCCAGGCCCTCCAGGTCCGAGCCCGGGAGGGGGCCGCGCTCGGCGACCGCGGCCTCCAGGCTCGGCCCCTCGATGTACTCGGTGACGACGAACAGCGGCTCGGTGTCCAGCTCGGCGTCCAGGACCGGCGCCGTGCAGAACCGGCGCACCTGGCGGGCGGCGGTCACCTCGCGGCGGAACCGCTCGCGGAACGTCTCCTCGCTGGCCAGCTCACGGTTGATGACCTTGACCGCGACGCGGCGGCCCGAGGAGCCCTCACCCAGGAACACCGTTCCCATGCCGCCCCGGCCGATCCGGGAGAGCAGGCGGTAGTCACCGAGTTCGCGCGGGTCCTCCGGCCTCAGCGCCCCGGATTCCGCGCCCGTGTGCGTCATCATCTCCACAAACCTTAGCGTCAGTCCTGGATCGATGTGGTTCGCCCCGAGGATCCCTGGATCGACGGGCCGTCGCCGGGGGTGGCCGCGGCCGGGAGGGGATTTCCGGTACGCCGCTGACCTGCGCTTTTGTGGCGAACGTCGGGAACTGGGGGGAATCTCCCGCCTTGCTTACGAAGGTCGGCTTCCCTAGACTTTCTTGCGAACGTATGTTCGAGACAGGCCGCATGCCTTCCCCTGTGCGGTGAGCCATACGACTCAAGGCGGGGGAGGCAGATGACGCGCGTGTTCGGCGATCCGGTGGACGTCTGGGTGACCGACGGGCGCCCGGTCCGGTTCGTCTGGCGGGGGCGGCTCTACAGCGTACGGCGCGTACTGGAGCACTGGGTCACCACCCGGGACTGGTGGCGCGAGCAGCAGCCGGAGGCCGAGGTCACCGGGGAACGGGAGTTCTGGCGGGTCGAGGCCACGCCGGAACAGGAGATCGGGGTGTACGAGCTGCGGCACGACACCGCGTCCGACACCTGGCTGCTCTCCCGGGTGTGGGACTAGCGGGAGAAGGGGGTCGGCTCCCATGCACCTGCATGTCGCGTCCTCGTTCTCCTTGCGCCATGGCGTCGCGCCGCCGCGCCTGCTCGCCGCGCGCGCGGCGGAGCTGGGCATGGAGACGCTGGCGCTCACCGACAGGGACGGCCTGTACGGCGCGGTCAAGCATGTGCTCGCCTGCCGCGCCGCGGGACTGCGCCCCGTCCTGGGAGCCGACCTGGCCACCGGCGCCGGACGGGTGGTGGTGCTGGCGACCGGGCGCACCGGGTGGGGATCGCTGTGCAGGCTGGTCACGGCCGCGCACGAGGCGGGGGAGCGCGGCGCGCCCGTCGCGAGCCGGGAGCTGATCGGAGCGCACGCCGGCGGGCTGGTGGTGCTGCTCGGCCCGCGCTCGGACGTGGGACGCGCGATCGCCGACCGCCGTCCCGACCTGGCGGCGGCACGGCTGGCGGCCTGGCGGGAGACGGCCGAGACGGTCGTGGAGATCGTCGACCAGCACGGCAAGGGGGAGACGTTCGAGGCCGCCCGGATGCTGGCGCTGGCACGCGAGGCCGGGGTCCCCGCGGTGCTGACCAACCCCGTGCGCTACCTGGAGCCCTCGGACTACCCCGTGGCGCAGGTGCTGGACGTGGCGCGCCGCCTCGTCCCGCTGCATCGGCGACACCTGGAGGACCAGACCGGCCACGCCTACCTCAAGTCGGTCCCGGAGATGCGGCGCATCGCCGAGCGGGTGTGCGGCCCGGACGCGGCCGAGGCGCGGGCACTGCTGGACGCGACGCGGCGGCTGTCGGAACGCTGCGCCCTCGACCCCGGCCACGACCTGGGGATGGACGACGTCCACCTGCCGGAGACCGGCGCCGACCCGTACGGGCGGCTGGTCGCCAGGTGCGGCGAGGGCCTGGTGCGGCGCGGGCTGGACCGCTCGGCCGAGGCGGCACGGCGCCTGGAGCACGAGCTGGGCATCATCGCGCGCAAGGGCCTGGCCGCCTACTTCCTCACCGTCGCCGACGCCGCCGCGCTGATCCGCTCGCAGGGCATCCGCTGCGCGATCCGCGGGTCGGGCGCGGGCAGCCTGGTCAACTACCTGCTCGGCATCGGCGACCTCGACCCGCTCCGGCACGACCTGGTGATGGAGCGGTTCCTGGCCGACAGCCGTCCCGGCCTGCCCGACATCGACCTGGACGTGGAGTCGGCGCGGCGGCTTGAGGCGTACCGCGCGCTGTTCGAGCGGTTCGGCGAGGACAGCGTGGCGTGCGTGTCGATGATGGAGACCTACCGTGCGCGCAGCGCCATCCGGGACGTGGGCGGCGCGATCGGGCTGCCGCCCGCCGAGATCGACGCGATCGCCAAGGCGTTCCCGCACATCAGGGCCAAGCAGATCCGCGCCGCCCTGCACGACCTGCCCGAGCTGCGGCAGAGCAACCTGGCGCACGGACGGCTCGGGGTGATCTTCCGGATCGCCGAGCGGCTGGACGGGCTGCCCCGGCACGTCGCGATGCACCCCTGCGGCGTCCTGCTGTCGAACGCGACGCTGCGCGACCGCACGCCGGTGGAGCCGAGCCTGCTCGGCTTCCCGATGAGCCAGTTCGACAAGGACGACGTCGAGGCCATGGGCCTGCTCAAGCTGGACGTCCTCGGGGTGCGGATGCAGTCGGCGATGGCGCACGCGGTGGACGAGATCGAACGGGTCGAGGGCACGCGGATCGACCTGGAGGCCGTCCCGCACGACGACGGCCCCACCTACGAGATGATCTGCGCGTCCAGGACGCTGGGCTGCTTCCAGATCGAGTCGCCGGGCCAGCGCGAGCTGGTCGGCAAGCTGCTGCCGCGCACCATGGGCGACCTGATCATCGACATCTCGCTGTTCCGGCCGGGGCCGGTCAACTCCGACATGGTCACCCCGTTCCTGGCGGCACGGCACGGGCTCCGCGAGCCCGCGTACCCGCATCCCGACCTGGCCGGGCCGTTACGCGAGAGCCTGGGCGTGGTGGTCTTCCACGAGCAGGTGCTGCGCGTCCTGGACGTGATGACCGGCTGCGGGCTGTCGGACGCCGAGGCGGCGCGCCGCGCCCTCTCCGACGAGGAGGGGCAGGCCGAGGTCGGCACATGGTTCCGGGAACGCGCGCTGGCACGCGGCTACAGCGAGGGGACGGTCGCCAGGGTCTGGCGGACGCTGACCGCGTTCGGGGCGTTCGGGTTCTGCAAGGCGCACGCCGCGTCGTTCGCGCTGCCCACGTACCAGTCGGCCTGGCTGAAACGGCATCACCCCGCGGCGTTCTATGCGGGCGTGCTCACCCATGATCCCGGCATGTACCCCAAGCGGGTGATCCTGGACGACGCGCGGCGCTTCGGCGTCCCGATCCTGCCGCTGGACGTCAACGCCTCGGGCGCGTCCTGGCAGGCCGAGCCCACGGCGGACGGCACGCGGGGCATCAGGGTGGCGCTCAGCGAGGTCCGGGGGATCAGCGAGGCCGAGATCGAGCGGATCGTCGCGGGGCGGCCCTACCGGTCGCTGACCGAGTTCTGGCGGCGTGCCCGCGTGTCCCGTCCCACCGCCGAACGGCTGGTGCTCGCCGGAGGGTTCGACGCCCTGTACGGCATCGGGGACGCCGGGGTGCCGACGCGGCGGGATCTGCTCTGCCGGGTCGGCGCGCTGGACCGCTCGTCCGCGCGTCCCGGGACGGTCGTGGAGGGGCAGCTCGCCCTTGAGGATCCCGTGGCGGAGGGCGGGACCCTGGAGCCGATCCCGGTCGGGGAGCTGCCGCCGATGACGCCCGGCGAGATGGTCGAGGCGGAGCTGGACATCCTCGGCATCGACGTCAGCCGGCACGTGCTGACCTTCTACGACGCGCTGCTCGACCGGCTCGGCGTGGTCCGCGCCCGCGACCTGCCGTCCCGCCGCGAGGGGGAGGACGTGCTGGTCGCCGGGGTCAAGGTCGCCACCCAGACACCGGCGGTGCGGTCGGGGCAGCGGATCATCTTCGCCACGCTCGACGACTCCACCGGCCCGGTCGACCTGGCGTTCTTCGAGTCCGTCCAGGACCGCTGCGCCGCCACCGTGTTCGGCTCGTGGCTGATGGTCGTCCGGGGCAGGCTCCGCCGTCCCTGGGTACGGGTGGCGCGGCGGGCGGGGAAGCCGTCCGCCGGACCGCCCTCGGAGGTGGTGTCGATCACCGGGTCCGACTGCTGGGACCTGACCGTCCTGTACGAGGCGTGGCGGCAGGGCGGGGACGAGGCGCTGCGGCGGGCGATGGCCCCGGCGCGCGGGGGTGGGCCCGCGCGTCCGGTGGCCCGTCGCGTCCTGTACGCCAACGGGTTCGCGATGTCCCCGTACGCCGACATCGGGCACGCGGGGGAGACGGTGAAGCGCCCGCCCGCCAGGCTGTGGTACGCCAGCGGCGGCAGTTCGGGGCCGACGTCGCCCTAGCGGGTCAGGTCTCTCTGGCGACCTGGGCGCGGGTGATCTCGAAGACGGTGGCCATGCACAGCGCGGCGGCCAGCGCCTGGCAGGCCGCCGCGGCGACGCCGACGTGCACGGCGAGCCGCGCGTCCGGGAGGGTGTGGACGCCGAGGCCCGAGAACAGCCGGGCCAGGAGGATGCCCAGCAGGACGCACGTCCACCAGGCGCCCACGACCGCCGCCGCGACATGCCGTTGCGCGGTGCGGAGCCGCCCGCTGGTGACCCACACGTCGTACACGACCCTCGGCGGGATCCACAGGACGCCCAGGGGGACGACCCAGCCCAGCACCACCCACGCCCTGCCGTACCGGTGCGGGCCGGGGGACTGCCGGTGCGCGCGCCAGAGCCACCCCAGATACAGCAGGCCCGTGACCCCCGCCATGACCGCGCCGAGGATGAACACCTCGACGTACGGGGACAGCGCCCGCCAGGTGACCGCCGGGTCGTAGGTGTCCCGGGTCGCGTCGCGCAGCGGGCCGATGAGCCGGACCATGCTGATCCCGGAGCCCAGCGCGATGAACGCGTTGAAGCCGAGCAGCATGAACACCGCCACCCCGACGGCGCGGAAGTCCCGCCGGCGCGCCCAGGCACCGCAGGCCGGGCACCGGGCGACCTCGGTCGGGATGATGTCGCCGCACAGCGCACACGGCATGAGCCACCTCCGAGGGGACGGGCCTGCCCGGATACTACGTACCTTTAATGAGATCAGGTCGTTCGCCGGACGATTGTGCCGAAAATCGCGTGATCAGCCGTTCGGCGCCAGATGCACCAGATGGGTGCCGCCGAGCAGGGCGAGCGCGGCCAGCGCCGACCAGACGGCCAGCCGGGGCGGCGAGCCCGACGCCACCAGCCGCTCGGGCCGCAGCCTCGTGGCGACGATCAGCGCCCACCACTCGGCGGTCAGCGCGACCGTCGCGTACAGGAAGCCGAACCCCAGGGTCGCGCAGACCAGCACCACCCCGGGAGCGGTCATGACGTGCGCGATCAGTGCGGCGCGGCGGGCCTGCCCGGACAGCCCTCGGCGCAGGCCCGCCGCGACGGCGATCCAGCCGCCGGCGGCCACCAGCCACACCAGCGGCACCACGGCGGGCAGGCCGTAGAGCGACTCCGGTACCAGTGCGATCCCTCCCGGCGAAGAAATGTCAGTGCTGATGCCTACGTTAGAAATGTGATGACGGGGTACATCGTTGAGTAGGGCATCGAACCGGGGAGATTGTTCGGTGCGTATCTCCGGATACATCCCGTTTCCGGTGAGGCGGTCTCAGGGGGAGGGCGCCACCGGTGTGCCGAAAGGGGTAGTGGCAGTGAGCGCAGCGACCGGCACGTCTCACATCTCACGTCCGCGGTTGCACGGTCCCGCCGAGCGGACCGTCATCGAGCCGTGGCTCACCGAGCTGTCCCACCTCGCGATCAACGCCTACGCCGAGACCGCCGCCGTCGAGGCACTGCCCGCGCTGGCCGTCGTCGAGCCCCTGCCCGCCACGCGCCGGATGCCCGCGCGCCGCCGGACCTTCGCCGAGGCCGCGTAGCCGCACCCTACCTGACCCGAAACGGGGCGGAGACGAATCGTCGTCTCCGCCCCGTTGCTCTTGGCACCGCCATCTCACATCCCAAGACACCATTCTCAAATACTGGTCGGCTGGGTTACCGTCTCCGGCATGGACTACCTCCACGGACACGACGCGACAGTGCTGGCCTCCCACCAGTGGCGCACCGCCGAGAACTCGGCGGCGTACCTGCTCGGGCACCTGCGTCCCGGGCTCTCCCTGCTGGACGTGGGCTGCGGACCGGGCACGATCACCGCGGGCCTGGCCGCACGGGTCGCCCCCGGCACCGTGACCGCCATCGACTCCGCGCCCGGCATCCTGGACGAGGCACGGCGGACGGCCGAGGCGCACGGCGTGACCAACGTCGAGTTCACGGTGGGGGACGTGCTCGCCCTGGACTTCCCGGACGCCACCTTCGACGTCGTCCACGCCCACCAGGTGCTCCAGCACCTGGCCGACCCCGTCCAGGCCCTGCGGGAGATGCGGCGGGTGTGCAAGCCGGGCGGCGTGGTGGCGGCGCGCGAGGCGGACTTCGGCGGGATGGTCTGGCATCCGAGGCCGCCCGGCATGGACGACTGGCTGCCGATCTACTACCGGGTGGCGCGCGAGGTGGGCGGCGAGCCGGACGCCGGGCGACGCATGCTCGCCTGGGCCCGCGAGGCGGGCTTCAGCGAGATCGACGCCGGCGCCTCCACCTGGTGCTTCTCCACACCGGAGGAGCGCGAGTGGTGGAGCGAAACCTGGGGCGGCCGGATGGTCCGCTCCCACGTGGCCGAGCGCGCCATCGCGGGCGGACACGCGACACGCGAACGCCTGCAGCGCGTGTACGAGGGCTGGAAGTCCTGGGCCGCAGCAGAAGACGCCTGGTTCGCCGTCCTCCACGGCGAAATCATCTGCCGCCGCTCGACATGAGCGCGTCGGTGAGGCGGAGGTTGTGGGAGTAGTCGACGGGGACGGTGACGACGGAGACGCCGTTGTCGGAGAGGGCTTTGCGGAGGGTGGGGAGCAGTTCGTCGGCGGAGGTGATTCGGTAGCCTTTGGCGCCGAAGCTTTCGGCGTAGGCGACGAAGTCGGGGTTGCCGAACGCGATGTTGGAGCTGCGGCCCAGTTCCAGGTCCATCTTCCATTCGATCAGCCCGTACGCGCCGTCCTCCCAGATCAGTACGGTGATGGGGACGTTCTCTCGGATCGCGGTTTCCAGTTCCTGCGAGTTCATCAGGAACGCGCCGTCTCCGGTGGCGGCCAGGACCTTGCGGTCGGGGAGGGCGAGTTTGGCGGCGATGGCGCCCGGCACCGAGAAGCCCATGGAGGACAGGCCGTTGGAGACGAGCAGCGTGTTGGGCTCGTAGGTCGGGTAGAGCCGGGCCATCCACATCTTCACCGCGCCGGTGTCGGCCAGCACGATGTCGTGGCGTCCCATCGCCTCGCGGATGTCGGCGACCACGCGTAGCGGCGACATAGGGAAGCCGTCGTCGGCGCGGCCCCGGTCCAGTTCCTCGCGGATCATCCGGCGGATGGTGTGCTCGGTGCCGTTGAGGTCGAAGCGGCGGCGGGTGGCCTCGCCGAGTTCGATGAGGGAGCGTGAGATGTCGCCTTGGATGCCGACCTGCACCGGGTAGTGTTCGTCCACTTCGGCGGGGAACCGGTGGATATGAATGATCTTCTTGTCGCCCTTGGGGTTGATCTTGGCGGGGTCGAACTCCTGGAGCTCGTACCCGACCGTGATCAGCACGTCGGCCGCGTCGAAGCCGAAGTTGACGTAGTCGTGCCGCATGAAACCGACGGCGCCGAGCGCCTTGGGATGGTCGTCGGGGAACACGCCCTTGCCGTTGAAGGTGGTCGCGACCGGCAGCCCGAGGAGCTCGGCGAAGTCGATCAGCGCCTGTGACGCGTGGTTGCGGGTGGCGCCGTGCCCGGCCAGGACGATCGGCCGTTCGGCGAGGGCGAGGACGTCGGCGGCGCGGGCGATCTGCGAGGCCGACGGCTCCTGCGGGCGGACCACGTTCACGGGCAGCGGCCTGAGTTCGCCGTCGACCGTCGCGGCCTCGACGTCCTCGGGGATGGCGAGGTAGACGGCGCCGGGACGCTCGGTCTGCGCGGTCTTGAACGCCTTGCGCACCATCTCCGGCAGCGCCTCGGCGGTGAGCACCAGGTCCGCCCACTTGGTGATGGGCTTGAACATCGCGACCAGGTCGACGATCTGGTGCGACTCCTTGTAGATCCGGTCGAGGCCGACCTGTGCGGAGATCGCCACGACCGGGGTGCTGTTGGTGGTGGCGTCCGCCACGCCGAGCTGAAGGTTGATCGCGCCGGGGCCGAGCGTGGCCGAGGCCACCCCGGCCCGCCCGGTCAGCCGGCCGTAGATCTCGGCCATGAACGCCGCGCCCTGCTCGTGCCTGACCAGCACGTACCGGATCGGCGAGTCGCGCAGCGCGTCGACGAAGTGGATGTTCTCCTCGCCGGGCAGGCCGAACACGTACCGCACGCCTTCGGCCTCCAGCGTGCGGACCAGCAATCGCGCGGCCTCGACCTGCGTGGACATCATCGTCCCTTCCCCCGAGTTCCGATCATGTACCCGGTTCAGCGCCGGGGACGCGCCGCGCATTCCCCGGCGTCAGCCGTCCACCAGTTCCTTGAGCGCGCGGAGCGTGGGCTCGTCGTGGACGCCGGCGATGAGCAGGGTGGTGATGGGGCTGTCGCGCCACAGCGCCAGCCGCTCCTTGATCCGGCCGATCGGCCCCAGCAGCGAGATGGAGTCGGCCAGCTCGTCCGGCACGGCCTTGACCGCCTCGGCGCGGCGCCCGTCCAGGAACAGCTCCTGGACGCGGGCGGCCTGCTCGGCGTAGCCGAGCCTGCCGATCAGGTCGAGGTGGAAGTTGCGGTCCCTGGCGCCCATCCCGCCGATATAGAACGCGAGCGGGATCTTGGCGAACTCCAGCGCGGAGGCGAGGTCGTCGGTGACGATCGTGGTGACGGTCGCGGCGATCTCGAACCCGTCGGGGCGTCCCGCCAGCGCCTCGCCGAACAGCGGTTCGATCCGCGTCGGGTCGATGAACAGCGGCAGCCAGCCCTGGGCCAGCTCGGTGGCGAGCGCGATGTTCTTCGGTCCCTCCGCGCCGAGATAGATCGGGATCTCGGGCCGGACGGGGTGGACGATCGACTTCAGCGGCTTGCCGAGGCCGGTGCCGCCGGGGTACGGCAGCGGGTAGTGCGGCCCCTCGCTGGTCACCGGTTCCTCGCGGCGCCAGACCTGGCGGAGGATGTCGACGTACTCGCGGGTGCGCGCGAGCGGCTTGGGGAACGGCACCCCGTACCAGCCCTCCACCACCTGGGGCCCGGACGCGCCGAGGCCCAGGATCACCCGTCCGCCGGAGAGCGCGTCCAGGGTGAGGGCGTGCATGGCGGTGGCGACCGGTGTGCGCGCGGACATCTGCACCACCGAGGTGCCGAGCCTGATGGTGGAGGTACGGGCGGCGTACCAGGTCAGCGGGGTGAAGGCGTCGGACCCGTACGCCTCGGCGGTGAACACCGAGTCGTAGCCGAGCCGTTCGGCGGCCAGCACGGTCTCGGTGCGGTCCTCGGGGTCGCGCTGCCAGTACCCGACATGGATGCCGAGCTTCATTTCCGCGGTCATCGGGCGTCCTCCCTCACCGGCCCCGTGGGTGCCGGGGCGCACGGCGATACTAGAACACGTTCTAGTTCTGGGCGAGGGGCGGGGAGCCCGGGAGGGATGGGGAGCCCGGGAGGGGCGGAGGCGGGGCGGACATGGCGAAGGGCCGCGGCGGGTGCCGCGGCCCCTGGGTACCCGACATCAGGATGACCCTGCGTCACCCGGATGGCGCGGACGGCGCGGAGAAGCCGTGTCACCGGGCCGGGCCGCCGGGACGATCGGCGGCCGGGACGGGTCAGGCGCGCCGGACGGCCTCGATGAACGAGCGCCATTCGGCCGCCGTCAGCGTCAACGCGGGGCCGTGCGGATCCTTGGAGTCGCGCACCGCATGCGTTCCGGCGTCGAGTTCCGCCACTTCGACGCACTGGTCGCCGCTGCCGCTGTAGGACGACTTGCGCCAACGGGCGGAGGTGAGGGCGTGATGGGGGTGGTTCACGGGCTACTCCTTGCTGCCTCGGCGATGAGGGGCGCGGAATCCTCAGGGGACATGGCCTGCTTCATGATGCGCTCGAAGCGTTCCCCATGTGATGCTATTGCCTCGGCGCTCTCGAGATAAACGTCGCCCATAGTGCCCTCGACATAGGCGATATCTGGGTCTGCCGGGTCCGGAAACGAAAGTATCGTGAAACGACCGTCAAGTCCGGCGTGTTCCCTGGCCTCGAACGGCAGCACCTGGATGGTGATCTGCGGCCGTTCCGCCAGCTCCAGCAGCCACTCGAGCTGCGCCCGCATCACGCCGGGCCCGCCGATCGGGCGCTTCAGCACGCACTCGTCGAAGATCAGGTGGATCTGCGGCGCCCGCTCGCGGTTCAGTAAAGCCTGCCGGGCCTTGCGGGCGTCGATCCGGCGCTCGATGTCCTCCGTGGTGGGCAGCATCCGGCCCGCGGTGATCACCGCCCGCGCGTAGTCCTCGGTCTGCAGCAGGCCGTGGATGAGCTGGGTGTCCCAGGTCCTGATCAGCGACGCCTCGTCCTCCAGCGCCACGTAGCTGCCGGTGAACACGTCCGCGTAGGCCGTCCACCAGCCGCGCTGGCCGGCCTCGCGGGCGAGGGTGATCAGCGCGTCCCGCTGGGGGCTCGGGACCCCGTACAGGTCGAGCAGGTCTGCGATGTCGTTCGGCTTGGGGCGGGTCTGCCCGGTTTCGAGCCGCGAGACGGTGGCCCTGGACCAGTCCAGCCGGTCCGCCACCTCCTGCAACGTGAGCCGCTGCAGTTCGCGCAGTCTCCGCAGTTCGCGGGCCAGCCTGCGGCCGCGAACGGTGGGCCGGTATGTCATGTGGCGAGAGTCTTCCTATTCGGTCGGCTCAGTTCAACAGAAACGACTAAGCCGGTAAGGCCAATCTCCGGAAGTCTCCAGAAGCGGTTGCGGTCGTGAGAATCCCAGGCGAAGCTGAGGGGTGACCGCGCGTGGACGGTAAGTAACGGGGCGAAGACCGAGGACTACGGAGAGCGCAGGCGGCCGGGGCACCGGGCGCCGGTGCGGGAGGATCCCGTGATGACCACGCCGAAGACAGCCGACGGCGCGCAGAGCGCCGTCCGTCCGCACGAGCCGGTGGAGCCCGGCGGCCCGGTGGGCGACGGGGGGCGTGACGTCCCGGACACGATGCCGCTCGCGGGCCCGCCCGCCTGCGTGCCGCGTTCCTGCGCGCCGCCGATCGGGCAGGTGTGGGCGCTGCCTCCGGGCCCCGGCTGCGCCCGCTACGCCCGTGCGATCCTCGGCGAGGCGCTGGCCCTGGCGGACGCCCCCCGCTCCGTGATCAGCGACGCCCGGCTGATCGTGAGCGAGCTGGCCACCAACGCGCACCAGCACGCCCACGACCACGGCCCGCACGAGCTGTGGCTCTACCCCGACCAGCCCTTGGGCGAGGCGGCGGACGGCCCTGACGACATGGCGGGCGGGATCGTCGGTGAGGCGCGCTGCGCGGTCTTCGACCGGCACCGCGCCGCGCGGCTGCCCGGCTACTCCTGGACGTCCGGCGACTACGGCCGCGGGCTGAGCATCGTGAACGAGCTGTCGGAGGGGCGTTGGGGCATGCTGCGGACGCGCTCGCGCTGCTACCCGCACGGTCCGGGCAAGGCCGTGTGGTTCGCGATCCCCGTCCTCCTCCGGCTGCCCGCCGACCCTCCCTGCTCAGCCTGAGGGACCAAGGTGGGCCGGCGCGCGGACGTCGGAAAGGGCTCGGGGAACGGGCTCGGGGAACGGGGCGAGGGCGCCGGAACTCAGGGACGTCGGGTGCGGGTCCAGGAGACACCCGTCGCCCGGTGATGCTGGGAAGTCGGCTCAAGGGTGCGATCCATCGCACCAGTGAAACACGGTGCCGCCGGTGTGCCAATGCGCTCCGGCCAGGTCCTACGCGCCGTCGCCGCCCGGTCGCGGAACGGATCTCACCCATGCGCGGCTTGGGCGGTCGCCGCGGGTGTGCCATCCTGTGCAGTCGACGGACGCGGAGGAACCCGGTGCGAATCCGGGGCTGTCCCGCAACTGTGACCATGGGGAGCTTCCCCTCGCGAGGTGCCACGGCGGCGACGCTGGAAGGCTGAGGGGGAGCGGCGATCCGGGAGCCAGGAGACTCCGGCCGTCGGAGGGACATGGGTCCCCCGCCAGGGGACGTCCCTCACATGAAGCCACGGGCGTGGACACCCGAGGGAAGGACAAGAGGCATGCCCTGTCTGATGGGCCGATGAGCCGCGCGGGCGCGCCCCGCCAGGCGCGTTACCCCTTTTCCGCGGTCGTCGGGATGGACGATCTCAAACTCGCGCTTCTGGTCAACGCGGTCTCGCCGGGCGTCGGGGGCGTGCTGGTCCGGGGCGAGAAGGGCACCGCCAAGTCGACGATCGTCCGGGCGCTGGCCGACCTGCTGCCGCCGGTGCCGGTGGTGACGGGCTGCCGGTTCTCCTGCGACCCGCGCGAACCCGACCCGGCCTGCCCGGACGGCCCGCACCCGCCGCTGGAGCCGGCGGCGATCGACGCGGTCGCGCGCGGCCACCTGGAGGCCCACGACGATCCGGACGACGATCCGGACGGCGAGGAGCCGCACATCCCGGCGCGGGAGCGGCCCGCCCGCCTGGTCGAGCTGCCCGTCGGCGCCTCCGAGGACCGGCTCACCGGCTCCCTCGACATCGAACGCGCGCTCACCGAGGGCGTGAAGGCGTACGAGCCGGGGCTGCTGGCCTCCGCGCACCGCGGCGTCCTGTACGTCGACGAGGTCAACCTGCTGCACGACCACCTGGTGGACCTGCTGCTGGACGCCGCCGCGATGGGCGAGTCCTACGTGGAGCGCGAGGGCGTCTCGATCCGCCACGCCGCCCGGTTCCTGCTGGTGGGCACCATGAACCCGGAGGAAGGGGAGCTGCGCCCGCAGTTGCTGGACCGTTTCGGGCTGACCGTGGAGGTCGCCGCGACCCGTGACCCCGCCGAGCGCGCCGAGGTGGTGCGGCGGCGGCTGGAGTTCGAGCGGGACCCGGCCGGGTTCGCCGCGCGCTGGGCGATGGCCGACGCGGAACTGGCCGCCCGGATCGCCTCCGCGCAGGCGCGGCTGCCCGCGGTGACGCTTCCGGACGCCGCGCTCGCCCAGATCACGGCGGTGTGCGCCGCGTTCGAGGTGGACGGTCTGCGCGCCGACCTGGTGACGGCGCGGGCCGCGATCGCGCTGGCCGCCTGGCACCGCCGCACCACGGTGACCGCGGAGGACGTACGGACGGCCGCCCGGCTGGCGCTGCCGCACCGGCGCCGCCGCGACCCGTTCGACGCGCCCGGACTGGACGAGGAGAGGCTCGATGAGGTCCTGCGCGAGCACGGGGACCCCGAGCCGGATCCGGGCCCGGACGAGGACCCCGGCCCCCAAGACGACGGCCCTGACGACGGCCCCGGCGGCGGGGGCGGCGGAGGAGGCGGCGAGAGCGTGCTCAGCACCCTGGACGCCCTGCTGAACGGCCGGTCGGCGAAGGACGGTGAACGCCTGCCCGCCAAGCACCACGATGCCGGTGAAGGCGAGCCCGCCCAGGCCGATGCCGCGTACCGTCCCCGGCTGTTCACGGTGCCGGGCACCGGTACCGGCGCCCCCGGACGCCGTTCCAAGGCGCGCGGCCCGTACGGGCGGATCTCGGGCTCCCGCCCAGGGCACGAAGGCGGTCTGCATCTGACCGCGACCCTGCGTGCCGCCGCGCCGCACCAGAGGGCGCGCGGGCGCTCCGGGCCGGGGATCCTCATCGCGCCGGGCGACCTGCGCGCCGCCGTACGGGACGGACGCGAGGGCAACCTGGTGCTGTTCGTCGTGGACGCCAGCGGTTCGATGGCGGCGCGGCGCCGGATGCGCGCGGTCAAGGGCGCCGTGCTGAGCCTTCTCCTGGACGCCTACCAGCGCCGCGACAAGGTCGGCCTGATCACGTTCCGGGGCGCCGAGGCGGAGGTGGCGCTGCCGCCGACCTCGTCGGTGGAGGCGGGGGCGCGGCGCCTGGAGCGGCTGCGCACCGGCGGAAGGACGCCTCTCGCGGCGGGCCTGCTCCGTGCCGCCGAGGTCCTGCGCGTGGAGCGGATGCGCGATCCCTCCCGCCGTCCGCTGCTCGTGGTGGTGACCGACGGGCGCGCCACCCATGGCCCGGCACCGGCGCCGGCCGCGGGTGCGCTCGCCGCCGCCGGGGTGGCGTCGGTCGTGGTGGACTGCGAGTCCGGTCCCGTCAGGCTGGGCCTGGCGGCCGAGCTGGGGACGCTGCTCGGCGCCGAGACGGTACGGCTGGACGACCTGGCGGCCGAGGGCCTGGCGGGCGTGGTGCGGGCGACCAGGCGAAGGGTGGCGTGAGCGACGATGCCGCAGGGCAAGCCGGAGTACGTGCCCGACGACGGGCTGACCACCAGGCAGCGGCGCAACCGCCCGCTGGTGATCGTTCACACGGGTCCGGGCAAGGGCAAGTCGACCGCCGCGTTCGGGATGGCGCTGCGCGCCTGGAACCAGGGCTGGCCGATCGGGGTGTTCCAGTTCGTCAAGTCGGCCAAGTGGCGGATCGGCGAGGAGCGGGCGCTGCGCGTGCTCGGGGAGAGCGGCGAGGGCGGCCCGGTGACCTGGAACAAGATGGGCGAGGGCTGGTCGTGGATCCAGCGGCCCGGCACCGAGGCCGACCACGAGGCGGACGCCCGCGAGGGCTGGGAGCAGATCAAGCGGGACCTGGCCGCCGAGACCTACCGGTTCTACGTGCTGGACGAGTTCACCTACCCGATGAAGTGGGGCTGGGTGGACGTGGACGACGTCATCTCCGCGCTGAAGGACCGTCCGGGCGACCAGCATGTGGTGATCACCGGCAGGGACGCCGATCCGCGGCTGGTGGCGTTCGCCGATCTGGTCACCGAGATGGGCAAGGTCAGGCATCCGATGGACCGCGGGCAGAAGGGCCAGAAGGGCATCGAATGGTAGCCCGGCTGGTCGTCTCCGCGCCCGCGTCGGGCAGCGGCAAGACGACGGTGGCCACCGGGCTGATGGCGGCGCTGGCCGCGCGCGGGACGCGCGTCTCGCCGCACAAGGTGGGCCCCGACTACATCGATCCGGGCTACCACGCGCTGGCCACCGGCCGTCCGGGCCGCAACCTGGACCCGTGGCTGACCTCCGAGGAACTGGTCGTCCCGCTGTTCCTGCACGGAGCGGCGGGCGCCGACGTGGCGGTGGTCGAGGGGGTCATGGGGCTGTTCGACGGCGCCCCCCCATCTACGGGCGAAGCCCGGGGGGTCTGGGGGTCCGACGCCCCAAAAGGTGGCACAGAGCAGGGCGGTTTCGCCTCGACCGCGCATGTGGCCGGGTTGCTGGACGCCCCGGTCGTCCTGGTGGTGGACGCGTCGGCGGCGGGCCGTTCGGTCGCGGCGACCGTGCACGGCTTCCGTACCTACGACGACCGGGTCAGGCTCGGCGGGGTGATCCTGAACAGGATCGGCTCGGACGGGCACGAGCGGTTGTGCCGGGACGCGATCGAGGAGCTGGGCGTGCCGGTGCTGGGGGCGCTGCGGCGCGATCCCGGGATCGAGACCCCGTCCCGGCATCTCGGGCTGATCCCGGCGGCCGAGCGGAACGCCGAGGCGGTCGCGACCGTGGAGCGGCTCGGCGCGCTGATCGCCTCGTCCTGTGACCTCGACGCGGTGACGGCCCTGGCGCGCAGCGCGCCGCCGCCACGAGGCAGGCCGTGGGAGCCGGGTGACCAGGTCGGCGAGCAGGGCGGACGCCCACGTGTCGCGGTCGCCGGAGGCCCGGCGTTCACGTTCGGGTACGCGGAGAACGAGGAACTGCTGGAGGCGGCGGGCGCGGAGGTCGTCCGGTTCGACCCGCTGCGCGACGAGGCCCTTCCGGACGGGACGCGGGCCGTGGTCATCGGCGGCGGCTTCCCGGAGATGTACGCGGCCGAGCTGTCGGCGAACGAGCCGCTGCGCCGCTCCCTCAGGGCCTTCGCCGCCCGCGGCCCCGTCTACGCCGAGTGCGCCGGTCTCCTCTACCTGGCGCTTGAGCTGGACGGAAAGCCGATGTGCGGCGTCCTGGACGGGGTGTCGGCGACCATGGGGCCGCGCCTGACGCTGGGCTACCGGTCGGCCGTCGCGGTCAGCGACTCGGTGGTCGCCCGTGTCGGTGAACGGGTGAGGGGCCACGAGTTCCACCGCACGGTCACCGAGCCACGGCATGGCAGGACCGCGGCCTGGCAGTGGACCGAATCCGGCCCGGCACGACCGTCCGAGTGCCCGGAGGGCGGTCGTGCGGTTGTTCCGGGGGGTGTGGGGGGTCGTCCCCCCACAAAGGAAGGTTTCGTCCAAGGGGATTGCGTCGCCTCCTACCTGCATCTGCACTGGGCAGGAGAACCCGCGTTCGCGGAACGCCTGGTAGCGGCGGCAAGGGGATCGGGATGACGCGCTTCGACGGAGGGCTGCGGCTGGAGGGCGAGCGGGTGCTGCTGCGTCCCTTCGGTCCCGCGGACCTGGACGCGATCACGGCGGCGATGCGGGAGGGCGAGAACTTTCTGCCGCCCAACGTCCCGTCCGGGGGCGACCCGTTGCACTGGTGGCTCTCGCAGGGCGTCCACGACCTGGCCCGGACGGGTCTGGGGCTGCACCTGGCGGTGACCGATCGGGTGACCGGCGGGCTGAGCGGCGCGATCGGGATCTGGGGGGTGGACTGGGCGGCGGGCGCGGCCGTGTGCGGGTACGCGATCCGGCCTCCGGAGCGTGGGCGGGGACTGGCCACCGACGCCCTCAGGACGCTGAGCCGGTGGGCGCTGAGCGAGGGCGGGCTGCGCCGGCTGGAGCTGCGGATCAGGGAGGGCAACGTCCCGTCCCTGCGGGTGGCGGAGAAGTCCGGCTTCCGGCATGAGGGGCTGCTGCGTTCGGCGGACCGGGACCCGGACGGCGTCATCGCCGACCAGCACGTGTTCTCGCTGCTGGCCGCCGACCTGGAGGACGGCGGCTCCCCGGAGGGGACGCGGCGGCTCGTCGGGGTGGGCGTGGGACCCGGGGACCCGGAGCTGGTGACGGCCAAGGGCGTGCGGGTCCTGCGGGAGGCCGACGTCGTCCTGGTGCCGGTGATGGCGCCGGACGAGGAGGGCCGCGCCGAATCGGTCGTCCGCGCGTACACGACCAGGGCCGAGCGGGTGGTGTTCGCCCTCAACGACAGGGGCGGCGTCACCGAGCGGCGCGCCGCCGCCTGGGACGCCGCCGCCGAACGGGTCGTGCGGGCCTTCGACGAAGGCGCCGCGACCGTGGCGTTCGCGACGATCGGCGACCCCCACGTCTACTCGACCTTCACCTACCTGGCGCAGACCGTGCGGGAGCTGCGGCCCGGCACCGAGATCGCGGCGGTGCCCGGCATCACCGCGATGCAGGACCTGGCCGCCCGGTCGGGCACCGTCCTGGCCGAGGGCGGGGAGTCGGTCACGCTGGTCCCGATGACCGGCGGGGACGCCGCGTTCGCCGCGCTCCGCGCCGCGCTGGAGTCGGGCGACACCGTCGTGGCCTACAAGTTCGGCTCGGTCGCGGACGAGGTGATCGGCGCGTTGAAGGACGCGGGACGGCTGGACGGCGCCGTGTACGGGGCCCGGCTGGGCCTGCCGGGCGAGGAGGTCGGGGCGGCGCGGGAGCTGACCGGTCCCGTCCCGTACCTGTCGGCGCTCATCGTGCCCGGCGTCCGCCGCGGCGGCAGGGGAGGGAGGCTGTGATGGCCGAGCCCGAAGGCGGGTCCAGGGGCCGGGTCGTGTTCGTCGGTGCCGGGCCGGGCGCCGCCGACCTGCTGACCTTCCGCGCGGCCCGGTCGATCGCGGCGGCGGACGTGGTGATCTGGGCGGCCAGCCTGGTCCACCCGGACGTGCTGGAGCACGCCAGGCCGGACGCGGAGATCGTCGACTCGGCCCGGCTGCCGATGGAGGGCGTCCTGCCGTACTACGAGCGGGCGGCGGCCGAGGGGCTGACGGTCGCCCGTATCCATTCCGGCGACCCCGCCTTGTGGGGCGCCTTGCAGGAGCAGCTCGACCGCTGCAAGGCGATGGGCCTGGACACCGAGGTCGTCCCCGGCGTGTCCAGCTTCAGCGCGGCTGCCGCGGCGGTGGAACGCGAGCTGACCATCCCGGAGGTCGCGCAGTCGGTGGTGCTGACGCGGCTCGGCGGGGGCAAGACGCCGATGCCGCCGGGCGAGGAGGTCGGCGAGTTCGCGCGGCATGGGACGACGATGGCGCTGTTCCTGTCCGCGGCGCGCTCGGCGCGGTTGCAGGACGAGCTGCTGGACGGCGGCTACCCCGAGGACACCCCGTGCGTGATCGCGTACCGGGTGAGCTGGCCGGACGAGCTGGTCGTGCGGTGCGCGCTGGGCGAGCTGGCGGCCACGATGAAGGCGCACAAGCTGTGGAAGCACACGCTGGTGCTGGTGGGTCCGGCGCTGGCGGCGGGCGGCACCCGTTCGCACCTGTACCACCCGGGCCACTTCCACGGGCACCGGCGCGCCGAGCCGGCCGCCCGGCGCCGTCTCAGGGAGGCTCGATCCTCATGAGCGGCGGTGACATCGGGGCACGGGTGGCGGCGATCTCGGCGGAGGGGCAGCGGACCCTCGTCCTGCACGGCCCCGAGCCGTCGGGGCGGACGGCGGCGCGGATGCTGCCCGCGCTGCCCGGGGTGTGCTTCGCCGAGTCGGCGGACCCGGCGCGGGCGCTGCGGCAGGCGGTGGAGCACGGGCTCGGCCGGCTCGTCCTGTTCGGCACGGCGGACGACCTGGTGGCCGCGCTCGGCCCGGGGGCGGACGTGCTGCTCGGCGAGATCACGACCGACATGGGCGGGACGCCCGAGCTGGCCGCCGAGGTGGCCGCGGCCGGGTCCGCGCGGCGGGCCTGCGCGCTGTGGCGGGACGCGGGACTGCTCGGGCCGTGCGGCCGCGAGCTGTGCCGGCGCGTCGCCGCCGAGCTGGAGAGCGTGGCCGCGGGAGCAGGCGACGATCCGATCGCGGCGCAGGTGGTGCTGCTGGACGACGCCGGCGAACGCATGATCGGCATGTACGGGCGGCTGCGCCGATGAGCTCCCTGGTGGTGCTCGGCCACGACGGTTCACCGCCCGCCGGCGAGGCCCGCGAGCTGCTGGAACGCGCCTCGCTCGTGGTCGGGGGCGCGCGGCACCTGGCCGCGCTGCCCGTACCGGAGGGCGTCCGCACGGTCGTGATGGGGGAGCTGCGCCCGGCCCTGGACGCGATCGACGCCGAACTCGACCGCGACGACGACCGGGGCCGGGTCGTCGTGGTGGCCAGCGGCGACCCCGGGTTCTTCGGGATCGTCCGGGCGCTGCGCAGGCGCGGCCGGCGGCCCCGCGTCATCCCGGCGCTGTCGTCGGTCGCGCGGGCGTTCGCGCGGGCCGGGATGCCGTGGGACGACGCGCTGGTGGTGTCCGCGCACGGCCGTGAGCTGCGTCGCGCCGTGAACGCGTGCCGCGCCCACCCGAAGGTCGCGGTGCTGACGGCGCCCGGTTCGGGCCCGGCCGAGCTGGCGCGCGAGCTGTTCCCGCAGACGCCCCGCACGTTCGTGGTCTGTGAGGACTTGGGCGGGCCTCATGAACGGGTCGTCAGCGTGCGTCCGGCCGAAGCCACCACGCGGCCCTGGCGTGACCCGAACGTGGTGCTGGTGCTCGACCCGAGGCGGGTGGCGGCGGGCGGTGAGCCCGGCTGGATCGCCGGTCCGCGCCCGGGGCCGTCCGAGTGGGCGCTGCCGGACGCGGCGTTCGGGCCGGGGCGTCCGGCGTTCGGCCCCGAGGTGAGGGCGTTCGCGCTGGCCAAGCTGGGGCCGCGCATCGGCGACATGGTCTGGGACGTGGGCGCGGGACGAGGCGAGGTCGCGATCGAGTGCGCGCGTTTCGGAGCGGCCGTCGTCGCGGTGGAGAAGGACGAGGCGGCCTGCGAGCGCATCCGCGCCAACGTGCGGGCGCACCGCGTGAAGGTGGCGGTGTCACGCGGCACGGCCCCCGGCGTGCTGGACCACCTGCCCGAGCCGGACGCGGTGTTCGTCGGCGGGGGCGGGCCTGAGGTGGCGCGGGTGTGCGCGTCCCGCGCCCTGCGCAGCGTGGTGATCGTCCTGCACCGGGCCGATCGCGTCCAGGCGGCGATCGAGGCGATCAAGCGTGCGTCCTTGACCGCCCATGCCGTCCGTTTGCAGGCGGGCCTGGTCGGCCGTTCGCCGACCGGCGTGTTCGTCGTGTGGGGTGAACGCAAGGTGGACGTCCCGCCGGTGACGAGGGCGGTCCGGCGCGAGCCGCCGCCATCGGTGACGATCGCTCCGCTTCCCGAGCCGGGGGGCCCGCGATGATCGGGGTGGTGGCGGCCACGGCCGCCGGACGTTCCGCCGCGGCGGCTCTGGAGGCGGCGTGGCCCGGCGAGGTGCGCTCCTTCACGGGCGGCAAGGCGTCCGCCGCGCTGCGTGAGGCGTGGGGGACGTGCGACGCGATCGTCAGCTTCCTGGCGGTGGGGGCGACGGTCCGGGTGCTGGCGCCGCTGCTCGGGCACAAGACCACCGACCCGGCCGTGGTGTGCGTGGACGAGGGTTTACGCCACGCGGTGGCGGTCCTGGGCGGGCACCATGGCGCGAACCTGCTGGCCCGGCGGCTGTCCGGGGTGCTGGGCTGCGAGCCCGTCGTCACGACCGCCAGCGACGGCGCCGGGATCACCCCGCTCGACTCCTACGGCGCGGACCTCGGCTTCACCGTCCACAACCCGGAACTGCTCGCCCGTGTCGGCGCGGCCGTCCTGTCCGGGGAGCCGGTGACGATCGAGGGCGCGGACGGATGGCCGCTGCCCGCCCTGCCGTCCAACGTCGTCCGCGAGCACCCCGGGGCGTCGGCGGGGATCCTGGTCACCGACCGGGCGGAGCCCGCCAGGTCGCGCCGCGACCGCTTGGTCTACCGGCCTCCGTCGCTGGTCGTCGGGGTCGGGTCCGCGCGGGGCGTCACGGCCGCGGAGGTGGGTGAGCTGATCGACGGGACGCTCGCGGACGCCGGCCTGGCGCCCGCGTCGGTGCGCTGCCTGGCGACCGTGGACGTGAAGGCCGGCGAGCAGGGGATCCTGGACGCGGCCGAGGCGCGCGGCTGGGAGGTCGTCACCTTCCCCGCGGACGTGCTGGCGCGGGTAGAGGTGCCCAACCCGTCCGAGGTCGTCCGTGCCGAGGTGGGGACGCCCAGCGTCGCCGAGGCGGCGGCGCTGCACGCGGCCCGCGGCCTCGGACGCGGTGCCGAGCTGGTCGCGGAGAAGCGCAAGTCGGCCGCCGCGACCGCGGCCGTGGCGCGGCTCCGCCCCAAGGGGCGGCTCGGCCTTGTGGGGATCGGTCCGGGCGCCCGTGACCTGCTCACCCCGCGTGCGGAGGCGGTGCTGCGGCGGTCGTCGGTGGTGGTGGGGCTGGACCAGTATGTCGAGCAGGTCCGCGACCTGCTGCGTCCTGGGACGCGGGTGATGGCGAGCGGCCTCGGCCGTGAGGAGGAGCGTGCCCGTGCCGCCGTCGAGGAGGCGGAGTCGGGACGGGCCGTGGCGCTCATCGGCTCCGGGGACGCGGGCGTGTACGCGATGGCGAGCCCCGCGCTGGAGTTCGCCTCCTCCGGCATCGAGGTGGAGGGCGTCCCGGGGATCACCGCCGCGCTGGCCGCGTCCGCGCTGCTCGGCGCCCCGCTCGGGCACGACCACGCCGCCATCTCCCTGTCCGACCTGCACACCCCCTGGGAGGTCATCGAGCGGCGGGTGCGGGCGGCGGCGGAGGGCGACTTCGCGGTCTGCTTCTACAACCCCCGCAGCCGAGCCCGCGACTGGCAGTTGCCCGCCGCGCTGGAGATCCTGTCCGCGCACCGTCCGCCGGACACGCCGGTCGGGCTGGTCCGCGACGCGTCCCGTCCCGGCGAGTCGGTCACCCTGACCACGCTGGCGGAGGTGGATCCCGCCATGGCCGACATGGTCACCGTGGTGGTGGTCGGGTCGAGCCGCAGCCGGACGGTCGCCGGGCGATTTATCACCCCCAGGGGGTATCGATGGGCCTGACCGGACGCCGCGTCCACCCGATCGAGGTCAGGTCGATGGAGATCCTGCGCTCCCGCGTCGACCTGTCCGCGCTCCCCCCGCTGACCCGTGCCGTGACCGAGCGCGTGATCCACGCCAGCGCCGACCTGAAGTACGCCGCCGACCTGCGCACCGCCGAGCCCGACCTGGAACGCGGCCTGGCGGCCCTGCGGTCGGGGGTGCCGGTCGTCACCGACGTCGGCATGGTCGCGGCCGGGATCACCTCCAGGGACGTGATCTGCCGGGTCGGGACCCCGGAGGCCGCGGCGCTGGCGAAGCAGGAGGGCATCACCCGTTCGGCCGCCGCCGTCCGGCTCGCGTCGGACGAGGCCGGTCCGGGCGCGGTCTGGGTCGTGGGCTGCGCCCCGACCGCGCTGTTCGAGATCGTCGCGCTCGGCGCGGGGCGGCTGCGCCCGGCGCTGGTCATCGGCCTTCCCGTGGGGTTCGTGGGAGCCGCCGAATCGAAGGAGGCGCTGCGCGCCTCCGGCCTCCCGCAGCTCAGCAACGTCTCGGAGAAGGGCGGCTCGGCGGTCGCGGCCGCCGCCGCGAACGCCCTGCTTTACCTGCTGGACGAGGAGGGCGAGGCGCCATGACCGAACGCGACGAGAACACGGGACGGCCGCTGCTGGTCGTGGGACACGGCACGCGGGACGCCGAGGGCGTCGCCGACTTCGGGCGGTTCCTCCGGAGGCTCCGCAGGCGGATGCCCGTGCCCGTGGCGGGCGGATTCATCGAGCTGTCCCCGCCGCCGCTGACCGAGGCCGTGTCCGGGCTCTACGCGGACGGGCACCGGCGCGTGGCCGCCGTCCCGCTGGTGCTCGTCGCGGCCGGGCACGGAAAGGGCGACATCCCCGGCGCGATGGCGCGTGAACTGGCCCGCCATCCAGGGCTGTCCTACCGCTACGGGCGTCCGCTCGGGCCGCATCCCACCCTCCTCGCCCTCCTGCAAGAGCGCATGGAGAGCGTCCTGGACGGCACGCGCCCCGACCGTGACACGGCGGTGCTCCTGGTGGGGCGCGGCTCCACCGACCCAGACGCCAACGCCGAGATCCACAAGGTCGCGCGGCTCTTCTGGGAGGGACGCGGAGCGGGCGGCCCCGAGCAGGGGCACGGTCTGGCCTGCGTCGAGCCCGCCTTCGTCTCGCTGGCCAGGCCCAGCGTCCCCGAGGGTCTGGAACGGCTGCGCAGGTTGGGCGCCCGGCGCGTCGTCGTCCTGCCGTACTTCCTGTTCAGGGGCCTGCTGCCGGACCGGGTCGCCCAGCAGGCCCGCGCCTACGCGGCCTCGCATCCCGAACTGGACGTGCGCTGCGCCGAGGTGATCGGCGACTGCGACGGGCTCGCGGACGTCGTGGCCGAACGGTACGAGGAGGCCCTGGCCGGCGACATCCGGATGAACTGCGACACCTGCGTCTACCGGATCGCCATGCCGGGCTTCGAGCACCGGGTGGGGGCGCCGCAGGCCCCCCACGACCATCCCGACGACCCGGCCGACCCGGCGCACACGCACACGCATGGGCACGGGCATGTCCACTGGCAGTGAACCGGGTCGCGACCTCGACGAAGGGAGCCGGGCGTGAGCACCATGGCGGGACCGGGCGAGCACGAGGTGGACCTGCGGCATCACGGCGACGCCGAGGTCGGCGACGGGCTTCGGGACCACGCGGTGAACGTCCGCGCGGGCACGCCCCCGGCATGGCTCGCCGAACGCCTGCGCGCCACGATGTCCGACCTCGCCGCCTACCCGGACCCCGCCGCCGCCCGGCGCGCGGTGGCCCGGCGGCACGGGCGCGCCGAACGCGAGGTGCTGCTCACCGCGGGCGCCGCCGAGGCGTTCGTCCTGATCGCCCGCGCGCTGCGGCCACGGCTCGCCGCCGTCGTCCACCCCCAGTTCACCGAGCCCGAGGCGGCCCTGCGCGCCGCCGGTCACCGGGTCGAACGGGTGATCCTCGGCAAGGACTTCACCTTCGACCCGTCCGCCGTGCCCGCCGACGCCGACCTGGTCGTGATCGGCAATCCGACCAACCCGACGTCCGTCCTGCACCCGGCCGCCGCGGTCGCCGGGCTGGCCCGTCCCGGCCGTACCGTCGTGGTGGACGAGGCGTTCATGGACTGCGTCCCCGGAGAGCCGGAGAGCCTGGCCACCCCGCTGCCCGCCGGGGTGGTCGTCGTCCGCTCCCTCACCAAGACCTGGGGACTGGCCGGGCTCCGCGCCGGCTACGTCCTGGCCGACCCGACGACGATCGACGTGCTGGCCGGGGCGCAGCCGCTCTGGGCGGTGTCCACGCCGGCCCTGGTCGCCATCGAGGCGTGCTCGGCACCCGAGGCCGTCGCCGAAGCCGAGGCGTGGGCCGCCGGCATGGCCGCCGAACGGGACCGGCTCGCCGCCGAACTGTCCGGCCGGGGCCTCTACGTCGTCCCGGAGGCGCGGGCGTCGTTCCTGTGCGTGCGCATGCCCGACGCGCTCGGCATCCGGGCTCTGCTGCGGCAGCGCGGTTACGCGGTGCGGCGCGGCGACACCTTCCCAGGGCTCGGCCCGGACTGGCTGCGCATCGCCGTCCGCGACCGTGCCGCCAACGACTCCCTGCTCAAGGCGCTCGGCGACCTGGGCGCCTGACCCCTTCCCCCCTTTTGGATTGGAGATCCCATGACCCCCAGCGAGGACCGCGCGCTCATCGAGGAGACGATCGCCGCCATCCGTCCCCTGGACGAGGCCGCCATGCGGGACGCCCGCGAGCACCAGGCCCGGCTCACCAAGCCCCTCGGGTCCCTGGGCGCCCTGGAAGAGGTCCCCGTACGGCTGGCCGGGCTGGCGGGGCAGTGCCCGCCGCCCATGCCCAGCCCCGCCGCCGTCGCGATCTTCGCCGCCGACCACGGCGTCCACGCGCGCGGCGTCTCGCCCTGGCCCCAGGAGGTCACCGCCCAGATGGTGGCCAACTTCCTCGCCGGAGGCGCGGTCGTCAACGCGTTCGCCGCGCAGGTCGGCGCGTCCGTCACCGTCGTGGACGCGGGCGTCGCCGCCGACCTGGAGCGCGCCCCCGGCCTGCTCATCCGCAAGGTCGCCCACGGGACGGCCGACATCACCGAAGGTCCCGCGATGACGCCCGACCAGGCCGTGCGGTCCGTCGCGGTCGGCATCGAGGTGGCCCGCGAACTGGTGGCCTCCGGAGCCCGCTGCCTGCTCACCGGTGACATGGGCATCGCCAACACCACCGCGTCCGCCGCCCTGGTCGCCGCCTTCACCGGCCTGCCCCCCGAGGACGTCACCGGACGCGGGACCGGCATCGACGACGCCACCCACGCCCGCAAGATCGAGGTCGTCCGCACGGCCCTGACCCGCCACGGCCTCCTCGACCGGGAATCCGCGGACGGCGACCCGCTGGGCGCGCTCGCCGCCGTCGGGGGGCTGGAACACGGGGCGCTGGCCGGGTTCATCCTCGGGGCGGCGGCGCTGCGCGTCCCCCTCGTGCTGGACGGCGTGATCGCCGGGGCCGCCGCGCTGGTGGCCGCCGCGCTGGCGCCGCAGGCCCTCGGCGGGTGCGTTGCCGGGCACCGTTCGGCCGAGCCCGGTCATTCGGCTACCGTAGGTCACCTGGGGCTTCGCCCGCTGGTCGATCTCGAACTGCGGCTCGGTGAGGGCACCGGCGCCCTGCTGGCACTGCCGCTGGTCCAGGGCGCGGTACGGGTCTTTCACGAGGTCGCCACGTTCGACTCGGCCGGGGTCAGCGCGAAGCGCCCGGACCGGGACGCCGCCCGGGACGCCACCCCGCGCGGCCCGGACCCGGCACGGTGAACCGGCGGAGTAACGACATGATCACGGAATGAGTCACGCTCGGCTATCGACTGGAGGAGCCCTCTCCATGACGACGGCAACCCGAGTACCTTTGGTCCACATCATCACGAGTCCGTCACCGGTGCCGGCGAACGATTCCACAGCCCCGATCGGAAGAACCCTCACGTGCCCCCGTACCTGCTAGCCCTGCGACTGGGCGGGCGACGAGTGCTCGTCGTCGGCGGGGGGCGCGTCGCCCAGAGGCGGGTGCCCGCGCTGCTGGCCGCGGGCGCGGAGGTGGTGCTCGTCGCCCCCGAGGTCACCCCGTCCCTTGAGGACCTGGCCGCGGGGGACGGCAACCTCACCTGGCTGCGCCGCCCGTACCGGAAGGGCGACTGCGACGGCGCCTGGCTCGTGCAGGCCGTCACCGACGACGCCAAGGTCAACGCCGCCGTCGCCGCCGAGGCCGAGGCGTCCCGCATCTGGTGCGTTCGGGCCGACGACGCCGACGCGTCCGCGGCCTGGACGCCCGCGAGCGGCCGGGTGGGGGAGACCACCGTCGGCGTGGTGGCGGGCGGCGACCCCCGGCGCGCCGCCGGGATCCGCGACGCCGTCGTGGACGGGCTGCGCGACGCCACCCTGGAGGCCCGGCATTCCCGCGCCAAGCCGGTCGGCGTGGCGCTGGTCGGCGGCGGCCCCGGCGACCCCGGGCTGATCACCGTGCGGGGACGGCAGCTCCTGGCGCAGGCCGACGTGGTCGTCACCGACCGGCTGGCCCCCCGCGAACTGCTGGACGAGCTGCCCGCCGACGTCCAGGTGGTGGACGCCGCCAAGATCCCCTACGGCCGTACCGTCACCCAGGAGCGCATCAACGACTACCTCGTCGAGCACGTCCGGCAGGGCAGGTTCGTGGTCAGGCTCAAGGGAGGCGACCCGTTCGTGTTCGGGCGCGGCGCCGAGGAGGTGCTGCACTGCGCCAAGCACGGCATCCCCGTGACCGTCGTCCCGGGCATCACCAGCGCCGTCGCCGTGCCGTCCGCCGTGGGCATCCCGGTCACCCACCGGGGCGTCACCCAGGAGTTCCACGTGGTCTCCGCGCACGTGCCCCCGGGCGACCCCGCCTCCACGGTCGACTGGCCCGCGCTGGGCCGGTCCCGCGGCACCCTGATCCTCCTGATGGCGGTCGAGCGGATGACGCTGATCGCCGAAACCCTCATGCGCTATGGTCGGTCGTCTGATATGCCGGTCGCCGTGGTCCAGGACGGCACCCTCCCGGGCCAGCGAGCGCTGACGGCAACGCTGGGCACGGTGGCCGAGGAGATGGCGGCCGCCGGGGTACGGCCGCCGGCGATCGTCGTCGTGGGTGACGTGGTCAACGTGGCACGAGAGATCGACATGATGCGAGCGGACTTGGGACGGGACCCGTGACACCCCCCGCAGAGCAGAGCGCGGTACACGACGAGGAGGCAGGCGTGGCCCCCGGCCCCCACGGCGAGGCCGACGTGCCCGCCGCCTCGCCCGGTGGTGAGGGCTCGCCCGGTGGTGAGGGCGAGACGCCGGTGAGCGAGGCCGCCCCCCAGGGTGCCGCCGCCTCGTCGCCCGGAAGCACGTCAGGCGGCAAGAAGCCGTCCAGCGGAAAGGGCAGGCGGTCAGGGCGCGCCAAGGACGAGGACAGGGACAAGGACAGGGACGAGGACAGGCCCAAGGGCGGCGCCGCCCCGGTCGAGTTCGACACCGGCGCGGGCGGCCCCGCGGGCGGCGACACCGGCACCCAGGGCTCGGCGACGCAGTGGGCGCACTGGTTCGACCGTCCCGAGCGGTCGGGCGGGTCCGGTGACGCGGGCGGCGGCCCGGGAGCCGGTGACCCGTCCGGTGATGCCGAGGCCCTCCAGGCGGGCATCGAGATACGGCGCGGCGAGCTGATCAGGATCCTCACCGACCTGCGCGACCGGATCGCCGCGCTGGACTTCCTGCTGGAGGTCCCGGGCGTGGAGGCGGCCCGCGAGGCCCAGCTCGAACTGCGCAACCAGCTCGACGACTACGTCCTGCCCCGGATCCAGGCGTCCGCGAGCCCGATGCTGGTGGTGCTGGGCGGATCCACGGGAGCGGGCAAGTCCACCCTGGTCAACACGCTGGTCGGGGCGCGGGTCAGCGCCACCGGCGTGCTGCGCCCCACCACCAGCAGCCCCATCCTGGTGTGCCACCCCGACCACGCCGACTGGTTCCTGAACGGGCCGATGCTGCCCGGCATGGGACGGGTCCGCGGCCCCGCCCCCGACGCCATCGCCGGCGACCAGCTCGTCGTGATCGGCAGCGAGTCGCTGCCGCCCGGGCTGGCGCTGCTCGACAGCCCCGACTTCGACTCGGTCTTCGAGGACCACTACGAGTTCGCCACCAAGCTGATGGCCGCCGCCGACCTGTGGCTGTGCGTCACCACCGCCGCCCGCTACGCCGACGCCCAGGTCTGGGAGATGCTGCGGCGCGCCAAGGAGAACGGCGCCACCGTCGGCGTCGTGCTGTCCCGCGTGCCCGACGGGGCGGGCGCCGAGGTCGTCGAGCACTTCGGCGAGATGCTCGCCGAACACGAGGTCGGCGAGACCCGCAGGTTCACCGTCCCGGAGACCCGGGTGGAGGACAGCCGGCTCCCCGAGGAGGCCGTCGAGGACATCCGGGAGTGGCTGGTCGGCATGGCCGAGAGCGCCGACGACCGCACGATCGTCATCGGCGACACCCTGGCCGCCGTCCTCAACAGCTTCCGCACCCGCGTACCCGAGCTGGCCAAGCAGGTCGAGGCGCAGGTGGAGCAGCGCGCCGAGCTGGCCCACGCGGTCGACACCGCCTACGGCACCGCGCTGGCCGAGCTGGACGAGGCCACCCGCAACGGCTCCCTGTTGCGCGGCGAGGTGCTCGCCCGCTGGCAGGACTTCGCCGGCACCGGAGACCTGCTGCGCTCCCTGCGCGCGCCGCGCGGCCGTCCCAGCCGCAGGGCCTCCAGCAGGCGCCGCAACCCCGCCCGGGTCCGCGCGCTGAAGGCCGCGCTGCGCAGCGCCCTGGAATCGCTGATCTGCTCGACCGCCGAGCACGCCGCCGAGCAGGTCGTCGTCTCGTGGCGGGAGCACCCCGCGGGCCGCCAGGTCCTGGCCGGTCCCGCCGCCGGCCTCGGCCACGCGTCCCCCGAACTGTCCCGCCGCGTCACCCGCGCGGTCAGCGCCTGGCAGGACCACGTTCAGGAGCTGATCCGCACCGAGGGCGTCACCAAGCGCTCCGTCGCCAAGCTGGTCTCGTTCGATTCGGAGGCGGTCTCCCTGGTCCTGACGGTCGGTCTGCTCGGGTACGGTACGTCCGAGGTCGCGGTCGAGGGCGGCACGAGCGCCGTGCCGCAGCGGCTGCTCAACGCCCTGTTCGGCGCCGAGTCGCTGCGCGGCATGGGCGCCAAGGCCCGCGCCGACCTGCGCAACCGGATCGGGATGCTCTTCGACGAGGAGGCGATCCGCTACGGGCAGGCCATCGACGCCGCCGGCATCCCCGACGAGACCGTGCCCGTCCAGTTGTACCAGGCCACCTACAACCTCGAGGTCGCCCGATGACCACATCGGCCATCCCCGCCTCAGCGAACGTCCCCCCGGACGGCGCGGGCGGCCGTCGCTCCCATACCGCGCCACCCGTGCCCGCCGCCGAGCCCGGCTCCGGCGTGGCCGCCCGCCTCGACGGCCTCGACCGGCTCGTCCAGTACGGCGGCGGCAGGCTCGACCCCGTCCTGCTGGAGGACGCCGTCGAACTGCTCGACCGTGCCGGCCAGCGGCTGCGCCTGTCGGGCGACCACACCGTCGTGACCCTCGCCGGCGGGACGGGCAGCGGCAAGTCGTCCCTGTTCAACGCCGTCTGCGGGCTGGAGCTCTCACCCACCGGGCTGCGCCGCCCGATGACCTCGCGCGCCCACGCCTGCGTCTGGGGCCTGGACGGCGCCGGGCCGCTCCTCGACTGGCTCGACGTCGACAAGCGGCACCGCTACGCCCGCGCCAGCGCCCTGGACACCGAACGCGACGACAGCTCCCTGCACGGCCTGGTCCTGCTGGACCTGCCCGACCACGACTCCATCCAGGCCGTCCACCGCGCCGAGGTCGACCGCTTCGTCAGCATCGCCGACCTGCTGGTGTGGGTGGTGGACCCGCAGAAGTACGCCGACGCGGCCCTGCACCGCAACTACATCGTCCCGTTCGCCCGGCACGCCGCCGTGACGCTGATCGTCCTCAACCAGATCGACCGGCTCCAGTCGTTCGAGGTCGAGGACTGCGTCGCCGACCTGCGCCGCCTGCTCCAGGCCGAGGGCCTGGCCGACCCCCGCATCGTCACCACGTCCGCGCTCGACCAGGCCGGGGTCCGCGGCTTCCGGGAGGTGCTGGTCGACACCGTCGCCGCCCGGCGGGCCCGCGGCGAACGCCTGCACGCCGACATCGACAGGCTCGCCGAACGCCTCGCCGCCTACCGGGGCGACATCGAGCCACCGTCCGGCGTCGCCCCCGACCGCCGCGCCCAGCTCGTCCAGGCCCTCGCCGACGCGGCCGGGGCGCCCGCCGTCGCCGAGGCCATGGAGAGCGCCTACGAGCTGCGCGCCGCCGACTTCGTCGGCTGGCCCGTCGGCGCGCTGGTCACCCGCCTGCGCAGCGACCCGCTGCGCCGGATGCGGCTGACCGAGCTCCGCGACGAGCTGCGCAACGCCTTCACCGGCCCCATCGGCGCCCAGCAGGGCGACATCGACACCGCCCTCCAGGGCGTCACCGAAGGCGTCACCCGCACCCTGCCCGAGCCGTGGGCCCGTTCGGTACGGGCCGCGGCCCGCTCCCACGCCTCCGAGCTCCCCGAGTCGCTCGGCGCCGCCCTGATGGACGCGCTGCCCTCGTTCAACCAGATCCCCGGCTGGTGGTGGCTGGTGAAGACGTGGCAGTACTTCCTCGTCCTGGTCAGCGGGCTCGGCGTGCTGTGGATCGCCCTCCTCCTGGTCTACGCCGTGGTCGGCCCCGACGGCGGCGACCCCAACGCCCTGCTGGGCGGGACGGGCCTCATCCCCTACGTCACGGTCCTGGTCGCCTGCACCCTGGGCATGGGCGCCCTCACGTCCGCGGCCTGCCGCAACCTGGTGGCGCTCCAGGCCGCCAAGCACGGCCAGCGGATGGAGACCCACATGCGGGAACGCATCGAGGAGGTCGCCCAGGAGAAGGTCCTCGACCCGGTGGCCGCCGAGCTGGACCGCTACGGCCACTTCCGCCACGAGGTGACCAACGTCCTGAACGGCTGAGTTATCCACAGCCCATTGGGTCTCTTGTCGCGCTCCGTTCTCATCGGTCACCGTTGTGTGGTCGTCCGATGAGAACGGAGCAGCCATGAACGAAGCGAACGTCACCGTGGTCGGCTGGCTCGCCGCCGAGCCCTTCTTCACCATCACCGCCAACGGCACCCCGTTCCTGTCGGTGCGGGTGGGCGTCACCCCGCGCCGTTTCGACAGGGGGCTCGGCCAATGGCAGGACGGCGAGACCATGTTCCTCACCGTCAACTGCTGGCGCGGCCTGGCGGACAACGTCAACGCCTCCGAGCTCAAACGCGGCCAGCCCGTGGTCGTCACCGGCCGCCTCCGCGTCCGCCAGTACGAACGCGACGGCCAGTGGCGCTTCTCCGCCGAGATCGAGGCCACCACCCTGGGCCACGACCTGTCCCGCGGCACCGCCCACTTCCGTCCCGTCCAGCGCGGCGGCGCCCTCACCGAAGAAGACCGCCGAGAGGCCCGGGAGGTGACCGACCAGTGGGCCCTGACCGGCCCCGCCCCCGAAGCCCCGACCAGCACCGCTCTCGAAGACCAACCGACCACGGAAACCCCTGAAACCGACCAAGACCCCCAACAACAACCCCAAGCCGCCTAACCCCTGGGCGGCCGTTCATTGGGCGGCCTCCTCCTCCGTCGAGGCCAGAATCTCGGCCAGGTGGACGGTCCGGACGCCGGCCGCATCGGGGAACGAGGGGCATCCCAACGTAGGTGGGCATCGCTCCGCCATGCGTCCCACCAGGGGCACCCGCGACCCGCCCCCGCCAGAGGACGCTCACGGTGGCCGTCGATCCCGTGGTCGCCGTGTCCCCGTCAGGTGGTGCCCACCAGGACGGGAATGGTCAGCGAGATGAGGATGGTGAGGATCCAAAGCGCGGGGGCCGAGCCCAGGATCTGTTCGCGGCGTGCGGTGGCTCGTGCGGCTTCGGCCCGGCTGCGGGCTATCCACCAGGGGTTGTGCCGGTGTTCCAGCCGGGCGTATGTGGCGCCCAGGGCGGCGCCGTAGGCGAGATGTCCGATGAGGCCCGAGAAGGCGGCGGCGATGGCGGTGGCGTTCCAGCGCGGGGGCAGGCCCAGCAGCACGGGGAGCAGGGTCAGGGCGCCGAACGTCCACCAGAAGAAGCCGTACGAGAGGCCCCAGCCGATGCCGGAGGTGAGGTCGTAGCTGCGTCCCCGGAACAGGACCGCATAGGAGACACCGATGATCTGGGCGATGACCAGGTGGACGAGCCATCCCGCGACGACGCCGCGGGCGCCGACCAGTCCGGCCACGGTGGGCAGGACGTCCACGGCGTACCAGACGAAGCCGAAGATGATGCCGCCGAGGAGCCCGGAGACGGCGCCATAGCCGACGACCCGCAGGCCGCGTGTGCTGGTCTCGTGGTGGAGGAGCCTGACGTCGTCCACCAGCAGGCTGCGTGAGAGCGAGCCGAGCAAGCCGAAGACGGCCGCGATGCCGGCGCCCGCCAGCAGGTACGGCGGAAGCCGCGTCATGGCCGCGGCGACCGTGGTCTGGTCCCAGCCGAGCGCGCCCTCGTCCACCAAGGGCGTGAAGGTGAGGCTGACCACGATCCACCAGAGGAACCCGTAGGCGGTGCCACGGACAAGCGCCGGCCCGGTGCCCTCGGTACGGCCGGTGAACACCACCGGATAGCAGATGCCCATGCACATCGCGACGGCCGGCAGCCAGCCCAGGCGTGCCCCGGCGCCGACACCGAAGGCGAGGACGAGGAAGCAGGCGACGACGAGCGCGGAGAGCAGGCCGCGCAGCAACGTACGAGGCCGCAGGTGGTCATCGCCTTGGCCGTCCCTGTGCAGCAGGGCGAAGGCGACGGCGGTGACCGCGCCGTAGTAGAGGTGGCCCAGAAGGCTCGGCACGGCGGCTTGGGCGGCCTCAAGGCTCCAGGTAAGCGGCGTCCCGGTCAGCAGAGGAAGGAGGGTCAGTGTCCCGAGGAACCACCAGAACACCCCATAGGCCAGGCCCCAGAACAGCAGCTCGCTCGAACGGATCCGCTGGTGCGCCGCGAGGAGCCCGAACCCGGCCCCGACCAGGGCGGCGATCGCCAGGTGCAGCGCGAGGCCGACCCAGGCCGAGTCCGACCGGACAAGCGCCGCCACGGCCGGGAGCGTGCCCAGCGAACCCATCGCGGCAGCGAACACCACGCCCCCGGCCAGCCCCGCCAACGCACCCGGCAAAGCCCCACGTACCCCAGGCAACCCCCCACGCGCCGTGGGAAGCCCCCCACCCGCAGCAGGCCCCCCTCGCGGCGTCGCGTGCGCCACGGGCGGCATCGTGTGGGGATCCGCCATCCCTCCCTGTGCTGCGGACAGCCCCCCACGCACTGCGGCCGGCGTTGTGTGCGCCACGGGCGGCGCCATACGGGGATCCGTCAGCCTTTTGCGTCCTGCGTGCGGCTCCCCAGGGTTTGCAGACGGTGGCGTGTGCTCTGCGCGCGGCATCGTGCGCGGATCCGGTGCCTTCCCCTGTGCTGCGTGCGGCCCCTCACGCGCGAGGGGCGGTGTCGCGTGCGCTGCGTGCGGCGCCGTACGGGAGTCCAGCAGCTCTCCGCTTGCTGTGGATGGTCCCCCGATTGCTGTGGGCGGCGCCTCACGGTTTGCGGGTGGTGTTGTGTTGGGTGTGGGTGGCGTTGTGCGGAGGTTCGGCGGCTGTCCGTGGGGCGGGGGTGGTGGTTGGTGGTTGGGGATGGGGGTCATTGGGGGCCTCGCGTTGTGAGCGGGGTTGTGGTCTGGGTGCCGGTGACGACGATGTCGCGGGGGAAGACCAGTTCGAGCGCCCAGTCGAGGAGGACCCGGACACGGCGTTCGAGGCCGGGGAGTTTGGCCAGGTAGATGCCGCGCCAGAGGAGCCAGGCGGTCAGTCCCGAGAACGGGCGGCCGCGGATCTCTCCGGCGGCGGTGCGATGGCCGAGCGCGACGAAGATGCCGAGGGTGGTGAAGCGGAACGGACGGGGGCGGCGGCCCTTGAGGACGGCCGCGATGTTGTCGGCGACGGCCTTGCCTTCGCGGATCGCGTGCTGGGCGGTCGGCGGGTACGGGGCGCCGTCCGGGCCGGGGATGTGGGCGCAGTCGCCGATCGCCCAGACGTCCTCCAGCTCGAAGGCGCGCAGTGTCCGGTCGACGGGGACCGAGCCGCCGCGGCCGCGTTCGCCGGGCAGCGACCGCAGCAGTGGGTTGGGCCGGTTGCCCGCCGCCCAGACGAAGGTGGCCGTGGAGATGACCTCCCCGTCGTTCAGCGTCACCTCGCGGTCGCCGGCCGAACTCACCCGGACGCCCAGGCGGAACTCGATACCGCGTGCACGCAGCTTGCCGAGCGCGTAGTCGCCCAGACGCTCCGACAGTTCGGGCAGGATGCGCTTGCCCGAGTGGACGAGGACGAAGCGCGGCTCGTCAGGGTCGATGCCGGGGTAGAAGTGGAGCACGCCGTGGGTGAGGTCGTAGAGCTCGGCGACCGCCTCCGTCCCGGCGAACCCGCCGCCCGCGACGACGAACGTGAGAAGCCGCGCCCGCTCGCGGGGGTCGGTCTCCTGGTCGGCCCGCTCCAGCATGGTCAGCACCTGGTCGCGCAGCCGTGCCGCGTCGGCGAGCGACTTGAGCGTGAAGGCGTGCTCGGCGACGCCCGGCAGGTCCAGGAAATGAGGAACGGACCCGACCGCCAGTACCAGGTGGTCGTAGGGGACGCTCTCGCCCGGGCCCTCCAGGTGGACGAGCCGCCGCGCGATGTCGATGTGGGTCACGCGGCCGTGGCGGAACCTGGTGTGCGTGACGGCCGCGCGGACGGGTGAGCTGATGTGCTGTGCCTCCAGCCCGCCCGAGGCGACCTCGGCGAGCATCGGGGTGAACAGCAGGAAGTTGGAGTCGCTGATCAGGGTCACCGCGAAGCGGTCGGAGCGCAGGTTCAGCCGCTCGAACCTGCGGGCGGCGCTGACGCCGCCGAACCCGCCGCCGACGATGACCACGAGCGCCGCGGGAGGCCGCGCCGCCCTGATCTTGGGTGGACGGCGGGCGCCCACGCGCACCGGGAGAAGGGTGGTGCCCAGGTGATAGAGCGTCCCGGCGAGGGCGCCTTGCAGCAGTGAGCCGACCAGTTCGGGGTAGGCGTCCCTTGCCGCCGCGATCGACCAGGTCAGGGTGGTGGAACGCAGCAGCGGGTCCACGGTCGGCCACCAGACCACCCAGCCGAGCAGCCCGAGGAGCAGCCCGCCCGACGCGGACACCGCCGTGCCGTAGGGCCGCCGTCCGACGATCGCGCCCAGCAGCCCGCCGGTGACGGTCGCGTACGCGGCGAAGATGGCCCAGCCGTAGGCGCCATGCGACTCGATCAGGCCCTGCCATGCCATCAGCCCGCCGACCGCCAGTCCCGATACGAGACCGGCGCCCACCCCGGTGAGCAGCCGGGCGCCGCCACCCGGTGCCGTGGGCTCGTACTCCTGCAACGACATGCCGCATCACCGTCCCGCGAGCGGTCACCCCGTTGCCGCGGTCGCCCGTCACCTCGACCGCGCCTCGGCGTCGCGTCAACCGGCCGCCTGTCCCAGCCTGTCGTACGAGGGTGTCCGAGAGAACGGTTCAGGGCGGTGCCACCGCGGGTGTGGACGGATGGGCCGGTTCGGGCCGATCCGGAGTGGAGCGGGGAGGTGACGGCTCGCGGGGGACTCGTTCGGGAGAAGGGGGCGCGGCGGCGGGCGGGGATCCACCGGCTGGCGCCCCCGCGTCGTCGGGTCGCGGCCGCGCTATATCCAGGAAATGCCGCTCATGTCTACTCCCCCTCTGGATGTGCGGCGGACAGCGGTTTCGCTGCTCCTACGGTGGGTCACGGCTCGGCTACCCACTTGTGCGTTATCGAAGGTACCGGTTTCCAGCCCGCTCCGCACACCTTGCAATTATCGTGTTACACAACGTGAGGCTTAGGGGGAAGGATGACGGCTGTGCGGTCGTCCGCTGGTGACCGCGGCGGGGATCTGGCCAGGAAGCCCAGGCTGCTGGCGGTTCCGTTGCGCCCGTCCCTGCTGGCGGTGTATGTGCCTCTGGTCGTCGCGACGCATCTGGCGCTGACGGTCGTGGCGGTGCTGAACGCCGTTCCGCGCTCGAATGATCTACTGACTCTTGCCGCACTGCTGGCCTGCGGCGTCGTTTGCATCGAGGCGTCCCGGCGGCTCGGGATGCCGGCGGGCGTCGCCCGCGACATGCTGTCGGCCTGGTGGCTGCCGGTCGCACTGCTCCTGCCGCCGGTGTACGCGTTGCTGATCCCGGTGCCGGTGCAACTGCTGATGCAGTTCAGGGTGCGGCGCACGCTGCTGTACCGGCGGGTCCTGGTCATGTCGGCGCAGGGCCTGGCGGGCGGCGCCGCGTCGCTGGTGTTCCACTTGGCGGTGCCCGAGCCGCTGGGCGGGACGCCGACCTGGGTGGTCGGGGGCTCCCTCGACCTGCTCGTGGCGGTGGGCTGTGCCGCGCTGTTCACGGTGCTGGACACGATCCTGGTGGTGATCGCGGCGCATGCCGCCAACCCGGGCGGGCGCTGGCGGGACCTCCTGTGGAACCGCGAGAGTCTTCTTCTGGACGTGGTGGAGCTGTGCGTCGGCGTCCTGGTCGCCATCGTCAGCGCGCTGTCGCTGGGACTGCTGGTGCTGGCGTTGCCTCCGGTGGTGCTGTTGCAGCGGAGCCTGATGCATCAGCAGTTGCAGGCGGCGGCCCGCACCGACGCCAAGACGGGCCTGCTGAACGCGGCGGCCTGGCAGCGCGAGGCCGACACCGAGCTGTCCCGCGCGCAACGCACCCACGACCCGCTGGCGCTGCTGCTGATCGACATCGACCACTTCAAGCGGGTGAACGACACCCACGGCCACCTGGTCGGAGATCAGGTGCTGGTGGGCGTCGCCACCACCCTCTGCGGCCAGTTGCGGGACTACGACATCGTGGGACGGTTCGGCGGCGAGGAGTTCGTCGTACTGCTGCCCGGAGCGGACACGGTGGAGGCGTGCCGCGTCGCCGAACGCCTGCGCGGCCGCGTGCGGCGCCTGGCCGTCCCCGCCGAGGACGGCACGGTCGCCGTGACGATCTCCGTGGGCGTGGCGCTGTTCCGCATGCACGGCGAAGACCTGATCGAGCTGCTGGCCGCCGCCGACCTCGCCCTCTACCGGGCCAAGCAGTCCGGCCGCGACCGAGTCTGCCTCCCCGCCCTGGACGGCTCGAAGGCCGCCGGCGAATAGCCCGCTAACTTTCACCCCAAAACCGACCAACCACCAGTAATCACCACCACCTACGCGGGGCCGAGCGAAGCCACGCCCCCGGCCGCGCGTCGCCGCACGGAAGACGCCCCGCGCCCGCCGCCAATAAACACACCACCCCCCGGCACCCAATAGGCTTGAGCATATGGCGGAGTACATCTTCACGTTTCAGCGCGTGCGCAAGGCGCACGGTGACAAGGTCATCCTTGATGACGTCACCATGAGCTTCCTGCCCGGAGCGAAGATCGGCGTTCTGGGGCCGAACGGGATGGGCAAGTCCACGCTGTTGCGGATGATGGCCGGCCTGGAGCAGCCGTCCAACGGCGACGCCCGGCTCATGCCGGGGTACACGGTGGGGCTGCTCCAGCAGGAACCGCCGCTCAACGAGGAGAAGACGGTCCTCGGCAACGTCGAGGAAGGGGTCGCCGAGACCAAGGCGATGCTCGACCGGTTCAACGAGATCGCCGAGAAGATGGCGACCGACTACTCCGACGAGCTGATGGAGGAGATGGGCAAGCTCCAGGAGCAGCTCGACCACCGCAACGCCTGGGACCTCGACAGCCAGCTCGAACAGGCCATGGACGCGCTCCGGTGCCCGCCCGGGGACCTGCCGGTGACGCGGCTGTCGGGTGGTGAACGGCGCCGGGTGGCGCTCTGCAAGCTGCTGCTCGAACATCCCGACCTGCTGCTGCTGGACGAGCCCACCAACCACTTGGACGCGGAGAGCGTCCAGTGGCTGGAGCAGTACCTGGAGAAGTACGAGGGGACGGTCCTGGCCGTCACCCACGACCGGTACTTCCTGGACAACGTGGCGGGCTGGATCTGCGAGGTCGACAGGGGACGGCTGTACCCGTACGAGGGCAACTACTCGACGTACCTGGAGAAGAAGGCGGACCGGCTCAAGGTCGAGGGCAACAAGGACGCCAAGCGCAAGAAGCGCCTCCAGGAGGAACTGGAGTGGGTCCGCTCCAACCCGAAGGCGCGGCAGACCAAGAGCAAGGCGCGTCTCCAGCGGTACGAGGAGATGGCGGCCGAGGCGGCCAAGACCCGGAAGCTGGACTTCGAGGAGATCCAGATCCCGCCGGGCCCGCGGCTGGGCAGCACGGTGATCGTCGCCGAGGACCTGACCAAGGGGTTCGGCGACCGGGTGCTGATGGAGAAGCTGTCGTTCAACCTGCCTCCGAACGGCATCGTCGGCGTCATCGGCCCCAACGGGGTCGGCAAGACCACGCTGTTCCGCATGATCATCGGTGAGGAGCAGCCGGACGCGGGTGAGCTCAGGATCGGCGACACCGTCAAGATCTCCTATGTCGACCAGAGCCGGGGCGGCATCGACCCGTCCAAGACCGTGTGGCAGGTCGTCTCGGACGAGCGCGACCACATCAGGGTCGGCCAGGTCGAGATGCCGTCGCGGGCGTATGTCGCCGCGTTCGGGTTCAAGGGGCCCGACCAGCAGAAGCCCGCGGGCGTGCTGTCGGGCGGCGAGCGCAACCGGCTGAACCTGGCGCTGACCCTCAAGCAGGGCGGCAACGTTCTGCTGCTGGACGAGCCCACCAACGACCTCGACACCGAGACGCTGAGTTCTCTGGAGAATGCGCTACTGGACTTCCCCGGCTGCGCGGTGATCACCTCGCACGACCGGTGGTTCCTGGACCGCATCGCCACCCACATCCTGGCGTGGGAGGAAGGCTCCAACTGGTTCTGGTTCGAGGGCAACTTCGCCGACTACGAGAAGAACAAGATCGACCGGCTGGGCGCCGAGGCGGCCCGCCCGCACCGGGTCACGCACCGCAGGCTGACCCGCGACTGACCTGGCTCTCGCTCACCGTTCGGTTTCCCGGAACGCCGCACCCGGTTCACGCAGGTCCACGGGTGCGGCTCCCGGTGTTACCGAACGGGCCGAACCGTCCCCGACCATCGCGCGTAGTGGAGATGTGGAAATCCAACATCCGCCGCCGACGCTCACGGAGCTTTAGATGAACGCCTCCGGCGGTGGCGCGCCCCGGATGACCTCGTCCGCCGAAGACGAGCCGCGCCCGTGCCCCTATGTGCGTGACTTCGCGCGGGCGAACGGCGTGTATCCCGAGATCGACATCCAGCGGCTCAGCCGCCATGCCGCCCACTGCCTGACGTGCATGGAGGAGTTCGTCCGGCTCGTGGGGTCGGCCACATCCTGAAGTACTATGCCCACATGATCACGGACGAGTAACAAGCACGACAGAGACCCGTTTTGCCCGTTCTTTTCCCCTTAGTGTCGCCTCGCTAATTGTGCTCCCAGGCGAAGGGGATGACGATGCGGCGCGTCTCACGAGGTGTGCTCGCCCTGCTGCTGGCCGCCGGGCTGACCGGTACGGCGGCGCAGGCCGTCCAGGCCGCTCCCGCGGTCGGGGACATCGCCGACCGGCTGAAGGCGATCCCCGGCATGAAGGTCGAGGAGAGGACCTCGACCATCGCCGGTGTCCGGTGGTTCTGGCTGACGTACCGGCAGCCGGTGGACCACAGGCGACCCCACGGGCGGTGGTTCGAACAGCGGCTGATGCTCCAGCACAAGTCCGAGGACAGGCCGGTGGTGCTTTACACCAGCGGCTACAACACGCCGGAGACGATGTTCACGGCCGAGCCGACGACGCTGGTGGACGGCAACCAGATCTCGCTGGAGCACCGCTACTTCACCCCGTCCAGACCCGAACCCGCCGACTGGACCAAGGACACCATCTGGCAGGCGGCCACCGACGAGCACCGGCTCATCGGCGCGCTCAAAAAGATCTACAACCGCAAGTGGATCTCCACCGGGGCCAGCAAGGGCGGCATGACGGCCGTCTACCACAAGCGCTTCTACCCCGGCGACGTGGACGGCAGCGTGGTGTACGTCGCGCCCAACGACTCCGACAACGACGAGGACAGCCGGTACGACGAGTTCTTCCGGACCGTCGGCACCGACGACGAGTGCCGGGCCCACCTGAAGAACCTGGCCCGCGAGTTCCTCAAGCGGCGTCCCGCCATGCTCGCGAGGTTCAAGGCCGAGGCCGCGCGCAACGGCTGGACGTTCTCCCTCCTGCGGACGCCCGACCGGGCCTTCGAGAACTCCGTCATGGACTACGAGTGGGCGTTCTGGCAGTACAGCCTCCAGACCGACTGCCCCGATCTGCCCCCACTGGACGCCTCCGACGACGACCTGTACGCGAGCCTGAACGCCATCTCCGGCCTGTCCTTCTACACCGACCAGGGACTTGCGCCGTACATCCCGTACTACTACCAGGCAGGTACGCAACTGGGCTGGCCGACACCACAGTTCACCTGGCTGCGCCCCCTCCTGCGGTACGAGAGCAGCTACCAGCCCCGTACGTACGTCCCCATGAACATCCCGATGCGGTTCGACGGCGGACGGGCCATGCGGGACATCGACCGCTGGGTGCGCAACCACGGCAGCCGCCTGATGTTCATCTACGGCGAGAACGACCCGTGGGGCTCGGAGCGCTTCTGCCTGGGCAAGGGCAGCACCGACTCTGCCGTCTACACGGCGCCCGGTATGAACCACAGCGCCAGGCTCATCACGAGGCTGCCCGCCGACCAGCAGGCCAAGGCGATAGCCGACCTGAACCGCTGGGCCGGGACCACCCCGAGCCCGCAACTCTTCAAGTCGGCACCGAACGTGGAGACCGACCCCCTGCGCCTCCAGCGCCCACCCCTCTGAGCCGACACCGGCTGGCACAGGGGCACCCTGTGCCAGCCGTCAGGTCGGCGAGTTGACCATGCTGCGCGCGGCCATCGTGAAGTAGTCCCAGAGCATCCGTTCCAGATCCTCGGGAAGCTCCAGCTCGTCCACCGCGTCCCGCATGTGCCGCAACCACGCCTCGCGCTCGCGCTCCCCGATCACGAACGGCGCGTGCCGCATCCTCAAGCGCGGATGGCCGCGCTGCCGGCTGTAGGTGTTGGGGCCGCCCCAGTACTGGATGAGGAAGAGCAGCAGCCGCTCCTCGGCAGGGCCGAGATCTTCCTCGGGATAGAGGGGACGGAGTACCGGGTCCTCCGCGACACCCTGGTAGAAGCGGTGGACCAGGCGCCGGAAGGTCTCCTCACCGCCGACCGCTTCGTAAAAGGTCACCTCTTGAGCCATAGCGCCCTCCACCCTAGCCGCCCCAACCCCCCACCCGAGACACGCCCACCACCAAGGACCCAACCCGTCCCCAAACAAGCCCCAAGCACACCTCAGCCAGTCACCCCAACCCCGAACAGCACCCAAGCGTTCCGACCGCGCAGCCGCCAAGCCGAGTCCAAGCGATACAGCGATCGCACGCAGTGCCGGAAAAGGAGGGCGCCCAGCGCCCGACGCCTGTTGATTCCGCCTGAAGACTGACCCTGTGGTTCCGGCCGAATCGTGACCCGCCCCTGGACCCTGGTGAGGTGTTGAAGGTGGAGGACTGGGCGGAGATCCGTCGGTTGCACCGGGCTGAGGGGCT